>NZ_DASUDO010000009.1:0-116250 GCF_036275555.1 Arenimonas sp.
CGAGTACTACCAGTTTGGTGCGAGCAAAACCTTCACCAACGTCGAGACGGCCGACGAAGTCCAGTCCGCCGTCGCTGGTGCCGCGCGTAAGCCAGCCTCGCTGGTAGTTTCCGCCCGACTCGCGCACCGTTGATTCGCAAACCATGCTTGCGAGAGCTTCGAATCGGGCCTTTTTGCCGTCGTAATAGTTGTAAATCGTCTCGAGCGCTTTACGCTCGCTTGTGTTCGATCCCGGCACTTGGTCGGATTTTGGCGCAATCTGATAGCGGACAACCCGGCGACGGAGTTTTTCGATAACTGGTTTACCGTACCGGACCCAGCTGACCCATGCACTAGGTGCAGCAGAGTTGGCTACGGTGGCAGAGAGCTTCGAGTCCCGGCGGTCCCTGAGCCACACGGCAGCAACCCCTTCGTCTTCTTCAGTGAGCGTCAGCAGGGCAATTTCGAACAGGTAGTTCGTGAAGAATCCACCGTTGCGTTGGGCGTACTGAGTGACGCGTTGGACGCCTGTCAGAATGCCGAGGCCACAGAACTCCTTGTAGCCCTTCTTACTTGAACGGAAAACGAGAAGTGGCGCCGCTTTTTGTCGCTTCTCAGGGTCGGGGGATGCGTGCAATTCGAATTGCGCGAGAAGGCTTGAGTTGCCTGGGGCCTTCGAAGGGTCATTGCCCGGTGTTCGATTGTCTCCGTAGTACCTGGCATAGCCTCGGTCGGGTTCGATCTCGTCATGCCACGGGTTTTCGAACGAGCCCCGCTTGTTGTAGCTGCTGGAAAGGAAAAAGGCGGCAACGCGCACACCGTCAGGTGCGATTGTTCGCGCTGGCGCGGCGATTCCCCTTTCCATCTGGATCCGGGGCATGCCTTCGGTCCACATGATGAAGTGGAAATTCGGCAGTCCATCAACGTGGCTTGGCTTCGCGTCCGCCGGCTTGGCGTAGCGATAAAACTCGCCGATACGAAAACGCATGGCGGTTCCTCAAGTTGTTGTGCCAATCCAGCTTACGCGAGCCTTGGTCGGTTCAGTAGCGTGGTCACCGAACGGGTGCGCCATGGGTCTCGCGCAAAAGATTCGGCGCCGTGGTTATCTGAGTTACGGGACCAAAAAAACCTGCAGGAATGCGGGTTCAATGTGGTGGCTATGGGTGGACTCGAACCCACTGGCCGGGCGGCGTTATCAGTCAGGCACTTGCGCGCGGGACGAGATTAAACAAGCCGGCCGGACTGTAGCAGTCTGGTAGCAAGTTTTCACCGTTTGCGAAAAAAACTTCGAGGGGGGCTTGAGCCCCGGATGCGCGTCCCATTCCCCCCGTGCCGGGTGTGGCTGGCGGGGGGCGCGCCGAGAAACATCCGGCGCGCGCCCGGAGGGGCGGCGCCGGACGGTGCATCAGTTCTGGATCTGTCCGAGGACGTCTCGCAACGCTGCGATAACCACCTCTTCCTGCACCTCTTCGGTCAAACGAAGAAGGCGCCTTCGCGGTGCATCTACCAGCGCTACTTCGGCATCCAGCGCTCGGGCATCAGCCACGTACTGGGCAGCATGAAGCAGCAGGTGAACCGCCTCATCGGTGCGAGGGGCGTCGACCACATGGAAGAACATGAACAGCGGTTTGCCCGTCTCAGAGGTTCCGATGCTGTCCGGGCTCATCTTCAGCGCGGTGCCGCCGATGATTCCGAAGCAATCCTTCGGGGTCGGCTTGCGCGTGAAGTCAATGCTCGGATTCGCGTCAATGATGTGTTGGAACCCGTCAATCACCGACCTGGCCTTGAGCTGCAGTGCCTCGTTAAAGGTGTTGACCCGGAGGTAGGCTGCGGCGAGTCCTTTGCCCCCAAACACGTCCTTCCCTGCGTTCTTCAGTCGCATGGTGTACAGGAGAGGGAAGGGCAACGGGTCGCCCGGCTTGCGCTGGGCATCCCGGAGGCGCGCTTCTTCAAGTTCCTCCTCCGGCGTGGAGGCAAGGCGTACCAAGGTGCGGACAGTCAGTGAATGTATATCTTTGATGGTGCCCATATTTCTGAAGTTTCCTTTTGTTGGCTTAAGAGCACGTCCAACAGAGGCAACTTCGTCGAACCGCAGTACGCGAAAAAGTTTTCAGATATTAACGAAAAATTAACCTATTAGCTGTCAATGCGTCGTTATACTTTTCCGATCTTGTTGTACGTTGCTCGAGCGGAGTTGCACCTCTGCTTGTTGTTGAAAAGAGCTCCCCCTGGTTGCACCCAGGGAGTGGGCTCTTTTCTTTTGGGCACTCCAAACGAAAGACATAAGGAGTGGCCCAGATACAGAGTATCACAAGATTAATCTGTTGAGCAGATCACAGTTCTGGACATCGAGCTGGGGTTGCTCACAATCTTTTCAAGGGGTATAGTTCTGCCTAACCAACGTTAGGCGAGTTTGTACGGTGTCCAAGCTAGTGGCTTATATGCGGGTCTCGACAGCCAAGCAGGGCCGGAGCGGACTAGGCCTGGAGGCCCAGCTCTCAGCGATTCAGGCCTACTCGAACGCTCGAGGCGGCGCCATCGTGGGGGCCTTCACGGAGGTCGAGAGCGGCAAGGTGAACTCTCGGCCTGAGCTGGCACGGGCGATCCACCTCGCGAAGGTGACGGGGGCGACCCTAGTGATCGCCAAGCTGGACCGGCTCTCCCGCAATGCCTCTTTCTTGCTGGCCCTGAGAGACAGCGGGGTTAGGTTCGTCGCTGCGGATATGCCCGACGCCAATGAGTTAACGGTCGGGATCATGGCGTTGGTGGCGCAGCAGGAGCGAGAGGCGATCTCTCGCCGTACCAAGGAGGCATTGGCCGCCGCTCGCGCTCGAGGTCAGCGCCTGGGCAACCCAAGGGGGGCGGAAGCGATCAGGCGCGCGGGGAAAGGCAACGACGCCGCCGTAGCAGCAGTGGTGGCGGGGGCCGATCTGCATGCACGGCGTTTGGCCCCCGTCATTGCTGAGCTAAATGGCACCGGTCTTAACTCACTCGGTGCGCTAGCGGAGGCGCTGAACTCGCGGGGCATGCTCACGCCTCGTGAAAAGCGTTGGCATAAGTCTTCGGTACGGAACCTGCTCAGCCGCTTGGCGGTGTTGGGTTGCGTGGAATGACCGACTAAGGTGTCCCGGAGTCGATGTCTTCCCGTCCGGCCGAAGTGTCTTGGTCATGCGGTGTCTGAACTGGGGCATTAGCCTTCAGGGCCTGACTGACGAGGCCTCGTATCGAGCTCACCCGATGTGACCTGGTGCGCCGCCGTTTCTTTTTTGTTCCTGGCGCTTTTTTGCCGGGCGTAATCCCGAGGGTTTGCATTCTGTCGAGAATCGGAGCCGCACGAAACTCGATTCCTGGTTCCACGCGTGCCGCCTCACGAAACTGCCCGATTAGAGCGGTTCCGAGAAGCCTTATGCCCTCTTCGTCTGCGGCCCTCCAGAATGCAGTCTCAAACATTCTTGCGCGACGCTGCCGCGAGAACGGGAGGCTCCTCTCGCCCTGGATTAGTGCAACCCCAGTGATAACCTTTGGCTCCCCATCCGGAATGCAAGCGGCCTTGTGGCCGACGAAACCATGACGCTTCAAGATTCCATTCACCCTTGAAGCAAAGGCCCTGTTCGCCTTGGCTCCAGTAAAAGTCATGTCGTCAACATAAAGAGTGAAGTTGAGGTCGTGCTCGGCGGCTATGTCGCGAATCTCGAGGAAAAGATCGCTGCAGGCAAAGTAGGAGAGGATGGGGCTGAGCGGGCTACCTGTGGGAAGCTTTCCATCCAGGCAGCAGGTGCGGGCGATCAAGTCCGCCACGTCACCCGGACACTGCATGTGTACCTTGAAAAACTTCTTCACCTGCAGTTTTGTGACTGAGGGGTAGAAGTTCTTGATGTCCACCTTAATGGTGTTGCCCGGCGAGGTGTGGGCGGTGGCGTTATCAAGGTAAGAAACGCCCCTCGTCGCCGACTTTACGAAACTCGGTTTCTCGATCTTTGCCAGAAGAGAAGCCAGCCGAGCGTGGATCGCGAAGAGTGCTGACTTCGGATGCTGAATGGTTCGAGACTTTCGCGGCTTAATCCCCGCCAGCTGCTCCGAAAGCTTCTGTTGCGTTGGCCAGACGTTGTAGTTTTCGTGGCGTAACAGTGCCTCAAGCTCAGGTACCGTGAGACCGAAGAGGTGTGCGAGCTTCCGCTTCGAGGCTACCCTGAAAAACGGGGATTGATGCGCTGGGTACTGTGTGATCCGACGGCTCAACTAAGCGGCGTCCTTAAACTTTGCTCGCTGTTCGATCCATTGAAGTATGGCGATCGCCTTCTCGCCAAGAAGCTTCTTGATCTTAAGATCCTTTCCAGGCTCGTCCGTGTTCTCGGAAAAAAAGATTAGGGCCGAAAGCGGCATGCCGAAGTGCTCTGAGTATCGCTGGAGCAGTTCGAGGCTCGGCGACTTCTTGCCCGACTCCAGCTCGGAAAGGTAGGACCTGGAGATGCCCAGCGAGCCGGCCAGATCTGACTGGCTAATCTGGTGAAAAGTTCGAATCAGTCGTAATGCGTCTGAAAACATGTTGGTCCCCTTTAGGGTGGTGAAGGGGGTGGAATGGATTATGGGGGGTTAGCTGAAGAACTCTGCCAGGTAGTCATACGCACGCTTGAAGAGCCGGTAGTACCGGTAAATCGTGCAGGCGCCGACCATCACGGTTTTCAAAGTGAAGACCCAAACGGTCTTCTTGTCCTCAGGCTGCTTGCGGTTGTCGTTGGTGTTGCCGTTGCTGGTCATAGTGTTAATCCTTGTTTTGGCGATAGTTCCCGCCCCCGAACCATTCGGAGGAAGTCGCTATCTCTCGATCACCAAACAAGGCCATGAACAGCTGAAGTAACCGCTAGCTTTGTCACCCCCCACAACCAACCCCGTCTCTTTCTCGAAGACGGTCTAAGTCGCCCCTCGGGCCGCACCAGATCCGACGATGGACGCCGGCCCGGCTCGGATCGCGCGACGACGGACGTCGACGATGGCCGCGTGGGCGGGGGTAGGGGCCAAGCCTCAGCCCCCGCGAACACCCTTGCGGGTGTTCAGTTACAGCTCGAGATGAATCCTTCTATATCCAACGACAGGGAGTAGCTTACCTTACTGTTCGCTCAGAGTCAACACCATTCCGCCTCAGGAACAACACAATGTCGCAACTTTGGTTGCCATGGCGGCCCAAAGATGGACGGAAAACGAGCTAAAGCCCATATACAACAACGGGTTGTGTATACCCGGTGGGGAGTCCTGCTGTCGGCGTGTGTCTGACCTACCCATTCGAACGGCGCGAATGGGCAGCGAAGATCGAGCTGGCAGCTGGTCAGCCTTGCGGAACCAAGGAACAGCTAGTCGTACTTCGCTTCTAGAGCGGCGATTCTGATCCGAAGTTGGTCATTGAGCTCCGACCCATCGGCTCCGTGGTGAATCATTCGATGACACGTAGGGCAGATCGCAGCCACCTTTTGGGGCAGGTCGAGGCCGCCGTCGGAAACCCGATCTACGTGGTGGACCTCAAGATACGGTGTCCCATCTTTTCGAGCGAAGGGCGCTGCCCCCCCGCAGCCCTCGCACACGCCTGAAGCGCGAGCCAGCGCATACCGAACAACGTCCTGGGATCGTTCGTAGAGCGTTCGCCGTGCGTCATTGGACTTCTTGGTGGGGGATGTCGACGCTGCCTTCGCGCGCGCCCTCAGGTCGGCCAGGGAGCCTTTAGGCGAAGTCTGGGGTGCCTGAGTGGCCTCATCGGTGCCGGCTCCTGCCGAGCTGGCCTTCTCTTCAAGCTCCTGGACGGCTCCCACCCTGACCAGCTGGAACTGGATTAGGTCCCGGAGGAGCGTCTGCTTCTTGTCTAGTCCCTTGCTGACGATGAAACCTGCGCACTGCATCTCTGCCACGTACCGACAGTAGCCCTTTCTGGATTCCCCCTTTGGGAGGTGGGCCATCCCGGACTGGGGTACCGCCTCAAAGAGGTGCAGAGCTCGCCCGTCAGCGACGTGGTCGTGAATCGCGGCGTTCCCGCCGGTCATCGTCATGTCGCCCTCTGTCCCCTCGCCGGTGTACGTGAAGACCTGGCCGGCGGCATCCCAGGAATCCTCGTACCCATACTGCTTCCCGCTCTCCCCGGTGAAGATGAAGATCGCGGGGGCCTGCCGGGAGGCAGATATCCCGGATTGGCGGCTTCCGCCGAACTTGTCGTGG
Source organism: Arenimonas sp. (assembly GCF_036275555.1). Taxonomy (GTDB): domain Bacteria; phylum Pseudomonadota; class Gammaproteobacteria; order Xanthomonadales; family Xanthomonadaceae; genus Arenimonas. The sequence continues at coordinate 6,181 of NZ_DASUDO010000009.1, forward strand.
ATGTCGCCTCGCTTGTAGATCTTGCCCTCGGTGAAGCTGGGGATGTTGTTGTGGTCCATAGGCCCTCCCTGGGCAAGCTCCTGCAGGAACCTAGGTGTCGACATTCCCCTGGCCCTGTCCTATCTTCCCACCCCGCGTTGGCCCGGATGGGTACGAGTTGCGCACTTATGCATGAAACAGTCGCTGACGAGGAACGTTACAGGAAGGACCGTTCCTTTGACCCCGCCAAGCGTCCAGCTTCCGAGGGGCTTCTAAGCGTCATTGAAGAGGCCATGAGTCTCCTGGACCATCAAGAGGCCAGGATTAGACGTCGCCGTCCCAGGGACGAGGCGATCGTGCGCGCCGCTCTTTCAGCCCTGATTGCCGATGCCGCGCATCGTGCGATCGAAGCCCCGGGCTCATGGATCACCATCGAGCTTTCCAAGGCTGAGCTCAGTCCTCGCAAACGGCGTGCTCCCTTTATGACGGAAGCCATCGCGCCACTGGTCCACTACATGGCAGAGGCGGGGCTCCTAGAGGTCCAGATGGGCTATCGAACAGCCTTCCGCGCCCGACGAACACGCATCCGCGCCTCCGAGTGGCTCCTTCAGGCAATCGACGAGCGCGGCATTGGCTATGACGACATCGGCCGCAACTTCGAGTTCCAGGGCGACACTTTGATCTTGAGAGATGCGAGCACCGAAATCGGAGCTCCGCCCCTCGCTCTCCCCGCGATACCGGAGGTGGATCGGTACCGAGAGGAGATGGCTCAGATCAATGCCTGGCTCGAGGAGGCAGACCTAGCCTGGACTGGAGACGAGGCGGTTGATACCCGGCGGAGGTTCCTCCGCAGGGTGTTTAACAACGGCAGTCTCCGACAGGGTGGCAGGCTCTATCACGGCTTCTGGCAGGACCTTGGGGCGCGTGCGCGGCTACAGCACTTACTCATCGCCGGCTGTCCGGTGGCGTCCCTCGACTTCGCGCAGATGGCCGTTCGGTCAGCGTATGCCCTGGCCGGTGTCGAGCCGCCGCAGGGTGATCTTTATGCGCACCCGTGGTACCCGCGGGAAGGCGTGAAGATGGTCCTCAATGCGCTTCTCTCGTCTAGTAAGCCGTTACGCCGCATGCCTAGCGGGGGTCGGCAGTACTTCAAGCGCGAGCCCTGGCCTGACGTGGAGAGGAGAATCAACGCTGCGCACCCGAACTTGGGCTCTCTCTTCTACAGGGGGGTCGGGATGGAGCTCATGTTCCTGGAGAGTGAGATCACGGTCAGGGCGCTCCTAGCGTTGAAGGAGGCGGGGGTGCACGCACTCCCTGTCCATGACTGCCTTTTAGTAGGGGTGCCCCATGTGGCTGTGGCCCAGGAGGTTCTCCTGAGGTGCTCAAGGGAAGTGCTGGGTTGGGAGGTGCCTGTGACGGTGGACACTCTCTCCCTCTTTAAGCAATCCATGGGGCTCCCCGTAAGAGGGGGGCATAAGCCATGAACCTCCTTCGGTCGAAGCGGTCAATCGAGGTCGAGGGCCGGATAAAGAGGCAGATACCTGCTCCCCGGGGTTGTGCAGTCCTGGGCTGCACGGGGATGACACGTGCCCACCTGCAACAAGGCCTCGACCGAAACTACTGTTCGAAGCATGTCGCGCACTATCTGCGCCACGGGAGTTACTCGAAGCCGAGCTATCGAGCCGCGGACCTGACCGGTCCAAGGGCGTTCGCTCTTGAGTGGCTCTTCGCCAATGCCACGAGACCGGAGGTCGCGTCAGCGAGAGAGCTGGTCCTGGACAAGTACCACCAGGCCGGGCGGGCTGAGCCGGCTTTTAGACTTGCCGGAAAGCCTCCCCAGGTCAGGGCCAAGAACACGTGGGCGGCCCTCGCAGAGCGCCGGGTAGAGCCTGGGCAACTTCTAGCAGCCTGGATCGCTGTGCAGCTAGCGCACCAGTCCGACCCGTCCCCGGAGCGGAAGAGGGAGTACCGGCTTGTTCAGACAGCCAAGCTGCTTAACCGCTTGGCGGGCGGTACACACCGCGAATGGCGGCATATGACCGCCAGCGGTCAGGAGACAGTCACCAAACTCCGCAAGTACCCGGCAAGCCGGGGTCGCGTCCTAAGGCACCTTGGCGCCTCTCTCGAGGATGTGGCTCGGCCACTGGAGGGGCTCCTGGACGACCTCGCCCGGCAGTACAGAGAACGCACGCCGGCTGCCCCGAGGCGTATCTCCCGAGCCATGCATGCCGGGAAGTCGGGCTAAACGGGTAGATCAAGCTTGGAGATAGCGCCCTTCAAGACCGCAAGGTCTGCTTTCTTGCCGTAACGGCCCGTCGTGATGTTGTCGTTCTCGTGGCCGAGAATCTCAGCAATGACGTACTCCGGTACCTCAGCGTTCTTGAGTCGCGTTGCCACTGTAGAGCGGAAGCTCTGCATGACCTTCCGTTCATCCGTGATTCCCGACCCTCGGAGAAGCGCCGAAAGACGCTTGGATAGCCGGTCAATGTTGCTTCGTTCCGGACGGTCCGTCTTCCTCATCGACTCGGGCAAAAGGTAGCCATTCGCCTTTGTGTCGACCCATTCCAGTAGGCCGAGTTCAAGCAATCTCTGGTGAACTGGAACTAGGCGGCGGCTGTTCTCCGTCTTCAAGGTCTTACCTTCATCGTCTTCGTTGAAGTCGAAGACCCAGACCCCCGCTTCCTGTCGCACGTCCTGGCTCCGAAGCTGAGCCGCCTCGCCCATTCGGCAGCCGGTAAGGGCCATGATTCGAGGCACCCATAGCTCGTAGTCCCGGCGTTGGGCGGTCGCAAGATGGGCGAACAGGGTGCGAATGTCGGAGTCGTCGAAAGCGTCGCGAGCGTCCTGCGCGCGTCCCTCCTCAACGTCTCTCAGCACTACGCAAGGACTCTGGGCGATGTGGTCGTGCTCTTGCGCCCATCCGAAGATGCTGCGGACATGCATGTAGTACTTGTTCACGCTTCTCGGCGCCAAGCGATCTACCGGGGTTCCCTCGCCAAGCTGAGCCAGGACCTCCTTGGCGGAGAGGCCGGGAAACCTCTGGGTCATGTTGGCTGGCAGCTCGATGATCTCCAGCCCGAGTTGACGGATGCGGGCCTTAGATATCGACCCGACAGGCGCGTCGTCCAGGAGTGAGGCGATCACCTCAAAGATCTTTTGGCTCTGTCTGGCAGTCCTATGGCTCCACTTTCCCGCGGAGATTCGCTCTTCGCAGTACTGAGATGCCACTTGGGAAACGCTGGGGGAGTCGATGCCGGCCTGGTCAAGGAGCTGGCTGGCAGACGCGGTTGGCGACGAGAGGACTGGTCTCGGTGGGAGTGGACGACCCCCCAATGCGGCCAGCTCAGCCTCCACAGCATGCAGCTTTATCTCGGTGAGCTTTCGAGCCAGCTCGCGTTGATGCTGGTCAGAGCCGTCCGGCGCCTGCTCGCGGGCGTATGGAAGCAAGTGGGAAAGACTGCCGTCGACAAGCTGCAGCGATAGCTGCTCTGCGAACTCCTCGAGAGCGCCTTTGACAGCCTCCGTGTGTTCATGATCGGGCCTGGGCTCCGCCAGTCGGGCCTCGAGGTCGTCGAAGGTGGATTCTAGGAATGCCTGTACGAGCTTCTGGGCTTGATCGCGGGTCATCACTTTTCGGCGCTGGGCTATCAGTCTGAACATGACTCCCAGGTGGGACTCCCAAAGCGACAGGCGCCAGCGAGCTTCCCGCAGGTCTGTGGTCCGAAGGCTTCGAAGGATCTCGACACGGCCCACCAGGGCCTGAACTTGGCCTGGGATTACGACGCGCGAAGTGTAGACAGTTCCTCTGCGGTGTAGCACTTCCTGTAGCACTCCCTGTAGCACTTGGCTGAAGAGGAGGCGTAAGAGCGCTAACTGATTGATACCGCTAAACGATGGTGGCTATGGGTGGACTCGAACCACCGACCCCAGCATTATGAGTGCTGTGCTCTAACCGGCTGAGCTACATAGCCATCGGGTACTGCGCGCTGTCCGTTGCAGACAGGGCCGCGAATTCTGGGCCGTTTGGCCGCTCCTGTCAATGTTGTGCGTCCCGGCTTGTGGGGGCGCGCGGGGGTGTGGCAGGCTGGCCGCAGTGAAGTTTTTGGAGTCCGTTTCGTGGTCGATCCGGACGGTTATCGCCCCAATGTGGGCATCGTGCTCATGCACGGCGACGGGCGGCTGTTCTGGGCCAGGCGGGTCAACCGGGACGGTTGGCAGTTCCCGCAGGGCGGCATGAACACCGACGAGACGCCGCGCGAAGCCATGTTCCGCGAGCTGCGCGAGGAGACCGGCCTGCTGCCCGAGCACGTGGAAGTGCTCGGCTCCACGCCCGGCTGGCTGCGCTACCGCCTGCCCCGCCGCTGCGTGCGCCGGGGCAACCGGCCCGTGTGCATCGGGCAGAAACAGGTCTGGTTCCTGCTGCGCCTGACCGGCCAGGAGGCCAACGTGCGCCTGGACCTGACCGACAAGCCCGAGTTCGACAGCTGGCGCTGGGTCGACTTCTGGTACCCGGCCGAGCATGTGGTCAGCTTCAAGCGCGAGGTCTACGTGCGGGCCCTGCAGCACCTGGCGCCGCATGCGCGGGCCGTGGCCGGCGAAGGGGCCGTGCCGGAGGCGGGGGAGTTGCTGAATGCCCTGATCCAGCCGGTTCAGGCGGCGGCGGGGCGGGGGCGGCGGTAGGGCGGGATGCTGTTGACAATGGTTCGCATTTGCGTGGAGAATGCGAACCGTTCCCATTCCTGCATGGATTCCCCCATGTACGTCTGCATTTGCCACGGCGTCACCGACCAGGACATCCGCAACGCGGCCGAGGCCGGCTGCGGGTCGATGGCGGAGTTGACGATGCGGACCGGGCTGGGCAGCGGCTGCGGAACCTGCGGTGAGTTCGCCCGCGAGATCCTGGATGACGCGCGCGCCGTGAAGGCGTTGCCGTTGCCGGTGTTTGCGGTCGCGGCGTAAAGCTTCGGGCCTGAAGGCCCTCCTACAGATCCTGCCCCAAGACCTTGGGTGAGAACGGGAGCGATTCCTGTTTCAGCACGGGTTTTCGCGCGGGGGTATGGTGCCGGCCTGTCCACGGAAAAGGAGGCCCGCCATGAAGGGCGACGCCAAGGTCATCGCGCACCTCAACAAGGCGCTGTACAACGAACTGATCGCGATCAACCAGTACTTCCTGCATGCCCGCATGTTCAACAACTGGGGCCTGAAGGAGCTCGGCGAGCACGAGTACAAGGAATCGATCGACGAGATGAAGCACGCCGACAAGCTGATCGAGCGCATCCTTTTCCTCGACGGCCTGCCGAACCTGCAGAACCTGGGCAAGCTCTTCATCGGCCAGTCGCCGAAGGAAGCGCTGGAGTGCGACCTGAAGCTCGAGATGCAGGCGGTGCCCGACCTCAAGGCCGGCATCATCGACTGCGAGGCCGCCAACGACTACGTGTCGCGCAAGCTGCTGGCCGACATCCTGGAGTCCGAGGAAGAGCACATCGACTGGCTGGAGACCCAGCTGGCCCTGATCGAGCGCCTGGGCGAGCAGAACTACCTGCAGACCAAGATCGGCAGCTGACTCGCGGTACCTCTGTGGGAGGGACTTCAGTCCCGATGCTTTCCGGCGGAAGGCATCGGGGCTGAAGCCCCTCCCACATTCGTTCAGGAAGGTCAAAAGTGTGTGGTGCGTCGCAACATGACAGCGACGTTGCACAGCGATAGCGTCCGAAACGCCCGCACCTATTCCGGTGCGGGCTTTCATTTTTGGGGAGCTCTCGCAATATGAAGTCGATTCTCCGCACCACCGCCCTGGCCGCCGCCACCCTGGCCGCGCTGGGCCTCGCTTCCACCGCCGTCGCCGGCGGTCGCCCGGACCTCGTTCGCGCCCACCTTGAGCAGGGCCGTCCGCACGTCGCCGGCGAGCTGATCGTCAAGTTCCGCGACGGCACCGACGCCGTTGCCCAGCAGCGCGCCATGGGCCGCGCCAATGGCACCTTCCGTGACAACCTGTCGCCGAACGGCAATGGCCGCGGCGTGGGTGGCGACGTCGCCCTGCTGTCGGTGAAGGGGCACCGCAGCCTGGCCGACGCCATCGCCGCGCTCGAAGCCGACGCCGACATCGAGTACGCCGAGCCGAACTGGATCGTCAGCCACAGCGCCACCTCGAACGACACCCTGTTCACCGGCGGCAACCTCTGGGGCATGTACGGCGACGCCAGCTCGCCGGCCAACCAGTACGGCAGCCAGGCCGCCGAGGCCTGGGCGCAGCCGGAAGGCGCGACCTGCGGCGACGTCGTGGTCGGCATCATCGACGAGGGCTACATGTACACGCATGAAGACCTCGCCGCGAACGCCTTCAAGAACCCGGGCGAGATCGCCGGCAACGGCATCGACGACGACGGCAACGGCCTGGCCGACGACGTGTACGGCTGGGACTTCGACGGCAATAACAGCTCGGTCTTCGACGGCACCGCCGACGACCACGGCACCCACGTGGCCGGCACCATCGGCGGCGTCGGCGGCAACGGCAAGGGCGTGGCCGGCGTGTGCTGGTCGGTGCGCCTGATGGGCGCGAAGTTCCTCGGCAGCCGCGGCGGCACCACCGCCAACGCCATCAAGGCCGTCGACTACTTCACCGACCTCAAGGTCCGCCACGGCCTGAACATCGTCGCCACCAACAACTCGTGGGGCGGCGGCGGCTTCTCGCAGGCGCTGAAGGACGCGATCGACCGCGCCAACGCGGCTAACATCCTGTTCATCGCCGCGGCCGGCAACTCGGGCGCCAACAACGACGCCACCGCGGCCTACCCGAGCGGCTACACCAGCCCGAACGTGATCGCCGTGGCGGCCACCACCTCGGCCGGCGGCCTGGCCAGCTACTCGCAGTACGGCGCCACCAGCGTGGACATCGGCGCGCCGGGCTCGGGCATCGTCTCCACCGTGCCGGTTTCGAGCGGCAAGGGCCGCACGGCCACCGTCGGCTCGGGCTACGCCAGCTACAACGGCACCTCGATGGCCACCCCGCACGTCGCGGGCGCCGCCGCGCTGTACGCCTACCGCAACCCGGGCTCGACCGCCGCGCAGATCAAGGCGGCGATCCTGGGCTCGGCGGTGCCGACGCCGTCGCTGCAGGGCAAGGTGCTGACCAACGGCCGCCTGGACGTCAGCGGCTACTGATCCACCGCGTCATCGCATGACGAGAAAGCCCGGCCATTGGCCGGGCTTTTTTTATTTCAGCAGGGCGTTCAGGGCGGCGGATGCCCGGCGGAACTCGGACTCGAGCACCGCCACGGCCACGGCCGGGCGCGGCAGCACGCCCTGGCGGGCGCCGAGTTCGATGCGCTTGGCGGCGGCCGACAGGGCCATCGCGCCGAGGTTGGCCGCGGCCGATTTCAGCGTGTGCGCGGGGGCGACCATCTTGCTCATGTCGGCGGCGGTGGCCGCGGCTTCCAGCGCCTGCACGTGCTTGGGCGCGTCTTCCAGGAACAGGCGCACCAGGCTCAGGTACTCGTTGCCCATCACGGCCCGCAGCTCGTCCACCACTTCGCTGGCCAGCACCGGCGGTGGCGCCGGCGGGGTGTCGGGGCCGAGCTGGGCGGAATAGGGTTCGGGCGCGGCCGCGGCGGGGCGCGCGGGCGCCGAAGGCGCGGCGGGGCGAAGCAGCGGGCTGGACGGATTCGCGGTGGCCGGGGCAGCCGGACGCGGCGGGAACGGGACCGTGGGGCGCGGCGTAGCGACCGGGGCGGCGGGGGCCGGGGCAGGTGCGCGCGCGGGGGCGGGCGAAGGCGCGGGCGTCGGCGCCCCGGGGCGCGCGGCCAGCGGCGGCGCGACGTCGTCGCTGGCCTCCGCGACGGGCCGATGCTGCAGCCAGCGGGCAATGGTGGCTTCCAGCAGGCGGCGGTCCACCGGTTTGGACAAGTAATCGTCCATGCCGGCGTCCAGGCACTTCTGGCGGTCGCCGGCCATGGCGTTGGCGGTCATGGCGATGATCGGAAGGCGCGGCAGGCCCTGGGTGAGTTCGTGCTGGCGCCACTCGCGCGAGGCGGTGTAGCCGTCCTTCACCGGCATCTGGCAGTCCATCAGCACTACGTCCAGGTTCCCCTGCAGCATGCGCTCAAGCGCCTTTTCGCCGTTGTCGGCGGTTTCGCACTGCAGGCCCAGCAGGCCCACGAGGCGCTGGGCCACCATCAGGTTCACCGGGTTGTCCTCGACCAGCAGCACGCGGCCGCGCAGGCGGCCGGCGGGGCGCGCGGCGTCCTCGGGCACGTCGGCGGCGTCGGGCACCAGCACCCGTTCGGGTAGCGGCATCTCCACGTCCTCCGGCTTGGCGGCCGCCTCGGCCGCCAGGAATCCACTCAGCGCGCTGCGCAGTTCGTTGCCGCCGATGCTGCGCGAGAGCATCAGCGAATGCGGGCCCTGGGTCAGTTCGCCGGCCACGGCGTCCTCACCTTGCAGGTACACCACGCGCAGGTCCTCGAGCTCGGCGCTGCGGCGCAGGTTGCGGTGCAGGGCGATGGCCGTGCTGCGCACCGAATTCAAATCCACGATCAGCAGGTCGAAGCTCCAGCTGGCGCCGCGGCTGAGCGCGGTGCGCAGGCGGGTCAGCGCGTCCTGCGTGGTCTCGACCTGCGTCAGCTGCACGCCCCAGTTCGGCGCCGACTGGCCCAGGCGCTGGCGCAGGCCGGCCTCGGTGCTGAGCAGCAGCACCCGGGCGCCGTTGAGGTCGGCGCGTTGGCCCTGGATGTCGCCGGCGGCCTTGGTCAGCGGCACTTCGAACCAGAAGGTGGAGCCGCGGCCCGGCTCGGAATCCACGCCGATGCTGCCGCCCATCAGGTCCACGATGCGCTTGCAGATCACCAGGCCCAGGCCGGTGCCTCCGTACAGGCGCGTGGTCGAGGCGTCGGCCTGGCTGAAGGCGCGGAACAGCCGCGCGTCCTTGGCGATGCCGATGCCGGTGTCGGCCACTTCGAAGCGAAGCTCGTGCTGGGTGCGGCTTTCGCCGCGGCGGGTGACCGCCAGCGTGACCGAGCCGCGCTCGGTGAACTTCACCGCGTTGCTGAGCAGGTTGGTGAGCACCTGGCGCAGGCGCACCGGGTCGCCGCGGACGGCCAGGCGCACCGACGGATCCACCTGCAGGTTCAGGCGCAGGCCCTTGCTCTCGGCCGGCTTCTCCATCAGGCGGATGACGGAATCGAGCAGTTCGCGCAGGTTGAAGCTGGTGGTTTCGAGCTGGACCTTGTTGGCCTCGAGCTTGGAGTAGTCGAGGATGTCGTCGACGATCCGCTGCATCTGCCGCGCCGAGGTGTAGGCGGTGCGCACGATGTCCTGCTGGTCGGGCTGAAGGCGCGAGCTCAGCAGCAGGTCGAGCATGGGGATGATGCCGTTGAGCGGCGTGCGGATCTCGTGGCTCATGGTGGCCAGGAACTCGCCCTTGGCCATCATCGCGGCTTCGGCCGCCTGCTTGGCCTCGGTCAGCTCGCGCTCGAGGCGGCGATGCAGGGCCAGCTCTTCCTGCAGCGCGTTCACCTCGCGGTCCTGCTCGCCGCTTTGCTGCGCCACCACGGCCAGGGCCCGGTTGCGCAGGTGGAAGGCGCGCCAGAGGCCGGCGATGCCGGCCACCGCCAGCAGCGCGGCGACCAGGGCCACCGCCTGCCACAGGCCGTCATCGTTGAAGTAGCCCACCGCGACCGCGATCGCGGCGCCGGCGGCACCGGCCAGCGCCAGCCAACGCACGATCAGCGCATCGTTGGGCTTGAACGGCACCCCGTTCAAAGCACGGCCTGCTGGAAGTCGAAGTCCATGTCGCGGTCCGCCTGCTGCACCAGGTTGCCCTGGATGAAATCAATGCCGCTCATCCACAGCGTGGCGGCCGACTGCGCGTCCTCGACGCCGTGGCCGATCACCTCCAGGCCGCGGCGGTGCGAGCGCTCGATCAGCACCTTGAGCTCGTCGCGCATGCCCGACGACAGGTTGTTGGTGGTGTACTTGCGCGCCAGCTTCACGAAGCTCAGCGGCAGGTGCTCGATCAGGCCCTCGGCGTGCTGGCCGGCCTCGAACTGGCTCAGGCAGAACTGCACGCCGTCGTCCACCATCGCGTCGCAGAAGGCGCGCACGGTGGTGGCGTGGATGGCGGCGTCCTCGAGCCGCAGCTCGATCACCAGCGAATTGCCCGGCACGTCGTGCGCGGTGAGTTCGGCCTTGAGCCAGGCGGCCTGGGCCGGGTCGGCCAGGGTCAGCGCCGACTGGGTGACGTACAGGCGCAGCGGCCGGCCTTCGGCGCGGCGGTCGCGCACCAGCTTCAGCGAGGCCTGCAGCACCCAGCGGTCGATGTCGCCGATGAAGTCGCCGCGCTCGGCCAGCGGGATCACCTCGGCCGCGGGCAGCAGCTTGCCGTCGCTGCCGCGCAGGCGCAGCAGCACCTGGTACTGGGAATCGTCGCTGCCGGCCACGGCCACCACCGGTTGGTAGATCAGCTCGAGGCTGTTGAGCGCGATGGCTTCGCGGATCTGGTTCACCAGCGCGGCCTCGCGCACGGCCTCGCTCGGCTTCACCGGCTCGTAGCGCTTCACGCCCTTCTCGTGGGTGCGGGCCTCGCGCGCCATGCGCTCGACCGCGTTGAGCATGTCGCTGGCCTCGCCGAAACGGTGCTTCATCGAGCACACGCCCACCGATACGCGCAGGCGCAGCGGGTGGCCCTGCACGTTGAACGGATGCTGCACCAGCGACGCGCGCAGCTGCGTGGCCAGCAGCTCCAGCCCGGCCTCGTCGCGCTCGCGGTCGAGCACCAGGAAGCTGCCGTCGCCGAAGCGCGCCACCGGGGTCGGCTCGGCGCGTTCGCCCAGGATGCGGCCCACTACATGCAGCAGCTGCTCGAGCGTGGTCAGGCCGAGCCGGTCGCGCAGCAGGTTCACGCTCTCGATTTCCAGGAACAGCACGCCGCCAACGCTGAGCTCGCTGGCGTCGGCCAGCAGGTACTCCAGGTTCTCGAGCAGCTCGCTGCGGTGGAAGAGGTTGGTGTCGTTGTTCTTGCCGCCCCGGCGCTGGCGCTTGATCTCCATCGCGCGGTGGCGGGTGACGCGGTTCTTCACCGCGGCGATCAGGTGCTTGGGCCGCACCGGCTTGGTGATGAAGTCGTCGCCGCCGGCCTCGAGCGCGTCGAACTTGCGGTCCTGGTCGGTTTCGCCCGACAGGAAGACGATGGGCGTGTGCAGGAACGGGTCCTGGTCGCGGATCAGCACCGTCAGCTCGATGCCGTTGGCGTGCGGCATGTGCAGGTCCATCAGGATCAGGTCGGGCTGGAACTGGTGCAGGGCCTGCAGCACGTCCAGCGGGTCGAGCACGACCATGGTTTCCATGCCGGCGTTGCGCAGGATGCCTTCGGCGAACAGGGCCTGGTTGCGGTCGTCCTCGACCACCAGCACGCGGAAGGGCGCATCGCTGCCGGGGTTGAGCAGCAGCGCCAGGCGGCGCAGCACGTCGGAGGCGCCGTTGGGTTCGACCACCAGCGAATCCACGCCCGCGCGCTTGGCGGTGAGGCGCAGGTTGATGTCGTCGGCCTGCGACAGCGCCACCAGCAGCAGCGGCTGCTGGCTGCGCTCGCGCGCCTCGCGCACGGTGGCGCCGATCGCCTCGAGCTGGTCGCTGAAGGCGGCGTCCACGAGCGCGAGGTTGGCCGGGAAGGCACCCAGCAATTCGCGCAGCTCCTCGGCGGTCTCGAGCAGTTCGACCTCGTAGCCCAGGGCTTCCATGCGCTGGTCGAGTTCGAGCGACAGCGGGTCGTGGCTGGTGAGGTGGTAGACGCGGACGCCGGTGACCGCGGCGGGCTCGCCGGCGGCCGCGGCGGGCGGCGGCGGGGCGGCAGGCGGGGCGGGCGGCTTGGGCAGGGGCTTGGGCTCGGGGCGCGGGGCGGCGGCGGCAGTCGGCTTGGCAGGCAGGCTCGTCGGAGGCGGCGCCGCCCGCGGCACGGGCGCCGGGGCGGGCGGCGGCGCGGGTTCCGGTTCGGGTTCGGGCGCGATCTGCGCCAGCGTCGCCATCGGCGCGTCGTCGCCCCAGCGGCGCCAGTAGTTCGCGGGCGGGGTTTCGGCGCGGCCGCCGTGGTCGACCTGGCGCGCGGTGCCGACCTCCGGCACGGGTTCGGTGTTCATCGGCACCGAACCGCCGATGTCCTCGACCAGGTGCCAGAGGCGTTCGCCCAGGCTCGGGTCGGGCAGGGCCTGCTGCTGCAGCGTGTCGCCGAGCAGTTGGTGCATCTGCTGGAAATGGCCGCTGGCGGCCTCGAGCCCGTGCCGGCCGCAGGCGTCGCCGAGGAAGCGGGCTTCGTCGTGCATCAGCGACAGCCCGTTGATGTCCCAGCCATCCTGCAGGAAACGATGCAGGCGGCGGCCCATCACCTCGACGCGCCGGGGCAGCAGGCGCAGGAAGGCGTGGCGGTGTTCGGCGAGTCTGGACTCGTCGTGCGGATTCATCACTAAGCCCCCGGTTGGCCTTGGATTATGCCCCCGGGGGTGGCGGCTGTCAGTGTGTCTGCGGTCACTGGTGGGCAAACGCCCTGCCCGGACGTGACCGGACAGCCGCCGCGGATTTCACGCGGTGCTCGCATCCGGCTGCGGGCGCAGGCGACGCCCGCGGCGCCAGACCCAGCGCGCCACGGCGAACACCGCCAGCGAGCCCAGCACCATCACGGTCAGCAGCAGGCCCAGCGCGATGAACGGATGCGCGAACACCAGGGCCAGCGCGCCCAGCGCGGTGGCGTCCTCGCCCAGCGAGGCGGTCCAGTTCGAGACCGGCTCGGGCGAGGCGTTGATGACCGCGCGGGTAGTGGCCTTGAGCGCGTGCGTGCCGAGCGCGGCGGTGGCGCCCAGGGCCAGGGCGCCGGTGCCGAGCTGGCCGTCGTCGGAGAGCGTGGCGGCGGCCAGGAAGGCGCCGGCCGGGATCCGCGCCAGGGTCTGCAGCAGGTCCCAGCCCGAGTCCACGCCGGGGATCTTGTCGGCGCCGAACTCGACCACGGCCAGCGCGCCGGCCGTGCCCAGCACCCAGGGCGAGGTGGTGACGGCCAGGGCCGAGGGCAGGTCCACCCAGCCCATCAGCCCGGCGATGCCAACGCCGAATACGGTGAGATAGGCGCGCACGCCGGCCAGGCAGGCCAGGGCGAGGCCCAGGGCAAAGATGTGTGCTTCGGTCATGGCGGGCTCCCGGAAGGTGACGCAGTTCACAGTATAGTGAGGCCGCGGCTTGACGCTGGCTTACCGGGCCAGCGATGTTGCCGATCCCCCCGAACGCCCCCGCCGATGAGCTCGCCTGCCCCGGACAAGCCCCGCTTTGTCATCGTCCCGCACCGGCCGCATGCCCGGGTGTTGCTGGCGGTCGCGGGCGCGCTGTGGGTCGCCAGTCTGTTCGCGGTGGGTTACTGGGCCAGCAACCAGGCCGCGCCGGGCCTGTCCAAGGCCCGGGCCGAGCTGGCCGTGGCCAGCAAGCGCGCCACCCAGGCCGAAGCCCTGGTGAAGCAGCTGCGCCAGAACGTGGCCACCCTGCGCCGCAGCGACCAGATCAGCCGCAGCGCCAATACGGAACTACAGGCCAGCCTGGCCGAGCGCGAGGAAGAAGTGTCGGGCCTGCGCGCCGACGTCGCTTTCTACGAGCGCCTGGTCGGCGCCACCGGCCAGCGCCGGGGCCTGTCGGTGCACGAGGCGGTGTTCGCGCCCGAGGCCGGCGGCACCTGGCGCTACACCGTCACCCTCACCCAGAACCTCAACCGCGGCGCCATCAGCAAGGGCGAGGCGCGGGTGTCGGTGGAAGGCGTCAGCGAGGGCCGGCTGCGGACCCTGCGCTGGGAAGACCTCGTACAGAAGCCGGGCGCACCCGGACAGGCGTTCTCGTTCCGCTATTTCCAACAGCTCGAGGGGAGCATCATGCTGCCCGAGGGCTTCACCCCCCAACGCGTCCGGGTGCAGCTGCGCTCGGATGGCAGCACCGTGGACCAGGCCTTCCCCTGGACGGCCGCGGGCCCACGAGGAGATTGAGATGTTCGGCAGCGACAAGCACAAATCCCCGCGCCACGGCAGCCACGCCGTGGAAACCCTGATCGGCCCGCGCGCGGTGATCCGCGGCGACGTCAGCTTCACCGGCGGCTTGTACGTCGAGGGCACCATCTACGGCAAGGTCACCGCCGAGGACGGTTCGGCCGCGGTGCTGACCATCGCCGACGACGGCCACGTCGAGGGCGAGGTGCGCGCGCCGGTGGTGGTGATCAGCGGCCGCATGACCGGCGACATCCACGCCGGCGAGCGCATCGAGCTGGCCGCCAACGCCCGGGTCACCGGCAACATCCACTACAAGGTGGTCGAGATGGCCGCCGGCGCCATGATCACCGGCCGCCTGATCCACGCAGACGCGCCCCTGGCCCAGCTCACCGGCCCGGAGCCTGCCGCGGGCGGCGGCCGCGTGAAGACCAAGGCCGAGGCGCAGGAAGCCTGATTTGCCTTGATAATGGGCGCCCCCGCGTCCATCTTGGTCCCATGCAAACCACGCCCAGCTACCAGACGCTCGACGCCCCGCTCGACTTCACCGCGGCGGCCGCCGCCAAGGTCGCCTCCCTCATCGCCGAGGAAGGCAACCCGGGCCTGAAGCTGCGCGTGTACATCACCGGCGGCGGCTGCTCGGGCTTCCAGTACGGCTTCGAGTTCGACGAACAGCAGGGCGAGGACGACCTGGCCCTGCAGCGCGACGGCGTCACCCTGCTGGTGGATCCGCTGAGCCTGCAGTACCTGATGGGCGCCGAGGTCGATTACCGCGAAAGCCTGCAGGGCGCGCAGTTCGTGATCCGCAATCCGAACGCCAAGACCACCTGCGGCTGCGGCAGCAGCTTCTCCGCCTGACCGCCGCGCCCGGGCCCATGCCTTCGTCGCCGCCCGGCTACGCCTTCCGCGGCCCCGGCCTCGACCGCTCCGAACTCCTGCGCGAACGCCCCGACGACCTGCGCGCGCGCTGGAACGCCGCGCGCGTGCTGGTGGTCGACACCGACGGCAATGCGCGCTTCCCCGAGGCCGTCGGTGCTTGCGGCTACTGCATCGGCGGCGAGTTGGCGGGTGAACTTCCCGAGGCGGCCAGCTTCCTGGGCCTGGGCGAGGAGGGCGCGTGGTTCGCGCTGCCGCATGAGTCTTTGCCCGAGCCGATGCCCGGCAAGCTCGACCTGCGCAGCGCGGCCACCGAATGGCCGGCCCTCGAGGCCGCCGCGCTGGCCGAGGCGCGCGCGCTGCTGCACTGGCAGCAGCGCAACAAATTCTGCGGCGGCTGCGGCCACGCGCTGGCGCTGGGCAAGGGCGGCTGGTGCGCGCGCTGCGCGCAGTGCGGGCTCGAGCATTACCCACGCACCGATCCCGCCATCATCGTCGCGGTCACCGACGGCGAGCGCCTGCTGCTGGGCCGCCAGGCCAGCTGGCCGAAGGGCCGCTGGTCGGTGCTGGCCGGGTTCGTCGAGCCCGGCGAATCGCTCGAGCAGGCCGTCGCCCGCGAGGTGATGGAAGAGGCCGGCATCCCGGTGCTCGACTGCCAGTACGCCGCCTCCCAGCCCTGGCCGTTCCCGGCCGCGCTGATGATCGGCTTCCAGGCCCAGGGCCTGCCGCTCGACCCGTCGGTGAGCGACGAGCTCGAGCAGGCGCGCTGGTTCTCGGCCGACGAACTCGATGCCGCCGTCGCCACCGGCGAGGTCAAGCTCTCGCCGGCGCTGTCGATCTCGCGCTGGCTGATCGACGAGTGGCGGGCCCAGGCCCGCGCCCGCCGCGAGGCGGCGCCGACCGGCTGAATCAAGGCTAGAATCCGGCCATGTCCGCCGCGCTCATCGCCGTCGTCGTGTCCCTCCTGCTCGGCCACCTGGTGCCGTCGTTGCCGCTGCTGCGGCGCTACGACTGGTTCATCGGCTGGCTGCACTGGCTGGGCAAGCAAACCAGCGGCGACGAGTGGCCCAACCGTATCGGCCTGCTGCTGGCGGTGGGCCTGCCGCTGCTGGTGGTGGGCGCGCTGCAGTTCCTGATCGACGACCTCTGGTACGGGCTGCCGGCGTTTTTCTTTGCGCTGCTGGCGCTGCTCTACACCTGGGGTCCGCGCGACCTCAACCTCGATGTGGAAGCGGTGATCGAAGCGCGCGGCCCCGAGGCCCGGCGCAGCGCGGCAGCGGCCCTCTTCCCCGAAGGCGGCGAGCCGGTGGTGGAGGGCCCGACGCTGGTGGCGGCGGTGTTCCATTGCGCGCTGTGGCGCTGGTTCGGCGTGCTGTTCTGGTTCGTGGTGGCGGGCGCGGTCGGCGCGCTGGGCTACCGCCTGATTTCGCTGTGCGCGCAGGGCGAGGCGCGACGCAGCCTGCCCGAGGCGCAGCGCGGCGTCGCCCGCACCACGCTGGCGGTGCTGAACTGGCCGGTGGCGCAGCTGATGACCTTCGCGCTGGCACTGGCCGCCGACTTCGACAAGGTGCTGACGGCGTGGCGCGACTGGCACGCGAACGGCGTGCGCCTGGAACTCGGCTTCCTCGACGCCGCCGCGCGCGCCAGCGTCGCCAGCGAACTCGCCGAGGAAGACGCCTACGCGGTGGATGGCCCCGCGCAGGCACCCGACCTGCTCGAGCTGCGCGACGCGATGAGCCTGGTGTGGCGAATCCTGCTGCTGTGGCTGGGCGTGTTGGCGCTGTTCGTGCTCGCGGGTTGGGCGACCTGAGGCCTCAGCCCGGCGCCAGCCAGGTGAAGGGCCACCACGGCAGGTTGCGGGTGATGGCGTAGGCGATCACCACCACGGCCCAGGGGCGCGCGTCGCCGAGGCGGCGCAGCGCGGGCTTCCACGATTCAGGCGCGAAGCCCAGCGGCTCCAGCAGCAGGAAGGGCAGCAGCGGCAGCGCGAGCAGCAGCAGAGGATTCATCGCCAGCGCGGTGGGCAAATCACCGTGGATCAGCGCGTGCAGCATGCGCGTGGCGCCGCAGCCCGGGCAGTACAAGCCGGTGAGCCACTGCGAAGGGCAGGGCGGCAGCGGAGTGCCTGCAGCATTGGGATCGAACACGAGCAGCAGCGCGATGGCCGCCAGCGCCCCGCCCGCGAGCACGAGCGCCAGCGCGTGACGCGTGCGCGCGTTGCCCGCTGGGTCAGTAGGTGCCATCCGAGAGCGCGCCCATCATCCCGAGGCCGAGGTAGCCCACTGCGCCGGCCAGGCCCAGGCCGAAGGAGATCCAGCTCCAGAGCTTGGCGTTGTTGGCGTCGCTGATCGCGCCCTGCACGTCGCCGGCCGACAGCTTGGAATCCACGCGCGCGGCATAGACGATCGCCACGATGCCGAACGGCAGGCAGCAGCACAGCGTGGCGAGGATGGCCCAGACCAGGTTGTTCTCGACGTGGGGTCGCGGCGCGGCGGGTGGCGCCGGCGGTGGCGCGGCGATCGCAAGCGTGACGCCGCAGGCGACGCACTGGGTGTTTTCGGCGGGGTTGCTCTGGCCGCAGTTCTGGCAATACATGCAGGACTCCTCGGAATCAGCCGGCCATCGCGCCGGTCAGGGCCGCGAACATCACGAACAACAGCCACAGTACGCCGAACACCAGCGGGATGCCGAACGAGATCAGCGACCACAGCTTGGCATTGTCGGAATCGCTGCGCGCGCCGGCGATATCGCCCGCGGCCACCTTGCCGTCCACGCGCGCGGCATAGACGATGGCGACGATGCCGCCGGGCAGGCAGCAGAAGAGCGTGGCCAGGATCGCCCAGACCAGGTGGTTCGGGACATGGGGTCGCGGCGCGGGCGGCGGCGGCGCGGCGATGGAAAGCGTGACGCCACAGGCGCCGCATTGGACGGCGCTGGCCGGATTGCTCTGGCCGCAGTTCTGGCAGTACATGGAATTCCCCCGGGAGCCGCGGCGGGTGGCCATGGCATGACGATGTGAAGAACCCTAGCGGGTGGCCGGCTGCGCGGTCAATGCCGCGCTTCCGGTGGGGCGCCCGGCGCGGTCAATACCGCGCTTCGAGTGGCGCGCCCTGCACCGCGTGTGCCGCGCTGCCGCCGGTGCGCGTCAACGGTCGCTGCCGCGCATTTCCCGCACCTTGGCCTCGAGCGAGGCGGCCGTCGCGGCTTCCCCCGGCACGGCCGGCGTGGCCAGCACCGCCACGCCCGCGCGCAGCCGGCGCGGCACGCGCAGGCGGCCCAGGCGCGAGTCGCGCTTGCTCCACATGCTGTCCCACAGGCCGGTCAGCGCCATCGGCACCACCGGCACCGGGTGGGTGGCCAGGATGCGCTCGACGCCGCCGCGGAAGGGCGCGATCTCGCCGTCCTTGGTCAGCGCGCCCTCCGGGAAGATGCACACCAGCTCGCCGGCATCGAGCGCGGCGCGGATCTCCTCGAAAGCCGCCTCCATCACTTCCGGGTCTTCCTTCGCGCCGGCGATCGGGATGGCGCGGTAAGCGCGGAACACCCAGTTCATGCCCGGCACGCGGAAGATCTTGTAGTACATGACGAAGCGGATCGGCCGCGGCACTGCGGCGCTGATCAGCACCGGGTCCATGTAGCTGACGTGGTTGCAGACCAGCAGCGCGGCGCCTTCGTCCGGCACGTGCTCCTCCACGCCCTCGATGCGCACGCGGTAGAACAGCGTCACGTACATCCAGGCGATGAAGCGCAGGAAGAACTCGGGCACGATCGAGAAGATCAGGATCGCGACGAGTGCGTTTGCGATGCCCAGCGCGAGGAAGAGCTCGGGGATGCCCAGGCCCGGCAGCGGGATCACGATGCCGAGCACCTCGGCCTGGTCGCGCTGCAGCGCGATCGACAGGATCGACGCGGTCACGATGAAGAACGCGTTCTGGATATTCAGGCCGGAAATGACGCGCGAGAGCTCCTCCTTCGGCGTGCGGCTCTGCACCAGCGCGAACAGCGGCACGATGAACAGGCCGGCAAACAGGCCGATCAGCGTGAGGTCGGCCATGATGCGCCAGCTGCCGGCGGCGTTGACGAACGCCGACACGCCCATCCCGGACTCGACGGCCAGGCCCGGGCGCGCGAAGTAAAGGTCTACGCAGAACGCCGTCATGCCGAATGCGCCCAGCGGCACCAGGCCGATCTCGACGGTGCGCCGCGACAGCTTCTCGCACAGCAGCGAACCGACGCCGGTGCCGACCGAAAACAGCACGAAGCAGAACAGGTACAGCGTGCTGCCGCCGCCCAGGTGCAGTTCGGCGTAGGTCGGCAGCTGTGCGGTGAGCACGGTGCCCACGAACCAGAACCAGGACACGCCCAGCACCGCGTTGCGCACGGCGGGCGTGCGGCGCGTCAGGCGCAGCGCCTTCAGTGATTCCGGGAACGGGTTCCAGTTGATCTTGAGGTCGGGCGCCGAGGCCTCGACCCGCGGGATGGCGCGGCTGACCAGGTTGCCGGTGATCGCCAGCGCGACGATGGCGAAGGCGGCGGCTTCCGGCCCGTGCTCGCCGGCGATCACGAAGATCATGCCGCCGAAGATCATGCCCAGCAGGATTGACATCGCCGTGCCCATTTCGACCAGGCCATTGCCGCCGGTCAGCTCCTCGGGCTTGAGCACGCTGGGCAGGATCGAATACTTGACCGGGCCGAACAGGGTGGATTGCAGGCCGGTCAGGAACAGCGCCACCAGCAGCACCGGCAGGCTTTGGAGCAGGAAGCCGACGCCGGCGATCGACATGATGCCGATCTCCATCATCGTGGTGATCCGCACCAGCTTTGATTTCTCCAGCTTCTCCGCGACTTGCCCGGCCAGGCCCGAGAACAGGAAGTAGGGAAGGATGAACAGCGCCGGCGCCAGGTTCGTGTAGAGCGAGCGCTGCTCGAGGTCGATGCCCAGGTAGAACAGCAGCCCGATGATCGCCTGCCGGTACACGTTGTCGTTGAACGCGCCCAGCGACTGCGTGACGAAGTAGGGCAGGAAGCGCCGCTGCCGAAGCAGTTCGAACTGGTTGTGGGCCATGGATCCCCCGGGGTCTGCGCGCAGCCTACCAGACGAAAATTGTGGGAGGGACTTCAGTCCCGATGCCTTTCGCCGAGAGCATCGGGACTGAAGTCCCTCCCACAGGGTGGGGCAAAGAAAAAGGCCCCTCCGGAGAGGGGCCTTTCAAGGGTTGCGCTTGGATCAGTAGGACTTCTGGACGTTCAGCAGCAGGCCGTTGTCGGCCTCGCCGCTGCTGCCGACCTGGCCGCGGTACTCGAGGCCGAACGACCAGTCGTTGCTCAGGTCGAAGCGGGCGCCCAGGCCCAGGACCCAGCGGCTGGCGTCGTACTCGGTGCCCACCAGTCGGTACACCGGGCCGCCGACCAGGTCCGCGTACTGCAGGCTGGCGTTGGCGCGGTCGTGGAAGTCGCGCTGGTACTCGATCCGGAACATCGGCGAGAACGCGCCCCAGGTGGTCGGGACCACGCTGTCCACGCGCAGGCCGAGGTTGCCAGTGGTGGTGTCCACGTCCATCGCGCCGTAGCGCAGGGCGTAGATCGCGTCACCGGTCTCCGTGTAGCCATCGAGCGTGGCGCGGGCGAGGTCCAGGCGCAGGTACGGGTTCCAGGTCACGGCCCCCTGGCGGATGTCGGCACCGGTCGAGACCGAGGCGAACCACTGGTCACCGTCGCGCTGGCCGAACACGAAGCCGTCGGTCGGGGTCACGTAGCGGCGCAGGTCGAAGGAGATCCGCTGGTAGCCCAGCAGGCCATCGACGTAGTAGCGGTCGCCCGGGTGGAAGCTCGCGTAGCTGGCCAGCGTGCTGGCGTCGCCCTTGACGCGGCTGCCGTTGTCGCCGATGGCGTTCTCGTCGCGGCCGTAGCCGATGCCGACGCCGATCGCGAGGCTCGGGTTCACCCGGAAGTCCATGCCGGCGCTGGCGCCGTCGGTCTCGAAGGACACGTCGGCGTTGCCGTTGCGGCCGTCGGCGCTGCCCGAGCGGATCACGCCGCCGACCCAGGCGTTGAGCGCCGAGTCGCGGTTGCCGCCGCTGCGCGCACCGTTGCCGGTCGCGCCGTTGGCGCCCATCCCGCCCATGCCGCCTTCGTTGGCGCCCAGGGTGTCGCTGCACGGATCCATCCAGTCGGTGACCACCGACTCGATGCACTGCGGGCGGACCGAGAAGCCCAGCGTGTTGTCCACGCCCTCGGTGCCGCCGCCGCCGCGGTGCAGGCGCTCGAGGCGCTGCTGGAAGTTGCCGATCTGGGCGGTGGCGAAGCGACGGGTGGTCTCGGCCTGGGCGTCGACCATGCCCTGCACCTCGGCGTCCTGGGTCGGATCCGGACGATCCTCGACGGTGATGTTCACCGTGCCGATGGCCGAGGTGGCGAAGGCGTTGTCGATCGTGAACTGCACCACGACCGCGCCGCTGAAGGCCGCGGCCGGGGTGAAGGTCAGCACGTAGTCGCCGCCCGAGGCGGTGATCACCGCCGTGCCCGACGCCGCCGGGCTCACCGACACCACGTCGGCGCCGGTGAACGGACCGCCGGTCGCGCCCGCCGTCAGCGTCACCGACACCGGCGTGGCCGGGGTGGTGGTGACGTCGAAGTTGGCCGGGATCGGCAGCGGGTTCACGGTGACCGTGACGGTGGCCGGGGCGGAGGTGCCGCCCGGGCCGGTCGCGGTGTAGGTGAAGGTGACGGTGGCCGGCGAGATCGTCGGCGCGGTGTACACCACGTCCAGGCCCGAGACGGTGGCCGTGCCGGCCGCCGGCGGGCTGGTGATCGCGATCGAGGTGATCGGCGCGACGCTGGTGTCGTTGGCGGTGACCGCGATGGTCACCGACGCACCGGCCAGCACCGTGGCCGCGTCGTTCACCGCCACCGGCGGGGCGAACACGATCTCGACGCTGTAGGCCTGCGAGGCCGTCGCCGCGGTGCCGCCCGTGCTGTCGGTGGCGGTCACGGTGAAGGCATAGGTGCCCTGCGCGGTCGGGGTGCCCGACAGCGTGCCGTCGGCCGCCAGCGTCAGGCCCGTCGGCAGCGCGCCGCCGGTGACCGCGAAGCTGTAGGGCGCGATGCCGCCGCTGGCGCTGATCGCCTGCGAGTACGCCACGCCGACGATGCCCGAGGGCAGCGTGGCCGGCGTGATCGCCAGCACCGGCAGGTCGATCACCAGCGCGTAGGCGCGGGTGCCGGCCTGGCCGTTGGCGTCGGTGGCGGTGACGGTGAAGTTGAAGGTGCCGCTGCTGGTGGGCGTGCCCGACAGCGCGCCGCCGGCCGACAGCGACATGCCCGGGGGCAGGGCGCCGGCGGTGACCGCGAAGCCGTAGGGCGCGACCGCGCCGGAGGCCGACAGGCTGGCCGTGTAGGCCTGGCCCGCGGTGCCGTTGGCCAGCGTGGCCGGGTTCACCACGATCGTCGGGGCCGGCACGTCGATCGTGTAGGCCTGGGTGATCGAGAACGGTGCGCCGACGCCGGTCAGGCCGGTATCGGTAGCCGTCACGGAAACCGGGTAGCTGCCCGGCACCGTCGGCGTGCCCGAGAGCGTGCCATTGCTGAAGCTCATGCCCGCCGGCAGCGCGCCGGTGAGGACATAGGTGTACGGGCCCGGGCTGCCGCTGGCGGTGAAGGCCTGCGAGAACGCCACCGCGTAGGGCGCGTTCAGCGTGCCGGCCGCCGGGGTCATCGTCAGCACCGGCGCCGCGACGGTGAAGCTGTAGGCGCGCGAGCCGGTCTGGCCGTTGGCATCGGTGGCGGTGACGGTGAAGTTGAAGGTGCCCACTTCCGTCGCCGTGCCGCTGAGCGAACCGCCGGCCGACAGCGTCAGGCCATTCGGCAGGCTGCCCGCCGTCAGCGCGAAGCCGTAGGGGCCGACGCCGCCGGTAGCCGTGATCGCCTCGGCGTACGCCGCACCCGCGACCGGGTTCGGCAGCGTGGCGGGATCGACCACGATCGTCGGGGCCGGCACATCAATCGTGTAGGCCTGCGCGATCGAGAACGGCGCACCCACGCCGGTCAGCCCGGTGTCGGTGGCGGTCACGGTGACCGGGTAGCTGCCCGGCACGGTCGGCGTGCCCGAGAGCGTGCCGTTGCTGAAGCTCATGCCCGCCGGCAGCGTGCCGGTGAGCACGTAGCTGTACGGACCCGGGCTGCCGCCGGCCACGAAGGCCTGCGTGTAGGCCGCGCCGTACGGCGCGTTGAGCGTGCCCGCCGCCGGGGTCATCGTCAGCACCGGCGCCGCCACGGTGAAGCTGTAGGCGCGCGAGCCGGTCTGGCCGAAGGCATCGGTGGCGGTAACGGTGAAGTTGAAGGTACCCACTTCCGTCGCCGTGCCGCTGAGCGAACCGCCGCCCGACAGCGTCAGGCCCGCCGGCAGGTTGCCCGCGGTGACTGCGAAGCCGTAAGCACCGACGCCGCCCGAGGCGGTGATCGCCTCGGAATACGCCGCGCCCGCGACCGGGTTCGGCAGCGTGGCCGGGTTCACCACGATCGCCGGGGCCGGCACCTGGATCGAGTAGGCCAGGGTGACGGTGAACGGCGAACCGGCCCCGGTGCTGCCGGTGTCGGTGGCCGTCACGCTGATCGCGTAGTTGCCCGGCACCGTCGGCGTGCCCGACAGCGTGTCGCCGCTGAAGCTCAGGCCCGCCGGCAGCGTGCCGGTGACCGCGTAGGTGTACGGACCGGTGCCGCCGCTGGCCGCGAAGGCCTGCGAGAAGGCCACGCCGTACGGGGCGTTCAGCGTGCCTGCGGCCGGCGTCATCGCCAGCGTCGGGCTGTTGATGGTGAGGCTGAAGGCCTGGCCGACGGTGAACGGACCGTTGCCCGTGCTGCTGTCGGTGGCCGACACGTTCAGCGAGAACGTACCCGCCTCGGTCGGCGTTCCGGACACGGTGACCGTGTTCGCGGAGGTGCCGGTGATCGACACGCCCGCCGGCAGATTGGTGACCGCGTAGCCGCTCCACGGCTGGCTGCCGCCGTTGAAGGTGAAGGTTTGCGAGTAGGGCGCCGCGACGGTGCCGCTGAGCGGACCGCCGGCGGTGATGGTGACCACCGGGTCGCTGACCGTCACCGAGATCGTCGCCGGCGCGGAGGTGCCGCCGGAGTTGGTCGCGGTGTAGGTGAAGCTGTCCGGGCCGGCGTAGCCCACGTTCGGCTGGTAGGTGATGCTGGTGCCCGTGGCGATCGCGGTGCCGTTGGCGGGCGCCGTACCGATCGCCACCGAGACCGGCGCACCGCCGGTGATGTTCAGCGGCACGTTGGTCGCGGCGGCGTTGAAGGCCACGGTGACCGAACCGTTGTTGGCCACCGGCGGCACGTCGACCACGGTGATCGCGTAGGCCTGGGTCGCGGTGTACGGCCCGGTGCCCGTGCTGCCGTCGGTGGCCGTGATGCTGAAGTTGAAGGTGCCCAGCGCCGACGGCGTGCCGGTGATGGCGCCCGTGGCCGGGTTGAGCGTGAGGCCGCCCGGCAGCGCGCCGGCGGTGACCGCGTAGGCGTAAGGCGCGGTGCCGCCGCTGGCCGCGGTGATGGACGCGCTGTAGGCGCTTCCCAGGGTGCCGCCCGCCAGCGCCGTGGCCGGCAGGGAGATCGTCGGGGCCGCGATGGTCACCGAATAAGCCTGGCTGCCCGAGAACGGACCCGGGAACGGCGACGCATCGGTAGCCGTGACGGTGAAGTTGAACGTGCCGCCCGCGGTCGGCGTGCCCGAGAGCAGGCCGCCCGTCGACAGCGTCAGGCCCGTCGGCAGCGTGCCGGCGGTGACCGCGAAGCTGTACGGCGCGGAACCGCCGCTGGCCGAAAGCGCCTGGCTGTAAGCCACCGCGACGGTGCCGTTGGGCACCGTGCCCGGCGAGACCGTCACCGGCACGTCGTCGTTGGTGATGGTGCCCACGCCCTGGTTGTCGGCGATGGTGGCGTTGGTGGCGCCCGAGAGGTTGACGAAGAAGGTTTCGTTGGCCTCGGGCGTGATCTCGCCGTTCACCAGCAGGATCAGCGTCTGGCTGACCTGGCCGGGCGCGAAGATCAGCGTGCCCGAGTTGGCGATGTAGTCGGCCGGCGCGGTGGCGGTGCCGTTGGCGCTGGCGTAGTTGACGTTGACGCTCTGGCCGCTGGCGGCGCTGAGCGTGATCTGGAAGGACGCGATCGCGGTGCCCGCATTGCCCTCGACCACGCTGACGTCGTTGATGCTGATCGACGGCAGCGGATCGTCGTTGACGACGGTGCCGACGCCCTGGCCATCCACCACGACGGCGTTGATCACGTTGGTGACGTTGACGAAGAAGGTCTCCGACGGCTCGTTGAGCGCGTCGCCGTTCACCAGCACGGTGAAGGTGTAGGTGCTGCTGCCGGCCGGGATGGTCTGGCCGGTGAGGCTGTTGGCGACGTAGTCCACGCCGCCGGTCGCGGTGCCGTTGGCGCTGGCGATGTCGAAGGTGACGCCGCCCGGGCCCGCCGGTGCGCTCAGGCTGACGGTGAAGGTGAAGTTGGTGGTGCCGGCATTGCCTTCGTTCGCGGTGACGTCGTTGATCACCAGGTTCGGCAGGTCGTCGTTGAGGATCGTGCCGGTG
This sequence comes from Arenimonas sp., assembly GCF_036275555.1. GTDB lineage: Bacteria > Pseudomonadota > Gammaproteobacteria > Xanthomonadales > Xanthomonadaceae > Arenimonas. The sequence continues at coordinate 31,631 of NZ_DASUDO010000009.1, forward strand.
GCGGCGTTGGGCACGCCGACGGTGTAGCCGGCGCCGGCCGCCAGGGTCAGCGCGACCGTTTCATTGGCCTCGATGGTGGCGTCGGCCGTCGGGTTCACCGTGATGGTGCCGGTGGTGGTGCCGGCCGGGATCACCAGCGGCGAGGCGATGGTGCCGTAGTCGGTGCCGTTCGCCGCGGTGCCGCCGATGGTGTAGTTCACCGACGTCGCCGACAGCGACGCCTGGTTGAGCGTGACGGTGTAGACCAGGTTGGGCACGCCGTCTTCGGCGACGTTGGCCGGCGAGACGCTGATGGTCGCGGTCGGTACGTCGTCGTTGAGGACGGTGCCGGTGGCGCTGGCCGGGGCGCCGACGGAGTAACCGGCGCCCGCGGCGACGGTCAGGATGACGGTTTCATCGGCCTCGACGGTGCCGTCCACGGTCGGATCGATCGTGACGGTCGCCGTGGTGGCGCCGCCCGGGATGGTCACCGTGGCCACGCCGCCGGTGTAGTCCACGCCCGAGGTGGCGGTGCCGCCGGTGGTGAGGTTCACCACGGTGGAGCCCGCCAGCGCGGCGCTGCGGGTGACGGTGTAGGTCAGGTTGGTGGCGCCGTCCTCCGACACGGAGGCGGGCGACACGGCGATGGATACGCTGGGCGCCGCGACCACGTTGATCGACACCGGCACGACCGCGAAGAAATCGCAGCCCGGGCAGGCCGGGTCGGTGGTGCTGTCGTTGACCACCAGGTCGAAGTTGAAGGTGCCGGTAGCGGTGGGCGTGCCGGTGAGCTGGCCGTTGGCCTGCAGCGTGGTGCCGGTGGGCACCGTGCCGCTGTTGACCGAGAAGGTGTAAGGACCAGTGCCGCCGCTGCCCGCGTAGGTCAGCGTCGAGGCTGCGCCCTGGACCAGGCTGGTGCTGGTCGGCGTGGCGGTGATGGCCGGGTTGGCGATGGTGCCGCCGTAGGTCTTGAGGACGAAATCACCCAGCGAATCCTGCGAGCGCACGGTGAAGTTGAAACCCGTGCGCTGCGTGGGCGTGCCGGACAGCACGCCGCCCGAGGTCAGGGTCAGGCCGGCCGGCAGCGTGCCGCTGTTGAGGGTGTAGGTGTAGGGGGCGGTGCCGCCGGTGGAGGTCAGCGTCGTGTTGAACGGCACGCCGGTCTGCAGTGCGATGCTGGCCGGCGACACCACGATCGCCGACGCAGACGGCGTCACGGTGATGTTGACCTGCACGCGGTCGCCGTACTCGTCGTTGAACCCGAAGGAATCAGAAAGGGTCGCCGAGCCGTCGTGCGTGTAGGTCACGAAGATCTGGTACGTCGATGGCGGCGTGAACAACTCGCTGAGCACGGCCGTGCCGTTGCTCGGCGGGAACTGCACGGGGCCCACGCCGGGACCGAAGAAGTCGTTGCAGTCGGTGACGTCGATGACGACCGAGCCGCCGTTGGGGACCGTGGCCGATTGCGCCGGGCACAGTGGCGACGTGTGCTGCGCCATCGCGAGGGAAGACCAGAACAAGCCGGCCAGCATCAGCCAGCCCAAGACGAACAGACGCGTGAACCCCGCGCGGGCGGTGGACTTGGGCAGCATTGCGATTTCCCCTTTGGCGACGTTTGGTGGTCCGGGCCGTTGGCACCCGGTGGCGCCAGGAGGCTGGTCAGCCCGCGGCAGCACCGCGCCAAGGTAGCCCAACCGCAGGCGCCGCGCCATCGCGAGAAGTTCTGCATCGTGACCCGCCGCACGGTCCCCGGCACGCCAGCCGGGGCGGGCTTGTATTGCCCCTTCCGTAGCGGCAAAGTGGCCATCGGGGTCGGGGGGCTCCGGGCGACCAGGCGGCTCCCCGCAGGCAAAGGGCATTCCAGGGGACGCCACAATGAGCGAGAAATTCATCGGCCAGATCATGATGGCCGGTTTCGGGTTCGCACCGCGTTTCATGGCCCAGTGCAACGGCCAGCTTCTGCCGATCGCCCAGAACCAAGCCTTGTTCTCGCTGCTCGGCACGCAGTACGGCGGCAATGGCACCACCAACTTCGCCCTGCCGGACCTCCGCGGCCGCACCCCGATTGGCTATGCCTCCTCGGTGGATCCGAGCTGGCAGCCACCCAGCGTCCAGATCGGGCAGGCAGCGGGCGTCGAGAACGTGACCCTGTTGAGCACCAACCTGCCGGCGCATACGCACTCGGCGATGGCCTCCACCAGCGCTGGCGCGACGCGCAATCCGCGCAACGCCGTCTATGGCACCACCACCGTTCCGCTGCACGCCCCGTCGAGCGGGGCGGTAGTGCCGCTGAATCCGCAGACGCTGGCACCTGCCGGCGGCAACCAGCCACATCCGAACATGCAGCCCTACGGCGTGATCAATTTCTGCATTGCCCTGTCCGGCATCTTCCCGTCCCGGAACTGACCCGCACGCCCGGCGCCGCGCCCACCCCACGGCGCGCGGCCCAAGCCACGATTCCCGGAGCCATGCCCCATGAGCCAGCCCTACATCGGTGAAATCCGCCTGTTTCCCTACAACTTCGCGCCCCGGGACTGGATCGACTGCGATGGCCGCCTGCTGCCCATTTCGCAGTACGACGCCCTGTTCGCGCTGATCGGCACCACTTACGGCGGCGACGGGCAAAGCACCTTCGCGCTGCCGGACCTGCGCGGCCGCTTGCCGATCCACCAGGGCACCGGCCCGGGCCTGAGCAACCGGGTCCTCGGCGAGCGGGCTGGCACCGAGACAGTGACCTTGACCCAGGCCCAAATGCCGGCCCACACCCACACCGCGGTGGCCACCACGGGCATCGCCAACGCGGGGGCCCCGGGGCCCACGGTGTTGCCGGGAGCCGTCACCAACCAGACCCAATACGTCAGCGACCTCACGGGCGCGGTGCCATTCGCAATGTCGCCCCAAGCCGTATCCGTCGCCGGCAGCAGCCAGCCCCACGACAACAACATGCCGACCCTGACGCTGCGCTACTGCATGGCGGTGTTTGGCATCTTCCCGTCGCAAGCCTGATCCGCCGACTTTCCAGGAGTCCTTCCCATGGCCACCCCGTTCATCGGCGAAATCCAGTTCTTCGGATTCAACTTCAACCCGCGCGGCTGGGCGTACTGCAACGGCGCCACGCTGTCGATCGCGCAGAACACGGCGCTGTTCTCGCTGCTGGGTACCACCTATGGCGGCAACGGGCAGACGACCTTCCAGCTGCCCAACCTGGCGGGGCGCGCCGCGGTCCACACGGGTCAGGGGCCCGGCCTCACGCCGCGGACGCTGGGCGAGGCCTACGGCAGCAACACCGTGACCCTGATCTCGAGCCAGATCCCCGGCCACGGCCACACGATGCAGCTGTTCGCCCAGAACGACGTCACCAAGCGCACCGGAACGCCGTCTGCGAACAACGCGCTATCGGTGTCGTCCAACTCGGCGGTCACCTCGTTCGTCGGGACACCGATCAACACCCAGTTCGCGCCCAACATGATCCAGCCCAGCGCCGCTGGCGGGCAGCCGCACCAGAACCAGCAGCCTTACCTCGGCGCCAATTTCTGTATCGCGCTCCAGGGAGTCTACCCGGCGCGCAACTGATCGGATGAGCGGCCTGCCGCCGTTCCCGCGCCGCTCGGACCGCGGCCCGGTGACGCCGCCGCGCGTGGAGGCGCTCGGGTTCCGCCTGCGCCACGCGACCGACGAGGACCTCCCGCGCTTGCGCGACCTGTACGCCGATACGCGCGCGGACGAAGTCGCCGCCGTGCCCTGGCCGGCGATGGCCAAGCGCAGCTTCCTGGACCACCAGTTCGAGCTGCAGCACCGGCACTACCTCGTTCACTACGCCGACGCTCAGTTCCTAGTCGTGGAGCAAGACGGGCTGTTGCAGGGACGCTATTACCTGCAGCGCGGCACGGAGGCTGACCTGATCGTGGACATCAGCCTGGTGGCCGCCTGCCGCGGTCGCGGGGTGGGGCGTGCGCTGATCGAGGCCTCGCAGCGCGAAGCCGCCACCGCGGGGCGCGGCATGACCCTGCACGTGGTGCGGGCCAATGTGGCGGCCCGGCGGCTCTATGAGCGGCTTGGTTTCCAGCTGGCCGCCGATGATGGCGGCACGCACCTGCGCATGGACTGGGCCGCGCCTGGCGCCTAGTTGAAGATGGCCTGGTAGAGGAAGCCCTCGCGCTCGCGCGCGATCGGCACGATGAAGATGTCGACGTGGAACCCGCGCGGATGGCGCATGCGGTAGCTCTGCTGGGGAAACAGCAGCGCGGCCGTGTTCCGGAACAGGAGCGAGAACGGCTGACGCAGCGCGTTCGGAGGCGCTTTGTCGAGTGGACGCGCCTCGACCAGCACGAACTCGATCTCGCCGTCGTTGATCGCGGCATGGAAGGTTTCGTTGAGGCAGCCCGCGAAGTCTTCGATCGTCAGCAGATGCATCTGGTTTCCCCGTCAAGGCGCCTAGTCTAGTGCAGCGCGGCTTCGGCGGCAGCGACGAAATCCCATTCCCGCGGCGACAGCGCGGCTGGCGCGATGTTGCCGCTGGCATCGCGCCGTGCGTGGACAGCGTCGCCTGCGCCGGCGTTGATGCGGCGGGTCAGCACGCTGGCATCCATGTCGCGGGCGCCCGTGAACTCCGCAAGGGCTTCCAGCCCCTCTGCAGGCGCAGCCAGCAACGCCTCGAGCCGCAGTTCCAGCACCGGATGCCCCTGCGCCCAGTCGCGCATGAAGCGCCGGTGCGCCAGCCATTGCGCGCAGAAAACCTCGGCTTCGCGCTCGTCGACAAAGCCGTGCCAGGCCTTGGCCGAACTCAATGTATCGGCCAGGCCACGCACCACGTAGATCACCCGCAGCGCCGGGGCTTGCGCGTGCAGCATCCGCACCAGTGGCGGCGACCAGCCCGGGTATTTGAACCCCCACACCGGCCGCCCAATCGCGCGCGCGTGCTCGCCGCAGTGCGCCAGGCCCGCCAGCGCGCCGGCGCGAAGCGCGTCCAGATAGCCGTCCAGCGGCGGCAGCAAGTCCACCATCCAGCCATCGCCGTCGCCGGCCAGCAGGCGGTCCAGGTGTCCCTCGAAGCGGGGACGTCCGTGGCGGTAAACGAGCTCGCGCGAGGCAAGCACCTGCAGCGGTACGTCGAGGTCCTTTCCGACTTCCTCGCCGTAGATGAGCGCGTTGGTGGCCGAGCACAGCAAGCGCTGCAGCAGCGTGGTGCCGCTGCGCGTCGCAGGCGAGGTCAGCAGGAGCGGGTCGGGTCCGCGCACGTTGGCCGTGCGCGGACCCTCGGCGTCAGGCCTTGGCAAGCGTCAGCACTTCGCCGGCGGTGCGCAGGCCCGACAGCGCCGCGCCTTCCATGAAGCCCTGCCACTCGTAGAAACTGGAGGTGTGCTCGCCGCCGAACAGCAGGTTGCCCACGGCCTTGCCTTCGTGCGCGGCCGTGTTGGTGAAGTAGCCCGGGCGGTTGGTGCTGTGGGACCCCTTGCTGTAAGGGTTCTGGGCCCAGTTCTCGGCGAAGGCGACGAAACGGCCGTCGGCGTCGCGCGACGCCGCCGCGGTGGCGCCGGGCATGACGCGCTCGAGACCGGCCAGGAAGGCAGCGGCGTTGGCCTGCACGGTGCCCCCGGAAATGCCCTGCGCGCGGGCGCCGCCGAAGTGGCCGGCCAGCACGGCGTGGTCGGCGGTGGCGCGGCTGGGGTTGGTTTCCCAAGTGGCCTGCAGCTCCGGCTGGTCGCTGAAGCCGGTGCCGCTCAGGCCATGGCGGTCGCGCCACACCGGGCCGTTGAAGCCGAGCATCAGCTTGCTGTGCTGGCCCATGTCGGTGGACTTGATGGCGAGCGTTTTCCAGGCCGGCAGGTCGAGGCTGGCGTGCAGCTCGACGTCGCGCAGCACGCTGAAGGGAAGGGTCAGCACCACCGCGTGGTGGTCGCTGTCGACGGTGCGGCCGCCAGCGTCGAAGCTCAGGCGGAGCATGCCGCCAGCCAGCTTCCGGATCGACACCAGGCGATGGCCCAGCGAGGCCGGTATCGGCAGTCGTTCGGCCAAGCCGCTGGTGATGCGGTCGTTGCCTTCCAGCACGCGCACGCTCTCGCCGCCGTGGACGCCGAAGGGTGCCTGCTGGCTGCGCTGGTCGCCATGGACGAAGCGCAGGAAGCTGATCGCACTGAGTTCGTCGATGCCGGCGCCGTACTCGGCGAGGTAGGCGCTGCCGATAACGCGGCGCAGCAGCGAGCCCGCACCGTGGAGGTCGAGGTAGTCGGCGATGCTCATGTAGTCCAGCGTTGCGTCGCTGGGCTGGAAGCTGTCGGCCGTGGGTGCGCCCAGGGTGCCGATGTCCTCGCGGATCGAAGCGGCGAACTCGCGGTATTCCGACACCACCTGGGCTTCGGAGTACCGCCCGCCGCCGAAGTGGTAGAAGGACTCGCCGGCAGGCGAGGCGTAGTTCTCGAGCGTGAGCCCCAGCTCGCGCGCGTAGCCGAGCATGGTGTGGTGCGAGGTGCCGATGAACTCGCCGCCGCGCTCGACCACCTGGCCCGGGAAAACGTCGCGCAGGCTGGCGATGCGACCGCCAAAGCGGTCGCTGGCCTCGAAGACGCGGGCGTTGAGACCTTGGCGGCTCAGTTCGGTGGCGCAGGCCAGGCCGGCGATGCCGGCGCCGACCACGGCAACACTGCCCGACAAGCGGGGGCGGACCGGCTTCATGCCGATGCGCTTGCCGTCGGCCCAAACGCCTGGCGCCAGCGAGAATGCCGCTGCGCCGGTGGTGGCCGCCACGACGCCCTTGGCGAATTTGCGCCGTCCCTCGCTGCCGGGCTGGTCCCGGCCAATGGCTTCTTCCGGGCTTTCACCGGTCTGCTCGCAGCGCTCGGCCAGACGCGCCATGCGAAGCAGCCGCGCCATCAGGTCGCTGCGGCTCATCGTTTTCCCCTTCCCCTGTTTATCCCCGCCAGTTGTATCGCGAACGCCGCAGGCCAGCAAGCTGGAATGACGGCGGTCAGCGCGGAATACCGGGCGACGTCACTGTTTGGCGGGGGCCGGCTCCACGACCTGGACCGAAAAGGCCTCGGCCTCGAAATATTGGCCATCGCCGGTGCTGGCGTCGGTCACCCGCAGCACCAGCGGGAACCGGCCCGGGGAGACCCCGGTGCTGCCGCTCAGCACGCCCTCGGGCGAAAGCCGCAGGCCGTCGGGCAGGCGGCCACTTTCGACCGCGAACCGGTGCGGCGGCACGCCGCCGCGGGCGGTGAGCGCCAGCCGGACCGGCTGGCCGCGCACGGCCGTCGCCGCGGCCGGTGAGATCGACAGCGCCCCTGGCGACACGGTGCCGCCGAAGCCCCGGCGGGTTTCGGCGCCGCGGGCGTCGCGCACCGCCAGGTCGAAGGCATAGGCCGCCCGCGCGGTCGGGGTGCCGGCCAGCCGGCCGTTGGCCGCCAGCGCGAGGCCGGGCGGCAGCGCGCCCGAGGCCAGGCGGTAGGTGTAGGGCGCGGTGCCGCCGGACGCCGCGAACGCCAGCGACACGGGTTTGCCGGCCTGCAGTGCCGGCAGGGCCGCCGGGGTGAGGGCCAGTCCGGGCGTCGACGCGGGCGGCGCGATGGTGACGCTGACCGTGATGGTGTCGCTGTTGTCGTCGAGCACCACGAACCGGTCGCGTCCACCGCCGGCCGGCGAGCGGCCGCCGTGGATGTAGCGGTAGCCGTCCAGCGGCACGTTCGCGCCGGGCGTGGCCGAGCCGTGCGCGGGCGCCTTGGCCACCGTGCCCAGGCCGAACGAGTGGCAGTCCTTCAGGTCGATCGCGACGCTGCCGCCCCAGGGCACGCTGACGCTGCGCGTGGCGCAGCCGGGGTAGGTGGACGGCTGGTCGACCGCCAGCGCGGGCGAAGCCGCCAGTGCCAGCAAGGCCAGGGTCAGCGCACGAGGTGTCATGGGATGCTTCCGTAAGACCAGTGCCCCGATCATGCCGAAAAAAAAAGGGGTCAGAGTAAATATTTGTTTAAAACAAATATTTACTCTGACCCCTTTTTCCAGGCGGCTAGCCGTGGCGTTCGCGGTCGATGGCGCGCCAGCCGATGTCGGTGCGGTAGAAGGCGCCTTCCCAGTGGATGTTGTCGGCGGCGGCGTAGGCGCGCTGCTGCGCCTGCGCCACCGTGTCGCCCAACGCGCAGGCGCAGAGCACGCGGCCACCGGTGGTGACCACCACGCCGTTGCGCAGCTCGGTGCCGGCGTGGAAGACCTTGGCGTCGGTGCCCGGATCGGTAGCGAGGCCCGAGATGGCGTCGCCGAGGCGCGGCGTGCCGGGATAGTTATCGGCGGCCATCACCACGCCCAGGCTCGGGCGCGGATCCCACTCGGCCTGCACTTCATCGAGGCGGCCATCGATCGCGGCTTCCACCAGGTCGAGCAGGTCGCTGCGCAGGCGCAGCATCACGGGCTGCGTTTCCGGGTCGCCGAAGCGCACGTTGAACTCGATCACCTTGGGCGCGCCGTCGGGGGTGATCATCAGGCCGGCGTAGAGGAAGCCGGTGAACGGAATGCCGTCGGCGATCATGCCGCGCACGGTCGGCTCGACCACTTCGCGCATCACCCGGGCGTGCACCTCGGGCGTGACCACAGGCGCCGGCGAGTAGGCGCCCATGCCGCCGGTGTTCGGGCCGGTGTCGCCGTCACCGACGCGCTTGTGGTCCTGCGACGTGGCCATCGGCAGCGCGGTGCGGCCGTCCACCATCGAGATGAAGCTGGCTTCCTCGCCCTCGAGGAACTCCTCGATCACCACGCGCGCGCCGGCCTCGCCGAAGGCTTCGTCCTCGAGCATGTCGATGATGGCGGCCTCGGCCTCGGCGACCGTCATCGCCACCACCACGCCCTTGCCCGCGGCCAGGCCGTCGGCCTTAATCACGATCGGCGCGCCGTGGTCGCGCACGTGCTGCAGCGCCAGCGCGCTGTCCTCGAAGACGCCGTAGTAGGCGGTGGGGATGCGGTGCCGCGCCAGGAAGTCCTTGGCGTAGGCCTTGCTGCCCTCGAGCTGCGCGGCGGCGGCCGTGGGCCCGAAGATGCGGCGGCCCGCGGCGCGGAAGGCATCGACCACGCCCTTCACCAGCGGTGCCTCGGGGCCGACCACGGTGACGCCCACGTCCTCGGCGGCGGCCAGCGCCAGCAGCGCGTCGATGTCGGTGGCCTTCACCGGCACGTTGCGGCAGCGCGCCTCGGTGGCGGTACCTGCGTTGCCGGGCGCGACCAGCACCTCGCTCACGCGCGGCGACTGCGCCAGCTTCCAGGCCAGGGCGTGCTCGCGGCCGCCGGAACCAATGACGAGGACTTTCATGCAGGGACTCCGGAAGCGTTGCGGTCGGTCAGGTTTTCGGGCGGCAGTCCGCCGCGGCCAGCGAGACGTCGAAGAAGCGCTGGCCCTCGCGATCGATGAAGCGGCGCGTCAGCACCACGCCTTCGTCCAGCACCAGGCGGAAATCGCGCTGCGAGCAGTAGGCCAGCAGCCGCGCCTGCTCCTCCTCGCGCACGCGCTGGAACCGCGCCGGGTTGCGCGCCGCCTCGGCCAGGGTCATGCCCTTGCTGCGCAGGATCATCAGCACGGTGCGGCCTTCGACCGTCATGCGCTCCAGCACCAGGCCATCGCCCAGGTCGCGCGGGAGGCCGGCGTTGTGCTGGCGGACGAGGTCGGCGGCGATGGCCTGCACCGGGTCGACCGGCGGCGGCACCGGGGCCGGCGTGCGCAGGACCAGCCACACCAGCCCCGCGATGACCGCGAGGCCGAGGCCGGCGAGGCCGAGCGCCAACCCGGTCCGCGCCGGTCCCGGCGGCGGAGCGGGGGAAGCGGGCGGCGGGCTGGCGGTCTTCATCGCGGGCCTCAGTGGCGGAAGTGGCGGCGGCCGGTGAAGACCATCGCCATGCCGTGTTCGTCGGCGGCGGCAATGACTTCGGCGTCGCGCATCGAGCCGCCCGGCTGGATCACCGCGGCGATGCCGGCGGCCGCGGCGGCGTCGATGCCGTCGCGGAACGGGAAGAAGGCGTCGGAGGCCATCACCGAGCCCGGCACCACCAGGCCGGCCTCATCGGCCTTGAGGCCGGCGATCTTCGCGCTGACCACGCGGCTCATCTGGCCGGCGCCGATGCCGACCGTCTGCAGGTCCTTGGCGTACACGATGGCGTTCGACTTCACGTACATCGCCACCTTCCACGCGAACAGCAGGTCGCGCAGCTGGGCGTCGGAGGGCGCGCGCTTCGACACGACCTTCAGGTCGGCGGCGCCGAGCGCGTCGGTGTCGGCATCCTGCACCAGCAGGCCGCCGGCGATGCGCTTGTATTCCAGGCCGCTGGCCGCGCGCAGCGCGCCGCAGGCGAGCACACGCACGTTCGCCTTCTTCGCGAAGTGCGGCAGCGCGTCGGCGGCGATCGACGGCGCGATCACCACTTCGACGAACTGGCGCTTGAGGATCTCGGCGGCGGTGGTGGCGTCGAGCTCGCGGTTGAAGGCGATGATGCCGCCGAAGGCCGAGGTCGGGTCCACCGCGAAGGCGCGGTCGTAGGCGTCCATTAGGTTGGCCGCCACCGCGACGCCGCAGGGGTTGGCGTGCTTGACGATGACGCAGGCGGGCGCGTCGAAGGCCTTCACGCATTCGAGCGCGGCGTCGGCGTCGGCCAGGTTGTTGTAGCTCAGCTCCTTGCCCTGCAGGAAGCGCGCGGTGGCGACGATGCCCTGCGGCGCGTTGGCCTCGACGTAGAGCGCGCCGCGCTGGTGCGGGTTCTCGCCGTAGCGCAGGGCCGAGGCCAGCTGCAGCGAAGCGTGGAAGGTCCTGGGCCAGGCCTCCGGCTGCGCCGGATCCTCGGCCCGCGGCGACAGCCACTGTGCGATCTGGCCATCGTAGGCGGCGGTGTGCGCGTAGGCTTTGGCGGCGTAGGCGCGGCGCATCGCCGGTGTGCTGCCGCCGGCCTTCAGCGCTTCAAGGAACGCGCCGTAGTCGGACGGATCCACCAGCACGCTGGTGCGCGCGTGGTTCTTGGCGGTGGCGCGCAGCATCGCCGGGCCGCCGATGTCGATGTTCTCGATGGCGTCGTCGTAGCTGCAGCCGGGCTTGGCCACGGTCTGCGCGAACGGGTAGAGGTTCACCACCAGCAGGTCGATCGGCGCGATGCCGTGCTCGGCCATCACCGCGTCGTCCACGCCCTCGCGGCCAAGCAGGCCGCCGTGGATCTTCGGGTGCAGGGTCTTGACCCGGCCGTCCATGATCTCGGGGAAGCCGGTGACCTCGCTGACGTCACGCACCGCCAGCCCGGCCTCGCGCAGCGCCTTGGCGGTGCCGCCGGTGGAGAGCAGCTCGACGCCCAGCGCGGCCAGCCCGCGGGCCAGTTCGACCACGCCGGTCTTGTCGGAAACGGAAAGCAGCGCGCGGCGGACGGGTTGGCGTTCGGCGGTCATCGGGCACCTCGTGGGGAAGCCGCGATTATACCGGGGTGAAGAGCGGTTTTAGCCACGGATGAACACAGATGAACACAGATAAGAGCCGGTAAATGCAGGCAATTCCTCAATGCCCGGTCGCGCAGGCGCTTCCAGAGAACAAAACCCAATGGGCTCTATCCGTGTTTATCAGTGTTCATCCGTGGCCAAAAACGCTTTTCAGGCCAGGCCGTAGGCCTTGAGTTTCTTGCGGAGGGTGGCGCGATTGAGGCCGAGCATGGCGGCGGCGCGGCTCTGGTTGCCGTCGCAGTGGCGCAGGACTTCGGCGAACAGCGGGGCTTCGATTTCGCGCAGCACGACTTCGTAGAGATCGTCGATCTCGCAGCCGTTGATGTCGTGCAGGTAGCGCCGCACCGAACGCGAGACGTGGTCGCGCAGCGGGGTGTGGCTGGGGGTGGCGGCGTTGGAGTCGGCGCGCGCGGCCGGCAAGGCATTCACTGGAAGGCAGCTCCGTGGGGGAATCGTCCGCTTCCTTGCGGGCCCGCCGGTGGGCGGCGGGGGAGGAAGTCTACGTCAATCCAAAACGCGGTGCGACCGGTACTTCAGGACACGGTCCGGGAGGTTTTCTCAATGGAAGTCGAAGGTGAACGCGACCGCGCGCTTGCCCGGGTCCAGGATCTCCAGCGTTGCACTGGCGGACTGTCCCGGCGCGATCAGCGGCGAGGCCGGCGGGCTGCCCAGGTACTCCACCGGCTGGAACCGGCGCAGGCCCAGGGCCTGGCCATCGAGGTCCTGCAGTGCGATCTCCAGCACCGGCCAGGCCTGGGCCCAGCGGGCGTCGTTGCGGAAGCTGGCGGTGATCAGCAGCACGCCCGGCACGGTCGGGTGTGGCTGCACTTCGCGCGTGGTCACGCGGAAATCGTCGGGCGAATGCCAGGGCGGCAGGTCGCATCCGAGCACGCCACAGGCCAGCTCCAGCCGCGGCCGCCAATTGGCATCGCCGGCCAGGCGCGCGCGGTCGGCCAGCACCAACTGCACCAAAAGCAGCAGCCCGAGCGCGACGACCAGCCCGGCCCAGCCCCAGGGGAGGCGGCGGAGGGTGGGCGTGGTGTCGTCGGCGGTGGCGAAGCGGGGGGCTTTGGGGGGCATGGCGGGGATGATAGCGGGCGGGAGCTGAGGCGGAGGAAACAGGAGTTAGCGGATAGGAGTTAGGAGGTAGGGTAAAGGCACCAGCCCACTGCTCTGCTTCTACTATCTCCTAACTCCTATCCACTAACTCCTGCTTTCCTCACTCCGGTAATCCGCATCCAATCCCCCTCCCGCACCGCCACCAAGTCGTCGAACCACTCGGCATATCGCGCCAGCAACGCGTCCTCCTGCCCCTGCAGGATGCCGGACAGCGCGATCACGCCGCCGGGGGCGACTCGGCACGCAAGGGTTTCTGCCAGCGCATCAAGCGCTGAGGCAAGGATGTTGGCCACCACGACCGGATAGGTCGCCGCCGGCTCGTCCTCGGGCGAATACACCGTCAGCAGGTCGCCGACGCCATTGCGCTCGGCGTTGTCGGCGGTGGCGGCCAGGGCCTGCGGGTCGTTGTCCACGCCGACCGCGGCCTTCGCGCCGAGCTTGAGGGCAGCCAGCGCGAGGATGCCGGAGCCGCAGCCGAAATCGAGTACCACCTTGTCGCGCAGCACCAGCGAATCGAGCCACTGCAGGCACAGCGACGTTGTGGGGTGCGTGCCCGAGCCGAAGGCCAGGCCCGGGTCGAGCCGCACGATCACGCCGTCGCGCGCTTCCGGCGGCGGGTCCATGTTCCAGGGCACGATCCAGGTGCGGGTGCCGAAGCTCAGCGGCACGTACTGGTCCATCCACGCGCGCTCCCAGTCCTGGTCGGCCACTTCGCGGAAATCGGCCTGGGACAGGTCGATCGCATCGTCGAAGGATTCCAGCGCGTGCAGCACCAGCTCGGCCACGGTATCGCCGGGGAACAGCGCCAGCAGCGTGATTTCCGGCCACAGCGGAGTCTCGCCCACGCCCGGCTCGAGCACGGCCTTCTCGTTCGGCGTGGCGGCATCGGCGTCCATCAGCGTCACCGACAGCGCGCCGAGGTCCATCAGCGCATTCTCGGCGCGGTGTTCGTCTTCGGCGCGGACGCGCAGGGAGAGTTCGAGGAAGGGCATGGCGGGGCGGCTGGCAGCGGGGTCGCCATTGTCGCACCGCCGGGGCTCAGCTGCCCGGGGCGGGGGCGGCTGTGGGCTCGGCGGGGGCGGCCACGCATTCGGTAGTGAAGCCGAACAGCGCTTCCCGGTGGGGCTCATCCGTCGCGCCTGGTGCCGACGGCTTCACGCCGAGCGTCAGGTTGCGGATAGCCACGCCGTCCGGGCAGTCGGCAAGCCGCATGTGGACCACGAGCGCCAACGTAGTCTGCATTTGCTGGTAGCGGGGATTGAAATCGTTCGCAAACAGCCAAGACAGCATTGGCTGGCGGGTTTCGTTGGGCTCCCCGCTCATCAGTTTCCGGTACATGTCTTGGAATGCGTCGTCGTCCTCGACGTCGGCCGCGATGTCGAACTCGAACGGAAACTTGGGGGCGCAGCGCACGGTACGCACGAACAGCGTGCCGGCCGGATGCTTCGTCAGTTCGTCATGGACGCGCCGGTCGTCTTCCGGTTCCGTGGTCACGGTCTCGTGCAGTTCCCCTTGGGGACAGCTGGTCTTGAGATCAGTCCACATCGCCCGGTCAGCCTCCAACCAGGTCGCGGGACGCCGGGACTCCACCATGAGGCGGTAAATCGTGCCGTCCGCCGTTTCCTCGACGCGTTCGCGGGTGGCCATGCCGAACTTGCCCGCCAGACGGGCGGCTTCCCGGGGAGTCTTCGGGATTTTATCGAGGATGTCGCAGCCCGGAAGCAGGGCGATGGCAAGGACAGAAAGGGCAAGCGGGCGTGCGTGCTTCAAGGCGAGCGATCCAGTGCCGGCGGGGGCTTCAACCGTACCGGCCCGTCGCGGGATTCGCCATCAGAAGTTGTCGCAAATGCGCCCTCAGGCCGGTGCGCAGCGGGCCAGGGCGTCGAGCTTTGGTTCGTAAACCGTGGTCTGCAGGTCGAGCAGGCCCAGCACGGTGTGGAAGAGATGGTCGTGGCTGAGCGGGGCGCTGCGGCGGGACTGCACGCAGCCGCTATCGAGGCCGCGCCAGCGCTGGAAGGCCGGCGAGGTCCACAGCAGCATCGGCACGCGGGTCTGCTCGCCGGGCGCCAGGGCGTAGGGCGCGCCGTGCAGGTAGAGGCCGTGTTCGCCGGTGGATTCGCCGTGGTCGGACAGGTACAGCAGCGCGGGCGCGCGGTCGGCCGCCTCGTGCTCCAGCAGGCGGATCAGCGCGGCCAGCACGTGGTCGGTGTAGAGGATGGTGTTGTCGTAGCTGTTGCGGATCTCTTCGATCGTGCAGTCCTGCAGCGAGACGCTGCGGCAGGTCGGCGTGAAGCGTTCGAACTGCGGCGGGTAGCGCTTGAAGTAGGCCGGCCCATGGCTGCCGATCTGGTGCAGCACGAAAACCTTGTCGGCGGTGCCCGGCGCGGCGAGCTCGTCGCGCAGGTGCTCGACCAGGCGCTCGTCGAGGCAGCCGTCGGCATCGCAGGGTACGGCGGCCGGCAGCTTCGCCATCGATTCCTCGCGCTGGCGGGCGGCCACGCCCTTGCTGCCGGTGTTGTTGTCTTCCCATTCCACCAACAGGCCGGCGTGGGTGATCACGTCCAGCAGGTTCTCGCGGCCGCGTGCCGACGCTTCCTCGTAACGCGCGCGGCCCAGGTCGGAGAACATGCAGGGCAGCGAGGTCGCGGTGTTGGTGCCGCAGGAGCTCACGTTCGGGAAGAACACCGGCGCGATCTTCGCCAGCTCGGGGTTGGTCTGGCGCGGGTACCCGGCGAGGCTGAAGCTGTCCGCGCGCGCCGACTCGCCCACCACGATCACCAGCAGCACCGGCTTGCGCACGCCGTAGCGGCTGCCGCCGTGGGCGTCGGTGCCCAGTGGCTCCAGCACCACCGGCGCGCCGGGCGCGGCGTGCTTGGCGTAGCCGCGCACGGCGTTGAACAGGTTCGCCGGCGTGGCCAGGTGCCGCAGCTGCGCATGGTTGCGCGCGGTGGACGAGAACTCGCGCGAGAACGGCAGCACCGCCAGGCCCATCACCGCCAGCATCGCGACCATGAAGCCGGCGCGGCCCGCGAGTTCGCGTGGCCAGGGCCGGTAGCGCACGGGCAGTTTCACCAGGGCCAGCACGGGCAGCACGCCGAGTACCAGCAGGTAGCCCGCCATCGACCAGGACAGCCATTCGCTACCCTCGCGCAGGTCGGTCTCGAGCACGCTCTGCAGCGCGTGCCGGTCGATCACCGCGCCGTAGCCGTCCATGAAATACGCGGCGCCGGCCGAGAGCAGCAGCATGACCGCCAGCGCAGGCTTCTGCAGCCCGCGCCACGCCACGAACGACAGCAGCAGCCCGTTGAACGCGAACACCACCGCGAAGGCCGCGAGCAGGAACAGCGCCTCGCGTAGTCCACCCGGCAGATCAGCCGCGAGCAGCTGGCGCCAGAAGCTGGCGCTGTAGGCCAGGGCCAGTAGCGCCGCGGCAATCGCCGTCAGCGCGTTCGCACCGATGCCGCGCGGCGGCGCAGGGGAAACCGTGGAGTCCGACAAGGAAGCCTCGCGCCCGTTCTCGACCGCGGCCCTCCCCCGGTCATCGAGGCGGCATCGTCGGCGATGCGTCGCATCGCCGTGTCAATAATTCGTAAGGCTGAAGCGGCCGTTCAGGCGGGGTTAGCCCTCGGGAAACCCGAAGCTGATCGGGACCCGCAGGGTCGCGGTGGCGCGCCCATCTTCCGGAGGAAGGGCTTTCCAGTTGCGCGCCGCCTCGACGGAGGCGCGGTCGATCTCCTGGTGGCCGCTGCTTTCCAGCACCCAGGCGTCGCGCACGTCGCCGCAGCGATTCGCCAGCAGCGCCAGCAACACCACGCCGCCGACCTGGTTGCGCGCGGCGTGCATCGGATAGCGCGGCGCCGGGGTGTGCACCGGCCCCGGCGTGCAGGGCTCGGTGGCGATGATCTCCAGCCAGGCCTCGCGCCTTGCCGGGTCCGGCGGGCGCGGCGCGAGCATGGCCGCGAAATGCGCCTGTGCGGCCTCGCAGCCGGCGCCCGGCTCGCAGTGCAGTTCGGCGATCCAGCGATAGCCCGACGCGCCATCCCACCGCAGGCGATAGCCGGCGTGCGGCCGCGTGCCGCCCTCGGCGCCGAGAAAGGTCCAGTCACCGGCCAGTTCGCCCTCGGGCTCGACCATGTGCACGCGGGTCGCGTGCATGCGGATGTCCTTTTCGCGCGGGGGGTAGTTCTCATTGAACACCCCGCTGCGCAGCGCTCTGCGCGTGCTCAGCTGCTCCCACAGTGCCTTGGGGTCGGGCGACGCCTGCGGCGCCACCTCGAGCCACTCGGGTGCGGCGGCCGCGACGTCTGCCGCGGTAGCCGCGGGAGGCGCGGACGCGGCGAGCGCCAATGCCAGTGCGAGCGAGGGGCTCATCCCAGCCCGATCGCCTTTTCCTTGCGCTCCGCCAGCCGCTTTTCCAGGTAGTGGATGTTGGTGCCGCCCTGCTGGAAGCCCACGTCCGCGAGGATGCGCTGCTGCAGCGGCACGTTCGTCTTGATGCCGTCCACCACCATCTCGCTCAGCGCCACGCGCATGCGGGCGATGGCCTGGGCGCGGGTGGCGCCGTGCACGATCAGCTTGCCGATCATCGAGTCGTAGTTCGGCGGGACCTTGTAGCCCTCGTAGATGTGCGAATCCACCCGCACGCCCGGGCCGCCCGGCGCGTGGAAGTGGCGGATCAGGCCGGGGCTGGGCAGGAACGTCTCCGGGTCCTCGGCGTTGATGCGGCACTCGATCGCGTGGCCGTTGATCTTGATGTCGCTCTGCTTGATCGACAGCTTCTGGCCGCTGGCGATCAGCAGCTGCTCGCGAACCAGGTCGATGCCGGTGATCATCTCGGTCACCGGATGCTCGACCTGGATGCGGGTGTTCATCTCGATGAAGTAGAAGCGGCCGTTCTCGTACAGGAACTCGAAGGTGCCGGCGCCGCGGTAGCCGATGCGCACGCAGGCCTCGGTGCAGATGCGGCCGATCTCGGCGCGCTGCTCCTCGGTGATGCCCGGCGCCGGCGCTTCCTCGACCACCTTCTGGTGGCGGCGCTGCATCGAGCAGTCGCGCTCGCCGAGGTGGATGGCGTTGCCCTGGCCGTCGGACAGCACCTGGATTTCCACGTGGCGCGGGTTCTCCAGGAACTTCTCCATGTAGACCATGTCGTTGCCGAACGCGGCCTTGGCTTCCTGCTTGGTGGCGGCGATGGCGGTCATCAGCGCGCCTTCGCTGTGCACCACGCGCATGCCGCGGCCACCGCCGCCGCCGGCGGCCTTGATGATCACCGGGTAGCCGATCTCGCGGCCGTGGCTGATGCACTCGGCGGTGTCGTCGGGCAGCGGGCCGCCGGAGCCGGGCACGCAGGGCACGCCGGCTTCCTTCATGGCGCGGATGGCCTCGACCTTGTCGCCCATCATCCGGATCACGTTCGCGGTCGGGCCGATGAAGGTGAAGCCGGACTTCTCGACGCGCTCGGCGAAGTCGGCGTTCTCGCTCAGGAAGCCGTAGCCCGGGTGGATACCCTGGGCGTCGGTGACTTCGGCCGCGGCGATGATGGCCGGGATGTTGAGGTAGCTCTCCGACGACGGCGCGGGGCCGATGCAGACCGACTCGTCGGCCATGGCCACGTGCTTGAGGTTGCGGTCGACGGTGGAGTGCACGGCCACGGTCTTGATGCCGAGCGCGTGGCAGGCGCGCAGGATGCGCAGCGCGATCTCGCCGCGGTTGGCGATGACGATCTTGTCGAGCATGGGAAGCGCCTTCAGCTGATGACGAACATGGGCTCGTCGAATTCGATCGGCTGGCCGTTCTTGACCAGCACGGCCGTCACGGTGCCGGAGACTTCGGCCTCGATCGGGTTGAACATCTTCATCGCCTCGATGATGCCCAGCGTCTCGCCCTGCTTGACGGTCTGGCCGACCTTCACGAACGGCGGCTTGTCCGGGCTCGGCGACTCGTAATAGGTGCCCACCATCGGCGAACGCACGGTGTGGCCCTCGGGGATGTCCTTGGTGGACTTGCCCACGGCTTCGGCCGACAGCGCGGCGGCGGGGGCGGCCGGCGCCGGGCGCGGGGCCTCGGCGTGCGCGGCCACCGGCGCGGGCGCGGCGGCGACGAAGGTGCCGGTGGCGTGGCGCGCCAGGCGCACCGATTCCTCGCCTTCCTTGATCTCGATCTCGGAAAGGTTGGATTCCTCGAGCAGGTCGATGAGTTTCTTGATCTTGCGAAGGTCCATGAAGGCCTCGTCTCGTCGTTGGTAGTGGGTGGGATGCTTGCGGGCGGCCCCGGCCGGGCCGCCGGGGTCTAGGGCGTCGAGAGGCGCTTGAGCGCCGCCTCCAGGGCATAGCCGTAGCTGTCGGCGCCGAAGCCGCAGACCACGCCCAGCGCCAGGCTCGAGAAATAGCTGTGGGCCCGGAACGGCTCGCGCGCGTGCGGGTTCGACAGGTGCACTTCGATGAAGGGCAGGGCCACCGCCGCCAGCGCGTCGCGCAGGGCGACCGAGGTGTGGGTGAAGGCCGCCGGGTTGATCAGGATGAAGGCGGTGCCGTCGCGGCGGGCGGCCTGCACGCGGTCCACGAGCTCGTGCTCGGCGTTGGACTGGAATTCGGACAGCACGTGGCCGGCGGCCTCGGCCCGGGCCTTGAGCGCGGCGTTGATCTGGTCGAGCGTGGCGTGGCCATAGATGCCCGGCTCGCGTTCACCGAGCAGGTTCAGGTTGGGACCATGCAGTACCAGGATCTTTGCCACGCCAGCCTCCCCGGGGGAGGCACAGTCTGGGGGCAAGGCCGGGCGGCTGTCCAGAAGATCGCCGCGACTTCCCGGATTTTAACGGGCGTTTGAATTTATTCCGCGGGGCTGCGGACCCATGCGTTCAGCGCCTCGAGGCTGGGGAACTCGCCGTAGCGGGTTTTCACCAGCCGCCCCTCGGCGTCCACCAGGGCGGTGAAGGGCAGGATGTTGCGGCGGTTGCCCAGCACCACCGAGCTGTCGCCGGGGCCGGGGGTCTCGAGCAGGGTTTCGAAGGCCACCGGGACCTCGCGCAGGAAGGCCCGGGCCTCGTCGGCGGTGTCGAGCGCGACGCCGATCACCTGGATGCCGTTGCCGCCCTGTTCGGCGGCGAACGCATCCAGGATCGGCATTTCCTTGCGGCAGGGGCCGCACCAGCTGGCCCAGTAGTTGATCAGGCGCGGGCGGCCGGGGCCGTCCAGGCGGCGCGTGCCGCCGCCGGCGAGGTAGGGCAGCGACAGGGGCGGCAGGGCCTGGCCCGGTTCGACCAGGACCAGGCCGGCCGGCGGCGGCTGCTCGGGCGGCAGCATCACGCGCTGGCCCAGCCACCAGCCCAGGCCGGCGCTGACGAGGCCCAGCACGGCGATGGCCGTCCAGGTCAGGATCGCGTCGCGCTTCATCTCAGTTCGCGGCCTCGGCCAGGGCCTCGGCCACGAGGGCCTGGGTCAGCACGGTCGGCAGCACGCGCGGCTCGCCCTGGCGCGGGTAGACCACGTACAGCGGCACGCCCACGGCGCCGTGCGATTCGAGGAAGGCGGTGATGGCCGGGTCCACGTCGGTCCAGTCGCCCTTCATGTAGACGGCGCCGGCGGCGTCAAGCGCGGTGCGGAAGCCCTCGCGGCCCAGCACCGTGCGTTCGTTGGCCTTGCACGTCACGCACCAGTCGGCGGTCATGTTCACGAACACGACGCGGCCGTCGCGGCGCAGCTGCTCGAGCTTCTCCGCGGAGAACGCCACCACGCCTTCCTCGGCCACGACCGCGCGCTCCGGCGCCGGCATCCGCTGCACCGCCAGCACCGGCCACAGCGCGGCCAGCACCACCAGGCCCGCGAGCACGCGCGGCAGCACGCGGCCCCAGCGCGCCTTCTCCCACCACCACAGGCCCAGGCCGAGCACGACCGCGCCCGCCAGCACCAGCCCGATGGCATCGGCGCCGCGCTGCTTGGCCAGCACCCACAGCAGCCACACCGCGGTGAGGTACATCGGGAAGGCGAGCACCTGCTTGAGCGTGTCCATCCACGCGCCCGGCCTGGGCAGGCGCGAGGCCAGCGCCGGCACGAAGCCGATCAGCAGGAACGGCAGGGCGAGGCCCAGGCCCAGCGCCAGGAAAACGAGGATCGCGACCGCGGGCGACGCCGCGAACGCAAACGCCAGCGCGGTGCCCATGAACGGCGCCGTGCACGGGCTGGCCACCACGACGGCCAGCACGCCGGTGAAGAAATCGCCGGCCGGGCCGGACTTCTGCGCCAGCGATTGGCCGGTGCCCGCCAGCGACGCGCCGAAGCTCACGACGCCCGACAGCGACAGGCCAATCGCGATCATCACCAGCGCCAGCGCGGCGATCACGCCCGGCTGCTGCAGCTGGAAGCCCCAGCCCAGCGCCAGGCCCGCCTGCCGCAGCGCCAGCGCGATCGCGCCGACCGCCGCGAAGCTGGCCAGCACGCCGGCGGTGTACCAGAGCGCCTGCCGCTTCGCCTGGCCGCCGCCCTGCGCCAGCGACAGCGCCTTGAGCGACAGCACCGGCAACACGCAGGGCATCAGGTTGAGGATCACGCCGCCGCCCAGCGCCAGCAGCAGCGCCAGCCACAGCGCGGTGGGCGCGCGGGCCGGCGGGGTTTCGCGCGGCGCGTCCGCGGGCGCGGCGGCGCCCTCGCCGGCCGGCAGCGTCACCGTGGCGGTGCGCGTCATCGGCGGGTAGCAGATGCCGTCGGTCTGGCAGCCCTGGAAGGTGGTGCGAACGGTGAGCACGGTGGCGGCGGTGTTCGTGCGCTGCAGCGGCAGCGTCGCGTCCACCGGGTCGAAGAAGACCATCACGTCGCCGAAGTGTTCGTCGCGGTGCGCCTGCGCCGGCGGCCAGTTGATCGCACCGGCGGTGACGCCGTCGCCTTCCACCTCGACCGTGCTGCGGTCGCGGTAGAGGTAATAGCCGGGCGCGGGATCGAAGCGCAGCAACAGCTTGTCCGGGCCACCGGCGATGGCTTCGAAGCGGAAGGCCTGTTCCTCGGGCAGCGGCAGGCCGCCGGCCGCGCGTGCCGGGTCAGTGCCGCCGAACAGGTCGGGCCCGCGCGCGCCGCCCAGCGCCGCCAGCGGATCGCCGGTCGCGACCGCCGGCAGCATCACGGTCACGGTCTTCGTATGCGGCGGGTAGCAGACGCCCACGTCGGCGCAGCCCTGGTACTTCACCTTGAAGCGCAGCGCGGTGGCGTCGTCGGCCGCGGCGCCGGTGAGCACGGCGGTCAGCTGGTTGCGGTAGGTCTCGACGTCGCCGAAGAATTCGTCGGTGTAGGCCTCGCCCTCGGGCAGTTCGAGCGGGTTCGACTTGAAGCCGCCCGCCACCAGCTCGACGCCGGTGCGGTGGCGGTAGAGGTAGTAGCCAGGCGCGATTTCCCAGTGGAACTCGATCCGCCCGCGGTCGGTGGCGCGCGCGCTGAGCGCGAAGGCTTCGTCGATCGGCAGGAGGTCGGCCTCGTCCACGGCCTGGGCGGTCGGGGCGAGGAACAGCGCGGCCAGGGCGGCCAACAGCCAACGGGTCATGCGGGGCACTCGTTCGGGAGGGGCGGCCCGCGGCGGGCCGGCCTGTACGACCGCCAGTATCCCCGGAAGTTCGTCACCGGGGCGAGAACCCCGCCCCGGCGCCCGGCTCAGGCCCGGTCGGTCATGGCCTCGACGAAGTCGACCAGCGGCTGCTGCTCCGGGCTTCGCAGCGTGCGGAAGGCCAGCAGCAGGCGTTCTTCCAGGCCGCACTGGGCGTAGAAGTTGAGCATCATCGCCGGCGTCTCGGCGTCGCCGCCCAGCCAGCGGCCGCCGCGGCCGGTGGCCAGCCACTCGAAGCTGACGGTGGTGGCCATGGCGATCTTGGCCATGTTCTCGGTGGTGGGTTTGGCGCCGTCGCGGCGCTCCCACTGCGCCACGGCGCTGCGGGCCACGCCGACGATGTTGGCCAATTCGGACTGCGACAACTCGGCGCCACGGCGCGCCTGCCTGATGCGGTTGAAGAGCAAGCTCATGGTGTTTCCCCGGAAATGTAGCGTCTTGCAGCGCCCGGCCCCCTCTGCGTGGGACCTGGGCGTGATGGGCAGGCGCGGTACACAGCCACTGTCGGCCTCCCCTGAGGACCTCGTGGCATCCGTCGTCCTGCGGGTGGCCGCGCCTCTCGGCGCCTGCCTGCCGGACCTTCGCATTGGCTCTCGCCGCCGTCGTGGCAACCGGTCACCGGGGTCTTCCGGGGCGGAAGTTGTCGGCGGCTTGCCGACATTTACGCCCAATACCGGGATCCCGTCCCTGGCGTGATTGTAAAGTGAGAAGCCGGTCACAAATCAACCTTCACGCGCCGCATGGCTGGCGTGGGGCGCAGCCGACCCGGTGAGCCCTGCTGAGCAGCCGGGCCGCGGAGCTCCTGGCCCACCGTTGGGAATCCGCCCGGCTCGCCGCCTGGCCCGGCGCCCGGCCCGCCGCCGGACCCGCCGCCGGACCCGCCGCCGGGCCCCGCCCTTGAAAGCCCCGCCCCGCCGCCCCAGAAAGGGCGGGTCGCTGCCTACCCCGCGGGGTGGGCATGCGCGTATCATTGGCACTCACCGGGGCCGAGTGCTAACACACCAGGCCCATGTCGTTGAAATCACAGGAATAACGAGGAAACCCATGAACATCAAGCCGCTCTACGACCGCGTGGTCATCAAGCGTATGGAAGAAGAAAAGGTGTCCGCCGGCGGCATCGTCATTCCCGACTCGGCCACCGAGAAGCCGATCAAGGGCGAAGTGCTCGCCGTGGGCGGCGGCAAGGCCCTGGACAACGGTTCGACCCGCGCGCCGACCGTGAAGGTCGGCGACAAGGTGCTGTTCGGCAAGTACGCCGGCACCGAAGTGAAGGTCGACGGCCAGGAAATCCTGGTGGTCAAGGAAGACGACATCCTCGCCATCCTCGGCTGATCCCCCCGCCGGTCCGCGCTTGCGCGACCGGCATCGCACCAACCCCACACAGAATTCTGGAGTTTAGAAAATGGCTGCCAAGGAAATTCGTTTCGGTGAAGACGCCCGCGCCCGCATGGTGAAGGGCGTCAACATCCTCGCCAACGCCGTCAAGGCCACGCTCGGCCCGAAGGGCCGCAACGTCGTGCTCGACAAGAGCTTCGGCGCCCCCACGATCACCAAGGACGGCGTGTCCGTCGCCAAGGAGATCGAGCTGGCCGACAAGTTCGAGAACATGGGCGCGCAGATGGTGAAGGAAGTCGCGTCCAAGACCTCCGACATCGCCGGCGACGGCACCACCACCGCCACCGTGCTGGCGCAGGCCCTGATCCGCGAAGGCATGAAGGCCGTCGCGGCCGGCATGAACCCGATGGACCTCAAGCGCGGCATCGACAAGGCCGTCATCGAGGCCGTGGGCGAGCTCAAGAAGCTCTCCAAGCCGTGCTCGACCTCGAAGGAAATCGCCCAGGTCGGCTCGATCTCGGCCAACTCCGACGCCAACATCGGCGAGCTGATCGCCAAGGCCATGGACAAGGTCGGCAAGGAAGGCGTGATCACCGTCGAGGAAGGCTCGGGCCTCGAGAACGAGCTCGACGTCGTCGAGGGCATGCAGTTCGACCGCGGCTACCTGTCGCCGTACTTCATCAACAACCAGCAGTCGATGTCGGCCGAGCTGGAAGACCCGTTCATCCTGCTCTACGACAAGAAGATCGCCAACGTGCGCGAGCTGCTGCCGGTGCTGGAAGGCGTCGCCAAGGCCGGCAAGCCGCTGCTGATCGTCGCCGAGGAAGTCGAGGGCGAGGCCCTGGCCACGCTGGTGGTCAACACCATCCGCGGCATCGTGAAGGTTTGCGCCGTGAAGGCCCCGGGCTTCGGTGACCGCCGCAAGGCGATGCTGGAAGACATGGCCATCCTGACCGGTGGCACCGTGATCTCCGAGGAAGTCGGCCTGCAGCTCGAGAAGGCGACCATCAAGGACCTCGGCCGCGCCAAGAAGGTGCAGGTCTCGAAGGAGAACACCACGATCATCGATGGCGCCGGCGCGGCCGACGGCATCCAGGCCCGCATCAAGCAGATCAAGGCCCAGATCGAAGAGACCTCGTCGGACTACGACCGCGAGAAGCTGCAGGAGCGCGTCGCCAAGCTCGCCGGCGGCGTGGCCGTGATCAAGGTCGGCGCCTCGACCGAGATCGAGATGAAGGAAAAGAAGGCCCGCGTCGAAGACGCCCTGCACGCCACCCGCGCTGCGGTGGAAGAGGGCATCGTCCCGGGCGGCGGCGTCGCGCTGATCCGCGCCAAGGCGGCCATTACCGGCCTCAAGGGCGCCAACGAAGACCAGAACCACGGCATCGTGATCGCCCTGCGCGCCATGGAGGCCCCGCTGCGCGAGATCGTGACCAATGCCGGTGAAGAGCCGTCGGTCATCCTCAACAAGGTCGTCGAGGGCAAGGCCGCCTACGGCTACAACGCCGCCAATGGCGAGTACGGCGACATGATCGAGTTCGGCATCCTGGACCCGACCAAGGTGACCCGCACCGCGCTGCAGAATGCCGCGTCCATCGCGGGCCTGATGATCACCACCGAAGCGATGGTGGCCGAGGCTCCGAAGAAGGACGAGGGTGGCGCTGCCGGTGGCATGGGCGGTGGCGGCATGGGCGGAATGGGCGGCATGGACTTCTAAGCCCGCAGCAAGCCCTTCTCCCGCCCGCGGGAGAAGGGTTGGGGAGAGGGATCTCCCACCCCAAAGGCCCGCTTCGGCGGGCCTTTGCTTTTTGGGTCCCCCTGCCAATGGCAAACCCACGCGAACTGGGCTTACACTCGGCCCCCGGGGGGTCCCGGGCGCACCGCGCCCGGCACCGCCCCGTATCGGCCCGGTACATCCTCCAGGGGTGGCTTGCAGGGGTGCATGCCCGGGCGCGTCCGCATCGTCGGCATCAATGAGTTTCCTCGGGGGAAGACATGTTGAGCATCAAGAAGTGGGGCGCGGGTCTCGCGTTCGTGGCCCTGGTCGCAGCGGCCAGTCCCGCGACCTACAGGTTCATTTCAGGCGGGCAGGCTGCCCAGGATCCTTCCGGCCGTTCGGCGGACGCGCGCACCGCGCGCGCGCCGGGCAGTGCCCGTGCCGACGCCGTCGCGGCGCGCGCTGGCGAGTCGGCCGCGGAGGGCAGCAGCTACCGCACCGCGCTGCGCGGCCAGTCCGCCAGCAGCGGCAAGGCCGTCCCGCGTTTCGCGGTGATGCCGCGCAACCGCCTGCCTGGCGGTGGATTCCACTACGACGAACTGCTCAACGCCGGCGACAACGTCGACCGCCCGGCGGGGCCGGTCACCAACAGCGACACCCTCGCCCCGGGCACGTACATCGTGCTGTTCGACGAGCCCTCGCTGGCGGCTTACCGCGGCGAGCTCGTTGAGCTGATGATGCCGTCCCGCCAGGTGGGCAAGGGCGGCAAGCGCCGCATCGACCTCCAGAGCCGCGAGGCCCAGGACTACCTGGGTTACCTGCAGGGCCGCCAGCTGGAAATGGAAGCGCGCATGGACGCCCTCGCCGGACGGGCCCTGGAAGTGCGCCACCGCATGCAGCACGCCGTCAACGGCATCGTGGTCGACATGACCGCCGCGGAATCGGCCCTCGTCGCCAAGCTCCCGGGCGTCCGCCTCGTCGAGGGCTACCGCGAGTACGAGCACAACACCGACGTCGGCCCGACCCTGATCGGTGCGCCCGCTGCCTGGGCCGGCACCATCAACCAGCCGGGCGGCGCCAGCGCCGTCCAGGGCGAAGGCATCGTCTTCGGCATCATCGACTCCGGCATCAACTTCGGCAGCCCCTCGTTCGCCGCCACCGACCCGGTGGACGGCTACGTGCACCAGAACCCGCTCGGCACCGGCGTTTACCTCGGCACCTGCGCGGCGGGTGGTGACGACGCGGGCCGCTGCAACGACAAGCTGATCGGCGGCTACGACTTCGTCTGCGCGGCCCCGGGCAACCAGTGCGGCGTGACCAACGTGCGCGAGGAGCCGGGCTTCGGCGACACCAACGGCCACGGCACCCACACGGCCTCCACCGCCGGCGGCAACCGCCGCGACGTCGAGTTCAGCGGCGCTTCGCTGCGGATCACCGGCGTGGCGCCGCGCGCCAACATCATTGCCTACGACGCCTGCTACACCAACACGTCCACCGGCCAGGGCCTGTGCCCGAACGTGGCCACCGTGGCCTCGATCAACCAGGCCGTGGCCGACGGCGTCGACGTCATCAACTACTCGATCGGCGGCGGTGCGCAGCCCTGGTCCGAGGCGACGTCGCTGGCCTTCCTCGACGCCACCGATGCCGGCATCTTCGTCGCCACGTCGGCCGGCAACAGCGGCCCGGGCCCGAACACCATGGGCCACCTCGAGCCCTGGACCTCGTCCACGGCGGCGGCGCAGCACGGCCGCGGCGGTTTCGGCTTCCTGCTGCAGGTCACGGGCCCGACCCCGGTGCCGTCCATCCTGCAGCCGGTCGTGCTCAACGCGGGTACCGGCGGCGTCTCGCTCACCGCGACCATCCCGGGCACCACCCCCCTCTACATCAGCGCGGGTTTCGCAAACGCCGACGACGGCTGCAGCGCGTACGCGCCCAACACGTTCGCCGGCGGCATCGCGGTCATTCGCCGCGGCACCTGCAATTTCGCGGTCAAGACGAACAACGCCTCCGCCGCCGGTGCGATCGCGGTGATCATCGCCAATAACCAGGCGGGCGTGATCCTGCCTTCGGTTCCCGGCACCACGATCCCGGTGTTCAGCGTGACCCAGGCCGAGGGCAATGCCCTGGGCACCTTCGGCAACGCCAACCCGACCACCGCGACGGGCCAGATCGGCTTCCCGGCCGTGGGCCTGCCGAACGTGGCCGATGCGCTGGCCGCGTTCAGCTCGCGCGGTCCGGCCGGCAGCTTCAACCTGATCAAGCCCGACATCACCGCCCCGGGCGCCAACGTCCTGGCCGCGTATGCCGGCACCGCCCTCACCGGCTCCGAGTCCCTGGTGAACTCCATCAGCGGCACCTCGATGGCGTCGCCGCACAACGCCGGCGCCGCCGCGCTCATCCGCCAGGCGCGTCCCACCTGGACGGTGGCCGAGATCAAGTCGGCGCTGCTGATGACGGCCACGACCCAGGTCTACCTCGAGGACCAGGTGACGCTGGCGAACCCGTTCGCGCGTGGCTCCGGCCGCATCCGCCTCGAGCGGGCCATCCGCGCCGGCCTGGTGATGGATGAGAACAAGGCCAACTACCTGGCCGCCAACCCGGGCACCGGTGGCTTCACCCACACGCTCAACCTGCCCAGCATGGCGCGGGCGAACTGCGCCCCGGTTTGCCAGTTCGTGCGTACCTTCCGCAATCCGGGCACCTCGGGCAGCCTGTGGTCCCTGAGCGTCACCGGCCTCTCCGGCACCGTCGACAGCCCGCTGCTGTGGGTGCCGGCCGGTGCGTCCCGCACCGTCACGGTGACCATCGACACCTCGGCCATCCCGGCTAACAACGCCTGGAACTTCGGTGCGCTGGTGATGACCCGTGTCTACAGCGGCGCTCCGTCGGCCAACGACGGCACGCTGTCGCTGCCGATCGGCGTCACGGTGGCGCCGCCGGTCCTGTCGGTGCCGAGCCTGGTGTCGGCCAGCGTCGCGGCCGGCAACAACACCACCGCCAACTTCGACATCGGCAACACCGGCGGCTCGTCGCTGGTGTACACGGCCACCACGTCGGGCAACGCGGCGACCACCGTCTATCGTGCCGACCGCGGCGCCGTGAACAGCGGCTTCCGGAACACGACCTACACCGACCCGGCCACGGCGGGCTCCAACGCGCAGTACAACGCCGATGACTTCCAGGTGGCCGCGAGCACGCAGATCACCAACCTCAGCGCCGAAGGCTTCGTGGTCAGCAACCTGGCCTTCCCGGGCGCGGCGGTTGACCTGACCTGGTCGATCTATCCGGATGCCGCGGGCGTGCCGGCCGGCAACCCCGCCACCAATCCGGGCGCGGCGGTGTGGACCTACACGGCGGCACCGAACGCCCCGGGCGTGAGCACGGCCGGCGGCTTCCTGTCGCTGAACCTGGCCGCGGCGGGCCAGAACCTGGTCCTTCCGCCGGGCACCTACTGGCTGGTGATCAACACGCGCGGCACCTTCGCCAACCGCTGGGCGCAGTTCGGTTCGGCCACCGGCAACGGCAGCTTCATGTCGATCACCATCGACCTGGCCAATGCCGGCGCCTGGGCCTCGAACGCATCGTTCGCTGGCCTGAACATGCGCGTGACTGGCCAGGTGCCCTGCGGTGCGCCCTGGATGGGCGCGATCACCCCCGCCGGCGGCACCGTCGCCGCGGGCGCCACCCAGCCGACCAGCGTCATCGTGAACTCGTCGGCCCTGGCGCCGGCCAGCTACGGTGGCTTCGTCTGCGTCAACAGCAACGACCCGGTGTCGCCGTCGGTGGCCGTGCCGGTGCAGCTGACCGTCACGCCCTGACCGGTCCGCGTCACGCATGAAAAGAAGGGCCCGGAGTGATCCGGGCCCTTTTTCGTTCCATCACCGTGGTTGGGGGTTGGCGCCGGGGCCACCGCGGAAGCGAAGGTCACTTCCTCCTCCGTGAAGCCTTTTATGTCGGAGGAAGTGACCTTCGCTTCCACGGCGTCCCCGGTGCGTGTCATCGGGTTGGGTGGACGGAAGGCCCGTGGCCGCGCGCTCCGATGCTTGCGCGTGCGGGATGTGGACCAAGGCGCGGCATCTTTCTCGCTGGCCTCGCTTGGCTAACCCGTTCGTGCCCTGGACTCCGCTGCGGCCCATCGCGCGCGTCCCTTCGGACGCGAGGTGTTGCGCCGGCGCGAGCCCGGAAGGTGGCCAGATTGGGAGACCTATCCGCCCGGCGGCGGGTGTGGGGCCTTGGCGATTGTTGTCGGCCGCCGCTTTTCCGATCGCTCCGTCGCAAGGTTATTGGCACCCGATGGATGTTGCGAAACGCCGCGGACAAAAGCGCAACGCACGCGATGGATCGCCGTGGCTCCATCGGAAAAGAACGGACCCAGGCGCTACGCGTTGCACCCACACCCGCCGCCGGGCGGATAGGTGCTTCGAACTGGCCACCTTCCCAGCTGGCCAGGATGTGACATTCCGCGTCCGGAGGGACGCGCGCGATAGGCCGTCAGCAGCCACTTGAGTCGCACTGGTTAGCCAAGCCAAGTCCGCGAGAAAGATGCCGCGCCTTGGTCGGGGATCTACACGCGCAAGCATCGAAGCGCGCGGCCACGGGCCTTCCGTCCACCAAACCATCTGGTCCGCACCGGCGGCGCCGGGAAAGCGAGGGTCGCTTTCTCCGACATAAAGGCTTCACGGAGGAGAAAGCGATCCTCGCTTTCCCGGTGACGACGGCGCCACACCGTCAGTCGTGCGAAGAACCACCAGTGGGTGCCGCCGAAACAAGAGGCAGTGGCCCGTGGGTGAGGGGAGCCGCCTTACCGGTCGACCGCGCCGTCCGTGAGGCTCTGGCACTGGTTGTCCACGCACTGGCAGGCGCTGATTTCCTGGAAACCGCAGATCGACGCCATGTCGTCCTTTTCGCACTGCGCACGCACCGCCGCCGGATCGGTCCGCGCGTCCTTGTTGACGCACATCGGGAAGTAGCCGCAGCAGTTGCCCACGTCTTTCACCGCGCAGTCGCTGTCGGTCTGGCAGCTGCGGTTCGGATTGGCGGCCTGTTTTGCGGTCAGCGGGACGCCTGCCGCTGGCACCGGCGCGATGGGGAGCGCGGCGGCCTGCTCGGTGGCCGGGTCGGACGCCGTGCTGGCGGGTGCAGTGCGCGCGGTGCAGCCGGCCAGCGACAGCGCGACGAGTGCGGCGAGGGCGAGATCACGCAACGACATGGCGGAACTCCTGCGAAGGGACCGGCAACCCGGCCCCGGAAACAAAAACCCCGCCAGCCATCCCCGGAACGGGGCGCCTGGCGGGGTCGAGGGACGGGCCGGCGCGTCGGCGCCGGCCCGCTTCAGCCCGGTCGGGTCAGCGACCCGGCACGCGGCAGCACTGCGCCGCGCCCTGGACCGTGATCACGCCCGCGGTGGTGTTCTGGCCCGCGCAGTAGGTGTCCACCGCGCCATTGTTCCAGTACAGGCCGTTGATGGCGAAGGTGGCCTCGTTGAAGCCCGGGGTACGGCAGCCGGCGCCGGTCACCGAGTAGCTGACCGGGCAGGCCGGGATGGGGAAGTTGAAGATGGCGTTGGCGGCGACGTTCTGGCTGGCCGTGGTTGCCGTGCACTCCATCGCGGTGGCCTGCGGGGCGATGAAGTAGCCCACGATGTCGCCGACCAGGTGGGTTTCGCCGAACGAGTAGACGCTGATGTCGTCGCCGGCGGAATCGTTATCCAGCGGCACGATGGCGAGGTTGCCGCGGATGTCGCCGGCGACGTAGTTCACCGTGGCGGCCAGCGGGCGCGTGCCACCAGCCTCGTAGGCCGTGACGAAGCCCGCGATGCTCGGATTGACCGCGGTGAAGTTGATCACCACCGAGCCAATGGCGCCGACGTTGCCGACGTTGCAGTTGGTGGCGGCGCCGCCCTGGGCGGTGTAGTCGGTGGCGGCCGCGATATCGAAGCCACGGGTGCCTTCGGCCGCGATGCGGCCGCCGGCAAGGCGCGTGTCGAGGACGCGGCAGGGCGTGACCGGCACGTACACCAGGTCCTGGTCGGCGTCGCCGAGGGCGTTGGTGGCGTCGTCGCGCTTCACCGCGCGCGTGTTGCCGCCGCCCGTGACCAGCGGGGTCGACAGGCCGGCGCGCGGCATCGTCGGCACCGGCGCGGCCTTGGCCAGCAGGGCCTCGTTCATGTCCTCGAAGGTGCGGGCATTGGCGGCGCGCTGCAGCGAGTCCAGCGGCGCCTTCATCAGCAGCGGCACCATGTCATCGCCCCAGGCCTCGGCCGGGCGGGAGTAAGCGCCTTCGACGTGCGCGCCCCACTTCTCGACGATCTGCAGGACGAGGTCCGAACGGCGCTGCTGCTCGGCATTGGCGAGGGAGGCAGCGCTGGCACCGCCCGAGAGAAGGGCACAGCCGAGGAAGACCCCGAGCGCGATGGAGGAACGATTCATGTGACGACCCCTGGATTTGATGTGTGGATGGAACGAACCAAGATGGCCGGTGGACGCGTGATCCCCCCGCGTCGGCCCGCTGTGTTTCGTACCCGGAGCATATACCCATGACGGCGCGTGAAAACAGTTCCGGCGGGGCCGGCGCGCGGGGGCCCCGCCCCCGCGGGGCGCCCCTTCCGTCAGTCCCGTGGGAGGGACTTTCGTCCCGACCCCTTACCGCCCGGGCACGCGACAGCAGACGTTGCCACCGAACACGGTCTGGCTTGCGCCCGTCGTGTTCTGCCAGGAGCAGAAGGTCGCGTTGCCGGCCGCGTTGGCATTGTAGCCGCTGCCCTGGGAATAGACGCCCGAGGCCGCGGTCCAGCAATACGGCGTGGTGGCGGTGTAGCCGGCCGGGCAGCTGGGGTTGTTGAAGAAGTTGACCGAGTTGGCGGGCAGGGAGAAGCTCGACACCGAGGTATTGGCGCAGTTGAGCGGGGTGGCCTGGGGGTTGATGTAGTAGCCCATGACGTCCGCGACCAGGTGCGTCTGCGCGAAGGAATACACCGAGAACTCCGCGCCCGCCGAGGCCTGGTTGAGCCGGACCACCGAGAGGTTGCCGCGGACGTCGCCACCGGCGTAGTTCAGGGTGGCGGCCAGCGGTCGCGCGGTGTCGAAGGGGTAGGCGGTCACGAAGCCGGCGCTGCTCGGGTTGACCACCGTGAAGTTGATCACCGCCGCCGCGAACGCCCCGGCGGCACCGACGCCGCAGTCGTTGGCCGCGCCGCCCTGGGCGACGTAGCTGCCGGTCGAGGTGAGGTCGAAGTTGCGGGCGCTGTCGGCCGGGATCGCCCCGCCCGCGAGGCGGGTATCGAGGATCCGGCAGGGCGTCACCGGCACAAACACCAGGTCGTTGGCCGCGTCGCCCAGCGCGTTCGTGCCGGGCGCCGAGGCGAGCGCCTCGTTCATCGCACGCATCGACGGCGCCGTCGCCAGCAGGCGCTGGCCCATTTCGTCGAAGGTGGTCGCCGAAGCGGCGGCCGACAGCGCGTCGTCGCTGGCGCGCGCGAAGGCCGGGGTCATCTCGCGGGCCCAGTCCTGCAGCGAGGTGCCGTAGCGCTCCTCGACGTGGTTGGCCCATTTCTCGAGGATGTGTTCCACCAGGTGGTCGCGCGCCGTCGATGCCGGGGCGCCCTGGCCGGGCGGCGTGGCGGCGTGCAGGGCGGGGGTCGCGAGCAGGATGGCGACGGTCAGCGCGGCGGTTCGGATTCCCATGGGGCAGGCTCCAGCGGTTGGAAGGTAGGGTGGGGAGCCGCGCGCGGTTGCGCCGGTTCCGCCACCCCATTCCTTACGTAATTCGGGACCGGGGACGGACTCCGGCGGCTCCCCGGCGGCACTTGCTTCACGAATCATCCACGGTATGCTCGAACGTCCAGGGGACAGGCATCGGCCGCGTCCCCCCCCGTTTCCAGGAGACACGCCATGAAGCTCCGCACCCTGTTCCTGTCCTGCCTGCTGGCCCTGCCCCTGGCCGCGCAGGCCCGCATCGCCGAGGAATCCGAGACCGCCACGCTGGCCCAGCGCGCCGATGCCGAGGCCGCCACGATCACCGACGCCCAGGCCTTCATCGACGAGATCGACGAGAGCCTCGCCATGGCGCGCGACGGCACCTACGGCGCGATCAAGAAGGGCTCGATGGTCCAGGCTGAAAGCGCCCGCAACAAGATCGCCCGCCTGCTCGAAGGCCACGAGAACGCGATGGAGCTGCCGCCCGAAGAGCGCATCGAGCTCTACAACGCCCAGGAGACCATCGTCGCCATGATCCGCAGCGACGACAAAGGCCGGATGGTCTGCAAGAAGGAAATCCGCCTCGGTTCGCGCATGCCCACCACCGAGTGCCTGACCGTTGCCCAGCGGGAAGAGAAGGCCCGCGGCGCCCGCGACGGCGCCAACGACACCATCCGCAACGTCTGCATCCCCGGCGAAGGCCAGCCCTGCGCCCGTTGAGCCACGCCGCCGCGTGACCGAAGGCCCCGCTCCGGCGGGGCCTTTTTTTGGGTCCGGCGAGGCCGATGGTCCCGCCGTGCGCCGTTCTACCTTTCGTTGCCTGGCCACCGGAGTCCGACGCATGTCCCCATCCCTTGATTCGCGCCGATGGCTGGGCGTGGCGGTACTGGCGTTCCTGGTGCTGCTGGCCGTGCTGCGTTCGCACTGGGGCACGCGCCTGGACGGCTTCACGGTGGACGAGCCCTGGCACGTCGTGGCCGGCGTGTCCTATGTCCGCACCGGTGACTACCGCCTCAATCCCGAGCATCCGCCGCTGGTGAAACTGGTGGCGGGAGCGGCGCAGCCGCGCGAATTCGTGCTGCCGCCGTTCGCGCCGCTGGTGGAGAAGTCCCAGGAGCGCGACTGGGTCGAGGACGTGATGTTCCTCAAGAATGATTCGGCCGCGGCGCAGCAGGCCACGCGCGCGTCGCTGTGGATTTTCCACGGCGCGCTGCTGCTGGCCCTCGGGTTGCTGCTCTGGCGCGCGCTGGGCCTGGCCTGGGCGGCGGGTGCGCTGGGTTTCCTCGCGATCGAACCCACGGTCGCGGCGCACCTGCCGGTGGCGATGACCGACCTACCGCTGGCGCTCACGCTGGCAGTGGCCGTGGCGGCGGCGGGCCTGCTGCTGGCCGACTGGCGCTGGCGCTGGGTCGTCGCCACCGGGCTGGCGATCGGGCTGGTGCTGGGCAGCAAGCATTCCGCCCTGGCCGGGTTGGCGGGCCTGGGGCTGGTGCTGGCGATCGGCGCCCTCGCGGGCTGGCGCCAGGGTGGCGCACGCGAAGTGCTGCGCCGCACGGGCCGCCTGATGGCGGCGGGCGTGCTCGGCTGGGCGGTGCTGTGGGCGATGTACGGCTTCCATTTCCACGCCGGGGCCGACGGCAGCGACGGCTTCAACCGCCCGATGGCGGACAAGATCACCGACCTCAACCTCCCGCACTGGCGGCTCGCCATCGGCGTCGCCGACGAGGCGAAGCTGCTGCCGCGGGCCTATCTTTGGGGCCTGTCCGATACCGTGCGCGCGGGCATCGAGGGCCGCGGCCAGTCCTCGCACTATCTCTGGGGCGTCACCTACAAGGGCCGGCCGCCGTGGTTCACCTGGCCGGGCGTGCTCGCCTCGAAGCTGCCGCTGGCGCTCGCGGCGATGGCGCTGCTGGGCCTGCTGGTGCTGCCGTGGCGGACGCTGCCCGCGACCGGCCGCTGGCTGCTGGCCGCGGCGGCCGGCGTCGGCGTCGTGCACCTTCTTGCGCTGGCATCGGGCCAGGGCACGTACGGCGGCATCCGCCACGCGCTGCCGGTCGTGGTGCTGATGGCGCTGCCGGCGGGCGCCCTGGTGGCCTGGGGCTGGCGTGAGCTGGGCACGGTGCGCCGGGTTGCGGCGCTGGCGCCGCTGGTCCTGGCGCTGGCGATGACCGTGTCCGAGCCGCGCGTGTGGGAATACCACAACGAACTCGCGGGCGGCAGCGAGGATGCGTTCCGCAAGTTCGGGAACGAAGGCCTGGACCTGGGCCAGCGCTGGCCCGAGATCAAGGCCTACCACGACGCGGTGATCGCACCCGAAGGCGCGGCGCTCTACTCGGACTACTGGTTCATGGAAGAGCAGGCGCTCGCCGTGCCGACGCAGTACCGCAGGAAGGTGCAGGGCATCGACGACACCAACGTCGCCGGCATCTACGAGGGCTATTTCCTTTACCGGGCCAGCATGACCCTGCCCTGGCCCGAGTGGGACTGGGACCCGGAGGTGGCGCTGCGCGGCCTCGAGCCGGTGGCCCGCTTCGGCTACGTGATCGTCTACAAGGGGCGGCGCGAGGATCCGATGGGTCGCGCCGCCGACGTGTACCAGGCCGTGGCCGAGCACCTTTACAAGCACGGCGGGGGCCGCGACGACGTGGTGGCGGCGCGGCTGCAGGAGGCGCTGGCACAGATGCCGTTCCACCTCGGTGCGGCGGTCGAGTTGGGCAACGCGCGGCTGCGGCTCGGCGACGTCGCCGGGGCGCGATCGGCTTACGCGACGCCGCTGCGGCAGGACAAGGCGCCGGTGGAGCCGCTGATGCGCGCGCAGCTCGAGGCGCAGCTGGCGCGCCTGGTCGATGGCGTCGATCCGGCGACGGTGCCGCCGCTGCGCAACCCTTGGATGGAGTGACCCCGGCACGGGGCCGGGGCAAGGCTCAGGCCGCGGCCTTCTTGCGGGTGAAGCGGCGCGTGAAGTCCTCCATCGCCGCGAACGCGGCCGGGATCACCACCAGGCTCAGCAGCGTCGAGGTGATCAGGCCACCGATCACCGCCACCGCCATCGGCTGGCGGAAGGAGGCATCGGCGCCCAGGCCCAGCGCGATCGGCAGCATGCCGGCGGTCATGGCGATGGTGGTCATGATCACCGGGCGCGCGCGCTTGCGGCAGGCATCCACCAGCGCGTCGTGCATGTCCATGCCCTTCTCGTCCTCGGCGATC
This sequence comes from Arenimonas sp., assembly GCF_036275555.1. Taxonomy (GTDB): domain Bacteria; phylum Pseudomonadota; class Gammaproteobacteria; order Xanthomonadales; family Xanthomonadaceae; genus Arenimonas. The sequence goes on from NZ_DASUDO010000009.1 coordinate 67,713, forward strand.
ACCGCGTAGTCCACCAGCAGGATCGAGTTCTTGGTGGCGATGCCGATCAGCATCAGCAGGCCGATCAGCGCCGGCAGCGACAGCAGCGTGCCGGTGAGCAGCATCAGCCCGAACGCGCCGCCGGCCGACAGCGGCACCGCCATCAGGATGATCAGCGGGTGGCTGGCGTGGTTGAACAGCAGCAACAGCACCGCGTACACGCAGAACAGGCCGGCGGCCATCGCCAGCGCGAAGCCGACGAACAGTTCGACGAAGATCTCCGAGTCGCCGGTGTTCTGCACCTGCACGCCCGGCGGCAGCCGCTGCAGCGAGGGCAGCTTCTCGACCTCGGCCATCACTTCGCCCAGCGGGCGGCCGTTGAGTTCGGCGGTGAAGGTGATGTTGCGCTGGCGGCCGAAGCGGTTCACCTGCGAGGGGCCGGTGCCGCTGCGGATCTCGGCCACCGCCGACAGCGGCACCGTGCCGCCCTTGGCGCTGGGCACGCGCAGCAGCGACAGCAGCGCTTCGTCCGAAAGGTTTTCTTCGGCCAGGCGCACTCGGATCGGCACCTGGCGGTCGGGCAGGTTGAGCTTGGCCAGGCGCTGGCGGAAGTCGCCGCTGGTGGCGATGCGCGCGGCCTCGGCGATGTCCACCGTGGACACGCCGAGGTCGGCGGCGCGGCGGGCGTCGGGCACGATCACCAGCTCCGGCCGCAGCAGCGAGGCGGTGGAGCTCACCGTGCCCAGGCCCGGGATCGTGCGCAGGTCGCGCTCGAAGTCGCCCGCGGCCTGGTACAGCCGCGCCGGGTCGTCGCCGCTGAGCACCAGCATCAGCTGCTCGCCCGGCTCGCTGCTCAGGAAACGCTGGCGAACGCCCGGCAGCTGCTCAAGCCGTCGGCGCACCTCGCGTTCAAGCTCCTTCTGGCTGCGCTCGCGTTCGTCTTCCGGGCCCCAGTCGAGCACCATCGTGACCTTGCGCACTTCGCTGATGCCGCTGACCGCCGGGTCGCCGAGGTCGAGCACGCCACCGACCGTGGCGTAGGCCTGGCGAAGCTCGGGCAGGTCGCTGATCAGGGCGCGGGCGCGCTCGCTCATCGCGGCGGTCTGGTCGAGGCGCGCGCCGGGCGGCAGTTCGAGGCTCAGGTTGCTGCGGCCCAGGTCGGAGCCCGGGATGAAGGTGGCCGGGATGAAGGGCACCAGCGCCAGCGAGCCGATGAACATCAGCAGCGCCAGGCCCAGGGTCTTGAAGCGGTTGGCCAGCGCCCACTCCACCATCCGCAGGTAGCGCTTCATCAGCGCCGATTCCTTTTCCACGTGCGGCTTGGGCTTGAGCTGGTAGGCCGCCATCATCGGCGTCAGCAGGCGCGCCACCATCAGCGAGAAGATCACCGCCGTGGCCGCGGTCCAGCCGAACTCGAGGAAGAACTTGCCGGCGATGCCGGGCATGAAGGCGACCGGGATGAACACCGCCGCCAGCGTCGCCGAGGTGGCGATCACGGCCAGGCCGATTTCGTCCGCGGCCTCGGTGGCGGCGACTTTCGGCGACTTGCCCATGGCGAGGTGGCGGTCGATGTTCTCGACCTCGACGATGGCGTCGTCCACCAGGATGCCCACCACCACCGCCAGCGCCAGCAGCGTGATCATGTTGAGGCTGAAGCCCAGCAGCCAGATCACGCCAAAGGTGGGGATGATCGAAAGCGGCAGCGCCAGCGCCGAGATCCAGGTGGCGCGCCAGTCGCGCAGGAACCACCAGACCACCAGCACCGCCAGCGCCGCGCCTTCCCACAGCATCATCATCGAGGAGCGGAAGGACGCGCGGATTTCGTCGATGGCGGTGCTGACGAGCTTGAACTTCACCCGCGGGTGCGCGGCCTCGAGCTCGGCGATGGCCGCCTCGATGCCTTCGCCCACCGCGATTTCGCTCGAACCGCGGGTGCGGCTGATGCCGAAGCTCACCACCGGCTCGCCGTCGACCATCGCCAGCTGGCGGCGCTCGGCGTGGCCGTCGGTGATCGTGGCCAGGGCCGACAGCGGCAGCTGGCGGCCGTCGGGCAGCACGATCGGGAACTGTTCGAGCGTTTGAGCACTGTCGACGGTGCCCACGGCGCGGATCGCCTGCTCGCTGCTGCCCTGCGTGGCGCGGCCGCCGGAGCGCTCGAGCTGCGAGCGCGCCAGCTGCACCGACACGTCGCCGGCGGTGATGCCGTACGCGGCCAGCACGCCCGGGCGCAGGTCCACCTGCACCTCGCGGGTGATGCCGCCGCTGCGCACCACCGTGCCGACGCCGCGCACCGAGAACAGCTTCTTGGTGACCTCGTTGTCCACGAACCAGCTCAGCTCGTCCTCGCCCAGCGTGTCGGACGAAACGGCGTAGGTGACCAGCGTGCCGCCGACGATTTCGATCTTGGCGACCACCGGCTCCTCGATGTCGCCGGGCAGGTCGCCGCGGATGCGGGTGACGGCGTCGCGCACCTCGTCCAGCGCCTCGTCCAGCGGCTTGCCGATGCGGAACTCGACGAAGGTGGTGGACGTGCCCTCGGTGACGGTGCTGAGCAGTTTGTTGATGCCGGGCAGGCTGGCCACCGAGTCCTCGACCTTGCGGGTGACCTCGGTCTCGAGCTGGCTGGGCGTCGCGCCCGGCAGCGCCACCGTGACGGTGACGCCAGGGTAGGAAACGTCCGGGAAGCGCGACACCGCCAGCTGCCGGAAGCCAAACAGGCCGACCAGCGTGAGCAGGATGAACAGCAGGATGGCCGGCAGCGGCCGGTTGATGGACCAGGCGGAGAAGTTCATCCGGCTCAGCCTTCCGTGGCCGGGACCACGCGCACGCGGTCGCCATCGGCGAGGAAGCCGGCGCCTTCGACCACCACCTGCTCATCGCCCTCCAGGCCCTCGCGGACCTGCACGACGCCGCCGCTGCGCACGCCCAGCTCGACCCGGCGCTGCGACACCACGTCGCCTTCGCCCAGCACGAAGACGTAGCGGTAGCCGTCGCGCTCGACGATGGCCTGGTCGGGCACGGTGCGTGCGGGCAGGTCGCCCAGCACCAAATCACCCGGCGCGTACATGCCGGCGCGCAGCGCGCCCGGCGCCGGCAGGTCGGCGTAGACCACGCCGGTGCGGCTTTGCGCGTCCAGCGCCGGAGACACCGCGCGCACCGTGCCGGCCACCGCGGCGCCGTCGGGGCCGCGCAGCTCGACCGCGACGCCGGGCGTGACCCGGATCAGGTCGCGCTCGGGCAGCTCGGCGCGCCATTCCAGGCGGCCGTCGCGGATCAGGGTCAGCAGTTCGGCGCCGGCGGCGACCACCTGGCCGGGCTGCACCAGCCGCTGCGACACCACGCCGCCGGCCGGCGCGCGCAGCGTGGCGAAGCCGAGGCGCAGGCGGGCGTTGTCGAGCTGGGCCGCGGCGGTCTGGCGCTGGGCCCGGGCGGTGAGCTCGCCGGAAATGAGCTGGTCGGCCTCGCTGTCGGCGATCAGCCGTTCGCGCTTGAGCTGCCGGCCGCGCTCGGCGTTGGCGCTGGCGACCGCGAGGCCGGCCTCGGCCTGGGCCATCGCCGCCTCGGCCTGGCGCAGCTCCATCCGCAGGCTGCGGTCGTCGAGCCGGAGCAGCGGCTGGTCTTTCGTGACCACGTCGCCGACCTCGACCAGCACTTCGGCGACGCGCTGGCCGGACAGCTCGACCCCGAGCGACATCGACTCCCAGGCTGCGATCGACCCCGAGGCGGCGACGCGCTGGGGCAGCGACTGCTGGGTCGGCGTGGCGACGCTGACGGTGAGGCTGGGCGTGGCTTCGGGCGCCGGGGCGTCCTCGGCGCAGGCCCCCAGCAGCAAGGTCGAGGCCAGCAGCAGGGCCGGAAGGCGCGATCGGGTCATGGGGAGGGCCGACGATGACGAAGGCCCGCATTGTCGCAGAGGCCGCGGCGAGCGCACGTGCGGGAAGGCACGGCGTTTGCCCGCGCTTAAGCCGCGCCGGATGCTGTCCTTTTGGGTAGCCTGTTGCCGTTCCTACCGGGGCCTTCCTTGGAGTCCGCATGACCACCACCCTGCCCGCCGAATCCGACGCGCCCGTCCGCGCGAAGCGCCTGGCCGCGCTGGACAACGACACGGCGCTCAAGCGCCTCGAGCGCGCGGCGCCCGCCGAGGTGGCCGACCTGCTGTCGCGCATGCCGCCGGCGCGCGCCAACAGCCTGCTGGCCGACATGGACGACGCCCGCCGCGCGAGCGTGATGGCCGCGGCCCCGGCCGGCACCGATTGGGGCGACGGCCAGCGCTACGCCGAGGGCACCGTGGGCCGGCTGCTGGAGGATCCGCCGGCGGTGTTCCGCACCGGTACCCCGGTGGCCGAGGCCATCGAGTCGCTGCGCGAGGTGGTGAAGACGCGCATGGTCACCTACCTGTGGGTGGTGGATGCGCAGCAGCGCCTGCTTGGCGTGGTGGCCTTCCGCGAACTGCTCTATGCCGACCGCGCGCGCAGCCTCGACGAAGTGATGATCCGCTCCCCGTTCTGCCTGCGGCCCAAGACACCCTTGGTCGATGCGATGCGCGAAGTCGTGACGCGCCATTACCCGGTCTATCCGGTGTGCGAGGACGACGGCCGGCTGGTGGGACAGGTGCGCGGCCAGGTGCTGTTCGAGCAGCAGGCGTTCGAGATCTCGGCCCAGGCCGGCGCCATGGTCGGCGTCGAGAAAGAGGAGCGCCTGGCGACGCCGCTGTGGCGCGCGTTCCGCTTCCGCAACCCCTGGCTCTTGGTGAACCTGCTGACCGTGTTCGTGGCCGCGGGCGTGGTCGGTTACTTCGAGGACACGATCAACCGCGTGGTGGTGCTGGCGATGTTCCTGCCGGTGCTGGGCGGGCAGAGCGGCAACCTGGGCTGCCAGGCGCTGGCCGTGATGCTGCGCGGCATGACGCTGGGCGAGCTGCGCGGCATGGGCGTGGCCAGGCTGGTGGTCAAGGAGGGCACGCTGGGGCTGCTCAACGGCGCGGTCACCGGTGCGCTGGCGGGCGCGGCCATGTACTGGGTGGTGGCGCGCGACGGCGGCAGCGATGCCCTGCTGCTTGGCCTGATCACGCTGGCCGCGATGTCGCTGAGCTGCATGGTGGCGGGCCTGTCCGGCTCGATGATCCCGCTGGTGCTCAAGCGCCTGGGCGCCGACCCGGCGACGGCGTCCAGCATCTTCCTGACCACGATGACCGACGTGGTCAGCATGGGCAGTTTCCTGGGCCTGGTGACCTGGCTGGTGCTCTGAGGCCGGGGTGCAGCAAATTTTGCTGCACTGCAACGTGCAAGCCCCGGGTCGCCGCGCCACGATGCAATCGCTTCCGACGTGGGGGAGGGAGCCGAAAAGCCCGCAGCTGCCTAGCGCTGCGGGCTTTTCTTTTTCCCGCCGTCTGTAGGAGGCCCTTCAGGGCCGAAGCCCCTTGCGCAAAGCTTCGGCCCTGAAGGGCCTCCTACAAGCTTGGCGTGACAGAATCAGGGCATGACTTTTTTGTCCGATCTCGACGCCGACCTCGATGCCTACCTCGAGCGCGCAATGGCGCGCCTCGCCGAGCGTGCGCCGGAGGCGGTGGCGGATCCGGTGCGGCGCCAGCGCCTGGCGCGGCTCGCGCTGTGCAGCGATTTCGCGGTGGATACCCTGTGCCGCCAACCCACGCTGGCGATGTCGCTGGACGCGCCGATGGCGCCGCCGCCGGTGCTCGCGCCGGGCGCCGATGCCGACTGGGGCGGGCTGCTGCGGCGCTGGCGCACCGCCGAGTCCACGCGCCTGGTCTGGCGCGACCTGCACGGCCTGGATGACGTCGACGCCACCCTGGCCGGCAGCAGCCGCATCGCCGACCTCGCGCTACAGCGCGGCGTCGCGGCGCTGTCGGCGTCGCTGGCCGAGCGCCACGGCGTGGTGCGCAGCGCGGCCGGCGAGGCGCAGTCGCTGGTGGTGTTCGGCCTCGGCAAGCTCGGTGGCGGCGAGCTCAACTTCAGCTCCGACGTGGACCTGGTCTACGCCTTCCCCGAGCACGGCGAGAGCGACGGCGCGCGCGCGCTCGACGCGGAGGCCTGGTTCACGCGCCTGGGCCAGCGGCTCGCGCAGCTGCTGGGCGACGTCACCGCCGAAGGTTTCTGCCACCGCGTCGACCTGCGGCTGCGCCCTTTCGGCGCCAGCGGCCGGCTGGCGCTGAGCTTCGGCGCGAAGGAGCAGTACTACCAGCGCGAGGGCCGCGACTGGGAACGCTACGCCTGGATCAAGGCGCGGCCGGTGGCGGGCGACCTCGCCGCGGGCGAACGGTTGCTGGCGACGCTGCGGCCCTTCGTCTACCGCCGCTACCTCGACTACAGCGCGCTCGATGGCTTGCGCGAGATGAAGGCGCTGATCAGCGCCGAAGTGCAGCGTCGCGAATTGGCCGAGGACCTTAAGCTCGGCCCCGGCGGCATCCGCGAAGTGGAGTTCCTGGTGCAGGCCCTGCAGCTGATCCGCGCGGGCCGCGAGCCGGCGCTGCGCGGGCGCTCGCTGCTGCCGGCGCTGGCCGCGATGGCGCAGGCCGGCCACGTCGAGCCCGCGACCGCCGAGCGCCTCGCCGCGGCCTACCGCGGCCTGCGCCGGCTCGAGAACCGCGTGCAGATGCTGGGTGACCAGCAGGTGCACGCCCTGCCCGATGACCCGCTGTCGCGCCGGCGCATCGCGCTCGCGCTCGATTACCGCGACGAAGCGGAGATGCTGGCGGCGCTCGACGGCCACCGCAGCGTCGTCGCCGAGGAATTCGCCGGGCTGCTGGAAGCGCGCGGTCGCCGTCGTGCGCCGGCGAGTGCACTGGTGCAGTACTGGCGCGCGCTGCCCGACGGCGGCTCGTCCGACGCGCTGGTCGAGGCGGGCTTCGCGGACCCGGAGGCGCAGGACGCCGCGCTGCGCGACTTCGCCCGCACGCCGGCGGTGCGCGCGCTGTCGAGCCGCGGTCGCCAGCGCCTGGACAACGTGCTGCCGGCCCTGCTCGCCGCCGCCGCCCGCAGCGAGGCGCCCGACGCCTCGCTGCCGCGCGGGCTGGCCCTGCTGCAGTCGATCACGCGCCGCACCAGCTACCTCGCGCTGCTCGAGGAGCAGCCCGCCGCGCTGGCGCGCCTGGCCGACGTCACCGCGCGCAGCGCGCTGCTGTCCGAACGCCTGGCCGCGCATCCGCTGCTGCTCGACGAACTGCTGGACTCGCGCGCCGCCGGCCCGGTGCCGGATGAAGCGCAGATCCACGCGCTGGTCGCCGCGGCGCGCGCCGCCTTCCCGCCCGGCGACACCGAGGCGGCGCTGACCGCGCTCAACGAAGTGCGCCAGGCGATCGGCTTCCGGCTCGCGCTCGCGACGCTGGGGCTGCGCCTGCCGCCGCAGGATGCGGCGCGGCGGCTGGCCGCGCTCGCCGCGGCCTTGCTCGACGCCACCCTGCACCTGGCCGAGACCGACATCATCGCCGCCCACGGCCGCGTGCCGGGCGCGGGCCTGGCCGTGCTGGGCTACGGCAGCCTGGGCGGGCAGGAGCTGGGCTTCGGCTCCGACCTCGACCTGGTGTTCCTGCACGACGCCGCGGCCGACGCCAGCTCCGACGGTGCGCGGCCGCTCGACGCGGGCCGCTATTTCGCGCGGCTCGCGCAGCGCCTGGTGAGCCTGCTTGGCACCGTCACCGCCGCCGGCAAGCTGTATGAAGTGGATGTGCGGCTGCGTCCCGACGGCGCCAAGGGCATGCTGGTCTCGGGCCTCGACAGCTTCGCCGACTACCAGCGCCAGCGCGCGTGGACCTGGGAGCGGCAGGCGCTGGTGCGCGCGCGGGCGATCACCGGCGCGGCGTCGGTCAGCGCGGCCTTCGAACGGATCCGGCGCGACACCTTGCTCGAGCCGCGCGATCCCGAGGCGATCCGCGAGGACGTGGTGGCGATGCGCCGGCGCATGCGCGCCGAACTCGACCGCAGCAACGCGCTGCGCTTCGACCTCAAGCAAGGCGAGGGCGGCCTGGTCGACCTGGAATTCCTGGTGCAGGCGCGGGTGCTGCAGTCCGCGCACGCGCATCCGGCGCTGTGCGAACCGCGCGACACGCCTTCCCTGCTGCGCGCCCTGGCCGAGGCCGGCGCACTGCCGCCCGGACACCTCGCGCCGCTGCTATCCGCCCACGCGGTGATGCTCGACATGGGCCTGGACTGCACCCTCGACCTCCGCCCCCGCCTCGTCGCCCCCGACGACGCCCTCCACGCCGCGCGCGCGGCGGTCACCTTGGCCTGTCGCGAATTGGGGCTCGCTTTTTAGCGTTTTTAGGCGCGGATTAACGCGGATAAAAGCGGATAGTGCAAAAAGAAAAAAGGAGCGATCAGAAAAACGGGGAGGGGTAACTTTGCGTGCCCCTTCGAAGTTGGCGCTTTCCCCGTTTGATTCCACGAATTCTTGTCAGCCAATCTGAAGGCTTTTTCTCTATCCGCGTTTATCCGCGTTAATCCGCGTCTAAAAGATAGCGTCCCGCACCAGCGCCGCCACGCGCGGCGTTTCGCGAAGGGGTTCGCAGGCCACGTCGTGGGGCAGTTTGCCGAGGGGCTGGATGCGGCCGCGGGCGAGGACGTCGTCGAGGTAGCGCCGGATGCGGCCCGTGGCGCGGTCGGGCTCCGCCACGTAGACCGGCGCCGACGTGGCGCAGGCCTCCGAGACCATGTTCACCGAGTCGGGCGAGACCACGATGCGGTCGGCCCAGCCCAGCGCGCCGGCGTAGGGGTTCGGGCCATCGCTGGCGTCGAACCAGCGCAGGCCGGGGGTGTCGGCCCAGTAGGTTCGCGACAGCATCGCCAGTTGCGCGGGCGTGCGCCGCGAGCCGACCACCAGCAGGCTGCCGCCGCCGACCGCCAGCCAGTGCTCGAGTTTGGCCGCCATCACTTCGAAGGCGCCGCGGTCGAAGCGCACCGCCGCGGTCGGGCCGCCCAGCAGCACCGCGGTGCGCGGCGCCGGCAGCGAGGCGAAGCCCGGAAAGGCCGCGCGGCCTTCGGCCAGCCACGCGTCGTCGACCGCGTGCAGGCTGCCGCACAGCGTGATGACGTTGGGGCCGCGCAGGCCGTCGTGCCCGGGCGCCACCACGAGGTCCCAGTGCGACGGATCCAGGCGCGGATGCAGCAGCTGCACCACCCGGCTGCCGCGCGCCCGCAGCAGGCGCGTGGCCAGCGCGGGACGGCGGCCGCAGCCCACCGCCCAGGCCGGCGGCGCGTCCAATAGTTTCCGGAACGCTTCGCCAAAGGCGGCGTCGGCACCGGGCAGGCGCCGCGGCGCGAACCAGGACCACGGCGCGCGCGTCGACAGCGCCAGCTCTTTCGCCGCCGGATCCAGCGCGCGCGCCAGCGCCAGCGCCTGCAGGCGGTGGCCGGCGGCGCCGTCGTGCAGGAACCGGGGAGTCGGGTCGAACGGCATGGCCGAAGCCTAGCCGGAAAACCGGCGGCACCGCGAATCGCGATGCCGCCGGCAGGTCGGGATCAGTCGCCGACGAAGCGGGTGCCGAAGTTGATGCTGGCGCCGTCCACCAGGCGCGTGTTGCCGCTCAGGCCCATGACGATGGTGATCGGGCGGCGGAAGAAGCGGCGGGCCTGCGCCGGGGTCAGCCCCCACTGCTCGACCAGGCTGCGCTGGCTGAGCACGCCGCCGATGCACATGCGGGTGCCGGACTCGTACTGCACTTCGTAGTCATTGGGCTGCAGCGTGCCGAAGCGGTTCACCGACGTCAGCGAGGTGCTCAGCGAGCCGCCGAAGGGCAGGCCGGTGGCCGGGTTGATGAGCGCCGGGTCGTCGAGCACGTCGCTTTCGAAGCGATAGGTCGGGGTGAGCCGGAAGGCGTACTGCGCCGGCGCGCCGGTGTAGTTGGCCAGGCTGTAGGACACGATCGGCGTCTGCCAGTGGCAGAGCAGGGTCTCGGCGCTGCGGCCGGGCAGGGTGATGCTGGCCAGGTCCGGGGCGTTGATCGGCGTCGGCGCGGGCGCGGGGGCCAGCTCGATGCAGTTCTCGAGCGCGGGTTCGCCGGCGACCGGCGAGCAGTCGTCGGTCAGGGTCATGTTGATCGACACCAGGCCGAGCCACTTCACGGCCTTGCCGAAGGTGTCGGGGTCGCCGACCTCTTCGATGGTCAGCGCGGCGGGGGCTATGGCGCCGGCCTTCGCGGCCTTGGCTTCGCGGGCAATGGCCTGCTGGCCGGCGGCCAGCGAGTCGGCCAGCGGCGGGGAGCGGAAGGTGTCGGCTTCGGGGGGCGGGGCGGCCAGCGCGACGGCGGGGGCGAGCAGCGCGGCGAACAGGGCGGTGCGGGTCATGCGGTCTCTCCGTGGGCGGACTCGCGCGCCGGGCGGCGCGGCGAGGGGGCGGCGGTTTTGCCTGCTCCCTTTTCCCATGACGGAATTTGGCGTCCGGGCGGGGCAGCCGGCCGCTCTTTATCGGTCTCGACGCAACGATACGTTGCGTGGGTCCGGCTATGTTGCATCAGCGGGATGATTACACTGCGCTCACTTGCCGGCACCCACGCTGGCGGCCCACCCCGGAGACCCCCGCAATGACCTTCAAGCGCCTTGCCCTCGCCAGCCTGCTCGCCATCGCCGCCTTCGGTGCCCAGGCCGCCGATAAGTACAACATCGACCCGACCCATACCCAGGTCGAGTTCACCTACAGCCACATGGGCTTCTCGAACATCACCGGCCGCTTCGACACGGTGCAGGGCGAGTTCCTGTTCGACCCGGCCGATCCGACCAAGTCGAGCGTCAACATCACGATCCCGGTCGACAGCATCAGCACCGGCGTGGACAAGCTGGACGAGCACCTGCTCAAGGCCGATTTCTTCGACGCCGCCACTTACCCGACCGCGACCTTCAAGAGCACCGGCGTCACCGCCGCGGGCGACAACGCGCTCAAGGTCGCCGGCGACCTCACCATCCACGGCGTCACCCGCCCGGTGGTGCTGGACGTGACCATCAACAAGATCGGCGAGCACCCGATGGCCAAGGTCCCGGCCGCCGGCTTCGACGCGAGCACCACCATCCTGCGCAGCGAGTACGGCGTCGGCGGCTACGTGCCGGTGGTCGGCGACGAGGTCCGCATCGACATCACCGTCGAAGCCACCCTCGCCAAGTAACCCACCCCGAAAAAGGGGTCAGAGTAATTATTTGTTTCAAACAAATAATTACTCTGACCCCTTTTTTTGGGGGTAAAATGGCGGCCTGTCCCGGAGGATCCCCCGCCATGTCGCGAACCGACACCGCCACCGGCCGTGCCGCGGCCAACACCGAGCGCCGCTACGAGGTTCGCCGCGCCGAGCTGCCGCTGTCCTGCCCGACACCGGCCATGGCCCTCTGGAATTCCCATCCCCGCGTCTACCTGCCGGTCGAAGAGAACGGCAGCGCCACCTGCCCGTACTGCGGCGCCGTCTACGTCCTGAAGGACTGACCCGGGCGCCCCCTTGCGCCGCCTGACCGTCGTCCAGTTGCTGCCCGCGCTGCATAGCGGCGGCGTCGAGCGCTCCACCCTTGAGATCGCCGCGGCCCTGGTCGCGGCCGGGCACCGTTCGGTCGTCATCTCCGCGGGTGGGCGGCTGGTCGAGCGCCTGGTCGCCGGCGGCAGCGAGCACATCGCGCTGCCGGTCGGCCGCAAGTCGCTGTCGGCCTTGCGCACCGCCTTCGCCCTGCGCCGCACGCTCGCGGCGCTGGAGCCCGACATTGTCCACGCGCGTTCACGGCTGCCGGCCTGGCTGGCCCGCTTCGCGCTGCGCGGGCTACCCAAGCCGCGGCCGCGTTTCGTGACCACCGTGCACGGCATGAATTCGCCCGGCCGCTACAGCGGCGTGATGCGCTCGGGCGAGGCGGTCGTCTGCGTTTCCGAAACGGTGCGCGAGTACGTGCTTCGACACTGGCCCGACACCGATCCCGCCCGCCTGCGCGTGGTGCCGCGCGGCGTGGACACCGCCGATTTCCCGCGCGGCTTCCTGCCTTCCGCCGAGTGGCGCGAAGCGTGGGCGAGGCAATGCCCGGCGCTGCAGGGCGGTCGCTTGCTGCTCATGCCCGGCCGCGGCACCCGGCTCAAGGGCCACGCCGAGGCGATCGAACTGCTGGCCACGCTGCGCGCCGAGGGCCACGACCTGCGCCTGTGGCTGCTGGGCACCGACGAGCCGGGCCGCGAGGCCTACCTCGGCGAACTGCGCGCCCTGGCCGCCGCGCGCGGCGTCGCCGAGGCCGTGGTGGCCAGCCCGCCGCGCCACGACGTGCGCGAGGCCTACGCCGTCGCCGACCTCGTGCTCCAGCTCTCCACCAAGCCCGAAGCCTTCGGCCGCACCGTGGTCGAGGCGCTGTCGATCGGCCGCCCGGTGCTGGGCTGGGACCACGGCGGCGTCGGCGAACTGCTGCGCGCGCTGTACCCCGCGGGCGCCGTGCCTTTGGACGATCGCGCCGCGCTGGCGGGGGCCGCGCGCACCCTGCTTGCCGCGCCGCCGCCGATGCCGGTTACCATCCCCCACACCCTGGCGGCGATGCAGTCCGCCACCCTGGAACTCTATGACCAGCTCGTCGCCGACTGAAACCAGCCTGCGCTGGGCCCCGTGGTGGGTGCTCGCGTTCGTGGCGCTGTGGCCGCTGCACGGCCCGGCCGAAGTGGTTCTGTCGCTCGGCGCGCTGGCCGCGCTCGCGGTGCTGGCGCTGTCGCGCTTCCGGGGCGGCATGGCCCTGCTCAGCCACGAGGCCTGGGCGCTGACCAGCGTGCTGTTCTGCGCGTACTGGATCCCCGAGCTGGTGTCGTCGATCGATGCCGTCGACGCCGGCCGCGCGCTGCGCGAATCGCTGGTGGACCTGCGCTACCTGCCTTTCCTGTGGCTGGTGGCGATGGCTGTCGCCGACGAGCGCGGCCGGCGGCTCACGTTCGGCGGCATCGCCGTGATCGCGACGCTGTGGCTGGTGGATGGGCTCGTGCAGGCGGCCACCGGCTGGAGCCTCGGCGGGCCGGCCACTGCCGACCGGCTGAGCGGCGTGTTCGGCGCCGAGAACCTGAAGCTGGGCCTGGTGCTCGCCAGCCTGGCGCCGTTCCCGCTGGCGGCGGCCTCGCAGCGCTTCGGCGTGGTGGGCTGGCTGCTGATGGCGGCGGCGCTGGTGGTGGTGGTGCTGCTGGCCGGCGCGCGCGCGTCCTGGCTCACGCTGGGCCTGGTGCTGGTGTTCAGCGGCTGGCGCCAGCTGGGCAGCAAGCGCGCGATGCTGGTGCTGGGCCTCGGCGGTGCGCTGCTGTTCGCGCTGTCGATGACCTTCTCGGACAAGCTGCAGGAGCGCGTCGAGCGCACCGAGGCCGCGCTCAACGGCGGCACCGAGGGCCTGGACCACGCGCTGTCAGGACGGCTGCCGATCTGGCAGGCCGCCTGGAACATGGCGATGGCGCATCCTGTCAACGGCATCGGCGTGCGTGGTTTCCGCCAGGCCTATCCCGAATTCGCCGTCGAAGGGGACCCCTGGCTGCAGGATGCCGAGCACGGCGCCGGCTACCACGCGCACCAGATCGTGCTGGAAGTGCTGAGCGAAACCGGCGCGATCGGCCTGCTGCTGTGGCTCGGCGGCGTGGCCCTGGCCTGGCGCGCCTGGCGCTTCGCCACGCCGGCGGCGCGCGCGCGGGCGGCGGTGCCGGCGCTGGCGCTGGCGGTCACGGTGTTCCCGCTCAACACCCATCTCGCGTTCTATTCGACCTTCTGGGGCGGGCTGACGCTGCTGCTGGCGGCGCTGTATGCCGGCAGCCTGCTGGCCCGGCCCGGCGACGCCGACGACGCCGACCCCGGCGCGCGCTGAGCCCCGGCCGGCGATGCGCTGCCTGCTGCTGACGCCCGTCATCGCGCTGGCCAAGGGCGTGGCGCGGCTGCCGCAGCCAATGCTGTTGGCCCTGGGGCGGGCGCTGGCCTGGCTCGCCTGGCCGCTGCTCGGGTCGCGGCGGCGCATCGCGCGCATCAACACCGGCCTGTGTTTCCCTGAACTGCCGTCGCAAGAACGCCGCCGCCTCGCGGATGCCAGCGTGGCCAACACCGTCATCGGCGCGCTGGAATTGCTGCGCGCCTGGCACGCGCCGGCGAAGTCGCTGGATGGGCTTGCACGCATCGAAGGCCTGGAGCACCTGCGCGAGGCGCTGGCGCGCGGGCAGGGCGTGCTGCTGATGTGCGGCCACTTCACCCACACCGAGCTCGCGGTGCGGCTGCTGTCGCAGGCGCTGGGGCGGCCGGTGCGCGTGGTCGTGCGCCGGCACAACAATGCCTGCCTCGAGCGCTGGTTCGACCAGGCGCGCGCGGCGGTGTTCGGGCCGACGATCGGCAAGAAGGACGTGCGCGGCCTGCTGCGCGCGCTGTCCACGGGCGAGCCAGTGGTGTATTCGGCCGACCAGAACTTCACCTACCAGAATGCCTTCGTGCCCTTCTTCGGCGTGCCGGCCTCGACGCTCACCGCGACGCCGGCGCTGGTGCAGCGCGCCAACGCGGTGCTGCTGCCGTTCTGGTACCGGCGCGAGGCCGACGGCCGCTACGCGATCCGCATCGAGCCCACCTGGGCGGGCTGGCCCGCGGGCGATCCGGCACGGGACGCCGCGCGCTACATGCAGGAGCTCGAAACCGTGGTGCGCGAAGCGCCCGAGCAATACCTCTGGGCCCACCGCCGCTTCAAGACGCGGCCGCCCGGCGAAGCGCCGGTGTATTGAGGCTTCGCCGCGCCGACGTTCGTTCGCGAAGCGCTTTCCGTCGTCGGGCCGGCGCTCAGTCGTAAATTCGCTTGCTGCCGTCGGGCTGGCGCTTGAAGCGCTGGTGCAGCCACAGGTACTGCTCGGGGCAGCGGCGGATCAGGCCTTCGAGCGCCGCCATCACGCGCGCGGTGTCGGCGGTGGCGTCGCGCGACGGGAAACCTTCCAGCGCCGGCAGCACTTCGATGCGGTAACGCCCATCCGGCAGGCGCTCGTGGAACAGCGGCAGCACCGCCGCGCCCGACAGCCGCGCCAGCTGGTGCGTGGACGTCAGGCTCCAGGCCGGCTGGCCGAAGAAGGGCACGAACACGCTGTCGCCGCGCCGCGTCTCCTGGTCGGGCGCGAACCACAGCAGGCCGCCCTGCTTGAGATGGCGGATCACCGGTCGCAGCTCGTCGCGCGCGAACATCGCCACCGCGTGCCGCAGCCGGCCGCGGCGTACCGCCCACTCCATCGGCGGCTGCTCGTGCGGGCGGTACATGCCGGCCAGCGGGATGTGCTGGCACAGCAGGCGCATGCTGATCTCGAGCGTGGTGAAGTGGGCCGAGACCAGGATCACGCCGCGGCCGCCGGCGCGCGCGGCTTCGAGGTGCTCCAGCCCGGTGAGTTCGCATTCCGCGGGCGCGGGCAGCCGGCCCCACCAGGCGCGCAGGAATTCGAACACGCCCAGGCCGAGGGCGCGGAAGTTACGGCCCAGCAGGTCCTCGCGCGCCGCATCGGACAGTTCCGGGAAGCACAGCGCGAGGTTGGTGGCCGCGGCCCGCCGGCGCGAGCCCAGCAGCCGGTACAGCACCGCGCCCAGCGGCGGGCCCAGCGCGCGGTGCACCCGCAGCGGCGCGCGCGCCAGCGCCCAGCCGAAGCCGATCAGCAGCCAGGTCGGCCAGTGGCGCGGGGACAGCGGCGGGGAGGGCTCGGCCATGGCCCGCATTCTAGCCGCTGGCGGCGCAGGCCCGGCGGCCTCGGGTATCCTTCCGCGCATGCCACTCACCCTTGGGCAGCGCGTACTGTTGGGCCTGTATTCGCTGGTCCTGCACCTGGCGTTCCCCGTCACCCTCTACCACCTGGTCTGGCGCGGCATGCGCCAGCGCGAATACCTGCGCCGCTGGACCGAGCGCTACGGCTGGATCGAGGACAAGCTCGACCTGCGCGACACGCTGTGGGTGCACGCCGTCTCGGTAGGCGAAGTGCTGGCGGCGCGGCCGCTGGTGGATGCGCTGCTGGAGAAGCACCCGGAGCGCCCGCTGCTGGTCACCACCATCACCCCGACCGGCTCCGAGCGCGTGCGCGCGATCTGGGGCGACCGCGTCCACCACGTCTACCTGCCCTACGACCTGCGCGGCATGGTGCGGCGTTTCCTCGACCGTGCGCGGCCGGCGCTGGCGGTGATCGTCGAGACCGAGATCTGGCTCAACCTCTACGTCGAGTGCGGTCGCCGTGGCATTCCGCTGGTGATGGTGAACGCGCGCCTGTCGCAGCGCTCCCTGCGCGGCTACCTGCCGGTGCAGGCGCTGGCGAAGCTGGCGATGCGCGCCGTGCACCTGGTGGCCGCTCAGTCGGGCCCGGACGCGGCGCGGCTGGCGCGCATCGGCGCCGACCCGACGCGCATCCACGTCACCGGCAACCTCAAGTACGACCTCGCCATCCCGGCTGGCCTCGACGTGCAAGCCGCGGCCTGGCGCGGCGCGTGGGGCGCGGCGCGCAAGGTATGGATCGCGGCCAGCACGCATCCGCCCGAGGAAGCCGCCGTCATCGCGCTGCACCAGCGCGTGCTGGCCGCGCATCCGGACGCGCTGCTGCTGTGGGCGCCGCGCCATCCCGAGCGCTTCGGCCCGGTGGCGCAGGCGCTGGCCGAGGCCGGCCTGTCGGTGGCCACGCGCCGCGGCGAGGGCCTGCCCGGGCCGTCGCACCAAGCCTTCGTGATCGACACGCTGGGCGAACTGCTGGGCTTCTTCGCGGCGTCCGACCTCGCCTTCGTGGCGGGCAGTTTGTGCGACGTGGGCGGACACAACGTGCTCGAGCCGGCGGCGCTGGGCGTGCCCAGCGTGGTGGGCCCGTACACCTTCAATTTCGCCGAAGCCACGCGCCGCCTGCGCGACGCGGGCGCGCTGGTGCAGGCCGCGGATGCCGCGGCGTTGGGGAATGCCGTGTTGGCGCTGCTGGCGGATCCGGCGCGTTGCGCCGCGATGGGCGAGGCGGGAAGGCAACAGGTCGGCGAACATGCCGGCGCCTTGGGCCGGACCCTGGACCTGCTCGAGGACGTGCTCGCGGGCCGGCGCGCCTAGGCGCGCCGGCCGCGGGGTTTACTGCGACAGCGACTCGTCGAGCGCGGCTTCCGCGTCCTGCACCAGCACGCGGTTCACTTCCTGCAGGTCGGCCAGGGCGATGGTGCCGGCGGCCTGCTTCAGGCGCAGGGTGTTGACCAGGAAGTCGTGGCGGGCACGGGCGTACTCGCGCTGGGCCTGGAACAGCGACTGCTGGGTGATCAGCACGTCGACGATGGTGCGGGTACCGACTTCCAGGCCGGCTTCGCTGGCCTCGTAGGCGGCCTGGGCGGAGACCACCGACAGGCGGCGCGCCTCGACCTCGGCCGAACCGGCGCCGAGCGAGCGCTGGGCGTTGCGGGTCTGGCGCACCACGGCGCGGCGCTGCTGCTCGAGCTGGTCGGCGGCGGCATCGCGGTTGTGCACGGCCTGGCGCACGCCCGACTGGGTGGCGCCGCCGGCGAAGATGGGCACGGTGAGCGTGACGCCGACGCGGGTGGACTCGCTGGTGTTGTCGAAGCTGGTGGTGCCCGGCAGCGGCGCGAAGATCTCGTTGTCGCCGTAGCCGTTGCCGTCGCTGTAGCTGGCGGTCAGGCCGAGCGAGGGCAGGTGGCCCGAGCGCGCGGTGCCGATGTCCTTCTCGGCGGCGGTGACGGCCAGCTCGCGGGCCAGCAGCGACGGGTTGTTCTCCATCGCCACGGCGACCCAGTCCTGGCTGATCAGTTCGGTCGGGTCGGTCGGCTTGTAGTCCTTGTCCAGGCCCTTGAGGCTGTCGACTTCGGTGCCGGTGATCTCGGCCAGGGCCTCGCGGGCGTCATCGAGCGCATTGGCAGCGGCGATGGCGTTGGCGCGGGCGGTGTCGAAGCGGGCGCGGGCCTCGTGCACGTCGGTGATGGGGGCCAGGCCGACTTCCAGGCGCTTCTCGGCCTGGTCGAGCTGGCGCTTCACCGAGCGCTCCTCGGCGCGGGAGGAGGCCAGGGTCTCGATGGCGGTGAGTACGTTGAAGTAGGCGGTGGCCACGCGCACGACC
This sequence comes from Arenimonas sp., assembly GCF_036275555.1. Lineage (GTDB taxonomy): Bacteria > Pseudomonadota > Gammaproteobacteria > Xanthomonadales > Xanthomonadaceae > Arenimonas. Next base: position 85,704 of record NZ_DASUDO010000009.1, read on the forward strand.
AGCTCGTCCTGCGCGGCCTTGTACTCGGCCTCGGCCTGGCCGGCGCGGGCGCGGGCGGCGCTGAGGCGGGTGTAGTTGCCGTGGTCGTACAGGCTCTGGCGCAGGTTCACGCTCCAGCCGCGGCTGGTGTTCTCGCTGCTCGATTCCGACGGCGGCTGCACCACGGCGCCGAAGGCCTGGGAACCGGTGCTGTCGGTTTCGGTGCGGCTCCAGCTGACGCTGCCGTCGAGCTGGGGCAGCAGCGCGGCGCGGCTCTGCACCACGCCCTCGCCGGTGGCGAGACTGCGCGACTCGGAGGCCGAGAGCACGGGGTCGCTCTGGCGCGCCATTTCGTAGGCTTCCAGCAGGTCGGCGGCGTTCGCGCTGCCGGCGGTGCCGGCCAGCAGGATGGCGAAGGTCAGGGGACGGAGGCGCAGGCGCATGGGCAGGTCCTGTTGCTAATTAGAAGGCGAAGTGCGGCGCCGGGGCGGCGCCGTGCAGGTAGGGGACGTCGGTTTCGAACAGGCTTTCGCGGTGGAAGCCTTCGCCGCGGCGGGTGATCCGCAGGGCTTCCTGCACCGGCGAGGCGCCGTGGATCACGAACAGGCGGCCGCCGGGCTTGAGCCAGGCGCCGAAACGCTCGGGATCGGTGGCGACGGCGCCGGTGACGCAGATCGCGTCGAACAGGCGGCCGGGCTGCCAGGTGAAGACGTCGGCGCATTCGAGCCGGACGTTGGTGACGTGGTCGTTGGCCAGGCGCTGGCGCACGCGCTCGACGAAGTCGGCGTGGCGCTCGACGCTGGTGACGTCGCGGGCCAGGGCGGCCAGGCAGGCGGTGATGAAGCCGGAGCCGGTGCCGATCTCCAGCACCTCGTCGCCCGGCTCGAGGTTCATGGCCTGGAGCATGCGGCCCTCGACCACGGGCTTCATCATCACCTCGCCGTGCTCAAGCGGCAGCGGCAGGTCGGCGAAGGCCAGCTTGCGGTGGCGCAGGGGCACGAAGTCCTCGCGGCGGACCGTCATCAGGGTGTCGAGCACACGCGGGTCGAGCACGTCCCAGGGGCGCACCTGCTGTTCCACCATCGCGTGGCGGGCCTGCTGGAAATCAATCGGCATGTCGGCTAAATCCTTGAATCGCAAGGGTCGTGATTTTACGCCCCGCCCGGCGTCCGGCGAAAGGCAGGATGCAGGAGCGGGAACGGTGGTGGCGTGAATGCGTTGACCCGCACCGGTTCCGGCGGTGCATGGACAGGATGCTGGCGGCCCCGCGGGGGCCAGTAGTGCCGATAGTCACCGGAACGCCCGACACGGGGGGCATGGGTTCAGGCTCCGTGCCGGCCCGGGCCGTAGGCGCGCAGGAACAGGTCCACCGTGGCCTCGAGGTGCTTCTCGACCGCCCGCGGATCCAGCGGATCGTGGCAGCCGCAGGTCAGCTTGGCGTGGTGCTCGCCCTTGAGCAGGCAGAAGAACTGCGAGGCGGCCAGGGCGCAATCGGGGATGTGCAGCTCGCCGGCCGCATGCTCGGCCCGCAGGAAGGCGGCCAGGGCCTCGGTCGTCCGCTTCGGGCCGGCGTCCCAGAACAGGCGCGGCAGGTGCGAATCGTCCGGCAGCTGGCGCGACATCATCCGGTGGATGTTGACGGCATCTTCGCTGGTGATCAGGGAAAAAAAGGCCCGGGCGATGCGCAGTAGCTGGCCGCGGATCGGGCCCTCGAACCGGGCCACGAACAGGTCGGAGGGCAGCAGGTCCTCGCAGCGCGCCTTCACGGCCTCGACGAACAGCGTGTCCTTGTCCTGGAAGTGGCTGTAGACCGTCAGCTTCGACACCCCGGCGGCCTGGGCGATCGCGTCCATGCTGACCCCGTCGTAGCCCCGGGCCGGGAACAGGGCCTTGGCGGCGTCGAGGATGGCGGCGCGCTTTTCCAGGTCCTTGGGGCGGCCGGGGGCGGCGGGGCGGGTGGCTCGGGTCATGGCGAGATTATTATTGAACTCGTCGGTTTGGTAAAGATAGTATACCCCTCGGTTCACTAAAGCCTGACTCCCCGATGAGCGCTCCCGCCATGATCCCACGCCTTCTCCTCCTCCTCGGCGCGCTGGCGCTCTCGGCCTGCGGCAGCGACGAGCCCGCCGAAGGTCCGGCCCGCCCGGCGCTGGTGGTGCAGCCCGCCCCGGCGTCCGAAGTGCTGAGCGTTTACGCCGGCGAGGTCCGCGCCCGGCACGAGCCGGCGCTGGCCTTCCGCATTGGCGGAAAGATCACCCGCGTGCAGGTCGATGTCGGACAGGCGGTGGAGAAGGGCCAGGCCCTCGCCGAGCTCGATGCCTCCGACGTGGCGCTGCAGCTGGAGGCGTCGCGCGCGGCGCTGGCGTCGGCCGAATCCGATTTCTCGCTCGCGAAGTCCGAGCTCGAGCGCTACCAGAGCCTGCTCGACCGCCAACTTGTTAGCCGCTCGCTGTACGACGCGCGCGTGTCCGCGCTGCAGGCGGCCGAGGCGCGCGTACGCCAGGCCCGCGCCCAGGCCCGCGTGTCCGACAACCAGGCCGGTTATGCGGTGTTGCGCGCGCCGGCCGACGGCGTGATCGCCCAGCGCCTGGCCGAAGCGGGCCAGGTCGTGGCCGCGGGGCAGACGGTCTTCATGCTGGCCGAGAACGGCGACCGCGAGGTGCTGATCAGCGTGCCCGAGCAGAGCGCCGCCGACTTCAGCCCGGGCCGCGCGCTGGCCGTGGAGCTGTGGTCGGCGCCGGGCAAGCGCCTGCCCGCGACGCTGCGCGAGATTTCGCCCGCGGCCGATGCGCAGGCGCGCACCTTCGCCGCGCGCGTGCGCTTCGACGCGGGCGATGCCCGTGCCGAAGTGGGCCAGAGCGCGCGCGTGTACGCGCTGCAGGACGGGCCGGCCACGCTGTCGGTGCCGCTGTCCGCGCTGCACCAGAAGGACGGCGAGCCGGCGCTGTGGGTGGTGGATCCCGCGACCTCCACCGTGCGCCTCAAGCCCGTGAAGACCGGCCCGTTCGGTGAAAGCCTGGTGCCGGTGGTGTCGGGCCTGGAGGCGGGCGAGTGGATCGTCGCCGCCGGCGTGCACCTGCTGCTCGAGGGCCAGCGCATCAAGCCGATCGACCGAGAGAACCGGCCGGTCGTGCTCGCGCCCGCCGCCGCACCCGCCGCGAACTGAGGCGCCCCCGCCATGGCCTCGAACTTCAACCTCTCCGAGTGGGCGCTGCGCAACCGGTCGCTGGTGCTGTACGCGATGGTGGTGCTCGCCATCGTCGGCTGGTTCAGCTACCAGCGGCTGGGGCAGTCGGAAGACCCGCCCTTCACCTTCAAGATCATGGTCGTGCGCACCTTCTGGCCGGGCGCTACCGCCGAGGAAGTGGCGCGCCAGGTCACCGACCGGGTCGAGAAGGAAGTGATGGAGACCGGGCGCTACGAATTCGTCCGCTCGTATTCGCGTCCCGGCGAGTCGCTGGTGATGCTGATGAGCAAGGACTCGATGGTCTCGCGCGAGCTGCCGCAGCTCTGGTACGACGTGCGCAAGAAGGTGGGCGACATCCGCCACACGCTGCCCGCGGGCGTGGTGGGGCCGTTCTTCAACGATGAGTTCGGCGACACCTTTGGCAATATCTATGCGCTCTCGGGCGACGGGTTCGACTACGCCACGCTGAAGGACTACGCCGAGCGCATCGAGCTGGAACTGCACCGCGTACCCGACGTCGGCAAGATCGAATTGGTCGGCCTGCAGGACGAGAAGATCTGGATCGAGCTCTCGAACACCAAGCTGGCCACGCTGGGCGTGCCGCTGGAGCTGGTGCAGCGGGCGATCGACGAGCAGAACGCCATCGCGCCGGCGAGCTTCTTCGAGACGGCGACCGATCGCGTTCAGCTGCGCGTGTCCGGGCGCTTCGACAGCGTGGAGCAGATCCGGGACTTCCCGATCCGCGTTGGCGACCGCAGCTTCAAGCTGGGCGACGTGGCCGAGATCACCCGTGGCTTCGCCGATCCGGCGGCGCCGCGGATGCGCTTCATGGGTGAGAACGCGATCGGCATCGCGGTGAGCATGCGCGCGGGCGGCGACATCATCCGCCTGGGCGACGTGCTCGACACCGAATTCGCGCGCCTGCAGGAAAACCTGCCGGTCGGCATGACGCTTCAGAAGGTGTCGGACCAACCCAAGGCCGTGCGCAGTTCGGTGGCCGAGTTCGTGCGGGTGCTGACCGAGGCGGTGATCATCGTGCTGCTGGTCAGCTTCTTCTCGCTGGGTTTCCGCACCGGCCTGGTGGTGGCGCTGTCGATCCCGCTGGTATTGGCGATGACCTTCGCCGTGATGCATTACTTCGGCATCGGCCTGCACAAGATTTCGCTCGGCGCGCTGGTGCTAGGCCTGGGCCTGCTGGTGGACGACGCCATCATCGCGGTCGAGATGATGGCGGTGAAGATGGAGCAGGGCTACAGCCGCATGAAGGCGGCCGCGTTCGCCTATGAATCCACCGCCTTCCCGATGCTGACCGGCACGCTGGTGACGGCGGCCGGCTTCCTGCCGATCGCCACTGCGGCTTCGAGCACGGGCGAGTACACGCGCTCGATTTTCCAGGTCGTGACGATTTCGCTGATCCTGTCCTGGATCGCGGCCGTCGTTTTCATTCCCTACCTCGGCTACAAGCTGCTGCCCGACCCCAAGCCGCACGGCGACGGACCGCAGCATGACCCTTACGCCACGAAGTTCTACCAGACGGTCCGCCGCTGGGTGACCTGGTGTGTGCGCCAGCGCAAGACCGTGATCGCGGTGACGGTCGCGGCGTTCGTGGCCTCGATCCTGCTGTTCCGCTTCGTGCCGCAGCAGTTCTTCCCGTCGTCGACGCGGCTGGAGCTGATGGTGGACCTGGAGCTGGCCGAGGGCGCGTCGCTGCACGCCACCGAGGCCGTGGCGCAGCGGCTGGAGGCCGAGCTCAAGACCCGCGAGGACATCGAAAGCTACGTCGCCTACGTCGGCACCGGCACGCCGCGCTTCTACCTGCCGCTGGACCAGAAGCTGCCGCAGGCCAACTTCGCGCAGTTCGTGGTGCTCACGCCCGACATCGAGTCGCGCGAAGCGGTGCGGCAGTGGCTGATCGGGCTGTTCGACGAGAAGTTCAACGACGTGCAGGCGCGCGTGTCGCGGCTGGAGAACGGGCCGCCGGTGGGCTTCCCGATCCAGTTCCGGGTGTCCGGCGAACACGTGGACGACGTGCGCCGCATCGCGCAGCAGGTCGCGGAAAAGGTGCGCGCCAACGAGGCGGTCACCAACGTCAACCTGGACTGGGACGAGCCCAGCAAGGTCGTGCGCCTGCAGATCGACCAGGCCCGCGCCCGCGTGCTGGGCATCAGCTCGGCCCAGGTGGCGGCCTTCCTGCGCGGCTCGCTGTCGGGCACCACGGTCAGCACCTACCGCGACGGCAACGAGCTGATCGAGATCCTGCTGCGCGGCCCGGCGCAGGAGCGCGAGCAGCTGTCGCTGCTGGGCAGCCTGTCGGTGCCGGCCGGCAACGGCCGCAGCGTGCCGCTGTCGCAGATCGCCACGCTCGAGTACGGCTTCGAGGACGGCATCATCTGGCACCGCAACCGCCTTCCCACGATCACCGTGCGCGCCGACATCTACGGCGAGAAGACCCCGCCCAGCGTGACCGCCGAGATCCTGCCGACGCTTGACGAAATCCGCGCATCGCTGCCACCGGGCTACCTGCTCGAGACTGGCGGCACGGTCGAGGACTCCAACCGCGGCTCGAAGTCGGTGGCCGCGGGCGTGCCGCTGTTCCTGTTCGCGGTCACGACCCTGCTGATGCTGCAGCTGCGCAGCTTCCCGCGCACGGCCATGGTGCTGCTGACCGCGCCGCTGGGACTGATCGGCGTGGTGCTGTTCCTGCTGGTGTTCCGCGTGCCCTTCGGCTTCGTGGCGATGCTGGGCACGATCGCGCTGAGCGGCATGATCATGCGCAACTCGGTGATCCTGGTGGACCAGATCGAGCAGGACATCGCGGCCGGGCATCCGCCGGCCCAGGCCGTGGTGGACGCCACGGTGCGCCGCTTCCGCCCGATCGTGCTGACGGCGCTGGCCGCGGTGCTGGCCATGATCCCGCTGTCGCGCAGCGTGTTCTTCGGCCCGATGGCGGTGGCGATCATGGGCGGCCTGATCGTGGCCACCGCCCTGACCCTGCTGTTCCTCCCGGCGCTGTATGCCGCGTGGTTCCGCGTGCCCCGGCCGGCTCGGGTTTGATGCTTGGCCACGGATGAACACGGATAAAGGCGGATGAACACGGATAAGAGCGGATATTTTTGATCTTGTTCCGTGGCTATCTGTGCTTGTCCGTGTTCATCCGTGGCAAATAACCGCCCTCGCATCGCGACGGCCCCCGTGGTTCAATGTGCGCCTGAAGCGGGGGTGCCCGGGCGTCAGCGGGCTGAGAATTACCCTTCGAACCTGATCCGGCTCGCACCGGCGTAGGGAGCTTCGTGGTGCTGGCCCCGGGCTGGCGCCCCGGCGCCGCCGCTTCGTTCCGCCCCGCCCGGGGCTTAAGAGGACGAAACGCATGAATGCCCTGCCCACCGAGCTGCTCCGCCAGGCCCAGCAGCTGTCCGAATCCGTGACGCGCCCGATCCCGGGCTCGCGCAAGATCCACGTCGAAGGCTCCCGCCCGGACATCCAGGTGCCGATGCGCGAGATCGCGCTGGACCCGACGCCGCGCATGTACGGCATCCAGGAGCCGAACGCGCCCTTCGTCGTCTACGACACCTCGGGCCCGTACAGCGACCCGAACGCCAACATCGACCTCGGCGCCGGCCTGGCGCCGCTGCGCGCGCAGTGGATCGCCGAGCGCGGCGACAGCTCGCCGCTGCCGGGCCTGAGCTCGGAGTTCGGCCGCGGCCGTGCCGCCGACCACAAGCTCGACAGCGTGCGCTTCCCGGCCCTGCGCCCGCCGCGCCGCGCCCACGCCGGCGCCAACGTGAGCCAGATGCACTACGCCCGCCGCGGCATCATCACGCCGGAGATGGAGTACATCGCCATCCGCGAGAACCAGCGGATCGAGGCCATCAAGGAAGCCCACCTGCTGCGCCAGCACGCGGGCCAGGCCTTCGGCGCCAGCATCCAGAAGTTCATCACGCCCGAATTCGTGCGCGACGAAGTGGCGCGCGGCCGCGCGGTGATCCCGGCCAACATCAACCACCCGGAACTCGAGCCGATGATCATCGGCCGCAATTTCCTGACCAAGGTGAATGCGAATATCGGCAACAGCGCCGTGTCGTCGGGCATCGCCGAGGAAGTGGAGAAGCTGGTCTGGTCGATCCGCTGGGGCGCGGACACGGTGATGGACCTGAGCACCGGCAAGAACATCCACGAAACCCGCGAGTGGATCCTGCGCAATGCGCCGGTGCCCATCGGCACGGTGCCGATCTACCAGGCGCTGGAAAAAGTGGACGGCAAGGCCGAGGACCTGACCTGGGAGATCTTCCGCGACACGCTGATCGAGCAGGCCGAGCAGGGCGTGGACTACTTCACCATCCACGCCGGCGTGCTGCTGCGCTACGTGCCGCTGACCGCCAAGCGCGTCACCGGCATCGTCAGCCGCGGCGGCAGCATCCTGGCCAAGTGGTGCCTGGCCCACCACAAGGAGAATTTCCTCTACACGCACTTCGAGGAAATCTGCGAAATCATGAAGGCCTACGACGTGACCTTCTCGCTGGGCGACGGCCTGCGCCCCGGCAGCATCGCCGACGCCAACGACGCCGCGCAGTTCGGTGAACTCGAGACCCTGGGCGAGCTGACCAAGATCGCCTGGAAGCACGACGTGCAGACCATGATCGAGGGCCCCGGCCACGTGCCGATGCACCTGATCAAGGAGAACATGGACAAGCAGCTCGCCGTCTGCGGCGAGGCGCCGTTCTACACCCTCGGCCCACTGACCACGGACATCGCGCCGGGCTACGACCACATCACCAGCGCGATCGGCGCGGCGATGATCGGCTGGTTCGGCACGGCGATGCTTTGCTACGTCACCCCGAAGGAGCACCTGGGCCTGCCCGACAAGAACGACGTGCGCGAAGGCCTGATGGCCTACCGCATCGCCGCACACGCCGCCGACCTGGCCAAGGGCCACCCGGGCGCGCAGGCCCGCGACAACGCGCTGAGCAAGGCCCGCTTCGAGTTCCGCTGGGAAGACCAGTTCAACCTGGGCCTCGACCCGGAGCGGGCGCGGGAGTACCACGACGAAACCCTGCCCAAGGACGCCCACAAGGTCGCCCACTTCTGCTCGATGTGCGGCCCGCACTTCTGCTCGATGAAGATCACCCAGGACGTGCGCGAGTACGCCGCCAGCCAGGGCGTCACCGACGAGGCCGAGGCGCTGGAGAAGGGCATGGCCGAGAAGGCCGAGCAGTTCCGGGCCCAGGGCGCGCAGCTGTACCGCCGGGACTGAGCCGGTTCCGCCATTCGTCGGCCGCCGCCCGCCGGCGGCCGGCGTTTACCGGTCCGGCTCAGCCCCGATTCATGCCGGCTCGACCGGCCGCGTGCTAGTTTCGCGGCATCCAACCGGGAGGTGCGTCATGTCCGTCTCACGCCTTTGGCAGGCCTTCGCCCTGCTCTCCGTCGTCCTGCTGGCCGGCTGCGCCACCGGGCCCCGCATCACCACCGATTCCGACCCGTCGGCCGACTTCGCGCGCTACCGCAGCTTCGCGTTCTACGAGCCGCTGGCGGTGGAGACCGAGGGCTATTCCACCCCGTCGAGCAACCGCATGAAGGCCGCGGTGCGCCGTGAGCTCGAAGCCCGCGGCTATGTCTACGACGAGTCCGCCCCCGACCTGCAGGTCAACATCAACGCCTACGTGGACGAGCGCACCGACGTCTACAACACGCCGCAGATGGAAACCGCGCTCTACTACAGCTACCGCGCCCGCTCCTACGTGGCGGTGCCGTACTGGACCAACCGCACCGACGTCTACCGTTACGCGGAGGGCACGCTTAACGTGGACCTCGTCGACGCGCGCGAGAAGGCGCTGGTGTGGGAAGGCGTGGCCGTGGGCCGCATGTCGCGCCTGAAGCCGGCGGAACGGGCGGCGCGGATTGATTCCACCATCGCCGACATCTTCGCGGAGTATCCGCACCGGGCGGGGGCGCGCTGAGGCGCCGACTTCATTGGAATGAAAAAAAGCCGCCCATGGGGCGGCTTTTTCATTTCGGGCCTTCCAGGGGGGATGCCTGGCCTCGGCGCCAGGCCCCGCGATCAGCGGCCGGGAACGCGGCAGCAAATCGCTTTCGGAATGACCTGCTGGGACAAGGCGCTGACGTTCTTGGCGAAGATCTGCACGGAGCCCGAGCTGATGTAGCTGTCGGCCACCACGACATCCTGGCTGGCGGTGATGGCCGCGCTGACCGCCGAGTACCCCGCCGGGCAGTTGACGGTCGACAGCAGCGCGTACTCGCCGGCCGTCATGGTCCGCAAGGCGCCGTCCACGCTGGTGCACTGCAGGGCGGTGGCCGCCGGTGCCGAGTAGAAGCCGACGATGTCGGCGACGAAATGGGCGCCGGCGAAGGTGTAGATCGTGAAATCGCTGCTCGTCAGCGGCGTGGGCAGCTTGACCACGATGGCGTTGTTGACGATCGCGCCGGCCGTGTAGTTCACGCTCGAGGCCAGCGGACGCGCCGCGCCGAACGGATAGGCCGTGGCGAAGCCCGCGCCGGATGGCGCCACGGCGGTGAGGTTGATCACCACCGCCGCCTGCCCCGCGGCCACCATGCCGCAATCGGTGGCGCTGCCGCCCTGGCTGCTGAAGTTGCCGCCGCCGCCCACCACCGCGTTGAAGTTGCGGCTGCCCTCGCTGGCGATCACGCCGCCCGCCACGCGCGTGTCGAGGATGCGGCACGGCGTGACCGGCGTGAACACCAGGTCGCTCGCGGCCGAACCCAGTGCCTGTGTGCCCACCTGGGCGTCGGTCAGGCGCGGGTCAAGGCTGGCCCGCGCCATGGAGTCGATCACCTGGTCGTCGGAGACGCGGCTGCCCGCGCCGTTCAAGGCCGCCGTCGCGCCCTCGTACGTGCTGCGCCGGAGCGCATCGCGGAAGTTGTCCGGGTCGGCATGGATGAAGGTGGACACCATGCGCCGGGCCCACGCCTCGACCGGAACGCCGTAGACGTCCTGCACGTAGGGGCCCCACTTGCGCACGAAGACCCGGGCCATGGCGCCGCGTTCGGCGGGGCTCAGGGGGCCGGACGCGACCTCGGCCCGTGGCGGGAGTTTGGATTGCAGGGAGCTGGCCTGGACGGCTGGGGAAACGCAGGTCGCGCTGGCCGCCAGCAGGGTAAGGGCGACGCGAAGGGTGCAGTTCATGGTGGACTCCTCGTTGGGTGCCCCCTTGCCAACGTCCGGGGCCGGTCGCTCCGGCCAAAGAAAAAGCCACCCGCGAGGGTGGCTTGGTCCTGGATCGCGTGGCGGGAAACTCAGAAGTTGAGCTTCTCGGGGCTCGCCTCGAAGCGCTCGACCGAATCCACGATCTCCCGGCGGGCGGCATCGGCGCCTTCCCAGCCGTCGAGCTTGACCCACTTGCCCTTCTCCAGGTCCTTGTAGTGCTCGAAGAAGTGGCCGATGCGCTCGAGCCAGTGCGGGCTGACCTGGGTGATGTCGTGGATGTGCGAGTAGCCGCCGAAGACCTTGTCCACCGGCACGGCCAGCAGCTTGGTGTCCTCGCCCGCCTCGTCCTTCATCTTCAGCATGCCGACCGGGCGGCAGCGGATCACCGAGCCGGGGATCAGCGGCAGCGGCAGGATCACCAGCACGTCCACCGGGTCGCCGTCGCCGCACAGGGTGTGGGGCACGTAGCCGTAGTTGCAGGGGTAGCGCATCGGGGTCGACAGGATGCGGTCGACGAAGATCGCGCCCGTGGCCTTGTCCACCTCGTACTTGACCGGGTCGGCATCCTTGGGGATCTCGATGACGACGTTGATTTCGTTCGGCACGTCGCGGCCGGTGGGCACCAGGTCAAGGGCCATGGGGAAACTCCTGCTTTGCCCGGGGGAGGGCTTCTTGTGGGGGCGCAAAGGATACGGGAAAGCCCCTGAGCCCGCACTCGGGCCCCGCTCCCTGTGGGAGGGACTTCAGTCCCGATGCTCCACGGCGAGACGCATCGGGACTGAAGTCCCTCCCAGAGGGAGTGTCGAGGGGTGGCCAAAGGTGGGGCTGGTCAGGGCCGGGGCCAGCGGCGAGAATGCCGGCTGGTCCATCGGAAACCCCCGCCATGGCTGCCCAGCCCCTGCTCGAACCCAAGGCCCTGGAACTGCTGCGCATGCTCGACCGCGACCGGCCGGGCTCGTTCAGCGAGTTCGTGCGCATGTTCGTGCACGAGGCGCCGGACCTGGTGCGCAAGATGGAGCAGGCCCACGTGGCCCGCGACCCCGACGCGCTGGGCAAGGCCGCGCACTACCTGCGCTCGGCCGCGCTGGCGATGGGCGCCAGCGAGCTGGTGGGCGTCTGCCAGGGCCTCGAGCACCTGGACGAAACCCAGATCGCCGACCAGGCCATGGCCGACCGCTTCAACGAACTGCGCCGCGCGGTGCGCGACTCCCTGATCCTGCTGCTGCAGGAAGTCCCCCAGATCTGACCTCGCCTGTAGGAGGGACTTCAGTCCCGAAGCTTTTCGGCGAAGAGCTTCGGGACTGAAGTCCCTCCTACAGGAAGCAAAAGAAGAAGCCCCGGTTTCCCGGGGCTTCTTCGTTTCAGCGGACAGCGCGGATCACAGCATCGGGATCAGCAGCAGCGCCACGATGTTGATGATCTTGATCAGCGGGTTGATGGCCGGGCCGGCGGTGTCCTTGTACGGGTCGCCGACGGTGTCGCCGGTGACCGCGGCCTTGTGGGCCTCGCTGCCCTTGCCGCCGTGGTGGCCTTCCTCGATGTACTTCTTGGCGTTGTCCCAGGCGCCGCCGCCGGTGCACATCGAGATGGCCACGAACAGGCCGGTCACGATGGTGCCCATCAGCAGGCCGCCCAGGGCGTTCGGGCCCAGGATCACGCCGACCAGGATCGGGATGATCAGCGGCAGCATCGACGGGATGATCATTTCGCGGATCGCCGACTTGGTCAGCAGGTCGACCGCCTTGTCGTACTGCGGCTTGCCGGTGCCTTCCATGATGCCGGGGATCTCGCGGAACTGGCGGCGCACTTCCTCCACCACCGCACCGGCCGCGCGGCCCACCGCCTGCATGGCGTAGGCGCCGAACAGGTAGGGGATCATGCCGCCGATCAGCAGGCCGATCACCACGTCCGGGTTCGAGATCGAGAAGTCGACCTCGGCGCCGGTCTCGCCCAGCTTGTGCGAGTAATCCGCGAACAGCACCAGCGCCGCCAGGCCGGCCGAGCCGATGGCGTAGCCCTTGGTGACGGCCTTGGTGGTGTTGCCCACGGCGTCGAGGGCGTCGGTGGTCTTGCGGATTTCCTTGTCCATGCCCGACATCTCGGCGATGCCGCCCGCGTTGTCGGTGATCGGGCCGTAGGCGTCCAGCGCCACGATCATGCCGGCCATCGACAGCATCGAAGTGGCCGCGATGGCGATGCCGAACAGGCCCGCCAGCTCATAGCAGCCCCAGATGGCGGCGGCCACGGCCAGCACCGGCGCCGCGGTCGACTTCATCGAGACCGCCAGGCCGGCGATCACGTTGGTGCCGTGGCCGGTTTCCGAGGCCTTGGCGACCTGCTGCACCGGCGCGTACTCGGTGGCGGTGTAGTACTCGGTGATCACCACCATCGCCGCGGTCAGGCCCAGGCCGATCAGGGCGCAGTAGAACAGCGGCATCGCCAGCGACGCCATGGCGCCGGTGAACATGCTGGTGGTGACCCAGTAGAACGCGGCCGCCGCCAGCACGCCCGAGACGGCCAGGCCGCGGTAGAGCGCGTTCATGATCTTGCCGCCGTCGCTGACCTTCACGAAGAAGGTGCCGACGATCGAGGCCAGGATCGACACCGCGCCCAGCACCATCGGGTAGAGCACGCCGGTGGTGCCGTACTGGGTGAAGTAGATGCCGGCGATCAGCATCGCCGCGATCACGGTCACCGCGTAGGTCTCGAACAGGTCGGCCGCCATGCCGGCGCAGTCGCCGACGTTGTCGCCCACGTTGTCGGCGATCACGGCCGGGTTGCGCGGGTCATCCTCGGGGATGCCGGCTTCGACCTTGCCCACCAGGTCGGCGCCGACGTCGGCGCCCTTGGTGAAGATGCCGCCGCCCAGGCGCGCGAAGATCGAGATCAGCGACGAGCCGAAGGCCAGGCCGATCATCGGCTGCATCGCGGCATTCACCGCCGCCGCGTCCGTGGCCGCGGCGCCGCCGACGAACCAGAAGTAGCCGGCCACGCCCAGCAGGCCCAGGCCGACCACCAGCATGCCGGTGATGGCGCCGCCCTTGAAGCTGACGTTGAGTGCGGTGTTGAGGCTCACCGTGGCCGCCTGCGCGGTACGCACGTTGGCGCGCACCGAGACGAACATGCCGATGAAGCCCGCCAGGCCCGAGAGCACGGCGCCGATGGCGAAGCCGATCGCGGTGGGCCAGCCCAGCACCGGCACGAAGCCGATGACCAGGAACAGCACCACGCCGACGATGGCGATGGTCAGGTACTGGCGGCGCAGGTAGGCGCCGGCGCCTTCCTGGATGGCCGCCGCGATCGCCTGCATTTTTTCGTTGCCGGCCGGCTGGCCGACGATCCACTTCGCGACCACGATGCCGTAAAGGATGGCGATCGCCGCACAGGCGAGCGCGAGGTGCAAACCGTATTGCTCGAACATGTAAACCCTCCCCAGAGTTCAGACACGGAACAAACATAAGCGGCCGATTGGCCGCCTCGCCCGAGTATGTCAAAGGGGGGAGGGGGAAGCCACACGGCCCGCCAGGCCGCATTCCGGCGGTATTTCCGAGGGGCCGGGCGGCAGCAGGGACAGGTTGATCGCGGCCTGCCGATGCCCCGGGTCCAGGGCCAGGGCGCAGGCGTAGGCGCGGCGGGCGCCGCCCGGGTCGCCGGCCTGCTGGCGGGCCCAGCCCAGGTTGCTCCAGGCGCGGGCCTTGCCCGGCGAGGCGGCCGCGGTGGCGGACCAGAGAGCGAGTTCGCTGCGGTAGACCTCGTTGCGTTCACGCGTGGCCATGGCCAATACCAGGGCCAGCAGGCACACCGCGGCGGCCGCCAGCCGGTACGGCGCCAGCCTGGCCAAGGCGACTACCCCGGCGAACGCCACGCCGGGCAGGACCAGGTAAAGATGCCGGTCGTTGGCCAGGTCGAGCCGCGGCAGCAGCGACTGGGTCGGCGCCAGCTGCAACAGGGTCCAGGCGATCGCGAAGCCGAGCCAGGGCCAGCGCCTGCGGGCGAACACGCCCACCGCCATCGCAGCGACGCCGGCCAGCACGAAGCCGACCGCGTGGGGCATCACCGCCGCCGGCACGCGAAGGTCCGGATCGAGGTTCGTCTGCAGGCCGAACAGGCTGTGGCCGAACAGATGCGTCCAGGCAACCGATTGCCCCGCCAGCTGTTCCGCCAGCCCCCGCGCCTGCAGGCTGGTGCCGAAGAAATCGCCGTAGCCCGGCCACGCGATCGCCAGCGCGACGGCCAGCGCCAGCACCGCCCCGTGGCCGGCCAGCCCGCGCAGCGCATCGCGGAGGCTTTCCCCGCCGTACCAGGCCAGCAGCGCCAGCGCGAAGGGCAGGGTCACGGCGGTTTCGCGCACGGCCAGCGCGGCGGCGAACAGCAGCGGCGAGAGCGCCCGCCAGGCACCGCCTGACCCGCGCTCCAGCGCGTGCGCGTGCGCCCAAAGTGCGGCGAGGTAGAACATCGCCATCAGCGATTGCGAGCGTCCGCTGACATAGGTCACGGCCTCGGTGGCGGCAGGATGCAGGGCGAACAGCAGCGCCACGCCCCAGGCCGCGGCCCCGGGCGGCGCCACCGCCGGCGCCAGGCGCGCCAGCCACTGGCGCGCCACGGCCCAGACCAGCAGCGCGTTGAGGCCGTGCAGCCACAGGTTGGTCGCGTGGAAGCCGGCCGCACCCGGCGACCGCATCCAGTCCAGCGCATAGCTGAGCTTGAGCAGCGGCCGGATGCCCGGCATCGAATCCCACCACGCCGCCAGCCCGTGCACGCGCGGGTTGTCGACGATCACGTGGAAGTCGTCGAAGTGGAACGGCGCGGCCAGCGCCGCGGCGTAAGCCCAGCCGATCGCCAGCAGCAGCCCGGCCGCGCCGGCGAGGCGCCCCGCGTGGTTCATGGCGTGGGCGCGCGCGCCCGCGCCCGGCGGGCGTGGTCGAAGGCCAGCTCCATCAGCGCCACGGTGTCCCACCAGCGGTCCGGCGCGTGCAGCATCACCACGAGCACCTCGTCCTCGCCGCGGCGGGCAAGCGCGACCAGGCAGCGGCCGGCGCCCGGCGTGTAGCCGGTCTTGATGCCGAGCGCGCCTTCGAATTGCTGCAGCAAGGCGTTGGTGGTGTCCATCTTGAAGTCGCGGCCGCCCGGGCTGCGGAATTCGACGCGTGACTTCGCGACGGTGGCGGCGATGCGAGGCTCCGCCATCGCGGCGCGCGCCAGCACGGCCAGGTCGCCCACGGTGCTGGCCTGGCCCGGGGCGTCGTGGCCGCAGGCATTGGCGAAGGAGGTGTCGCGCAGGCCCAGTTCCGCGGCGCGTGCGTTCATGCGCGCCACGAAGCGCGGCAGGTCGCCGCCGTGCCAGTCGGCCAGCGCGCGGCAGGCGTCGTTGGCCGAACGCACCAGCATGGCGTCGAACAGGTCCGAGGCGCGCATGCGCTCGCCGGCGCGCAGGCCGATGCGCGAACCGGTGGCGCGCGCGGCGGCGGCGCTCACCACCAGCTCGTCGTCCAGCGTGGCTTCCTCGGCCAGCAGCAGCGCCGTCATGAGCTTCGCCAGGCTCGCCATCGGCAGGCGCAGGTCGCGGCCGCCGGCCCAGAGCGGCGAGCCGTTGACCTCGACCCAGTAGGCCCGCGCGACGTCCGGGAAGGCATCCACGGGCGCCGCCGGTCCCGGTGCGGGTGCCGGGGCCCGTGCCGGCGCGGGCGCGGGGAGGGTCGCGCCCGCCAGGCCCATCAGCAGGGCCAGCGCCAGCCCGCGCATCCGGTCAGTCCTCGCCGGTCAGCTTGTCCTTGGCGTCGCGCAGGCGGTCGCGCCAGGAGGGCTTCTTCGGCGCTTCTTCGGCCGCGGGGGCCGGCGTCGGCGCAGCCGCCGGCGTCGGCGTGGCGGCCCCGGCATTGCGCTGCTGCAGCTGGCCGCCGGCGTAACGCCCGCAGAAACCGGCGTACGGCGATGCGCGCATCGCGGTGTAGTCACGACCCGCGCAGTGCGCCGCGGCGGCGGCCTTGGCCTGCACCGGGCAGCTGGCCACGACGAACTCGGCGTCGGTCCGCGCATCCGCGCTGGCGCAGGCCTTGGCCACCAGGCTCGGGCAATACGCGGTGATGAAGTTGAAGTCGCGGTTCTTCTCCGCCATCGGGCAGGCCTTGGCCAGCGCCGCCTGGCGCGAGGTGCCGCAGGCCGCGAACGCATCCCAGAAACTCGGGTAGCCGGCGGGCGACTGGCGGATGATCTGGTCGTTGGTGCGGATGAACTCCGGGTTCACCGACTGCGCCAGCATCGCGCTGCAGTAGCGCGGCTTGTAGGTGGCGCAGACCGCGTTGGGCCCGGCGAAGCTCTGGTAGCCCATCGGCGACGGCTCGCGCAGCATGTCCTCGCAGGTCTTGGCCATCATCGCGGCGCCCTGCGCGGCGGGGGATTCGGTGGCGTAGTTGCAGTCGCGGATCTTCTTGCCCTCGAAGTTCATCGTCATGTCGACGGGCTCGCCCTCCATGTTGCCCTTCATCTGCATGCGGCCGCGGTAGGCGTCGGGGCCGAGGCGCTCGAACTCGCCGCGCGCGGTCATCGGGTTCTCGCCGCGGCAGGTCATGTCGAAGCTCGACTTGTTGCCGGCCACGCGGAAGTTGCTGATGGTGCAGTTCTCGTCGTGCGGCACCATCTTCTCGCTGGCCTGGTCCTTGGGGCCGCAGACGTCCACCGTGGTCGCCGGCATGGAGAAGGGCATGCCCACCATTTCCATCTTCGAGGTGACGCGGTAGAGGTTGCCGCTGCCCGCCTGCGACAGGGCGGCGCCCGCGGACGCGAGGCCCAGCGCGGCGGCCAGGACGAGCAAGGATCGGTTCGGTATCACGGCAGTCTCCGGGAACGGGGTGGGGCCAAAGGGGGCGTATGCTCCCAGCGGCCTTTCGTTCCCGGATGTGCCGGCGGTCACCGTGCCATCCGGGCCGGAGGGCACGGCCTGGGGATCAGCCGTAGGCGGGCAACTTCTTCGCCACGGTCGTCAGCTTGAGACGAACGTAATCGGGCAGTCCGTCCGGCCGGTACGGCGGCGGCGCCTCACCCCGCACCAGCGGCTCGAGGTACTGCCGGCAGGCGGCGGTGATGCCGTAGCCGCTGCGGTCGATGAATCCCTTGGGCATGGTCTTCTCGCGGTTGGCGATGCGCGCCACCGGGGCGGCCTCGACCTTCCAGCGATAGGGCTTGTGCGAGGTGCGCACGATCACCGGCATCACGCCGTTGCGGCCTTCCAGCGCATAGTCCACGGCGGCCTGGCCCACGGCCAGGGCGTGCTCGAGGTCGGTCTTCGAAGCCAGGTGGCGGGCCGAGCGCTGCAGGTAGTCGGGCACGGTCCAGTGCACCTTCAGGCCCAGCTTGTCCTTCACGGTGGCGGCCAGCAGCGGGCCAACGCCGCCCAGCTGCGAATGCCCGAAGGCGTCCTTGCCGCCGCCGGCGTCGGCGACGAAGCGGCCGTCCGGGTGGCGGATGCCTTCGGACACCACCACGACGCACCAGCCGACCTTCTTCACGACCTCCTGCACCCGGGCCAGGAACTTCGCCTCGTCGTAGGCCACTTCGGGGAACAGGATGACCTGCGGTGCGGCGTCCTTATCGGTGGCGGCCAGGCCCGCGGCCGCGGCCAGCCAGCCGGCGTGCCGGCCCATCACTTCGTAGACGAAGACCTTGGTGGAGGTGTCGGCCATGGCGGCGACGTCCAGCGCGGCTTCCGCCACCGAGACGGCGGTGTACTTGGCCGCCGAGCCGAAGCCCGGGCAGCAGTCGGTGACCACGAGGTCGTTGTCGACCGTCTTGGGCAC
The DNA here is from genome assembly GCF_036275555.1 of Arenimonas sp. Taxonomy (GTDB): domain Bacteria; phylum Pseudomonadota; class Gammaproteobacteria; order Xanthomonadales; family Xanthomonadaceae; genus Arenimonas. The sequence goes on from NZ_DASUDO010000009.1 coordinate 103,843, forward strand.
GCCGATGCAGGTGAGCGGGTAGCCGGTGGCGGCCGCCATCTGCGAGAGCTTCAGTGCGGTGTCGGCCGAGTCGTTGCCGCCGTTGTAGAGGAACCAGCGCACGTCGTGGGCGTCGAAGACGTCCAGCAGGCGCTGGTACTTGGGCTGGTCTTCCTCCAGCGACTTTAGCTTGTAGCGGCAGGACCCGAAGGCCCCGCCCGGGGTATGGGCCAGGGCCCGGATCGCGGCCGGGGACTCCTTGGAGGTGTCCACCAGGTCCTCGCGCAGGGCGCCCAGGATGCCGTTGCGGGCGGCCAGGACCTTGACCTTGCGGCCGCGGGCGGCCTGGATCACCGCGCTGGCGGTGGCGTTGATGACGGCGGTGACGCCGCCGGACTGGGCGTAAAGGAGCGTTCCTTTGCTCATGGGTTTTTCCTGTTTTTCATTGACTTGGAGCGGCCCGGCCAGTAGCGTTTCCACATTCGCACGGCCAGTCAGCGGCCCCACTATAGCCAAACGGGGTGAGGACGGCGCCGTGCGTCCTTGTTTATAGGGGTTTTGAAGCATGCGACTGGTTCTCCTCGGCGCGCCCGGCTCGGGCAAGGGCACGCAGGCCACGCGCCTCCGCGAGCACCTGCAGGTGCCGCATATTTCCACCGGCGAACTGCTGCGCGCGGCGGTCAAGGCGGGCACCCCGCTGGGCCTGCAGGCGCAGGCCGTGATGGCCGCCGGCGAGCTGGTCTCCGACGAGATCGTGCTGGGCATGCTGGAAGAGCGCCTCACCGCCGGCGACACCGGCAACGGCTTCATCCTCGACGGCTACCCGCGCAACCTGGCCCAGGCCAATGCGCTCGACGCGCTGCTGGCGCGCCTGCAGCAGCCGGTGGACATCGCCGTGCAGCTGGACGTGGACACCGAGCTGCTGATCACCCGCCTCGCCGGCCGCGCGCAGGCCGAGGGCCGCGCCGACGACACCCCGGAAGCCGTGCGCAACCGCCTGAACGTCTACAACCAGGCCACCGCGCCGGTGGTGGATTTCTACCGCAACTCCGGCCGCCTGGCCTGCGTCGACGGCGTGGGCAGCATGGACGCCGTGCTCCAGCGCATCATCGAAGTGCTGGCGCCGACGCCCGACGTCGGCTGAGCGCCGCCGCGGTTCGCCGCGGCCCGCGCATCGCACGCATGAAACTGCACATCCTCGGCATCTGCGGCACCTTCATGGGCGGCGTCGCCGCGCTCGCGCGCGAGCTCGGCCACGCGGTCGATGGTTCCGACCAGAACGTCTACCCGCCGATGTCCACCCAGCTCGAAGCGCTGGGCATCGGGCTGGCCTCGGGCTATTCCGCCGCGTACCTGGCCGCCGACACCGACGTGGTGGTCGTGGGCAACGCGCTCTCGCGCGGCAACCCGGCGGTCGAGCACGTGCTCGACCACGGCCTGAAGTACACCTCCGGCGCGCAGTGGCTGAGCGAACACGTGCTGCCCGGCCGCGAGACGCTGGCCGTGGCCGGCACCCACGGCAAGACCACGACCACCTCGATCCTGGCGTGGCTGCTCGAAGCCGCCGGCCGCGACCCGGGCTTCCTGGTGGGCGGCGTGCCGGAGAATTTCGGCGTGTCGGCGCGCCTCGGCAGCGGCCGCGAGTTCGTGGTCGAGGCCGACGAGTACGACACCGCGTTCTTCGACAAGCGCAGCAAGTTCGTGCACTACCGGCCGGTGGTGGCGATCCTGAACAACCTCGAGTTCGACCACGCCGACATCTTCCCGGACCTGGCCGCGATCCAGCGCCAGTTCCACCACCTCGTACGCATCGTGCCCGGCCGCGGCCGCCTGATCGTCAACGGCGAGGAAGCCAGCCTGCAGCAGGTGCTGGACATGGGCTGCTGGACGCCGGTGGAGCGCTTCGGGCTCGATGGCGACTTCGACTGGACCGCGCGCCTGCACGCGGCCGACGGCTCGCACTTCGACGTGCTGCACCGTGGCGTGGTGGTCGGCACCGTGCGCTGGTCGCTCTCGGGCCGGCACAGCGTGATGAACGGCCTGGCCGCGATCGCCGCCGCGAACGCCGTGGGTGCCGACCTGTCGCGCGCCATTCCGGCGCTGTCGGATTTCGTCAGCGTGAAGCGGCGGATGGAGAAGCTGGGCGAAGCGCGCGGCGTCACCGTGTACGACGATTTCGCGCACCATCCGACCGCCATCCGAACCACGCTCGAGGGCCTGCGCGCGCGCGTGGGCAGCGCGCGCATCCTGGTGGCGATGGAGCCGCGCAGCAATTCGATGCGGCTGGGCGCGCACGCGGCCGAGATCGCGCCGTCGCTGGCGCAGGCCGATGCCGTGGTGTTCCTGCACCGGCCCGAGCTGGCCTGGGACGCGGGCAAGGTCGTCGCCGCGCTGCGCGGCGAAGGCGAGGCGGTGCCGGGCGTGGATGAACTCATCGCGGCGCTCGCGGCGCGCGCGCAGCCCGGCGACCACGTCGTGTTCATGTCCAACGGCGGCTTCGAAGGCGCGCCGCGCCGCTTTCTGGCGACGCTGGCCGGCTGAGCGTGCCGACCCACGAGCTGCCGCTGTTCCCGCTGTCCACCGTGCTGTTTCCCGGTGGGCAGCTCTCGCTGCGCATCTTCGAGCCGCGCTACCTCGACCTGGTGAAGCGCTGCGCGCGCAGCGGCGAGGGATTCGGCATCTGCCTGATCCTCGACGGCCGCGAGGCCGGCGAACCGGCGATCCCGGCCGCGCTGGGCACCGAGGCGGTGATCGTGGATTTCGCGATGACCGACGACGGCCTGCTCGGCATCACGGTCGAAGGCCGGCGCCGCTTCCACGTCGACCGCACCCGCGTGCGCAACGACGGCCTGCTGCTGGGCGACGTGTCGTGGCGGCCCGAGCCCGCGCCGGAGGCGCTGCGCGACGAGCACGCGCTGCTGTCGGTGCTGCTGGCCCGCATCCTCGACAAGGCCGGCCTCGAGCACGATGGCGTCGGCAAGGGTTCGCTCGCCGAGGCGGCGCACGTGGGATGGCGCCTGGCCGAGTGGCTGCCGCTGGATCCGACCGAACGCCAGCAGCTGCTGCAGCTCGACGATCCGCACGAACGCCTGCAGTGGCTGCTGGGCCGGCTGCCGGATTTCCAGCCGGAGTAAGCCGCCTCAGCGCGACGCGGGCCGCAGGCGCAGCACGCGCTGGGCGTCGTCGGCGCGCGGCTCCAGCGCCGAATCCAGGCCGGGGATGTCGCGGTGCAGGCCCTCGAGCAGCGCGTCCTCGCCCGGCTGGGCCTGCCAGTAGCTGAAGAAATCCAGGCGCCGGGTGAAGCGCAGCGTGTGCACCGTGCCGATCCACACGCGCTCGCGGCCCGGCTGCAGTCGCAGCGGCGTCGCCCACAGGCGCAGCACCACCATCTCGCCGGCATGGGCGCCACGCCGCACCATCACCAGCGCTTCGGCGCGGCCCTGGTGCGTGGCCGGCAGCACCGGCAGCTCGCGCGGCGTCACGTCCTTGTCCAGGGTTTGCAGCAGGCCGGTCCAGCCGCCGGTGCGGTAGTTTTCCCAGCCCGACAGCAGCAGGCGCGCGCGCACCGAGTCCAGCGGACCAGCCAATTGCACGTTCAGCGGCCAGGCGTCGCCGCCGTGCAGTTCATTGCGGCGCGCGGGCAGCTGCCGCTGCCAGCCTTCGCGCCACCAGGCCTCGCCGTCGACCTGTTCCGGCACCAGCGGCGGGTCGAAGCGCGCCAGCAGGTCGTCGGCGCTGCGGCTGCCGTGCCAGGTGGCCATGCCCAGGATCGCGACGAAGAAGATCGTGGCCGTGGGCCGCACCCAGAACGAGCGCACCACGCGGCGCCGGTAGGCGATGCCGAGCGCGGCGATCCAGAGCAGGCCCAGCAGGATCCCGGCCAGCACGTCGCTCAGCCAGTGCGCGCCGAGGTAGAGCCGCGAGAACCCGAGCAGCGACACCGCCAGTGCCGCCACCACGTAGGGCCAGGCGCGCCGCCGTCCCGGCAGTTCGCGCGCGATCAGCACCGCGAAGAAGCCGTACACCACCGTCGCCATCGTCACCGACGCGGACGGGAAGCTGAAGCCCATCACGGCCGTCGACGCCGGTGGCTTGGGCATGTCCAGCAGGTAGCCCAGGAACCAGGTCAGCACCAGCGCGAAGGCCGGCGCCGCCAGCCAGTGCCAGGCCGCGACGTGCCGGCGCCGCCACAGCAGCCAGCCGAACACGCCCAGCACGGCCGGCGTCAGCACCACGGCGTCGCCGATCGTGGCGAGGAAGGCCATCGCGATGTCGGCCAGCGGGTTGCGCAGCCCGAACATCAGCTGGTGCACCGTCATGTCGAGCTGCGAAGGCGCGCTGCCGCCGCCGACCGAAATCAGGAGATGGAAGAAGCCCCAGCCAGCCGCCAGCAGCACGACGCCGAGCAGCAGCAGCGAGGCCGATTCGGGCCGGTTCGGATCGATCAGGGCCTCGGAATAGCGGCCCAGCACCGGGTGCCGGTGCGACCAGGCCAGCGCGCGCTCGATCATGCCGGTGGTGTGCGCGCCCAGCCAGCGCCAAGTGTAGAACACGAAGGCCCAGATCGCCGCCACCAGCACCAGCACCACCGCCAGCACCACCGCCAGCCGGCCCGCGACCGCGGCCACCAGTTCGAGCGAGGTGCCGAACACCCAGCCCGGCGCGAGGAAGGTGGCCGACCACACCAGCGCCGCCAGCGCACTGGCCGGCACGTACTGGCGCAGCTTCATCTTCAGCATGCCGGCGATGGCGGGCACGAAGGGCCGGATGGCGCCAATGTAGCGCGCCATCACGATCGACTTCATGCCGTGCCGCTTGAAGGTGAGCTCGCCGCGCTCAAGCCACTGCGGGTGCTTGTAGAACGGCCAGCGCTGGCGCAGCTGCGGCCCGTAGCGGTGGCCGACCCAGTAGCTGATGCCGTCGCCGAAGAACGCGCCGAGCGTGGCGCACACCAGCGCATAGGTGCCGTCCACGTGGCCCAGGCCGACGAGGGTGCCGACCGCGAACAGCAGCGGCACCGCCGGGATGGCCACGCCGACGATGACCAGGGCGTCGCCGAAGGCGATCAGGAAGATGACGAGGCCCGCCGCGATCGGGTTTTGGCCGATCCAGGTGACGAGGGCGTCCAGGCGGGCGGAATCCATGCCCGGGATTATAGGCTGGCCACCGCGTCCGCCGGTTTACACTGCGACCAAAGTTCAGGAGTTAGCCATGTCCGACCTCCGCGGCAAGACCCTCTTCATCACCGGCGCCTCGCGCGGCATCGGCCTGGCCATCGCCCTGCGCGCGGCCCGGGACGGCGCCAACGTGGCCATCGCCGCCAAGTCCGGGGTGCCCAACCCCAAGCTGCCCGGCACCATCCACACCGCCGCGGCGGCCGTGGACGCGGCCGGCGGCCAGGGCCTGGCCCTGCAGTGCGACATCCGCGAGGAAGACCAGGTCGAGGCCGCAGTCGCCGCCACGGTGGCGCGCTTCGGCGGCATCGACATCCTGGTCAACAACGCCAGCGCGATCTGGCTCAAGGGCGCGCTCGAGACGCCGATGAAGCGCTTCGACCTGATGCAGCAGGTCAACAGCCGCGGCAGCTTCCTGTGCGCGCAGCACTGCCTGCCGCACCTGCTGCAGGCCGCCAACCCGCACATCCTCACGCTGGCGCCGCCGCCCACCCTCGACCCGAAGTGGTGGGGCCCGCACACCGGCTACACGCTGGCGAAGATGGGCATGAGCTTCGTCACCCTCGGCCTGGCCGCCGAGTTCGGCCCGCGCGGCGTGGCGGTGAACGCGCTGTGGCCGCGCACGGTGATCGCCACCGATGCGCTGAAGATGATCCCCGGCGCCCTGTCGGAGGCGGGCCGCACGCCCGCGATCATGGCCGACGCCGCGCACGCCATCCTGGTCCGGCCTTCGCGCGACGTGAACGGCCGCTTCTTCATCGACGAGACCGTGCTGCGCGAGACGGGCGTGGACGACTTCTCAGGCTATGCGGTCGACCCATCGCGTCCCCTGCTGCCCGACTTTTTCCTGGACGATCCCGAACTCGAGGAGGCCCTGCGCCGATGAGATACCTGCATGCGATGGTCCGCGTCCGCGACCTGGACGCGTCCCTGGCCTTCTATCGCGACGCCCTCGGGCTGGTGGAAACACGCCGCCGGGACTACCCGCAGGGCCGCTTCACCCTGCTGTACCTGGCCGCGCCGGCCAACCCGGACGTGGAGGTCGAGCTGACCTACAACTACGACGACGAGGACTACGGCTCGGCCCGCAACTTCGGCCACCTGGCCTTCGAGGTCGACGACATCTACGCGGCCTGCGATCGGCTGAAAAAGCACGGCGTGGTGATCAACCGTCCGCCGCGCGACGGCCGCATGGCCTTCGTGCGCTCGCCCGACCAGGTATCGATCGAGCTGCTGCAGAAGGGCGAAGCGCTGGCCCCGGCCGAGCCATGGGCATCGATGCCCAATACCGGGCAGTGGTGACCGCGCGCTTGGATCAGGCCAGCGGCAGCGCCGTCCCGCAGCGGCGGCAGTGGGCGGCGTCGGGCTCGTGCTCGGCCAGCCCGCAGCCCGGGCAGGCCACCTTGCGGCGCTCGCGCAGCCCGGCCGCCAGTTCGGCGGTGTAGATGCCGGTGGGCACGGCGATGATGCCGTAGCCGATCAAGATCAGCACCGAGGTCACGAAGCGCCCCAGCGGCGTCAGGGGCGTGATGTCGCCGAAGCCCACCGTGGCCATGGTGACGATCGCCCAGTACATCGCGATCGGGATGCTGGTGAAGCCGTTTTCGGGACCTTCGACCACGTACATGGCCGCGCCGAAGATCACCACCAGCGTCAGCACCGCCAGCATGAACACGGCGATCTTGCGGCGCGAGCGGTACAGCGCGCCCACCAGCAGGCCGCCGGCCTCGGTGTACTCCATCAGCTTCAGCACGCGGAAGATCCGCAGGATGCGCAGGATCCGCACCACCAGCAGCGCCTGGCTGCCCGGCAGCACCAGCGAGAGGTAGGTGGGCAGGATCGACAGCAGGTCGATCACGCCGTAGAAGCTGCGCGCGTAGCGCAGCGGATGCTTCACCACCGCCAGCCGCGCCAGGTACTCGGCGGTGAACAGCAGGGTGAAGCCCCACTCGATCGCGTAGAACCAAGGGCCGAAGCGCGCGTGCAGCCCGGCCTCGCTGTCGAGGATCACCACCACCACGCTGGCGACGATGGCGCCGATCAGCAGCAGGTCGAAGCGCCGCGGCGCGCCGGGCTCGTGCCGGAAGATGATCTCGAACCACCGCGCGCGCCAGCCGCTCTCCGCCGCCGGCGAGAAGCGCTCGGCCAGCGGCAGCGGGCCCGGGTTCACCGGGCGGCGTCCAGCGCCTGGCGGAAGTCGGCCAGCAGGTCGTCCGGGTGCTCGAGGCCGACGGACACGCGCAGCAGGTTCTGCGCGGTGTGCGGGTTGGCGCCCTCGACCGAGGCGCGGTGTTCGACCAGGGTTTCCGGGCCGCCCAGCGAGGTGGCGTTGATCGCGAGCCTCAGCGCGCCGGCCACGCGCAGCGCCGCCTCGCGGCCGCCCTTGAGCTGGAAGCTGAGCATGCCGCCAAAGCCGGACATCTGGCGCGCGGCGACGGCGTGGTTCGGATGCGAGGCCAGGCCCGGGTAGTGCACCGCCTCGACCGCCGGATGCGCGGCGAGCGCCTCGGCCAGCGCCTGCGCGTTGCGGCCGTGCCAGGCCAGCCGCGCCGGCAGCGAGCGGGCGCCGCGCAGGATCAGCCAGGCGCTGAACGGCGCGAGGATGTTGCCGGTGACGTGGCGGCGGTGGGCGACGCGCTCGTGCAGGTCGTCCTTGCGCGCGAACACCAGCGCGCCGCCCATCACGTCGCTGTGGCCGCCGATGTACTTCGTGGTGGAGTGCATCACCACGTCGGCGCCCAGCGCCAGCGGCCGCTGCAGCACCGGCGTGGCGAAGGTGTTGTCGCAGGCGAGCAGCGCGCCGTGGCCGCGGGCGATCGCGGACAGCGCGGCGAGGTCGCTTACTTCCAGGCGCGGGTTGGACGGCGTTTCCGCCCAGACCAGCCGGGTTTCGGGGCGCAGCGCGGCGCGCACGGCGTCGGGGTTGCCCATGTCCACGGCGGTGCCGGTGACGCCGCGCTCGGGCAGGAATTCGTTGGCCAGCGCGCGCAGGCCGGTGTAGCAGTCGCGCGGGTAGAGGAAGTGGCTGCCCGAGGGCAGCGACTCGAGCAGGCAGTTCATCGCCGCCATGCCGGAGCCGAAGGCCAGGGCCGCGGCGCCGCCCTCCATCGCGGCCAGCACGGCCTCGAGCCGGTCCTGGGTGGGGTTCTGTTCGCGCTGGTATTCGTAGCCGGCGCGGCGTTCGCCGGCGGGGCCGTGCTGGAAGGTGGTGGCGAGGTGGATCGGCGGCGCGACGGCGCCGGTTTCCTTGTCGGGCTCGCCGCCTGCGTGGACGGCCAGGGTTTCGATGCGGGTCATGCGGGCGGCTCCGGGTTCCAGGTCAGGGTCAGGCGGCGATTTCGCGGAAGGCTTCACGCGCGGCTTCGAAGGTGTGCTGCAGCTCGGTCTCGCCGTGCGCCGAGGACAGGAAGCCGGCCTCGAACGCCGACGGCGCGAAGTACACGCCGCGCTTGAGCATCGCATGGAAGAAGCGCTTGAACGCCGCGGCGTCGCTGGCCATCGCGTCCTCGAAGGTCTCGACCTGGCGATCGGTGAAGTACAGGCCGAACATGCCGCAGGTGCGGGTGGTGGTGACGGCGACGCCGGCCTCGCGCGCGGCGGCCTCGAGGCCGTCGCACAGCACGTGCGTGCTGGCCTCGAGCTTCTCGTGGAAGCCCGGCGCCTGCACCAGCCCCAGCGTGGCCAGGCCCGCGGCCATCGCCACCGGGTTGCCGCTGAGCGTACCCGCCTGGTAGATCGGGCCGGCCGGCGCGATCTGCTGCATCAGCTCCTTGCGTCCGCCGTAGGCGCCCACCGGCATGCCGCCGCCGATGATCTTGCCGAAGGTGCTCAGGTCCGGCGTGACGCCGTAGCGCGCCTGGGCGCCGCCGAGCGCGACGCGGAAACCGGTCATCACCTCGTCGAAGATGAGCACCGCGCCGTGCTTCGTGCACAGCGCGCGCAGGTGCTGCAGGTAGCCTTCGCGCGGCAGGATGCAGTTGGCGTTGCCGACGATCGGCTCGACGATCACGCCGGCGATCTCGCCGCCGACTTCGTCGAAAAGCTTGGTGGCCGCCTCGAAGTCGTTGTACGGCAGCGTGAGCGTGAGGTCCGCCAGCGCCTTGGGCACCCCGGGCGAATTCGGCAGGCCGAAGGTGAGTGCGCCCGAGCCGGCCTTCACCAGGAAGCTGTCGCCGTGGCCGTGGTAGCAGCCTTCGAACTTGACGATGCGGGTACGGCCGGTGGCGCCGCGCGCCAGCCGGATCGCGGACAGCGTGGCTTCGGTGCCGGAGTTCACCATGCGCATCATTTCCATCGACGGCACCAGCTTGCGCACGGTTTCGGCCATGGTGACCTCCAGCGCGTTGGGCACGCCGAAGCTCAGGCCGTCGACCATCGTCCGCGACACCGCCTCGAGCACCGCGGGATGCGCGTGGCCGGCGATCATCGGGCCCCAGCTGCCGATGTAGTCGACGTAGCGGTTGCCGTCGACGTCGATCAGGTACGCGCCTTCCGCGCGCTTGGCGAAGAAGGGTTCGCCGCCGACCGACTTGAAGGCGCGCACGGGCGAGTTCACGCCGCCGGGCATGAGGTCGAGGGCGCGGGTGAAGAGGTCGTGGCTGGTCGCGGTGTTCATGGGTTCACTCGTTGGGAAGGGGGGTCGAAGGCGCGGCGGTAGGCGCGCACGGCGGCGGCGGGATCGCGTGCCTCGAACACGCCGCCGATCACGGCCAGCAGGTCGGCGCCCGCCGCCACCAGGGTGGGGGCATTGTCCGGGGTGATGCCGCCGATGGCCACCCGCGGCAGGCCCAGCACGGCGCTGTCGGCGAGCAACTGCAGGTCGGCCCTGCGCGCCAGCGGCTTGGTGCCGGAAGCGAAGAAGGCGCCGAACGCGACATAGCTGGCGCCGGCCGCGGCGGCGCGTTCGGCCAGGGCGAGCTGGTCGTAACAGGAGGCGCCCAGCAGGGCGGTCGGGCCCAGCGCCCGGCGCGCTTCGGCCAGCGAGCCGTCGTCCTGGCCGAGATGGGCGCCGTCGGCGCCGGTTTCCGCCGCCAGGCGCCAGTCGTCGTTGACCAGCAGCGGGAGCCCCAGCGCCCGGCAGGCGGGAAGCAGCGCCTCGACCTGGCGACGGCGATCGGCGGGCGCGGCGGCCTTGTTGCGGTACTGCAGCAGCACCGGGCCGTCCGCCAGCACCGGCCGCACGCGCGCCAGGAAGCGATCGGTATCGGGATCGTCCGGCGTGAGCAGGTATAGGCCGCGGCGCGGCCAGCTTGACGGGGCGTTCATTTCAGGTCGGCCGGTAGGGTGCGAGAATGATAGCCGTCCCCGAGTCGCGAGAATGAAATGAGCACGAGCACCACCGCCGCCTACCGCACCTGGATGTGCGTCGTCTGTGGCTTCATGTACAGCGAGGCCGACGGCCTGCCGGAGGAAGGCATCGCGCCGGGCACGCGCTGGGAAGACATCCCGGACACCTGGGTGTGCCCGGATTGCGGCGTCAGCAAGGACGATTTCGAGATGGTGCCGGCCGGCTGAGCCGGCCTTCGCAGGTGCGCGCTCAGTTAAGGCGCGCGCTGCCGCTGCCCAGTTCGATCAGCGCGGTGCGGATCGCGTCGAGGTCCTCGGCCTCGGGCAGCAGCTGCAGGTAGCGCGCGAGGTCTTCGCGCGCGCCCTTGGCATAGCCCATTTCGCGGTACGCCAGGCCGCGGTCGCGCAGCGCCTCGGCGGTGTCGGGCGAGAGCTTGAGCAGGCGGTCGGCGCTGCGCGCCACGCGCTCCCAGTCACCGCGTTCGAGGTACAGGCCCTTCAGGTTGCGCAGCATGCGCATCAGGATCATGCGGTGCGTCGCGGGCGCCAGTATCTGCAGCAGCTGCTGGTCGTCGGGCGCCTGGCCGCCGAGGTGCGGCGACGCGCGCTCGCGCAATTCATCGGCGCTCACCGGGCGGCCCTTGTTGTAGGGGTCGAGCACCAGGATGCCGTCATCCACCGGCAGCCGGACCAGGAAATGTCCCGGGAACGAGATGCCGTCGAGCGGCATGCCGAGCCGGCGCGTCACTTCCATCTGGATCACCGCCAGCGAAATGGGGATGCCCAGCTTCCGGTCGACGACTTCGTTGAGGTAGCTGTTGCGCGGGTCGTCGTACTGGACGTTGTTGCCCGCGAAGCCGATCTCCTCGAACAGGTAGCGGTTGATCGCGGTCAGGCGCGCGGGCAGGTCGATGTCCTGCTCCAGCTGCGGTCGCAGCGCGGCGGCGTAGGTGTCCACCTGCGCGGCGTAGCCGGCGGCGTCGAGGTCCGGGTACTCGTCGCGCGCGATCAGCAGGGCGGTGTCGAGCAGCGGCAGTTCGTCATCGCCCAGCGTGGCGAGGGTGTTCCAGTCCGGCAGGGGATGCGTGTTGGTCATGCCACCCATGTGGTTGCCCTCCGGCGTTGAATCAAGGTGCGCCGCGCTCCGGGATGCCCGGGCCGAACACGAGTTCGTCACCGTCGGTGACGCCCAGCCGCGCGGCCGTGCCGGCATTGAGCTCAAGGACGTAGAGCGCGGGCGCGGCGCTGGGGTAGGGCGGGCAGCGATCGCCGAGCGAGCACGGCGGCACGCCCCTTCGCGCCGACACCAGGCGCCGGTCCTCGTCGAAATACAGGATGTCGAGCGGGATGCGCGTGTTCTTCATCCAGAACGCCAGCGGCTGCTCGATGTCGTAGAGGAACAGCATGCCGGCGTCGGCGGCCATCTGGTCGCGGAACATCAGGCCGCGGTTGCGCTCGGCCTCGTCGTCGGCGATCTCCACGCTGAAGCGCTCGCCGCGCAGCTCCACCCAGGGCTTCCCCGCCGAAGCGCAGCCCGCCAGGGGCACCAGCAGCAGGCTCAGGAAGGCGGTAAACAGGCGCATGGGTGGCTCCGTGGGATATGGCCCCGACGTTCGGTGATGCGCCTCCGCACTGTCAAGCGAACCGGGGGCTTCCCAAAGCCGCTGGCTTCATCTATTCTTCGCGGTCCTTCACCGCCCGGCCTTGGTCGGCCGGCGGAGGGGGAGCAAAAAAGGACGGTTGAGGGTGTTGACGTCCTTGGAACTTGCTCTATAATGTGCGGCTCCCTCGGGCGAAACGCCCGGGACGCGGAAGGCGAAAGGCCCTCCGCAGAGATGAAGATCTTTGACAGTGTGCGCAGGAAATTTGTGCGGGCGCCTGACGGGTGATGGATGAGTCCATTTCTTGCAGACGTCTAGCCACAAAAGCTTTAAGTCTATTGAGTAATCAAGCGATTTAGAGCCTTGGT
>NZ_DASUDO010000010.1:0-70276 GCF_036275555.1 Arenimonas sp.
CTGGCGAGGCTCAGCGCGCGGCGTTGAGCTGGCGGCGCGTGGCCAGCGCGGAGGCCCGCGCGGCGCTCGCGAAGTCCTCGCCCGACGAGGCGTACAGCACCGCGCGCGACGAGTTCACGACGATCGGCCCCGTGGTGCGGCCGGCGGCATCACGCACCAGGCCCGCCTTCACGGTGGCCTCGGCATCGCCGCCCTGCGCGCCGACACCGGGGATCAGCAGCGGCAGCGTGGGCGCGAGCGCGCGCACCCGCGCGATCTCGGCCGGGAAGGTGGCGCCGACCACCAGGCCGAGTTGGCCGTTGCGGTTCCAGTCGCCGGCGGCGAGCTTCGCGATGCGCTCGTACAGCAGCGAGCCGTCTTCCAGGCGCTGGGCCTGCAGGTCGCTGCCGCCGGGGTTGCTGGTGCGGCACAGCAGGATCAGGCCGCGGCCGTCCCAGCGCAGGTAGGGCTCGATCGAGTCGAAGCCCATGAAGGGCGACAGGGTCACCGCATCGGCCTGGTAGCGCTCGAAGGCCTCGCGGGCGTACTGCTCGGCGGTGGCGCCGATGTCGCCGCGCTTGGCGTCCAGGATCACCGGCACATCGGGCGCCACGCGGCGGATGTAGGCCATCAGCCACTCGAGCTGGTCCTCGGCGCGGTGGGCGGCGAAGTAGGCGATCTGCGGCTTGTAGGCGCAGACGACGTCTTTCGTGGCGTCGATGATCGCGGCGCAGAAGTCGTGGATGCGGCCGGGGTCGTTCTTCCAGGCGCCGGGGAACTTCGACGGCTCGGGGTCGAGGCCGACGCAGAGCATCGAATCGGCCCGGGTCTGGGCGGCGGCCAGGCGGTCGGTGAAGCGCATCGGGCGGGTCCTGCGGCGGGGCGGGTGGGCGGAGGTTCGGGCGGGCGGCGGGCGGGCAGGCGGGCAGCGCGTCAGACCCGCCGGGCCAGCGCCTCGGCCAGGCCGGTGTAGCTGGCCGGGGTCATCGCCAGCAGGCGGGTCTTCTCGGACTCGGGCAGCGCCAGCTTGGCGATGAAGCCCTGCATCAGCTCGGCCGTCATCGGCTGGCCGCGGGTAAAGGCTTTCAGCTGCTCGTAGGGCTCGGGCAGGCCGTGGCGGCGCATCACGGTCTGGATCGCCTCGGCCATCACCTCCCAGGCGTTGTCCAGGTCGGCGGCCAGCGCGGCGGCGTTCAGCTCCAGCTTGCCCAGGCCCTTGGCCAGGCTGTCCAGGCCCAGCACCGCGTAGCCCAGGGCCACGCCCATGTTGCGCAGCACGGTGCTGTCGGTCAGGTCACGCTGCCAGCGGCTGATCGGCAGCTTCTGGCTCAGGTGCGCCAGCAGCGCGTTGGCCAGGCCGAAGTTGCCCTCGGCGTTCTCGAAGTCGATCGGGTTGACCTTGTGCGGCATGGTCGAGCTGCCCACTTCGCCGGCCTTCACGGCCTGCTTGAAGTAGCCCAGCGAGATGTAGCCCCAGACGTCGCGGCACAGGTCCACCAGCACGGTGTTGATGCGGCGCTGGGCGTCGCAGAGCTCGGCGATGCCGTCGTGCGGTTCGATCTGGGTGGTGTAGGGGTTGAAGTCCAGGCCCAGCGACTCGACGAAGCGCTGCGCCAGCGCCGGCCAGTCCACTTCCGGGTAGGCCACCACGTGCGCGTTGTAGTTGCCGACCGCGCCGTTGATCTTGCCGGGGAACTCGATGCCGTGCATCACCGCCACCTGGCGCTGCAGGCGCGCCACGACGTTGGCGATTTCCTTGCCCACGGTGGTCGGCGAGGCGGTCTGGCCATGGGTCCGCGAGAGCATCGGCAGCGCCGCGTGCTCGTGCGCCATCGCGCGCAGCTTCTCGACCACGTCCCAGGTCTTCGGGGCGATGACGGTGGTGTAGGCCTCGTGCAGCATCAGCGCGTAGCTGAGGTTGTTGATGTCCTCGCTGGTGCAGGCGAAGTGCACGAACTCCAGCGCCGGACCCAGCTCGGCGTCGTCCTTGAGCCGCTCCTTGATGAAGTACTCGACCGCCTTGACGTCGTGGTTGGTGGTGCGCTCGATTTCCTTGACCCGGGCCGCGTCGGCGACCGAGAAGCCTTCGGCCAGCGCGCGCAAGCGCCCCGCGGCGGCGTCGCCGAACGCGGGCAGTTCGACGATGCCCGGCTCGGCGGCCAGCGCCAGCAGCCACTCCACCTCGACCCGCACCCGGGCCTTGACCAGGCCGTACTCCGAGAAGATCGGCCGCAGGGCCTCGGCCTTGGCGGCGTAGCGGCCGTCGAGCGGCGACAGGGCGGTGAGGGCGGGGTCGGACATCGTCTGGCTCGGCAAGGCGGGGAAGGGCGCCATTCTACCCGCTCCCCCCTGCCATGGCCTTCAACCCCGCCTGCTTCGGCAGGAGGGACTTCAGTCCCGATGCTTCATGGCCAAGGGCATCGGGACTGAAGTCCCTCCCACAGGCGGCGCGCTATGCTCGGGACTGGAATGGAGGGAGCGCGCCATGACCCGAGGGACCCGCACCGAGAAGGACAGCCTGGGCGAACTGCAGGTCCCGGCCGAGGCACTGTACGGCGCCCAGACCCAGCGCGCCGTGCAGAACTTCGCGATCTCCGGCCTGCGCATGCCCCGCGATTTCATCCGTGCGCTCGGGCTGGTCAAGGCCGCGGCCGCGGACGCCAACGCCGCCCTCGGCCATCTTCCCAAGGGCATGGCCGCCGCGATCGCGGACGCCGCGGGGCAGGTGGCCGCGGGTGACCTCGACGGCCAGTTCCCGGTGGATGTGTTCCAGACCGGTTCCGGCACCTCGAGCAACATGAATGCCAACGAGGTCATCGCCAGCCTGGCCACGCGGCGCCTCGGCAAGCCCGTGCACGCCAACGACCAGGTCAACATGGGGCAGAGCTCGAACGACGTGGTGCCGACTGCTATCCAGGTCGCCGCCGCGCTCGCCTGCCGCGAGCAGCTGCTGCCGGCGCTGAAGCACCTGCGTTCGACCATCGACCGGCGCGCCCGGAGGCTGGGCAAGGTAGTCAAGACCGGCCGCACCCACCTGATGGACGCGATGCCGCTGACCCTGGCGCAGGAGCTGGGCGCGTGGTCGGCCCAGCTCGCCAGCGCCATCGAGCGCATCGAGGACAGTCTCAAACGGCTGCAGCGGCTGCCGATCGGCGGCACCGCGGTGGGGACCGGCATCAATGCCGACGCGCGCTTCGGGAAGAAGGTGGCGGCGGCGCTATCCTCGCGCTCGGGCGCGCGCTTCGTGCAGGCTGGCAACCTGTTCGAGGGCATCGCCAGCCAGGACGCGGCGGTGGAGCTCTCCGGCCAGCTCAACGTGCTGGCCGTGGCGCTGATGAAGATCGGCAACGACCTGCGCTGGATGAACTCCGGCCCGCTGGCCGGCCTGGGCGAGATCGAGCTGCCGACGCTCCAGCCGGGCAGTTCGATCATGCCGGGCAAGGTCAATCCGGTGATCCCGGAAGCGGTGTGCATGGCCTGCGCCCAGGTCATGGGCAACCACGCCACGATCACGATCGCGGGGGCCAGCGGCAACTTCCAGCTCAACGTCATGCTGCCGGTGGTGGCGCACAACCTGCTGCAGTCCATCGGCCTGCTGGCGAACGGCGCCAGGCATCTGGCCGACGCGGCCATCGCCGGGTTCACGGTGCGCAAGGCGCGGCTGGACGAGGCGCTGGCGCGCAACCCGATCCTGGTGACCGCGCTCAATCCGGTGATCGGTTACGAAAAGGCCGCCGCCATCGCGAAGCAGGCCTACCGCGAGGGACGCCCGGTGCTCGAGGTGGCGCGCGAAGCCACCGGGCTGGACGACAAATTGCTCAGGAAGATGCTGGATCCGGCGCTGCTCGCCCGCGGCGGCATCCACGGCAAGCCGGGGGGCGGGGCCGGCTGAACCGGCCCGCCGCGGTCACGGCGTGTACTTGCCGTCGCCGCACTTCTCGATGTCGGCTTCGTCCATGTTGGCGTAAGGCGCGAATGCCGGCACGGCTTCCGCGAAGCGCTGCTGGCGTGCGTACAGGTCGGGCAGCAGCCCGCAGAGGGCCTTGGCCTCGGCTTCGAGCTCGGCGGTCTGGCCCTTGAGCTGTTCTTCGACGGTCGTGCCGTCGCCGCTGAGCGCGCTGGCGGCGGCCAGCTTGAGCGCATCGCCGGCCAGTGCCGCACCCTGCAGGCCGATCCGGGCGCCCGTCTCCGCAACCTGGGCCAAGGCATTGCGGTAGGCGAGGGCAATCTCGCGCTGCCCGTCGTCCATGGGGACCTTCTCGCCGCCGATGATCAGGTCGCCTTGCGGGCTGAGCTTGGCCGCAGGCTCGTCGTCGCGGCCTCGGCCGAGGTCCATGTCTTCCTTGGCGAATTCTTCGCGGATCTCGCTGACGGCCTTGTCGGCCAGGCCGGCGAATCCGTCGCTCCCCTCGGCGGCGGGGGCCTCGTCCTTGCCCGAGCAGGCGGCGGTCGCGAGGAGGGCGGCAAGCAGGAGGGGCTGTGCAATCAAGCGGGACATGGCGTTCTCCGGGATGGAAAACGGGCGGGAGGCCGAGGCCTCCCGCCCGGGGTTGATCGCATCAACCTTCGTCGCGGTTGCGGCGGAAGTAGACGGCGGCGTAGATCAGCAGGGCACCGATCGCAGCGCCGATCCAGATGTCGGCATGGCCAAACGCGGCCCAGCTGCTGGTGATGTCCACGAGTCCGGCGATGTCCTTGGGGCCATCGAACGGGCCGGTCGGTTCCTGGGCAATGGTCGGGATCCAGGCGCCCGGGGCGATGCTGAGCAGGCCGCGGTAAGCCAGCGTGTACCAGAGGTTGTCGTGCGGGATCTCGATGCCGGGGAAGATGTCGGTGAAGCTGATCATCGCGCAGGTCAGCACCGGGACCGCGGTAGCCCACAGGAAGGGCAGGCGGCGCGCCCAGGCCGAGCAGAACATCAGCCAGCCGACGGTGGGCAGCGACCACAGCATCTGCACCGGCAGGGCGGCCGCCACCGTGGCCAGGACGCGGAACGGATGGGAATGGGTGACCACGTCGGTGGAGCCCGGCACGCCGGACGCCGCGGCGCCGATCAACATCACGATCCAGAGCACCACGCCGATGACCAGGCCGATGCCCACCGCCAGCAGCGGGGCGAGCAGCAGGGCCCAGGCCGCCTTGGAAAGCACCATCTGGGCGTCGGTGATCGGCATCGACTTCCAGAACAGGATGCTGCGGTCGCGGCGATCGTCGTAGAGCGAGCCCAGCGCGTAGAAGAACAGCACGAAGGCCATCACGGACAGCGCGATGCCGACGCCGCCGGTGAGGATCGCGTCGCCCACGCCGCCCAGTTGGGCCGCGTGCTCCGCCGCTTCGGCGGGGCTGGCGATCTGGTTCACCTTGTCCCGGTGTTCATTGGCCAGAATGGCACCGGCGATCGTGGCGATGACCGAGAACAGCACGGCGATGCCGCCGACGACGATGGGCGCCCAGAGGAAGCCACCGCGGTTTTCCCAATATTCGCGCTTGAGCAGCCATTTGAAAGTGTTCATGCGTAGGTTCCCTTCATGGTGGCGACGAACAGGTCGGCGATGCCGGGGTTGCGGGTCTCGCCGTACTGGGCGAGCTGGCTGCGCGGGATGCCGTCGAACAGCATCACCGACTTGCCGAACACCTGTCGTTCATCGATCGGCTTGAGCGCGCGGGCGGCCTCGGCCTTGTCGGCGCCGACCATGACCTCGGTGAAGCGCTCGCCCACTTCGTCCATCGTCGCGGACATGACGATCCTGCCGTCGCGGATGAACATCAGGTCGGTGAGGATGTGTTCGATCTCCTCGACCTGGTGGGTGGTGACGACGATCGTCTTCTGTTCGTCGAAGTAGTCCTCGAGCAGGTTCTGGTAGAACTGCTTGCGGTAGAGGATGTCCAGGCCCAGGGTCGGCTCGTCCAGCACCAGCAGCTTGGCGTCGATCGCCATCACCAGCGCCAGGTGCAGCTGCACGATCATGCCCTTGGACATTTCCTTGACCCGCATGTTCGGGGCCAGCTTCGTGTGCGCCAGGTAGGCCTCGGCCTTCTTGCGGTCGAAGCGGGGGTGCACGCCGGCGACGAAGTCCACGGCATCCTTGACCTTCAGCCAGCGCGGCAGCACCGCCACGTCGGCAATGAAGCAGACTTCCTGCATCAGCGCGTCGCGCTCGCCGCGCGGGTCCTTGCCGAGCACCTTCAGCTCGCCCTCGAAGGGCACCAGGCCCAGGGCTGCCTTCAGCGTGGTCGTCTTGCCGGAGCCGTTCGGACCGATCAGGCCGACGATGCGGCCGGCCGGAATGTCGAAGCTGATGCCATCGACGGCCGGCTTGCCCTTGTAGCGCTTGCTGAGGTTACGGGCGGAAATCACGGCGCTCATCACTTGTTCTCCTTGTCGGCGCGGTCCACCAGCTTCTGGAAGTCCAGCCCCAGGCGCTGGATGCGCTCGACCACCAGCGGCCACTCTTCCTTCAGGAAGCGGTCCCGCTCGGAGGCCAGGAGTTTCTCGCGCGCCCCTTCGGTCACGTACATGCCAAGTCCCCTTCGTTTTTCCACGAGTTCTTCGTCCGCCAGCTCCTGGTAGGCGCGGGAGACGGTGATCGGATTGAGCTGGTACTCGGCGGCGATCTGGCGCACCGAGGGCAGGGCCTCGCCCGCCTTGAGGTCGCCGTCGAGCATCATGGCCACCACCTTGTCCTTGAGCTGCCGGTAGATCGGCGCGCTGTCATTCCAGGCGATATTCATCTCAGGACTCCCGGCGCGGCAGCAGCGCGGCCAGCGACACGTAGGGCATGGCCAGGTGGCGCTTGAGGGCGCCGCGGCGGGCCTTGCCGGCGGCCTCGTCGGCCTGGGCCAGGCCGGCTTCCGGGGAAGCGAGGGCCTGGCTGGCCATCGGCGGCTCGCCCAGGGCATAGCCGGCCAGGACGAAGCCCAGGGCTACGGTCAGTCCGATCAGGTTGGTCTTGAACTTGGCGTACATGGCGCCTCCCGTCTTGGTGACGTATTGGATAGGTGTTGTAGGTAACTATAACACTATAAAAAGACCTGTCAACACCCCCTGCACGTGAAAGCGCCCAAACTGATGGCATAGACCCGGGATGGCCCCGGGGGAGGGCGTCGAATGAAGATCTGGGCAAGTGTCGCGATGGCGGGCCTGCTGGCCGCCACCCCCGCGCTGGCGGGCGAAAAGCTGCTGGACCGCAGCTTCCGCCAGCTGGCGGGCAAGGAAACGGTGAACCTGCAGCAGGCTTACGGCGGGCAGGTGCTGCTCGTGGTCAACACCGCCAGCAAGTGCGGCTTTACGCCGCAGTACGAAGGCCTCGAGGCGATGTACGCCAAGTACAAGGACCAGGGCTTCGCGGTGCTGGGCTTCCCGTCCAACGATTTCATGGGGCAGGAGCCGGGCAGCGAGGAGGAGATCCAGGAATTCTGCACGCTTACCTATGGCGTGAAGTTCCCGATGTTCGAGAAGGTGCAGGTGCGCGGCAGCGGCGCCACGCCGCTGTATGCGGAGCTTGCCGCGGCCACCGGCGAAGCGCCGGGCTGGAACTTCCACAAGTACCTGATCGATCGCGAGGGCAAGGTCGTGGCCAGTTTCGGCAGCCGCACCAAGCCGGATGATCCGAAGCTGGTAGCCGAGATCGAGAAGCTGCTCGCCACGCCGGCGCCTGCGAAACCGGCGCCCAAGGCCTGAGGCGCGACGGCGCCGGCTTCAGAGCCGGCGCTTGATCGCGTTGATCAGCGTGCCCAGCACCGGGATGTGCTGGAAAAGACCGTCGGCCGCGTTCCAGTAGTCCTGGTGGTAGACCACGCGGCCCTCGGCGTCGAAGCGCAGGTGGCTCATGCCGACCGTCCAGGTGTTGACGCCGCGCCGGAATTTCCTGAAGCGGATCATCATCGACCAGCGCACCAGATGCTCATCGTTCGCGGTGCGCGTGGTTTCGTGGATCTCGACGCGGCAGGCCTCCACGGCCTCGGCGCTTTCGCGCAGGTAGTGCGACAGCGCGTCGCGACCTTCCACGGCCTTGAGCGTATCGTTGAAGTACACGTCCGGGGCGTAGGTCTGCGGCACGAGCTTGTCGACGCGGTCGGGCGCGAAGCTGGAAAAGAACTGAGCGAAGCGGGCCAGCGCCTGCGCTTCCGCCGCGCTGCCGGCGGGCGGGGCAGGGTGGCGGGCGCGAATCTGCTTTAATTTTTCAAGCGTTTCCATGGCGGCATTCCACTCTGGCGCAGGTGAGGACAGCATGACCGAAGCACGCAACGATGCCACGCCGCCGATGGCGCCAGGCGCCCTGGTCCTGGGCTGGGCCGGCGTGATCCCATTCCTGGTCCTGGCCCTGGCGGGCTTTTCGCCGGAATGGCGGGCGCAGGCGCTGTCGGCCTTCCTGCCGTACTCGGTGGCGATCCTCTCCTTCCTGGGTGGCGTGCGCTGGGGCCGGGCGCTGGCGGCGGGCGCGGGCACCTGGCAATACGCGCGCGCCGTGGTACCGAGCCTCTGGGCCTGGGCGGCCTGGTGCCTGCTGTCGCTGGAGCCGGCGCTGGTGGCGCTGGCGGCGGGCTTCGTGCTCGCGGGCGCCTGGGACGCGCGTGGCGACGCGCTGCCGGCTCCGACCGCGTTCCGGCGGCTTCGGCTGGGCCTCGGGCTGGCGGTGGTGGCCTGCCACGCGCTCGCGCTGGTGGCGCTGGTGGTCGGGCCCGGCTGAACGATTCCGGCCCGGTGCATTGCCGTCCGGCCCGTGCGCCGCGACAATAGCGCGCGACGCGCCGTTCCGGCCCGCCCCCTCAGGAGTCCTTCCGCAATGAATTCCGCCCTGCGTTACGCCGCGCCGCTGGTCCTCGCCAGCCTGGTGCTCTCCCTCAGCGCCTGCAAGCCCGAAGCCGAAGAGAAGTCCGAAACCGCCACCACCGAAGCCGCCGAAGGCGACGCGGGCGCCGAGGCGCCGGCCGTGGTCGCCGGCATCGAAGGCCAGGAGACCGAGAAGAAGCAGGTCAGCTACATGATCGGCCTGGACATGGCCAAGTCGCTGGCGCCGATCAAGGACAGCCTCGACATCGAAGTGATGACCGACGCGATGGTCGCCCACTTCAACGGCGAGGCCCCGAAGCTCACCGACGAGCAGATGGTGCAGGTGCAGCAGGCGTTCACCACCAAGATGCAGGAGCAGGCCGCCGCCAAGGCCGAGGCCGCCGCGGTCGAGAACCTGGCCAAGGGCAACGAGTTCCTGGCCGCCAACAAGGACAAGCCGGGCGTGCAGACCACCGAGTCCGGCCTGCAGTACGAAGTGGTGCGCGCGGGCAACGGCGCCCAGCCGGCCGCCACCGACGTGGTGAAGGTGCACTACAAGGGCACGCTGCTCGACGGCACCGTGTTCGACAGCTCCTACGATCGCGGCGAGCCGGCCGAGTTCGGCCTCAACCAGGTCATCCCGGGCTGGTCCGAGGGCGTGGCGCTGATGAAGGTCGGCAGCAAGTACACGTTCTGGATCCCGGCCTCGCTGGCCTACGGCGAGAGCGGCGGCGGCCCGATCCCGCCGAACTCGATGCTGACCTTCGAGGTCGAGCTGCTGGAAATCGTCAAGTAACGATGTCCGTGGAAAATCGCGCGGCCGGCCACCGGCCGCGCGACACCCGGTCCCGGCCCCGCCGGGCACCGTAGGGGAAAGGCATGCGAGTCACTGTTTTCGGCACCGGCTACGTCGGCCTGGTCACGGGCACCTGCCTGGCCGAGGTGGGCAACCACGTGGTCTGCGTGGATATCGACCAGGCCAAGGTCGAGGGCCTCAACCGCGGCGTCATCCCCATCTACGAACCGGGCCTCGAGCCCATGGTCCGCGCCAACCATGGCGCCGGCCGCCTCCGGTTCACCACCGACGCCGCCGCCGCGATCGCGCACGGCGACACGATCTTCATTGCCGTTGGCACGCCGCCCGACGAGGACGGCAGTGCCGACCTCCAGTACGTGCTGGCCGTCGCCCGCAGCATCGGCGAGCACCTCTCGCGCCCGGCCGTGGTCGTCAACAAGTCGACCGTGCCCGTGGGCACCGCCGAC
The DNA here is from genome assembly GCF_036275555.1 of Arenimonas sp. Taxonomy (GTDB): domain Bacteria; phylum Pseudomonadota; class Gammaproteobacteria; order Xanthomonadales; family Xanthomonadaceae; genus Arenimonas. Next base: position 10,016 of record NZ_DASUDO010000010.1, read on the forward strand.
AAGGTGCGCGCCACCATTGCCGCCGCGCTGGCGGCCCGCGGCGCCGACGTCGCCTTCGAGGTGGCGTCCAACCCGGAATTCCTGAAGGAGGGCGCGGCGGTCAACGACTGCATGCGCCCCGACCGCATCATCGTCGGCTCGCGCAGCCCCCGGGCCGTCGAACAGCTGCGGCGCCTGTACGCGCCCTTCAACCGCAGCCACGACCGCGTGGTGGTGATGGACGAGCGCTCGGCCGAGCTGACCAAGTACGCGGCCAACGCCATGCTGGCCACCAAGATCAGCTTCATGAACGAGATGGCCAACATCGCCGAGCGGGTGGGGGCCGACATCGAGATGGTGCGCCATGGCATCGGCTCCGACCCGCGCATCGGCCACCACTTCATCTACCCGGGCCCGGGCTACGGCGGCTCCTGCTTCCCCAAGGACGTGCAGGCGCTCGAGCGCATCGCGCGCCAGCACGATTACCCCGCGCGCATCCTGGCCGCGGTCGAGGCGGTGAACGACGCCCAGAAGGGCAAGCTGTTCGAACTCATCTCGCGCCATTTCGGCGGCGACGTGGCCGGCAAGACCATCGCGGTCTGGGGCCTGGCCTTCAAGCCCAACACCGACGACATGCGCGAAGCGCCCAGCCGCACGCTGCTGGCGCAGCTGTGGGCGGCCGGCGCGCGCGTGCGGGCGCACGACCCCGAGGCCATGGACGAGGCCGCGCGGATCTTCGGCGAGCGCGACGACTTGGTGTTCTGCGACAGCCCCGACGCCGCGCTCGAAGGCGCCGACGCGCTGGTGCTGGTGACCGAGTGGAAGGCCTTCAACAGCCCAGATTTCCAGGCCATGGCCGGGCGCCTGCGGGCGCGGGTGGTTTTCGACGGACGCAACCTGTTTTCGCCCGATGCCGTCGAGGAAGCCGGCCTGGCCTACTATGGCATCGGACGCGGCCGCACCCTGCGGCACGACTGAGACCACCGCCATGTCCCACACGCCTGCCGGCGGCCCTGAGCTTGAGGACCGCATCGCCGAACTGGAGTCGCGCATCGCCTTCCAGGAGCTGGCGCTGTCCGAACTGAGCGACGCGCTGGCCGAAACCCGGATGGAAACCGCGCGCGCCAGCGAGCAGTTGGTCCGCGCGCTGGGCGACCTCAAGCAACTGCGCGGCCTGCTGTACGCCGACCCCGGCGCCGAGCCGCCGCCGCCCCACTACTGAGTACGATCCACGCATGAGCAATTCGCTGCGCGAGAAACTGATGGGCCTGGGCTTCAAGGCGCCCGAGCCGGAGGCGCGCCCGGAGCGCAAGCCCGACGGCGGCGGCCGCCCGGGCGAGGGAGGCAAGGGACGGCCGGGCGGCCGGCCCAACGATCGCCGCGGCGAGCGCACCGGCGGCAAGCCCGGCGAGTCTCGCGGTCCGCGTTCCGACGGCAAGCCCGGTGAGTCGCGTGGCCCGCGTCCCGGTGCGAAGCCGGGTGAGTCCCGCGGTCCGCGCGCTGACGCCAAGCCCGGGGAATCCCGTGGCCCGCGCCCGGGCGCGAAGCCCGGCGAGTCGCGTGGCCCGCGCCCGCCGGGCAAGCCCGGGGAGGGACGCCGCGGCGGCAAGCCGCGCAGCCAGGAAGAGATCGACCTGGCCAAGGCCTACGCCATCCGCGCGCAGAAGGAAAAGGAAGAGCGCATCGAGGCCGAGCGCCTGAAGCAGGAAGAGGCGCGCCTCCGCCGCGAGGCCAAGGCCAGGCTCGCCGAGCTGGTGAAGGACCAGGGCCTGAACGACAAGGAGGCCGACATCGCCCGGCATTTCCCGTACGGCGGCAAGATCAAGCGCATCCACGTCACCGCGGCCCAGCTCAAGCAGCTCAACGCCGGCGAGCTGGGCGTGCTGCAGCTCGACGGCCGTTACCTGCTGGTCACCGCGGCGCTGCTCGATGAAGCCGAGAAGGTGTTCGCCCCGGCCGTGGCCCTGCGCGTGGACCCCAATGCGCCCGCGGGCGAGGACCCTTACGCGGACCCGCTGTACCAGGTCCCCGACGACCTGGTCTGGTAACCGCGCCCCGTGGCTGGCCTGGGGAGGCTGACCCGCCGCATGCGCCACCTCGACCTGCGTTGGAAGGTGCGGGGCGGGGTTCAGGTGCGGGTCATCGAACAGCCCGGCCTGTGGATGGCGCCGGACGAGCTCGAGGCCTTGCTTGGACAGCTGCGCGGCATCGTGCGCCGCGGCATCGGCCATGACCTCGACTACGGCATCGTCACCGGCGATCCCGAGCGCCTGCGGCAGGCCGTGATCACGATCCTGTCGGACGCGAAGACCGGCCAGCCGGTCGCGTTCAACGCGCTGTCCTACATGGACCTGGAGCTGCGAGGCGTGCCGGCGCGTGCGCTGCACCTGGGCCTGGTGGTGGTGGATCCGGCGTTCCGCACGCAAGGGCTGTCGTGGGTGCTGTACGGCCTGACCTGCATGCTGATCTTCGTGCGCCGCGGCCTGCGGCCGCTGTGGATCAGCAATGTCACCCAGGTGCCCGCGATCATCGGCAAGGTCGCCGAGGCCTTCGTCACGGCCTGGCCCAATCCCTTCGCCAGCGTCCGCCGCAGCTTCGACCACCTGAGCGTGGCCCGGGAAATCATGCGCCGGCACCGGGCCGTGTTCGGCGTGGGCCCGGAGGCCGGCTTCGACGAGGCGCGCTTCGTGATCACCGACGCCTACACCGGCGGCTCGGACAACCTGAAGAAGACCTTCGACCAGGCCCAGAAACACCGCGACGAGCGCGCCAACGAACTCTGCCGCGACAGCCTCGACTACGGCCGCGGCGATGATTTCCTGCAGGTGGCGCGCTTCGACCTGCCGGCCGCGCGCCGCTACCTGCTGCGCGACGTGCCGCGCCACTCGCTGCCGGCACTGTCGTTCCGCTTGTTGTTCCTGATGCTGGGCCAGGTGCTGCTGCCGCTGCTGCACTGGCTCGACCCGCAGGTCGCGATGGGCGCGCTGCGCCCGCGCGGCGAGGAGTAAGCCCGATGCACGCCTTCGACTACGCCGAATTCACCGACCGCAACCTCGGCTTCATCAACGCCGACGAACAGGCGCGGCTGCGCGCCGCCCGCGTGCTGGTGATCGGCGTCGGCGGCATGGGCGGCGCGGCGGTGCAGGCCCTGGCCCGGATGGGCGTGGGTGCGCTGACCCTGGCCGACATCGACACCTTCGAGGTCTCCAACCTCAACCGCCAGGTGTTCGCGACCCTGGACACCGTGGGTCAGGACAAGGCGCAGGCCACCGCCGCGGCGCTGCGCCGCATCAACCCGGGCCTTGAGCTGCAGGTGCTGGGCCGGGAATGGGCCAGCCGGCTCGACGAGCTGCTGGCGACGCACCCGGTGGTGGTCAACGGCATGGACGACATCGCGATGGGCGTGCGGCTGTACCGCGCCGCGGCGCGCCACGGCGCCACCGTGATCGATGCATACACGTCGCCGCTGCCCTCGGTGATCGTGGTGGGGCCGGGCGACCCGCGGCCCGAGCAGCGGCTGGGCTACCCGACGCTCGGCGTGAGGCCTGACGACTTCGACGACGCGATGCTGCGCGCCTGCTTCGAGCGCGAGGTGGAGTACGTGATGGTGCACTCGAGCTCCGCCAGGCACATCGACCTCGGCGTCGCCAAGGCGCTCATCGCCGGCACCCGCAAGCGCATGTCGTTCGCGCCGATGGTGATCGCCACCGGCAACCTGATGGCCTTCGAGGTCGCCAAGCAGCTGCTGGGCCGGCGGCCGGCCGCGGATGCGCGCGGCTACTTCTTCAATCCGTGGACGATGCGGGTCGAGCGGCCCTATCCGGCGCCGGTCGCCGCGGTGCGCCGCTGGCTGGTCCGGCGGTTCATGGCGAGGCTGATGAATGACTGACGCGCTCGCCAGCGACGTTGCGCTCACCTGGATCGCGGCGCTCGCCTGCGTTCCCTACCTGCGCTTCCTCTGGCGGGCGGAATCCCCCGCAGGCGGCCGGGCCGCGCTGGCCCTGGTGGTGCTGATGGGGCTCCTGCTGGCGCTGCGCGGCTTTGACTGGCTGCAGGTCGCGCCCTGGCTGGGGCGACTGACCTTCGCGGTCGCCACCTGGCTGCCGCTGGCCACCACGATCTTTTGCGAGCGCCTGCTGCGCCGGCACCACCCGCTCTGGCTCAAGGGGCTGGCGCTGGGCGTGTCCGCCGGTTTCTTCACCGTGAACCTGGTCACCCCGCTGGCGCAGGGGCAGGCGTGGACGGTGGCGTTCGCCGGCGCGTTCGCGGCGGTGATGGCCTGCAACGCGCTGCTGTTGCTGCGCGCCACCGACCGCGACCTCGGCGTCGAGCAGCGGCGCCTGGCGCGCGTGCTGGTGCTGGTGGCGCTGATCGCGGCACCGCTGATCGTCAGCGATTTCCGGACCTTGCTGGGATGGCCCCCAGTGCGCCTGGGCAGCCTCGCGGCGATGCTCTTCATCCACGTGATGCTGGCGGCCGAGGCGCGGCTGAGCCTGCTGCGCGAACTGGTCGGTCGACTGTTCGCCTGGGCGGTCCAGGGCCTGGCGCTGGCGCTCGCCTTCGCCTGGGTGATGGGCTTCGGCGGTGAGGCGCTGTGGCGGCATGCCATCGCGGCCTGGCCCGCGGCGATCGCCATGCTGATGCTGGCGGCCATCGTCACCAGCAGCCGGGCCCTGTCGCTGGCAAGCGCGGAGGGCCAGTTCCTGCGCTGGCTGCGCGCCGCGCCGCTGGACGACCTCGAGCGCCTGCTCGGCGCACTTGGCGACTATTTGCCGATGCGCAAGCACCTCCGCCTGCAGGGCCCCGATCTTGCCGGCTACGACCCCGGCGTGCTCGGACGACTGGCCGATGCGCCGGTGTCGCTGGCGCGTGCCCGCGCCGCGGCGGCTTCGCCCGATGCCGCCCTCGCGGAAGCCGGCGAGCAGTGGCGCGACCTGCTCGAGCGGCACGACATGAACCACGCGCTGCCGCTGCGCGCCGACCCGCCGCTGGTGCTGCTGGTCGACCTGGCGGCGTCGTCGGCCGGCAGCCTGGCCCACCTCCGGGCCGCGGTGGTCCAGCGCCTGGGCCGCTCGCTGGCGGCGCGCGGATGAGCGCGGTGCGGATCGTCGAGGGCGACTTCGCGGCCTTCTTCGCCGCGCCCTTCGCCGTGTACGGCCCGGACGCCCGGATTGCGTCGCCGCTGGAGCCCGACCTGCGCGCCGCGCTGGATCCCGCCCGCAATCCGCTCCTGCAGGACGGGCGCGCGCGGCTCACGTGGTTCACCGCGCACCGGGACGGCGCGGTGGTCGGGCGCGTCGTCGCCTCGGTCCACGATGCGTCCAATCGCCTCCACGGCTGGCGCCGCGGCAGTTTCGGCATGCTCGACTGCGTCGACGATGCCGCGGTCGCGCGCGCGCTGCTAGATGCCTGCGCGGCCTGGGTCGGCGCGCGCGGCTGCGATGAGCTGGTGGGCAGCTTCAACCTGACCATCACCCAGATGATCGGCACGTTGACCGAAGGCCACGAGCACGCGCCCTACACCTACCAGGACTGGTCGCCGGCCTACCTGCCGGGCCTGCTGGCCGCCTGCGGGTTCACGCCCTCGTACCCGATGCGCACGTTTGAAGTCGATGTCGCCGGTGTCGCCGAGGAGGCGCTGTTGGGGCCGCGGCAGCGGGCGCTGCTGGCCGACCCCGACTGGTCCTTCGAGCCTCTCCGGCGCTGGCGACTGGACGACGCGCTGCGGGCCGCCTGCGCGGTGCTCAACGACGGTTTCGCCGACAACCCGATGTTCGTGCCGCTGACCGAAGCCGAGTTCCTGTTCGCCAGCAAGGGCATGGCGCTGGTGATGGATCCGCGGCTGGGCTGCGTGGCGCGCCACCGCGGCGAACCGGTGGGCGTGCTGCTGTGCCTGCCGGACCTCAACCCGATGATGCATGCGATGGGCTACCGCATCGGCTGGCGCGCGCCGTGCCACTTCCTGCGCCACCGCCGGCCGGACCGGGCCGCGATCGTGTTCTATTCGGTGCGGCGCAGCCACCACGGGCAGGGCGTCAACGGCGTGATGCTGCACCGCTTGTTCGCCGGGCTGCGCGCGGGCGGGTATGCCAGGCTTGGCGTGAGCTGGGTGTCGGACGGCAATGCCGCCAGTCTCCGCCAGCTGGAGAAACTCGGCGCGCGCCCGCTCCATCGCCTGCATCTGTTCGGAAAGTCCCTGCCATGATCGCCCCCGGCGTCGACCGCGTAACGCAATGGGTCTCGCAGTCCGCCCGCGCGCCGAGTGCACACAACGTGCAGCCGGCCCGCTGGCGCCTCGCGGGCGCCTACCTCGAACTCTGGGAAGACCCGACGCGCTGGCTGGCGGCCGGCGATCCGGTGGGCCGCGACGCCAGCATCGGCCTGGGCATGGCCTGGGAAGGCCTGCGGCTCGCGGCAGGCGCCGACGGCTGGCAGCTGGGTGAGCCCGAGCGGGACGCGGCGGCCTATCCGCCCCCGCCGACGCCACGACGCCGCGCCCGCGCCGCGCTCGCGCCGGGCGCCGTCGCCGATCCGCTCGCGGCCTGGGTCGACTCGCGCCGCTCTTGCCGGCAAGCCTTCGTCGCGGCCTCCGCTGACGCGGAAGCGCGCCTCGAAGCCGTGTTCGCCGCCCATGCCGGCATCGCCCTGCGCGCGGATGGTTCCGCCCTCGAAGGCTTCGCCGCCGCGCACCAGGCCGCCAGCATCGACCTGCTGCGCGACCGGTCCATCGGCGCCGAGCTGCACGCCTGGCTGCGCCTGTCGCGCCGCCATCCGCTGGCGACGCGCGATGGCCTCGATGCCGCCTGCCTCGGGCTGTCGCCGCTCGAGGCCCTCGGCGGGCGCGTGCTGATGCGTCCTGCGGTCGCCGCGATGGTCGCCCGCCTGGGACTCGGCGGCCTGCTCGTGGACGAAGCGCGCAAGACACGCACGGCCACCGCGATCGCGGTGCTGGCCGTGACGGACGGCGTGGATGATTTCGAGGCCGGGCGCCGCTGGTACCGGTTCTGGCTGGCGCTGGCCGCCGCCGGGTTCGCCGCGGTGCCGATGTCGGCCCTGGTCGATACGTCGCGCGGGCGCGATGCGCTGGCGGCGCTGAAGGCCGTGCCCGCGGGGCGCCGCGCGGTCAACGTCATGCGCGTGGGCGTCGCGCCCGCCGCGCCGCCGGCCAGCGCGCGGCTGCCGGCGGCCGAGCTGCTCGAGGTGGCGGCTAAAGCCGCTTGAGGTATTCGAGCAGCGCCGCCTGCGCGTCCTCGTCGAGGCCGGCCACTTCCGCCTCGTGGCCCGCGCGGCTGCGGCCGGGCAGGGCGGTGTCGAACCACTGCGGGTCCGACCACGGGCGGTACCCGTCGCGATAGCGCCAGTCGCTGCCTTCGGCGACGCCGGCGATGCCCACCCGCTGCAGGTCCAGCGCATGCCCGCCGACCTGGAAACGCGCCGGGCGCTCGCCCGGATTGAGCAGGTGCCACAGCGTCGGCACCGAGCCATTGTGCAGGTAGGGCGCCGTCGCCCAGACGCCGCCGAGCACGGGCGCGACGTAGCCGCGCGTGGCTTCCGCCGCGAGGTAGTCGCCAAGGGTCGAAGCGCGGATGCGATCGAGCAGGTCCGCGTCCACCGCCGCGGCGCGGCCCGGGTCGGAGCCGATTTCGGCCAGCGGCGACAGCCGGTTCGGGAAGCGCCGCAGCGTCGGCCGGCCCTTGGCTTCGGCGTAATCGCCGTGGCACTGCGCGCAACGCTGCGCGTACACCTCGCTGCCGCGAGCCGCGAGCGCGCCGTCGATCGGGCCCGGGAAGGGCGGCGACGCAGCGTGGCGATCTAGGAAGGCGAGCGCTTCGGCCACCCGCGGCATCGCCTCGGGCGCCTCGGCGTGCGGAACGCCCATCGTGCTGACGGTGAAGAACCCGACGATCCGCGCCTGGTCGGCGGCGCTGGGGTGATCGCCGCTGCGTTCCAGCGGACGCAGTCGCGCCGCGTCCGCGGGCGCGTACAAGCCGTCGGCGAGCAGCGCGCTGCGCAGCGCACGGTCGGCCAGGCCGGGGATGCTGACGGTGGCGGCATCGCCCGCGGCCTGCACCGGCGCGCCCAGCCGGAAGCGCAGCGCGTCGATGCCGTTGCTGCGGCCCGGTCCCCCGTTGCGGAACGGCAGCGCATCGCCGTCGCCCAGCACGGCCAGCCGGTCGGTCAGCTTGGGCCACACGAAGCGGCGCAGGGTGCCGAGCTCGCGCTTGCTCGTGCCGGGGAACAGCGTCGGGATGGCGTCCATGACCTCGTCGCGGCGGTCGCGATGGGCGCGCAGCGCGTCGAGCACGGCGTCGGCATAACCGTCCAGGTCCAGCGAGGTGTTGGGCAGTCCCAGCCAGGCCACGCGCGTCGGCTGGCCGTTGGCGTCGTAAATCGCGCCAGCGTGGCAGCTGGCGCAGCCGATGGTGGCGACCTCGAGTTCGAACGGCGGCAACCGGCGGCCGACGGGTCCGGACACCAGGCCCATCGGCCGGGCAAAGGCGGGGGAATCTTCGGTGGGCCAGTTGGCCACGGCGGTGGGTACGAACAGCCCGTGCCGCTGCAGCTGAGCCAGCAGCTTCGCCTGGGTCGGCGGCTCGCCGGGGTGCTGGTGCAGCACCAGCGCCGTGGCCGCGATCTTCCACGGCACCGCACTCGATTCGAGCGTATGGGTGCTCAGGCCGTTGAAGTCGTCGAACAGGAAGCGGGTGGCGCCCACTTCGTCCGCCCCGGCGCTGCCGCCCTCGCGCTGGGCCTGCTCGAACGCCGCCATCTCGGCGGAGCGGCCGCGCGCATCGAACTGGCAGCCAGTCACGACGCCGACGAGCAGGGCCAGGAAAAGCGCGCGATTCAGGGGCATGGCAGGCGTCCGGACGGGGCCGCAGGCTGCGGCCACCCGATTCTAAGGCCTGGCCGCACTCACTCGGGATCGTAGTCGAGGTTCGAGGCCAGCCAGCGCTCGGCCTGGGCCAGCGGCACGCCCTTGCGGCGGGCGTAGTCGGCGACCTGCTCGCGCGAGAGGCGGCCGACCACGAAGTACTGGCTGCCCGGGTGGGCGAAGTACAGCCCGCTCACGGCCGCCGCCGGGTACATCGCGAAGCTCTCGGTCAGCGTCAGCCCGGTGTGCTTCTCCGCTTCCAGCAGCCGGAAGATCGTCGCCTTCTCGCTGTGCTCGGGGCAGGCGGGGTAACCGGGGGCCGGGCGGATGCCGCGGTACTGCTCGCGCACCAGCGCCTCGTTGTCCAGCGCCTCGTCCGGCGCATAGCCCCAGAGTTCGGTGCGCACCTTCTGGTGCAGGCGCTCGGCGAAGGCCTCGGCCAGGCGGTCGGCCAGGGCTTTCACCATGATCGAGTTGTAGTCGTCGTGCCCGGCCTCGAAGCGCGCGACATGCGGCTCGATGCCCAGGCCCGCGGTGACCGCGAAGGCGCCCACCCAGTCCTGGCGGCCGCTGTCGCGCGGCGCCACGAAATCGGCCAGGCAGAAATTGGCCCGGTCGTCGGGTTTCTCCGCCTGCTGGCGCAGGCAGTGCAGCACCGCGTCGCCACCGTCGGCGTGCAGGTGGATGTCGTCGCCGACCGCATTGGCCGGCCACAGGCCGACCACGGCCTTCGCTGTCAGCCATTTCTCGCGGACGATGCGGTCGAGCATCGCGCGCGCGTCGCGGTACAGCTCGCGCGCCTGCGCGCCGACGACCGCGTCGTCGAGGATGGCCGGGTAGCGGCCGGCCAGCTCCCAGGTCTGGAAGAAGGGCGTCCAGTCGATCACCTCGACCAGGTCCGCCAGCGGGTAATCGTCGAACACGGTGAGGCCCGGCTTGAGCGGGGCAGGCGGCACGTAGTCCGCCCAGCCGCCGTCGAACTTCTTGCCGCGGGCGCGCTCGAGCGGCATCAGCGGCTTGGCATCGCCCTTGTTGGCGTGGCGGGTGCGGACCTCGGCGTAGTCGGCCTCGTTCGCGGCCACGAAGGGCGCGCGCAGGTCCGCGCTCAGCAGCGACTGGGTGACGCCGACCGCGCGCGAGGCGTCCTTCACCCAGACCACGGGCGAGGCGTAGTGCGGGTCGATCTTGAGCGCGGTGTGCGCGCGCGAGGTGGTGGCGCCGCCGATGAGCAGCGGGATGTCGAAGCCCTGCCGCTTCATTTCCCTGGCGACGTGGCTCATTTCCTCCAGCGAGGGCGTGATCAGGCCGGAGAGGCCGATGATGTCGGCCTTCTCCTCGCGGGCGCGGTCCAGGATCACCTGCGCCGGCACCATCACGCCCAGGTCCACCACGTCGAAGTTGTTGCAGGCCAGCACCACGCCGACGATGTTCTTGCCGATGTCGTGCACGTCGCCCTTCACCGTGGCCATCAGCACCTTGCCCTTGGGCTTGCCGGCGTCGCCGTTGAGGGCTTTCTCGGCCTCGATGTAGGGGATCAGGATGGCCACGGCCTTCTTCATCACCCGCGCCGACTTCACCACCTGCGGCAGGAACATCTTGCCGGCGCCGAACAGGTCGCCGACCACGTTCATGCCGGCCATCAGCGGGCCTTCGATGACATCCAGCGGCCGGGCAGCGGCCTGGCGGGCCTCCTCGGTGTCGGCCTCGACGAACTTGTCGATGCCGTGCACCAGCGCGTGCTTGATGCGCTCGGCCACCGGCGCCTCGCGCCAGGCCAGGTCCTCGGTGCGGACCTCGCCCTTCTTCGATTTGTGCTTCTCGGCTTCCGTCAGCAGGCGCTCCGTGGCATCGCTGCGCCGGTTGAGCACCACGTCCTCGACCGCCTCGCGCAGCGCCGGCTCGATGTCGTCGTACAGCGCCAGCGCGCCGGCGTTGACGATGCCCATGTCCATGCCGGAGCGGATGGCGTGGTACAGGAACACCGCGTGGATCGCCTCGCGCACCGCGTTGTTGCCGCGGAACGAGAACGACACGTTCGACACGCCGCCGGAGACGTGGCTGAGCGGGAAGCGCGCCTTCAGTTCCGCCGTCGCCTCGATGAAGGCGACTGCGTAGCCGTCGTGCTCCTCGATGCCGGTGGCGATGGCGAAGATGTTCGGGTCGAAGATGATGTCCTCGGGCGGGAAGCCCGCGTCCTCGACCAGCAGCTTGTAAGCGCGCGAGCAGATCTCGACCTTGCGCGCGAAAGTGTCGGCCTGGCCGACCTCGTCGAAGGCCATCACCACCACCGCGGCGCCATGGCGGCGCACCTTGGCGGCGTGTTCGAGGAAGGCGGCCTCGCCTTCCTTCATCGAGATGGAGTTGACGATGGCCTTGCCCTGCACGCACTTCAGGCCGGCCTCGATCACGCTCCACTTCGAGCTGTCGATCATCACCGGCACCCGGGCAATGTCGGGCTCGGCGGCGATCAGGTTGAGGAAGCGGGCCATCGCGGCCTCCGCGTCCAGCATGCCCTCGTCCATGTTGACGTCGATGACCTGGGCGCCGTTCTCGACCTGCTGGCGGGCCACGGCCAGGGCTTCGTCGTAGCGGCCCTCGAGGATCAGCTTCTTGAACTGGATCGAGCCGGTGACGTTGGTGCGCTCGCCGACGTTGACGAAGTTGGTGTCGGGCGTGATCACGAAGGGCTCGAGCCCGGCCAGGCGCGTGTAGGGCGCGATCGACGGGATCGGGCGCGGCGGCAGCCCGGCCACGGCCTTCGCGATCGCCGCGATGTGCTCGGGCGTGGTGCCGCAGCAGCCGCCGACCAGGTTCAGCAGCCCGGCCTCGGCGAACTCGCGCAGCACGCCCGCGGTTTCCTCCGGGCCCTCGTCGTAGCCGCCGAAGGCGTTGGGCAGGCCGGCGTTCGGGTGGCAGCTGACGTGGGTGTCGGCCACCTGCGACAGCATGTCGATATGCGCGCGCAGGTCGCGCGCGCCGAGTGCGCAGTTCAGGCCGATCGACAGCGGGCGGGCGTGGCGCAGCGAGTACCAGAAGGCCTCGGCGGTCTGGCCCGACAGCGTGCGGCCGCTGCGGTCGGTGATGGTGCCCGACACCATCACCGGCAGGCGCGCGCCGAGTTCCTCGAACAGCTCCTCGAGCGCGTACAGCGCCGCCTTGGCATTGAGCGTGTCGAACACCGTCTCGACCATCAGGATGTCGGCGCCGCCCTCGACCAGGCCGCGCGCGGCTTCGATGTAGTTGGCCACCAGGTCGTCGAAATGGATGTTGCGGTAGCCGGCGTCCTCCACCTTCGGGCTGATCGAGGCGGTGCGGCTGGTCGGCCCGAGCACGCCGGCGACGAAGCGCGGGCGCGACGGGTCGGCGGCTTCGAACTCGTCGCAGCAGGCGCGGGCCAGGCGGGCGCCCTCGCGGTTGAGTTCGGCCACCAGGTGCTCGAGCTTGTAGTCGGCCTGCGACACTTCGGTGGAGTTGAAGGTGTTGGTCTCGAGGATGTCGGCGCCCGCCGCGAGGTAGGCGCGGTGCACGCCCGCGATCACCTGGGGCTGCGTGAGCGTGAGCAGGTCGTTGTTGCCCTTCAGGTCCGAGCCGCATCCGCAGTCCGGGCCGTGCTGGTGGCCGTCGGAGAACCGCAGCCCGTCCCAGCCCTGGGCGAAGCGTTCGCCGCGATAGGCCGCTTCGTCCAGCGAATGGCGCTGGATCATCGTGCCCATCGCGCCGTCGATCACCAGGATGCGTTCGGCCAGCGCGGCCAGCAGGCGTTCGGTGCGGGCGGGGTGGTGCCAGGGCAGGGTCTTCACGGTTTGCGGGCCAGCAGGGTCAGAACTTCGAAATGGGGAGGACGCTTCTCGCGGGTCACGGGCTCGCAGACCGTGACCTCGAGGCCGGCCTTCTCGGCATAGCGGCGCAGGTCTTTCACGGTGAAGCCGAGGTTGACGTGCCCATAGGGCGTCACCGCGGCCTGGTGCTCGTGCTTGCCCAGGCAGGTCGCGACCAGCCGGCCGCCGCGCCGCAGGACGCGCGCCGCCTCGGCGATGGCCTGGCCGGGCTTGGTGGCATAGGTCAGGGCGTGCATCAGCAGCACCAGGTCGAACTGCGCGGCCGGGAACTCCAGCGCCTGCATGTCGCCTTCCAGTACCTCGACGTGGCGGTACTTGCGCAGCCGCTCGCGGGCCGCGCCGACCACGCGGGCGCTGGAATCGACGCAGACGTAGCGGCGGGCGTGCGGCGCCAGCAGCTCGCCCAGCACGCCGTCGCCCGAGGCCACGTCGAGCACGTCGCCGGGTTCGAGCAGGGGCAGGGTGGAGCGGGCCAGGGCTTCCCAGGTGCGGCCGGGCGAGTAGTGGCGCTCCATGTCGCCGGCCACCGAGTCGGCCCAGTTCTGGTCGGCCGCGCGGGCGGCGAGGATGGCGGGCAGGCGGTCGGCGTCCTGGCGCAGCAGCGGGTCGTCGGTGCTGTCGCGCAGCGCCTCCCACAGGCGGCCTTCGGCCGGGTCCAGTGATTCGGCGTTGAAGCGGTAGTAGGCCGATACGCCCGCGCGGCGGTCGCGCACCAGGTCGGCCTCCTTCAGCCGGGCCAGGTGGGTGGAGACGCGGGGCTGGGCCAGTCGGGTGATACCGGACAGCTCGGCGACGGTCAGCTCCTCGCGCTCGAGCAGGGCCAGCAGCCGGACCCGGGTCGGATCGGCCAGGACCTTGAGGCAGGCCGACCAGGCGTCGAGGTCCATGGCTTTATCCTTTCATCCGGATTCAAAGATATGGAAGGTTAGGCCGGCTAACCGGGGGCGTCAAGGCGAACCGCGTCGCGCTTCACGCGCCGTGTACCTGCGTGGGCCGGCGCCAGCCGCTACAATTGGCGTCTTTCCGCACAACCTCCGAGGAACCGCCGTGGACTTCCGATTCACCGAAGAGCAGCTGATGATCCAGGACGTGGCCCGGCGCATCTCGCAGGAGAAGATCGCCCCGAGCGCGGAGCACCACGACCGCACCGGCGAGTTCCCGCTGGAAAACATCCGCACGCTGGGCGAGAACGGCCTGATGGGCATCGAAGTGCCGGCCGAGTACGGCGGCGCCGGCATGGACCCGATCAGCTACGTGCTGGCCATGATCGAGATCGCCGAGGCCGACTGCGCCCACTCCACCATCGTCTCGGTGAACAATTCGCTGTTCTGCAACGGCATCCTGAAGTTCGGCACCGAGGCGCAGAAGCAGAAGTACGTGCGCGCGATCGCCGAAGGCAAGGAAATCGGCGCCTTCGCGCTCACCGAGCCGCAGTCGGGCTCCGACGCCACCGCGATGCGCTGCAAGGCCGTCAAGCAGGCCGACGGCAGCTACGTCATCAACGGCAAGAAGAGCTGGATCACCTCCGGCCCGGTCGCCAAGTACATCATCCTGTTCGCCATCACCGACCCGTCCAAGGGCGCGAAGGGCATCACGGCCTTCATGGTCGACACCGCCAAGCCCGGCTTCCACCGCGGCAAGACCGAGCCCAAGCTCGGCATCCGCGCCTCGGCCACCTGCGAGATCGAGTTCCAGGACTACGTGGCCACGCCGGATGAAGTCGTCGGCCAGGACGGCGAGGGCTTCAAGATCGCGATGGGCGTGCTCGACGCCGGCCGCATCGGCATCGCCTCGCAGGCCGTGGGCCTGGCCAAGGCCGCCTACAAGGCCGCCGTGGCCTACGTGAAGGAGCGCAAGAGCTTCGGCCAGCCGATCGGCTCGTTCCAGATGATCCAGGCCAAGATCGCCGACATGAAGTGCCGCCTCGACGCCGCCGAGATCCTGACCCTGCGCGCCGCCTGGGCCAAGGCCGAGGCCGACAAGACCGGCGGCCGCTTCAGCACCGAAGCCTCGGTGGCCAAGCTCACCGCGTCCGAAGCCGCGATGTACATCACCCACCAGGCGCTGCAGATCCACGGCGGCATGGGCTACTCGAAGGAAATGCCGCTCGAGCGCTACTTCCGCGACGCCAAGATCACCGAGATCTACGAGGGCACCAGCGAAATCCAGCGCCTGGTCATCGCCCGCAACGAGACCGGCCTGCGCTGAAGCGCGATCCGTACGCCGCCGTACCCGAAGCCCCGCTGAAGCGGGGCTTCTTTTTGCCTGTTTTTCAGCTGGCCGGAACCGTGGGGCAGGGCTACAATTTCGCACTTTAATCACGCCCTGCGAGAACGCGGTCAATGAACGCCCACGCCCTGGCTTCCGCCGACACCCTCGACGCCGTCATCGCGGCCCTTCCGGCGGGCCTGCCGGTCGCCGAAAAGGCCCTGCTGGAGCGCTTCACCCGCGGCTTCTTCGCGCGCCTGCCCGAGGACGAACTGGCGGGCCGCCCCGCGCGCGACTGGGCCCAGGTGGCGCAGTCCTTCCTCGGCTTCTGCCGCCAGCGCAAGGCCGGCGCGCCCAAGCTGCAGGTGTTCAACCCCAGCCTCGCCACCGACGGCTTCGACAGCACCCACACCGTGGTGCGCATCGTCAACGACGACATGCCGTTCCTGGTCGATTCGGTGCGGATGGCGCTGGCGCAGTTCGGTGCCTCGCTGCACCAGATCGCGCACCCGGTCTTCAACGTGGCGCGTGACGCCGCCGGCCAGCTGCAGGACGTGGGCCAGGGCCTGCCCGAATCCATGATGTACCTCGAGATCGACCGCCAGGCCGATGCCGACACCCTGCAGGCGATCGAGAAGGCCCTGCTGGCCGCGCTGTCGGACGTGCGCGAGGCGGTGACCGACTGGCAGGTGATGCGCGACACGATGGTGCGCATCGCCGACGGGCTCGAGACCAGCCCGATGCCGGTGGATGCCGCCGGCCGCGCCGAGGCGCAGGCCTTCCTGCGCTGGGCCGCCGACAACCACTTCACCTTCCTGGGCTACCGCGAATACGAAGTCACCGACCGCAAGCTGGCGGCGGTGCAGGGCAGCGGCCTGGGCCTGCTGCGCGGCAAGGACCACCTGGTGCAGCCGCGCCCGGTGGAAGGCCTCGCGGCGGCCGACCTGGCCCCGGGCCAGACCCTCGACGCGCTGATCCTCACCAAGACCAACGCCCGCGCCACCGTGCACCGCCCGGGCTACATGGACTACATCGGCGTGCTGGTGTTCGACGAGAGCGGCCGCGCCGTGCGCGAGCACCGCTTCCTCGGCCTCTACACCTCCAGCGCCTACAACCGCCGCCCGTGGGAAATCCCGCTGGTGCGCCAGCGCCACGAGTTCGTGATGGCCTCGTCCGACCTGGCGCCCAACAGCCACAGCGGCAAGGCCCTGCGCCACATCCTCGAGACCCTGCCGCGCGACGAGCTGTTCCAGTCCAGCGCCGAAGAGCTGCAGCGCACCGCGATGGGCATCCTGGGCCTGCAGGAGCGCGCGCGCACCCGCCTGTTCCTGCGCCGCGACCGTTATGGCCGCTTCTTCTCGGCCCTGGTCTACATCCCGCGCGACCGCTTCAACACCGGCATCCGCCAGCGCATCGAAGCGCTGCTGATGGCCGAGCTGCAGGGCGAGCGCCTCGACCACAGCGTGCAGATCGGCGAGTCGCCGCTGGCGCAGCTGCACCTGGTGATCCGCCCGAAGGCCGGCTGCAAGGTCGCCTTCGAGCAGGACAAGCTCGAGGCCGAGCTGGCCCGCATCGTCCGCGACTGGCACGACGAGCTGCGCGAGACGCTGGTCCGCGACCTGGGCGAGGAGCAGGGCCTGCGCCTGTTCCAGCGCTACGGGCGCAGCCTGCCCGCCGGCTACGTCGAGAAGGTCAGCCCGCAGATCGCCGCCGCCGACGTGGTGCAGGCGGCTGAACTCGCCGGTCCCGACGACCAGCGCGTGTCGTTCTACCGGGTGGGCGAGAAGCTCGGCTTCAAGCTGATCCGCCGCAGCAGCGACATCGCGCTGTCGGACGTGCTGCCGGTGATGGAGAACCTCGGCCTGCGCATCCTCACCGAGCACCCGTACGTCATCGACGTCGACGGCGAGCGCCTGTCCATCCAGGACTTCGAGGTGCAGCCGCTGCACGGCGAGATCGACGTGGAAGCGGCCCGCAAGCCCTTCGAGGAGGCCTTCGCCGAAGTCTGGCGCGGCGCCGCCGAGAACGACGGGTTCAACCGCCTGCTGCCCAGCGCCCGCCTGGAATGGCGCGACATCGCCATGCTGCGCGGCTACACCAAGTACGCCCTGCAGACCGGCGTGCCGTTCTCGCAGCCGTACATGGAAGAGACGCTGCAGCGTTACCCGGTGATCGCGCGCCTCCTGTACGAACTGTTCGCCGCGCGCTTCGAGCCGGGCCGCGAGCAGCCGCTCGATGCCGCCGGCCAGCAGGCCCTGCACGACCAGATCGCCTGGCTGCTGCCGAAGGAGCGCCGCCAGGCGCTCGACACGATCCCGCAGGAAATCGCCGCGGCGCGTGCGCTCGACCGCACCGCCCAGATCGACGCCTGCGCCGACGCGCTCGAGATCCTGCTCGACACCGTGGTCTCGAGCATCGACGACGACCGCATCCTGCGCGGCTACATGAGCCTGATCAACGCCACGCTGCGCACCAACTTCTACCAGAAGAAGGGCGGCACGCACCGCGACTACATCAGCTTCAAGTTCGACCCGGCCAAGGTGCCGGAGCTGCCCAAGCCGCGGCCGTACCGCGAGATCTTCGTCTACTCGCCGTTCGTCGAGGGCGTGCACCTGCGCTTCGGGCCGGTGGCCCGCGGCGGCCTGCGCTGGTCCGACCGCCGCGAGGACTTCCGCACGGAAGTGCTGGGCCTGGTCAAGGCGCAGATGGTCAAGAACACCGTCATCGTGCCCGTGGGCTCGAAGGGCGGCTTCGTGGTCAAGCGCCCGCCGGTGGGCGGCGACCGCGACGCGCAGCTGGCCGAGGGCATCGCCTGCTACAAGCGCTTCATCAACGGCCTGCTCGACATCACCGACAACCTGGTGGACGGCGAAGTGGTGCATCCGGTCGACGTGGTGCGCCACGACGGCGACGACCCGTACCTGGTGGTCGCGGCCGACAAGGGCACCGCCACCTTTTCCGACATCGCCAACGGCATCTCGGCCGAGCATGGCTTCTGGCTGGGCGATGCGTTCGCGTCCGGCGGTTCGGTGGGCTATGACCACAAGGGCATGGGCATCACCGCCAAGGGTGCGTGGGAGTCGGTCAAGCGCCACTTCCGCGCGCTGGGCATCGACAGCCAGTCGCAGGACTTCACCTGCGTCGGCATCGGCGACATGTCGGGCGACGTGTTCGGCAACGGCATGCTGCTCTCGAAGCACATCCGCCTGGTGGCGGCCTTCGACCACCGCCACATCTTCCTCGACCCGAACCCGGATTCGGCGCGCAGCTACGTCGAGCGCGAGCGCATGTTCAAGCTGCCGCGTTCGAGCTGGGACGACTACGACCGTTCGCTGATCTCCGAGGGCGGCGGCGTGCACCCGCGCTCGGCCAAGTCGATCGCGATCACGCCGCAGGTGCGCGAGGCGCTCGACCTGCCGGCCGGCACCGAGCAGCTCAGCCCCAACGAGCTGATGAACGCCATCCTCAAGGCGCCGGTGGACCTGCTCTGGAACGGCGGCATCGGCACCTACGTCAAGGCTTCGTCCGAGACCCACGCCGACGCGGGCGACCGCGCCAACAACGGCCTGCGCGTCAACGGCAACGAGCTGCGCTGCAAGGCGGTGGGCGAGGGCGGCAACCTGGGCATGACCCAGAAGGGCCGCATAGAGGCGGCCTGGGCCGGCGTGCTGGTCAACACCGACTTCATCGACAACTCGGCCGGCGTGGACACCTCCGACCACGAGGTCAACATCAAGATCCTGCTCTCGGCGCCGGTCAAGCGCGGCGAGCTGAGCCAGGAACAGCGCAACGCCCTGCTGGCGAGCATGACCGACGAGGTCGGCGAACTGGTGATCAACGACAACTACCGCCAGAACCAGGCCATCAGCCTGATGGAGCGGATGAGCGCGTCGCGCCTGGGCTCGTTCGGCCACTTCATCCGCACGCTCGAGGGCGAAGGCCTGCTCGACCGCGCCATCGAGTTCCTGCCCAGCGACGCCGAGCTCAACGACCGCAAGGCGCGCGGCCAGGGCCTCACCCGCCCCGAGCTGTCGGTGCTGCTGAGCTACGACAAGATCGTCGTGTTCAACCAGATGCTCGACTCGGACGTGCCGGAAGACCCGTACCTGTCGAAGGAGCTGGTGCGCTACTTCCCCAATGCCCTGCAGGAGAAGTACGCGCAGGACATGGAGAACCACCGCCTGCGCCGCGAGATCATCGCCACGGCGGTCACCAACTCCACCGTGAACCGCATGGGCTCGACCTTCATCCTGCGCATGCAGGAAGACACCGGCGAGAGCCCGGCGCAGATCGCCAAGGCCTTCACCATCAGCCGCGAAGTGCTGGAGGCGCGCGAGCTGTGGGCGCGCATCGACGCGCTCGACCTGAAGGTGCCCGAAGCCGCCCAGCTCGACGCCCTCACCAGCATCTGGCACCTGCAGCGCAACATGACCCGGTGGCTGCTCAACCGCCCGGGCGAGAACCTCAATATCGCCGAGAAGGTCGAGCGCTACGCCGGTGGCGTGGCGGCGCTGCGCGCCTCGCTGGCCGGCCTGCTGCCGGCCGAGGCCCGCGCCGAGCTGCTGGCCGACGTTGCGCACTGGCAGCAGCTGGGCTTCCCGGAAGACCTGGCCCAGTCCTTCGCCAGCCTGCCGTTCCTGGCCTACGCGCTGGACATCGTCGAGGTGGCGATCGAGCAGCGCCTGCCGGTGGTGGACGTGGCCGCGGCCTACTTCAACCTCTCCGACGCGCTGCACACCAAGTGGCTGATGGACAGCGTGGAAGCGCTGCCGGTCGAGGGCCGCTGGCACGCCCAGGCCCGCGGTGTGCTGCGCGACGAGCTGCAGGCGCAGCAGCGTGCGCTGGTGGCGCAGGTGCTCGGCGCGGCCGGTGCCGGCGCCAAGCCGCAGGCCCTGGTCGAGGCCTGGCTGGCCCGCGACGACGCCACGCTGAAGTACACCATGGCCATGTTCGCCGACATGCGGAACCTGCGCGGCCTCGACTACCCGACGCTGTCGGTGGCCGTGCGCCGCCTGGCCCAGGTCGTCGCCGCCGGCGCCCGCTGACTACGGCCCCTTTGTAGGAGGGCCTTCAGGCCCGAAGCTCTCAGCCGAAAAGCTTCGGGCCTGAAGGCCCTCCTACAGTCACAAGACATGCCGTAAGCTTCGGGCATGTCCTTGCCCGCCCATCCGCGCATCGCCTTCCTGGCCAGCCCGTCGCCGGAAGCCCAGGCCGCCCTGGCCAAACTCACGGCCGCGCATGGCCAGGCCGCGCCCGCTGAGGCAGACGTCATCTGCGCCCTCGGCGGCGACGGCTTCATGCTGCAGACCCTGCACCGGCACGGCCCGCTGGGCATCCCCGTTTACGGCATGAAGCTCGGCACCGTCGGCTTCCTGATGAACCAGCACCGGCCCGAGAGCCTGGTCGAGCGCCTGCACGCAGCCGAGGCCACGGTGCTGCATCCGCTGGAGATGCGCGCCACCACCGAATCCGGCGCCACCGTGAACTCGCTGGCCTACAACGAAGTCTCGCTGCTGCGCCAGACGCGCCAGGCCGCGCACCTGCGCGTGCACCTCAACGGCCAAGTGCGGCTGGAGGAGCTGGTGTGCGACGGCGCCCTCGTGGCCACGCCCGCGGGCAGCACCGCCTACAACTTCTCCGCGCATGGCCCGATCCTGCCGCTGGGCTCGCAGGTGATCGCGCTGACGCCGATCGCCGCCTTCCGCCCGCGGCGCTGGCGCGGCGCGCTGCTGCGGGCCGATACCGAGGTGCGGCTGGAGGTGCTGGATGGCTACAAGCGCCCGGTCAGCGCCACCGCCGACTCGCACGAGGTGCGCGACGTGGCGGAGGTCAGCATCCTTGAATCGCGCCAGCACCAGGTCACGTTGCTGTTCGACCGCGAGCACAACCTGGAAGAACGCATCCTCAACGAACAGTTCCTGACCTGAGCGATGAGTCCCCTGTCCGCGCCGCCCGCCCGCCCCGCCGACCGCCTGGTCGTCGCCATCACCGCGCGCGCACTGTTCGACCTCGAGGACAGCCACGCGCTGTTCCAGGCCAGCGGGCTCGAGGCCTACGCCGAGTTCCAGCGCAGCCGCGAGAAGGACGTGCTGGCGCCCGGCATCGCCTTCCCGCTGGTGCAGAAGCTGCTGGCGCTCAACGCCGGCGCGCCGCCCGAAGCGCCGCGGGTCGAAGTGGTGCTGCTCTCGCGCAATTCCTCCGATACCGGCCTGCGCATCTTCAATTCGATCCGGCACTACGGCCTTGGCATCGTCCGCGCCGTGTTCACCAGCGGCGCCGAGACCTGGCCCTACATCAAGCCCTTCGGCGCCCAGCTGTTCCTGTCGGCCAACCCGGCCTCGGTGCGCAGCGCGCTCGAGCACGGCTTCGCCGCCGCCACCATCCTGCCGGCCAAGGCCTACGAGCCCGCCCACCCGCAGCTGCGCATCGCCTTCGACGGCGACGCGGTGATCTTCGGCGACGAGTCCGAGCGCGTGTCGCAGACCGAGGGCCTCGCGGCCTTCCACGACAACGAATCCACGCGGGTGAATGAGCCACTGTCCGGCGGCCCCTTCCGCGGCTTCCTGGCGGCCCTGCACGAACTGCAGCTGGCCTTCCCGCCGGGCGAGGATTCGCCGATCCGCACCGCGCTCGTCACCGCCCGCTCGGCCCCCGCCCACGAGCGCGTGATCCTGACCCTGCGCGAGTGGGGCGTACGCCTTGACGAAGCCATGTTCCTCGGCGGCCGCAACAAGGGCCCGTTCCTGCAGGCCTTCGGCGCCGACATCTTCTTCGACGATTCGCGCCACAACATCGAGAACGCCAGCCAGCACGTGGCCACCGGGCACGTGCCGTTCGGCGTCACCAACGAGGGTTAGCCTTGGCCATCGGCACCATGAGGACTCCAGATCAGGCCACTCTCAATGATTTTGATCGCATTCTGGCGAAGGTGGGCGAGCGGCTCACTGAGGTCCAGCGCGAAATGCTTCGAACCCACATGAACTGTCCCGGGATGTCCATGACGGCGAGAGAAATGTCTCTGGCGATGGGCTGGAGCGATCGCGCCTCCAATATCTACGGTGGTGTCGGGTCGCTGATTCGTGAATACCTGGACGTCGCACCAGATGCGCAGGGAATTACCTGTTTTTGCACCTTCGGGGTGGATGAATCCACGGGCGAAATCACCTGGGTTCTGCGTCCGACATTCGCAGCGGCGCTTGCCAGGTGGAGCCAATCGCCATGAAGGGAATCAGCCACATCACATTCATCGTCCGCGACCTGGAGCGGATGGCAACGTTCCTGTGCCAAGGTCTGGGTGCACGCGAGGTGTACGACAGCGCTGGCCGCGAATTCTCGCTGTCGCGGGAGAAATTCTTCCTGCTGGGTGGGACTTGGCTGGCGGCAATGGAGGGCGAGTCGCCGGCGGAGCGTTCCTACCAGCACGTTGCCTTCGAGGTGGATGAGGCCGATCTTCCCAAGCACCAGGCTCGCCTTGAGGCCTTGGGGGTCGATATCCGCCCCCCCCGGCCGCGCGTGGAAGGCGAGGGCCAGTCGCTCTACGTCCACGACTTCGACAACCACCTGTTCGAGCTGCACACCGGAACGCTGGCGCAGCGGCTTGCCCGCTACGGCGCTTCCACGGACACCGACTGACGCCGCAGCGCGTAGACCACCCACGCCACCGCTGCCACGCCCGCACCCACCAGGAACGCCAGCTCGCCGCCGCTGCGTTCCCACGCCACCGCCGCCAGCCCCGCGCCCAGCACCCCGCCCACGCCCTGGCTGAAGCCGAAGAACAGGCTCTGGCCGGCGCCGGCGCGGCGGCCGGGGAAGAAGTCGGCCATCAGGCGCATGCAGCAGGCGTAGAAGGTGGCGAAGCTGAGCGCATGCGTGGCCTGGGCCAGCGCCATGATCGGCAGGGATTCGGCGTACAGCGCGGTGACGATCCAGCGCAGCACGGTCACGGCCAGGCACACCATCAGCAACCGGCTCGCGCCGAAGCGGGCGATCAGCTTGGGCGCTTTCCAGAACATCGCGATCTCGATCAGCACGCCCAGCGCCCACAGCCCGCCCACCGTGGCGCCGGAATGCCCGGCCGCCTGCAGGTGCAGGGTGTAGAACACATAGAACGGCCCGAAGCTGGCCTGCATCAGCAGCGCCACCAGCAGGAAGCGGCGTACGCCGGGGCGTTTCCACAGGTGGCCGGCGTCGGCGGCGGTGGGCGCATGCTCGACCTGCCGGTCGTGGCGGTGCGGCCAGGCGGCGGCCACCATCAGCACGAACAGCGGCAGTGTCACCCACGCGAAGTGCTCGGCGCCGACGCGATCAAGCAGCGCGCCATAGGTGCCGGCCACGATCAGGAAGCCGATCGAGCCCCAGACGCGCAGCCGGCCGTAATGGTCGGCCCGCGGCCCCAGCGCGGTCAGCGTCATCGCCTCGAACTGCGGCATCACCGCGTTGTAGAACAGGCCGAACACCGCCATCACCGCCAGCAGTGCCCAGGCGCTGCCGGTGAACACGAAGGCCGAGAAGCACAGCAGCGTCAGCGCGCAGCCGGCGACGAACCAGTGGCCGGGCCGTTCGCTGCGGTTCGTCAGCGCGGCCCACGCCGGCGGCGCGATGATGCGCGTGCCGTACCACAGCCCCAGCATGCCGCCGACCACGTAGCCGCCGTGGCCCAGCGCATCCACCCAGCGCCCGACGTACGGCGTGTAGGCACCCAGCGCGGCGTAATAGCAGAAATAGAAGATCGAGAACCGACGAAGACTCGCGTCCATGCAGGGCGGCGCCAGGAAAGAAAACGGCCGGACCCAAGGGCCCGGCCGTCATCATCGCCGCTTTGGCGCAGGTGCGGAACTAGCGGATGCTGGTTTCCCGACCTACCGTGCCGCGACCCGGCGCCGCCGTGTCCCGCGGGCGCACGGCGCGCGGGGCGGGCGTGGCGCCCGCGCCGCGCACGGCCAGCTCGCGGGTTTCCAGCGTGCCCATCCGGGCCTGGTCCTTGAGCTCGACGAAGCGCAGCTCGTAGGGTGCGCCGAACCCGCTGGGCACGTTGCCGCGGCCGAAGGCCAGCGGCAGCTGGCGCGCGCCCGGCTCGAACCAGTTGGCCGAATGCGCCTGCGCCACCGGCCGCGCCACGCCATCAGGCCCGGTCGCGAACAGCGTGCCGCGCAGCTCGTAGCGACCCGCCGCGGCCACCTGCACCGGCAGCTCGAAGCGCACCGCCGCCGCGTCGAAGCGGTAGCCGCCGCCCAGGCGCGCGGTCGGCCGCGTCACTTCCACCGCGGTGCGGGCATCGCGCTGGATGCTGGCGCCCTGGTCGAGGCTGGCCGACGAGAGGTGCACTTCCCACAGGCCCGGCGCGGTGCCGGCTTCGTCGGGCACCTGGATCTGCGCCTTGCCGTTTCGGAAGGCGAGGTCGTAGCTGCGTCCCGACGGCGAGATGAGCGAACCGCCGACTTCGCCACCGGCCATTTTCGACGCCCCGTTCGCCAGGTCCGCCGACACCTCGAGGGTGTCGCCGGCCAGTACGCTGCGACGACCGGCCTGGGCCTTGAGCACGTACTCGCTGTTGGGCTCGAACACGTGCACCAGGTACCGGCCCTTGGCCTCGGCCAGCTGCACCTGGAAGCGGCCCTTGCCCTGCTCGGGGGCGAGCTGGACGATGGCGGAGCCGTCCGGCACCTCCATGCCCGCGGCCTTGAGCTGCGCGGCATTGGCGCGGCGCGCGAAGGTTTCCGGCTCGGCGATGGCCTTGCCGTTGCGCAGCATGCGCAGCTGGCCGGGCTCGACCGCCTCGCTGCCCGCGGCGGGGCTGACGCGGATCAGCGCGCCCGGCGCGGTGGTGTCGATGCTCAGGCCGGCCTGCATCTCGCTGGCTTCGGCCAGCGCCCAGTACTCGCGGCTCTCGGCCACGAAGGGCGCGGGCGCTTCGAGCTCGGCCCAGGGGTCCAGCGCCCAGGCGAAGGCCACCGGCTTGCGTTCGAAGTCACCGGCCGGCGCAGGTGCCGACACCAGGCGCGACGGCGCCTGGTCGCGGCTGCCCGGCGGCAGCAGGTTCGCGGCCTGGGCCGACAGGGAAAGGGACATCAGGCAGAACAACAGGGTCTTCTTCATGGCTCAGGACCTCATGTCGTTGCGCAGGATGGTGTCGAGGCCAAAGCACGCGCGGCGGCTCTGGTTGTGCGACAGCGGCTCGGAGCCCGCCATGCGGCTCTTGTCCTGGAACCACACGTAGCCCGCAGCCGACTGGCTGGAGCAGTTGAGGAAGCCGTCGGAGCACGAATTCAGCCAGTTCTGCGTCGTCTCCAGGCCGACGTTCTCGGCGTAGCCGCCGCAGTAGCTGTCGCCGTCCCAGATCGCCGAATCGACGTCGGTGCCCACCACGCTGCGGAAGGTCTTGGGCAGGGCGGGGCGGCCGGCGGTGCCGAGCAGCCAGTTCGCGTTGTAGCTCGCCATCCAGCTGGTCTGCTGCATGCGCACGGCGTCGTTCTTGTAGCCCAGCAGCCAGCCCAGCGCGCTCTCGAACACGTTGCCGGCGATCACCGCATCGGCCAGCGGCGTGCCGGCGGACGAGGGCGCCAGCGCATTCACGCGCACGGTCTTGGCGATGATGTTCGGGTAGCGGCTGTCCCAGGTCGGGTTCGACAGGATCCAGCGCATCACGTTGCCGCCGTTGCTGTGCGTGATCACGATCAGCCGGGTGATGCCGCGGTTGTTGATGAAGGTGGTCAGCTGGCCGGCCAGGCACCCGGCGGCCGCGTTGTCCCACATGTACTTCTCGAAGTCGCAGTTGATGACGACGTAGTTGTTCGGATCGACCAGCCCGCCGCGAACGTTGTTGATGAAGGGCGACTGCCAGTAATCGGCGGCGGCATTGGTCTGCTTGCCGGTGCCGTGGACGAAAGCGACGCCGGTATTGGCCTCGCACAGGCTTGAAGCGGCCGCCAGGGCAGCCATGAGTAGATAGCGCACGATCCCTCCCCAGGAACTCGATGCGAAACGCGATTCCCCCTTCCCTGGGTGGCCACGTCCGGTTGAACCGGTGCTCCCCTGCGCCGGCGTATGGACACCGACCATGCCCGCCTGAAAACGTGAAGGTCAACACATTTCGTTGCTGCACCGCCGCAGCGGAGGTTTAAAAAAAGGGGTCAGAGTGATTTTCTGTTTAAAACAGAACATCACTCTGCCCCCCTTTTTTCAGAACTCGAGGTCGAGGGAGGCGCAGAGGTAGTCAACGAGCGGGGCTACGCCGGTGAATCCGGAGACGATGGCCTGGCGAAGCCGCGGGCCAAGCACCACCTCGTCCTCCAGCGCTTCGCCGGCGGTGAAGTCCTTGCGCTTGATGTCTTCGATCAGCGGATGGTCGGCGGGGAAGCCGCGCGGTGGGCGGGTCAGGGCGTCGCCCCACATCGTGAAGCGGCGCTTGAAGGCGGGCTTCTGCACCACGGCCTGCCAGCCGGCCGGATTGTCGACCAGGAAGTTGCGGATCTTGCGCTGGATGTCCGGCTCGGGGTGCCAGATGCCGCCGCCGAGGAAGCAGCCGCCGGGCTGGATGTGCAGGTAGAACGACGGTGCCGCCACCTGCTTGCTGCGGGCGTGAAAGAAGCGCGCGCCGCCCCAGGTCTTGTACGGGGTCTTGTCGTTCGAGAAGCGGGTGTCGCGGTTGATGCGGAACAGCGAGCCGCCGGTGCCGCGCGGGTCGGCGCGGTAGTGCGGGCTGATCATCAGCAGGTCCGGCGCCAGGTCGGTGATCAGGGCCTGGAAGGGTTCCTTCAGGTGCTGCTCGTAGTCCTTGCGGTGGTCGTTGAACCACTCGCGGCTGTTGTTGCGCGCCAGCGCGCGCAGGAACTTGAAGGTCTTGTCGCTGAAGTAGGTGCTCATGCCAGTTCGCGTTCCAGGGTTTGCCCCCAGTCCTGCAGGGCGTCGAGCCAGGCCTGCTTGGGGCCGGGCTCCGTGGTGGCGCGCAGTGTCTCGATTTCGGCGTAATAACTCGTGAAATCGTATTCCGACAGACCGCTGGCGCTGCCCAGGCGGGTGCGACGGTAGGCGTCCCAGCGGGCGCGACCGGCGGCGTCCAGCGTGTCGGGCCAGTTGCGGGCCTGGTAGCGGAACAGCAGTTCGGCGAAGCGCGGGTCGTCGAAGCGCGGGCCCAGGTCAGGCAATTCGGCCGGCGAGGCGCTGCGCACGCGCGGGAACAGGCGCTTGTCGGCGTCGGACGGGAAGCCGTCGTAAAGCGCGGCATCGGCGTCGGCCGGCTCGCGCGCGGTCTCGATGGCGAACACGCGGCGCACCTTCTCGGCCAGCCCGGGCGCGCTGCGCAGCCGCTCGGCGCGGGCCAGGCAAGCGTCGCGGTCGATGCCCAGCCGCTGGAAGTCGGCGGCGCGCAGGTGCTCCAGCGGCAGCAGGATCGGGCACTTGTTGGTGTGCACTTCCTTGAGCGGAATGCGGCGCTCGCCCTCGGGCAGGTCGGCGGCGGGCGTGTACAGGCGGTCCGCGATCTCGTCGGGTTCGAGGGCCAGCAGCGCATCCGGCTCCTCGTCCAGCCCGCACACCAGGATGCGCGACTCGATCTTCGGGTGCCGCGCGATCGGCGCCACCAGCGCGGCACAGTGCCGGCTGGCCGGGTAGCGCGAGGAGATGTGCAGCAGCGGCGTCAGGTTCGCCACGTCCATCAGCGCGGCCACCTTGCGCTTGTCGCGCAGGGCGAAGGCGTAGTCCCAGAGCTTGGGCTGGGCCGCCTTGAACTTGCGGGCCAGGCCGATCAGCGCGCGCACGTCGCTCAGCGCCTCGTGGGCGTCGCCCTCGCGCACGCCGTTGGCGGCCGCCAGGTGTTCGAGCTTGAAGCTGGGCGCGCCGTCCTCGCGCAGCGGCCATTCCAGGCCTTCGGGGCGCAGGGCCTCGGCCAGGCGCAGCACGTCCAGCAGGTCCCAGCGCGAGTTGCCGTTGCGCCACTCGCGCTCGTAGGCATCGTGGAAATTGCGGTACAGCCCGAAGCGCACGAACTCGTCGTCGAAGCGGATCGAGTTGTAGCCCACCGCGCAGGTCTGCGGCTGCATGAACTCGTCGGCCAGCCGCGCCATGAACGCGGCCTCGGGCAGCCCGTCGGCCTTGGCCTGCTGCGGCGTGATGCCGGTGATCATCGTCGCGCCGGGCGAAGGCAGCAGGTCGTCGGCCGGCTGGCAGAACAGGCTGATCGGCTCGCCCACGGGATTGAGCTCGTGGTCGGTGCGGATCGCCGCGAACTGGGCGATGCGCGTGCGCCGCGGGTCGCGGCCGAAGGTCTCGAGGTCGTACCAGAGGAAGCTGGCGGCCATCAGAGCGGCGCCAGCCTCTCGTGCACCAGCGCATCGGCGGCGGCGAAGTCGACCTCGTCCAGCGAGGCGCGGCCGCGCGTGGCCTCGACCAGGATCTGCCGCTGCACCTTGCCGCGCTCGAACGCCGTGGCGTAGGGAATCGTGGTGAAGCTCACCATCGAATAGCGCGGCACGAAGTGGCCCGGGTGCCGCTCGGCCAGCGTCACCTCCAGCTTGCGCTGCAGCAGGTAGTCGGCGTCGTCCACGCGGTCGCGCATCTCGACGTAGTTCTCCAGCGCCATGGCCTGGATCGCATCGGCGTTCGGGCGGCGCTCGGCCTCGAAGCCCGCGAACGCGGTCTCGAAATCTGCGGCCGCGGCGATGTGCCGGTCCAGCGCGATGCAATCCTCGAACGCGCAGTTCATGCCCTGCCCGTGGAAAGGCACCATCGCGTGCGCGGCGTCGCCCAGCAGCACCGCGCGGCCGTCCAGGTGCCAGCGCTTGAGGCTCAGCGTGCCCAGGCCGCTGACCGGGTTGTCGGTCCAGTCGGCGTCGAAGTCGGGCAGCAGCGGCAGCGCATCGGCGAAGTCGCGGGCGAAGAAATCGCGCGCCGCGGCCAGGTCGGGCAGGGTGGCGAAGCTCGGATCGCCCTGCATCGGCAGGAACAGCGTCACCGTGAAGGTCTGTTCGGTGTTGGGCAGGGCGATGCACATGTAGCCGCCGCGCGGCCAGATGTGCAGCGCGTTGGGCTCGATGCGGAAGCCGCCGTCCGCCGCCGGCGGGATCTCCAGCTCCTTGTAGCCATGGCCGAGCGGCTCGAAGCGCTCGCCCAGGTCCAGCCGCGGCCGCAGCGCCTCGCGCACGCCCGAACCCGCGCCGTCGCAGCCCAGCAGCGCCTCGAAATCGAGCTCGCGCGCGGTGCGGTCGTGGTCGTTGACGAAGCGCGCGCGCCGCGCGTCGAAGTCCACGCCGTCTAGCCGGTGGCTGAAGTGGATCTTCGCGCCCGCGGCCTCCGCGGCATCGAGCAGGGCGATGTTGAGCCGCCCGCGATGCACCGACCAGATCACCTCGCTGTCGTCGCGCCCGTAGCGCTGCAGGTGCTCGCCACCGCCGGGCGGATGCACCATGCGGCCGCGCATCATCACCGCCTGCGCCATCACCACGTCCTGCAGGCCCGCCTGCCGCAGCGCGTCGAGGCCACGCTCGGCCAGCGCAAGGTTGATCGAGCGCCCGCCCTCGTAGCCCTTGCGGCGCGGGTCGGGGCGCTTTTCGAATACTTCGACGGCCCAGCCGCGGCGGGCGAGCAGGGTGGCCAGCAGGGCGCCGGCCAGTCCGGCGCCGGCGATCGTGATCGGGGAGTGGGGTTTGGGCTGCACGGGGCGGTATCCGGGAATTCAGGCGGTCGGGGCGTCGGCGACGACGCGGTTGCGGCCGCCGCGCTTGGCTTCGTAGAGGGCGCGGTCGGCGCGGTCGAGCGCGGCGGTGATGCTGCCTTCGCCGCGGCGCCAGGCGGCCAGGCCGATGCTGATGGTCACCGGCACGCCCTGGAAATCGGCGGCCGCCACCGCGGCGCGCAGGCGCTCGGCGGTGGCGGTGGCCTGCGCCAGGTCGTGGTCGGCCAGCAGCACCGAGAACTCCTCGCCGCCGTAGCGGAACAGTGGCATGTCGGCCTCCAGCGCCCGGCCCAGTTCGGCCGCGACCAGGGTGATGATGCGGTCGCCGGCCAGGTGCCCGTGGCGGTCGTTGATGGCCTTGAAGTGGTCGATGTCGATCAGCAGGAACACGCAGCCGGCCGCGGTGCTGCGGTTGCCCGCCAGCTGCTCGACGGCTTCGTTGAAGGTGCGGCGGTTCAGGCAGTTGCTCAGTGCGTCGTGGTCGGAGTGGTAGCGCAGCATCTTCGCCGCGCGCTCCTGCAGCAGCGCGTAGGTGAACATGAAGCACACCAGCAGCCCGTAGCCGCTGGAGAACCGCACCACGTCGATCGCCGGCACCAGCGGCGCCAGCATCGCCGACGCGTAGACGCCGAAGGCCAGCATCCCGGCCAGCGCCACCCGCGACGACACCAGGAACACCAGCACGGGCGGGAAGATGTAGGCCCAGTGCTGCATCGGCCGGTCGTGGTGCAGCCCGAACACCATCACGCCCACCAGCAGCGCGCCGATGCTGACGAAGAACACGGTGCCGCCAAGATGCTTGGGCAAGAGCGCCAACGCCAGGATGCAGCCACCCGCGACGGCCAGTGAGATCCAGGCCAGCAGGGCCGTGTCGGCCAGCCCGAGCTGCGTGTTGATCGTGCCCAGCACGATCATGAGCGCGAAGATCAGCACCGACAGCACCATCGCCACCCGCCAGCGCATCAGCTCGCGCAGCTGGGTGAACGAGTCGCGGCGCAGGTTGGGCACGGTCAGCCGCCGTCGCGCCAGCTTTCCACCGCGTCCACGAAGCGGTGCAGGTCGGTGAAGCGGTTGTACAGCGGCACCGGCGAGATGCGGATCACGTCGGGCTCGCGCCAGTCGCCGACGATGCCGCGCGCCTCGAGGTACTCGAACAGCGCCCGACCACGCTCGCGACCGCCCTGCACCCGCAGCGAGAGCTGGCAGCCGCGCCGCGCCGGGTCGGCGGGCGTCACCACCTCGACCACATTGGCGATGCGCGCGGCGATCAGCGCCTCGAGATGGCCGGTCAGCATTTCGGATTTCGCGCGCAGCCGGTCCATGCCGGCCTCGGCGAACAGCTCCAGCGAAACCCGCAGCGGCGCCAGCGCCAGGATCGGCGGGTTGCTCAGCTGCCAGCCCTCCGCGCCGGGCGTGGCCCGGAACTCGGGGCCCATCTTGAAGCGCGTGGCCTGGTCGTGGCCCCACCAGCCGGCGAAGCGCGGCCGGTCGGACACGGCATGGCGCTCATGCACGAACGCGCCCGCCACCGCGCCGGGGCCCGCATTGCAGTATTTGTAGTGGCACCACGCCGCGAAATCGACGCCGCTGTCGTGCAGCGCCAGCTTCAGGTTGCCGGCGCCGTGGGCGAGGTCGAAGCCGACCACGCAGCCGCGCGCATGCGCGAGCTCGACGATGCGCTTGAGGTCGAAGGCCTGGCCGGTGCGGTACTGCACGCCCGGCCACAGCACCAGCGCGATGCGGTGGCCGTGCTCGGCCAGCGTGCGTTCGATGGCTTCCATCGAGATCGTGCCGCCCGGCTCGTCGGCGGCCAGCTCGATCAGGTCGGTGGCGGGGTCGAAGCCGTGGAAGCGGATCTGTGACTCCACGCCGTAGCGGTCGGACGGAAACGCGCCCGCCTCGATCAGGATCGCCGGGCGCTCGCGCGTTGGCCGGTAGAAGCTCACCATCAGGAAATGCAGGTTGGCGGTCAGCGAGTTCATCGCCACCACTTCCGAGGGCAGCGCGCCGACCAGCGACGCGAGGCCCTCGCGCACCTCGGCGTGGTAGGGCATCCACGGATGCTTGCCGCGGAAATGCGCCTCGACGCCTAGCGCGGCCCAGTCGTCGAGCTCCTGCACCAGCGCGGCGCGCACCGCGCGCGGCTGCAGGCCCAGCGAGTTGCCGCAGAAATAGGCCTGGTCGGCGCCATGGTGCTGCGGGATATGAAAGCGCGCGCGGAACTCGCGCAGCGGGTCGGCGGCGTCGAGCGCCTGCGCGTGGGCCAGGTCCAGGGTCATTCGAACCTCGACAGCGGCAGGCCCAGCCATTCCAGTGCGGTGCCGTGGTAGAGCCGCGCCTCGTCGGCCTCGCCCAGCCCGAGCGCGGCGATGCCGGCGCCCGGCACCTGCTCGCCCAGCGGGAACGGGTAGTCGGTGCCCAGCATCACCCGCGGCACGCCGACGGTGTCGAGCAGGTAGCGCAGCGCGCGGTTGTCGGCCACCCACGAATCAAAGTAGAGCTTGGGCAGGTAGCTGCGCGGGTTGTGCGGGTTGTCGGTGGCCACCAGGTCGGGGCGCATGTTGAAGCCGTGCTCGATGCGGCCGATGGTGTAGGGGAAGCTGCCGCCGCCGTGGGCCAGGCACACCTTCAGCCGCGGGAAGCGCTCGAGCACGCCGCCGAAGATCAGCGCGCAGGCCGCGCGGCTCTGCTCGGCCGGCATTCCCACCAGCCAGGGCATCCAGTACTTGGGCATGGATTCGCTGCCCATCATGTCCCACGGATGCACCAGGATGGCCGCGCCGAGGTCCTGCGCCGCCTCGAAGAAAGGCAGCAGCTCGGGCGCGTCCAGGTTCCAGTCGCCGATGTGCGAACCGATCTGCACGCCCTGCAGGCCCAGCTGGTCGATGCAGCGCTCGAGCTCCTGCACGGCGAGGCGCGGCGACTGCAGCGGCACCGTGCCGATGCCCGCGCAGTGGCGGCGGTGGTCGCGGCAGGCCTCGGCCATGTGGTCGTTGAGCGCCTGGTGCAGCTCCAGCGCGTGCTGCGGCTTGGCCCAGTAGCTGAACATCACCGGCACCGTGCTCAGCACCTGCACCTGCACGCCGAACTTCGCGTAGTCGGCGATGCGCTCGGCCGGGTCCCAGGTCTTGGACCAGATCTCGCGGAAGAACTTGCCGTCCTTGTAGATGCGCGCGCGCCCGTCCTCGTGGTGGATCACCGGGAAGCGCGGGTCGCCGTACTTCTCGGCCAGGTTCGGCCAGGTGCGGGGCAGGTAGTGGGCGTGGGTGTCGATCTTGAGCATGGCGGCGATTCTATCCCGCCGGGCTCAGGCGCCGAGCCAGCGCGCGAACGCGGCGTAGGCCGGGATGCCCAGGGCCAGGTTGAAGGGGAAGGTCAGGCCCAGCGAGGCCGTGATGCAGCGGCCGGCGTCGGCCTCCGGCAGCGAGGCCCGCACCGAGGCCGGCGCGGCGATGTAGGACGCGCTGGCCAGCATGGCGCCGAACACGGTGGCGCCCGCGACGCCCAGCCCGACCGCGTGCCCGATGGCGGTGCCGGCCAGGCCGTGCACCAGCGGCAGCACGGTGGCGAACACCACCAGCCGCCCGACGCCGCGGGTGAGCTGGCGCAGCTGGCTGGCGGCGACCAGGCCCATGTCGAGCATGAACAGCATCAGCATGCCCTGGAACAGCTGGAAGTACATCGCGTCCACGGCCTTCACGCCGTCGCGCCCGGCGATGGCGCCGATGGCCAGGCCGCCGATCAGCAGCACCGCGGTGCGGCCGGTCAGCACTTCGCGCACCTGGTGCCAGCTGGGGCGTCCGCCGCCGCGGGCCAGGCCGATGCCGAGCAGGATGGCCGGGATCTCCAGCGCCACCACCAGCGCCACCAGCACCGCCGGCGAGGTGTCGCCGGTGCGTTCGACGAACTGCTGCGCGGCGATGAAGGTCACCGCCGACACCGACCCGTAGTGCGCGGCGATGGCGCCCGCCTGCAGCGCGTCGTCGCGCAGCCAGGTGCGCGCGAGCAGGTAGGCCGTGGCCGCCGTGGCGATGCCGGCGACGATGGTCACGCCGAGCAGCAGCCAGAGGTTGTCGGGCGCGCCCTGGTGCAGGGCCACGCCGCCCTTCAGGCCGATCGCCAGCAGCAGGAAGATCGAGAGGTAGGACTGGATCGCCGACGGGATCTCGAGGTCGCTGCGCAGGCCGCGCGCGATCATGCCCAGCGCGAAGGCCAGCACCACGGGCGAGAGCAGGTTGGCGGTGAGCAGGTCGAGCGAGGGAGCCATGGCTCAGGCTTCCGCGTCGTAGCGCGCCGGCGCCGGGTTGAGGTGGCCGCAGCCGGGGCAGGTGCGGTGCGCGCGCGAACCGTAGAAGCGGTCGAACACGGCGCCGAACTGGGTCTCGATGTTCTCCAGCACGAAGAACTCCTCGTACAGCTTGTGGTTGCACTGCTCGCAGAACCACAGCAGGCCGTCCTTCTCGTGCGGCAGCCGCTTGCGTTCGATCACCAGGCCGATGCCGCCGGCGCTGCGCTGCGGCGAGTGCGGCACCCGCGGCGGCAGGTAGAAGACCTCGCCGGCCTTGATCGGGATGTCGCGGGCCTGGCCGTCTTCCTGCACCTTCAGCACCATCTCGCCTTCGAGCTGGTAAAAGAATTCCGGGCCTTCGTCCCAGTGGTAGTCGGTGCGGGCGTTCGGGCCGCCGACGATCATGATGATGAAATCGCCGTCGACGATGCACTTGTTGGCCACCGGCGGCTTGAGCAGGTGCCGGTGCGCATCGATCCACTGCTGCAGGTTGAAGGCGCCGCCGATCACCGGTGGGCCTCCGGGAAGGCGGCGACGCACTTGAGCTCGATCGCGATCGGCGTCGGCAGCGCGGTGATGCCCAGCGTGGTGCGGCAGGGCGCCTTGTCCACGTTCGGGAAGTATTCGGCCCAGACGCCGTTGTAGGCGTTGAAGTCGCGCTGGATGTCGGTCAGGTACACGGTGATGTCCACCAGCCAGTCCCAGCGGCAGTGGCTGGCCTCGAGCACCGCGCGCACGTTGGCGAACACCGAGTGGCACTGGGTGACGATGTCGTAGTCCACCAGCTCGCCCTTGGCGCCGTAGACGTTGCCCGGCACCGCGTTGGTGCCCGGCGTGCGCGGGCCGATGCCCGAGAGGAAGAGCAGGTTGCCGACCCGGCGGGCGTGCGGGTAGCGGCCGACCGGGTGCGGCGCCGAGGTGGCGTGGATGATTTCGCTCACGGGGTGTCCTTCAGGCGGCCGCGGATGTGTTCCATGGCCAGGGCATAGGCTTCGGGCAGCTCGCCGGGGCTGTCGACGCCCATGCCGAGTTCGCGCACGCGGCCGTCGAGCAGGGAGTACACCCAGCCGTGCACGCTGAGCTTCTGGCCGCGGCTCCAGGCGTCCTGGACGATGGTGGTCTGGCAGACGTTGACGACCTGCTCGACCACGTTCAGCTCGCACAGGCGGGCGTGGCGCAGGGACTCGAGGTCGACTTCGGCCAGCATCGCCGCGTGCTTGGTGGCGACGTCGCCGACGTGGCGCAGCCAGTTGTCGGCCAGGCCCACGCGCGTGCCGGTCAGCGAGGCGTGCACGCCGCCGCAGCCGTAGTGGCCGACCACGAGGATGTGTTCGACCTTGAGTACGTCCACCGCGAACTGGATCGTGCTCAGGCAGTTGAGGTCGGTGTGCACGACGAGGTTGGCGACATTGCGGTGCACGAACACCTCGCCCGGCTGCAGCCCGGTGATCTGGTTGGCCGGCACGCGCGAATCCGAGCAGCCGATCCATAGGTACTTCGGCGCCTGCAGCTGCGAGAGGCGCCTGAAGAACTGCGGATCCTCGGCGCGCACCTTCGCGGCCCATTCCCGGTTGCGGTCCAGCAGTTCCTTCAGAGGCATCGTGTCATCCCAAATCGATCGTGACGTTCTTGGCTTCGGTGAAGAAGCGCATCGCTTCCCAGCCGCCCTCGCGGCCGATGCCGGACTGCTTCACGCCGCCGAAGGGCGTGCGCAGGTCGCGGTTCATCCAGGTGTTGACCCAGACCACGCCGGCCTCGAGCGCCGCGGCGAGGCGGTGCGCGCGGCCCAGGTCCTGGGTCCAGACGCTGGCCGAGAGGCCGTAGGGCGTGGCGTTGGCGAGCGCGAGGGCCTCTTCGTCGGTGTCGAAGGGCTGCAGCGTAACCACCGGCCCGAAGATTTCCTCGGTGTTGGTGCGGCAGTGCGGGCCCAGGCCTTCGATGACCGTGGGCGCGATGAACCAGCCGTCGGCGCAGCGGCCCGCGGGCCGCACGGCCTCGCCGCCGCACAGCATCTTGCCGCCTTCCTCGCGGGCCAGGGCCAGGCAGCCCAGCACCTTCTCGTGGTGAGCGCGCGAGACGACCGGGCCGAGGTTGGTTTCGGCCAGGTCCGGGTCGCCGATCACCAGCGCCTTGGCGCGCGCGACCAGCGCGTCGCGGAATTCATCGTAGTAGCTGCGTTCGACCAGCAGGCGCGAGCCGCACAGGCAGATCTGCCCGGAGTTGAGGAAGGCCGAGCGCACCACGGTGTCGAGCAGCTTCTGCTTTGGCGCGTCGGCGAACACCAGGGTGGCGTTCTTGCCGCCCAGCTCCAGCGAGGTCTTCTTCAGCGAGCGCGCGCAGCTTTCGGCGATGCGCACGCCGACCGCGGTGCTGCCGGTGAAGCTGATGGCCTTGACCTCGGGGTGGTCCACCAGCGCCTGGCCCGCGACGGCGCCGCGGCCCTGCACGATGTTGAACACGCCCGCCGGGAAGCCGATGTCGCGCGCCAGTTCGCCCAGCATCCAGGCGGTCACCGGCGTCACTTCCGAGGGCTTGCCGACCACGCAGTTGCCCGCGGCCAGCGCCGGCGCGAACTTCCACGTGAACAGGTACAGCGGCAGGTTCCAGGGGCTGATGACGCCGACCACGCCCAGCGGCTGGCGCAGGGTGTAGTTGACGACGCCCGGGGTGGAGTGCGATTCGCTGGCGAACTGGGTGGCGGCGGCCGCGAAGAAACGCAGGTTGCTGACCGCGCGCGGGATGTCGAGGTTGCGGGCCAGGGCCAGCGGCTTGCCGACGTCGCGCGATTCCGCGGCGGCGAATTCGTCGAGCTGGTCTTCGAGCGCGTCGGCCAGCTTGTTGATCCAGGCGGCGCGGTCGGCGGCGGGCAGGGCGGACCAGGCCGGGAAGGCGCGCCGCGCGGCCGCTACGGCGGCCTCCACGTCGGCGGCCGAACCGTCGGGACAGTGCGCGTAGACCCGGCCTGTGGCCGGTTCGAAGACGTCGAGGGCGGCGCCGCCCGCTGTGCCGCGGGCCTCTCCGTCGATCAGGTGGGTCAGCCGCATTTCCATGCCCGCAAGCTTACCCGCCACGCCGGCCGTACGGACAGGTCAGGTTCCCCTGTGGGAGGGACTTCAGTCCCGATGCCTTTCGGCGAGAAGCATCGGGACTGAAGTCCCTCCTACAGAGGGCGCGGCTCAGGATTGGCAGACCTTGCACCAGTAGAGGCGGCGGCCGCCGAGCTCGTGGCGGACGATGACGTCGCCGCACTGCCGGCAGGGCTCGCCCTCGCGGTCGAAGACCTCGAAGCGGAAGCCGCGCGGGGTGTCGGTGAGGTAGTCCTCGGCCATGCCCTTGGCGCGGCGGATGCCGCGGGTGGCGTAGCTGGCGCGCGGCACCGCCAGCAGGGCGCGGGCCAGGGCCTCGGTCTCGTGCTCGTCGAGGTCGCGTGGGCGCCGGTTCGGGGCGATGCCGGCCATGAACAGCACTTCCGAGCGCAGGTAGTTGCCCATGCCGGCCAGGAAGGCCTGGTCGAGCAGCAGCGCGACC
The DNA here is from genome assembly GCF_036275555.1 of Arenimonas sp. Classification (GTDB taxonomy): domain Bacteria; phylum Pseudomonadota; class Gammaproteobacteria; order Xanthomonadales; family Xanthomonadaceae; genus Arenimonas. The sequence goes on from NZ_DASUDO010000010.1 coordinate 47,401, forward strand.
AGCGCGCGGCCGGCGAAGCGCGGGTCCTGCAGCCGGGCGGCCACGGTGGCCTCGTCCAGCGACAGGTCCAGCACGTCGGGGCCGAGCTTGGCCAGGAAGGGATGCTTCGGCAGCTCGGCGGTCTTCCACATCTCCACCTCGGAGGCCGAGTAGAGCAGGATCGCCTTCTTCGCCGTCTCCAGCGCCACCCGCAGCGAGCGCGTGGTGTCGGGCCGCTCGCCGGCCTTGGCGACCTTCCAGACGCCGTAGAGCTGGTTGTGCGAGTACAGCGTCAACCCGTGGTCGAAGTGCGTGAGCAGGGCCTTGCCGTGCGGCACGATCGCGGTGATGCGATGGTCCACCAGCGAGCGCTGGTAGCGCTTGAGTTCGGGGAACGCGAAGAACGCGTCGGTGAGCGGCTGGCCGACCACGGCCTTGGCAAGCTGGTCGGCGGCGCGGCGGATTTCAGGACCTTCGGGCATGCGCGCAGCCTGCGGCGGCGCCCGTGCAGGCCGCGTGTGGATTCAGCGCCTGAGCACCGGCGGCACGGCCTGCACTTCGTGGTACTCGAAGCCCAGCGAACCGTTCTCGACCCGGGCCACGCGGGCGTCCACCACCACCGCCGGGCCGGAGACATCGAAGAACACCAGCCGCACGATGGCCGCGACCTCGAGCTGGCAGGTGGCCGGGCGGAACAGCCCGCAGCCGCCTTCGGACAGGTCCTTGACCTCGCCGACCCAGGCCTGGTCCTCGTGCAGCACCATCACCCGGGCGGCGAAGGGAACGCGGTCGGACCAGCGGTTGTTGGCGTCCATGCGTGGGTGCCTCAGAGGGAGCGGGTGCGGCCGCCGTCGACCGGCAGGTTGATGCCATTAACGTAGCCGGCGCTGTTTCCGGCCAGGAAGGCGATGGCCGCGGCGACTTCCGCAGGCTCGGCGAAGCGGCCCGCCGGCACCGTGGCCAGCATGCCGCGCGCGATCTCGTCGGCCGGCTTGCCGGTGGCCGCGGCGCGCTCGGCCAGGATCTGGTCCAGGCGCTGCGTGCGGGTGTAGCCGGGCAGCACGTTGTTGACGGTGATGCCGTGCGGGCCGAGTTCGCTGGCCAGGGTCTTGGCCCAGGACGCGACCGCGCCGCGGATGGTGTTGGAGACGCCGAGGTTGGCGATCGGCTCCTTCACCGAGGTGGAAATGACGTTGACGATGCGGCCCCAGCCGGCAGCGCGCATGCCCGGCAGCACGGCCTGCACCAGCACCTGGTTGGCCACGAGATGCTGGCGGAAGACCGCGAGGTAGTCCTCGGGCGCGGCCGCGTGCGCGGGGCCGCCCGGCGGGCCGGCGGTGTTGTTGACCAGGATGTGCACGGGATATTTCGCGCACAGCGCGGCCACCGAGGCGCCCAGGCCGGCGCTGTCGGAGGAATCCGCGGCGACGTGGCGATGCTGCTGGCCCTCGGCGCGGGGCAGGGTGGCCACGACCTCGGCCAGCCGGCCGGGGCGTCGCGCCAGCACGGTGACGTCGGCACCCAGCGCCGCAAGCGCCTGCGCCGCGGCGAGGCCAATGCCCTCGGAGCCGCCGCAGACCAGGGCGTGGCGGCCGCGCAGGGACTCGCTCACCGGTCTTCCCCGGTCAGCGGGTTCTTCAGCGGCTGGATCATCAGTTCGCGCAGGCTGTCGTCGTCCTCGGCCCGCGGCGGTTCGATCTCCTCAAGGTCCAGTCCCCAGGCCTCGGCATCCTCCGCATCCATGCCGTCGAGGGCGCGGAAGTCGGCGTCCATCAGGGCCGAGCGCGCCACGTCCTCGCTCTCGTAGATGTTGATGCGGCCATCGCAGTCGAAGACCTCGGCCACGCCGCTGTCGAGCACGCGCAGCCGCGACCACACCAGCATGCGCGGCAGCGCCGCCAGCCACCACTGGTCGGAGTCGCGCGGGCCGCGGTCGGCGTCGTCTTGTTCGCTCATCATTCGTGTCCTTTACTGCAGGGCGACCAGCACCAGCACGCCGATCGCGCCGATCAGGCTGAGCCAGCCGCTGCCGGCGGTGATGCCGGCGAAGAAATTGAGGTTCCTGTCGTTCGCGGCGCGGTGCTGCCAGCGCATCAGCCACCAGCTGTAGCCCCAGCCGCCGTCCTCGGTGCCCGGCGCGAACGGGATCTGCTTGTCGAGCTGGTGCCGGAACGCCAGCACGCGGAAGCCGAAGTGCGCCGGCGCGGCCGAACCGGCCAGGCCCAGGAACAGGAACAGCAGCAGCGAACCGGCGCCCGTGCCCATCGGTCAGAACGTCGCCAGGCCCGGTGCGCGCGGGTAGGGGATGGCGTCGCGGATGTTGGCCAGGCCGCAGGTGTAGACCACCAGCCGCTCGAAGCCGAGGCCGAAGCCGGCGTGCGGCACCGTGCCGTAGCGGCGGAAATCGCGGTACCAGCCGTAGTGTTCGCCGTCGAGGCCGAACTGCGCCATGCGCGCGTCCAGCACGTCCAGGCGCTCCTCGCGCTGGCTGCCGCCGATGATCTCGCCGATGCCCGGGGCCAGCACGTCCATCGCGGCCACGGTCTTGCCGTCGTCGTTCAGGCGCATGTAGAAGGCCTTGATCTGCTCGGGGTAGTTCATCACCACCACCGGGCGGCCGACGTGCACTTCGGTGAGCCAGCGCTCGTGCTCGGTCTGCAGGTCCAGGCCCCATTCGACCGGGAAGTCGAACTTGTGGCCGGACTTTTGCAGCAGCGACACCGCGTCGGTGTAATCAATGCGCTCGAAGGGCGAATCCACCATCGCCTCGAGGCGCGAGACCGCGGTCTTCTCGACGCGCTCGGCGATGAAGGCCAGGTCGTCGCCGCGCTCGGCCAGCACGGCCTTGAACAGGTACTTCAGGAAGGCTTCGGCCAGGTCGGCGTCGGCCTTGAGGTCGGCGAAGGCGATCTCGGGCTCGATCATCCAGAACTCGGCCAGGTGGCGCGTGGTGTGCGAGTTCTCGGCGCGGAAGGTCGGGCCGAAGGTGTAGACCTTGCTGAGCGCGAGGCAATAGGCCTCCACGTTGAGCTGGCCGGACACGGTGAGGAAGGTCTCCTTGCCGAAGAAGTCCTTCGAGAAATCGACCTCGCCCTTGGCGGTGCGGGGCAGGTTGGCCATGTCCAGCGTGGAGACGCGGAACATCTGGCCCGCGCCCTCGGCGTCGGACGTGGTGATGATCGGCGTGCTGATCCAGTAGAAGCCCTGCTCGTGGAAGAAGCGGTGCACGGCCTGGGCCAGGCAGTGGCGGATGCGGGTGACCGCGCCGAACAGGTTGGTGCGCGGGCGCAGGTGCGCCACTTCGCGCAGGAACTCGAGCGAATGCGGCTTGGGCTGGATCGGGTAGGTCTCCGGGTCCTCGACCCAGCCGACGACCTCGATGCCGGTGGCCTCGAGCTCGAAGGCCTGGCCCTGGCCCTGCGAGGGCTTGAGCACGCCGTGCGCGATCACCGCGCAGCCGGCCGAAAGGCGCTTGACCTCGGACTCGTAGTTGCCCAGCGCGGCCGGCGCCACGACCTGGATCGGGTCGAAGCAGGAGCCGTCGCTGACGTTGACGAAGCTGAGGCCGGCCTTGGAATCGCGCCGGGTGCGCACCCAGCCGCGGACCGTGACTTCGCTGCCCGGGGCGTGCTGCCCGGAGAGCGCCTGCTGGACGCTGACCACTGCCATGCTCTTGAATCCCTGCCCGGACGGGCCAATTTGCGGAAGACGGCAAGGATACCCGCAGGCGTCGGTTCACGCAGCGCCGGTATACTGCCCCCGTCCCATTCCTGTTCGCCGCGAGATCTTCCCATGGCCGTCACCCTGACCCCCGCCGCCGCCGCCCGCGTCCGCAGCTACCTGGCCGAAACGCCGGGCGGCATCGGCCTGCGCTTCGGCGTCCGCAAGTCCGGCTGCACCGGCTTTGCCTACGTGGTGGACATCGCCAAGGCGGCCGGCCCCGACGACAGCGTGTTCGAGACCGACGGCGTGGCCGTCCGGGTCGACGCCGCCAGCCTGCCCCAGGTGGACGGCACCGAGATCGACTTCGTCAGCCAGGGCCTCAACCAGCAGTTCGTGTTCCGCAACCCGCGGGTCTCCGCCGAATGCGGCTGCGGCGAATCCTTCAGCACGGACGCCGACCAGGCCGCCTGATCCGGCGCTTCTGTTCGAAACCGCACCGACCCGCCGGGCCCTGTCTGGCAGCGTGGCCTTGCCCGGAATCCGTGCGCATCCCGCGCCAGGTTCGCCGGGTATCGCCACCAGCCGAGGTCGCCATGAGTAGCCGGATCGGTCCACGCGCCAGCCGCAACGGATTCACCGCCGGCGGGGGCCCCGGCTTGTTCGAGGGACTGCGCGCGAGCCTCCGCGGCTGGGCCTGGCGCGCTGCGCCGGGCGGGTCCGATGCCAACGACGCGGCCGACCCCCGGGACGACGACCTCGCCGACCCGGCACTGCCGGCGGCGCCGGCCCCTGACCTGCACATCCTCCGTCGCGTGGCGGGCAGCGCCGGCCGTTGGAAGCGGCAGCTGGCCGAAGCCAAGCGGGTCTGGCCGCGGGCCTCGGTGGCCGACCTGGTGGAGACCGACGGGCACGTGCAGAAGCTCGCCGGGTTGCTGCAGGAGCGTTACCAGATGAGCCACGCGGAAGCCGAGGCCGAAGTGCTGAGCTTCTTCGCCGCGCGGACCCCGTGACCACCCTTTGCCGCGTGGACTGGGTGGAAACCCGGTCCGATCGCGAGGCCCGCCTGGCACGTGCCCAGTGCGGGACCCTTGTCCCCGAGGCCCCGGACCCCGCCACCCTGCCTGCGCCCGATCCCCCCGTGGCGGCGCGGCCGGTGGCGGCCCGGGCCCGCCCGGCCCCGGCCGGGAACCCGGGCTGGCCCGCGTCGGGCTGAGCGCCCCAAATTCCTTGTCCGACAGTAGCTTGCGCCTGCGCGTCGGGCTCGGGCATAATGCGCGGCTCCCCATCCCGGGGAGACCCTTGCTCCACGGCGGATGGCCTTCCATCCGAGGCCGGGGGCTGCCAGGCCGAATCACCGGCCGCATCCACAAGGAAACAACCCATGCGTCACTATGAAATCGTGTTCATGGTCCATCCGGACCAGAGCGAGCAGGTGCCGGCCATGATCGAGCGCTACAAGTCGCTCATCGAAGCCGACAACGGCAAGATCCACCGCCTCGAAGACTGGGGCCGCCGCCAGCTGGCCTACGCCATCGACAACCTCGTCAAGGCGCACTACGTGCTCCTGAACGTCGAGTGCGGCCAGAAGGTGCTCACCGAGCTCGTCGACGGCTTCCGCTTCAACGACGCCGTGCTGCGCCACATGGTCATCGCCCGCGAAGAGGCCATCACCGAGCAGTCCCTGATCATGAAGACCAAGGACGAGAAGGGCGAGCGCCGCCCGCGCCGTGACGATGACGAAAACAGCGTTGGCACCGCCAACGACGACGCCGCCTGAGCCGAGACCGGAGACCGAACATGAGCAAGTTTTTCCGCCGCCGCAAGTTCTGCAAGTTCACGGCCGATGGCGTCAAGGAGATCGACTACAAGGATCTCAACACCCTGCGCCAGTACCTGACCGAGAACGGCAAGATCGTGCCGAGCCGCATCACCGGCACCAAGGCCAAGTACCAGCGCCAGCTGCAGGCCGCGATCAAGCGCGCCCGCGAGCTCGCCCTGATCCCGTACACCGACAACCACCAGAACTGAGCCGCCGGCCCGTCCGCGGGCCCGCGCCGCAGTCTCCCGTCCCAACGGACAGCCAACAGTTGCGGGGCCGCGCGCCCCGCTAACGTGACGGAGCAACAAGCATGAAACTGATCCTCCTGCAGAAAGTCGTGAACCTCGGCGGCCTGGGCGACCTGGTCGACGTCAAGCCGGGTTACGGCCGCAACTACCTGGTGCCGCAGGGCAAGGCCGTGCCGGCCACCCAGGCCAACATCGCCTCGTTCGAAGCCAAGCGCGCCGAGTACGAAGCCAAGGCCAACCAGGTCCTCGCCGACGCCGAAGCCCGCAAGGCCAAGCTCGAGGGCACCACGGTCACCATCGCCGCGAACGCGTCCACCGAAGGCAAGCTCTTCGGCTCGGTCGGCCCGCGCGACGTCGCCGAGGCCTTCACCGCCGCCGGCCACAAGCTCGACAAGAGCGAAGTGGTCATGTCGGAAGGCGCGCTGCGCCGCACCGGCGAGTTCGACATCGAAGTGCGCCTGCACGCCGACGTCCACACCACGGTCAAGGTCGTCATCGAAGCGGAAGCCTGATCTTCGCGCTCCAAGCGGTCCCCGAAGGGCGCCTCACGGCGCCCTTCGTCTTTTCCGGCCTGGCGCCGGGCCTCAAGGCCTCCCGTCGACGGGGCCGGCCGCCGGCCGGGCAAGCGGCGCTTGCCATCGCCCGGAGCGATTACGTTCAATGGCCGGAGGGGAAACCAGGAGGGGACATGCTCACGATCATCATGGCGGTGGCGCTCGCCGGCTCGCCCGGGCCGGCGAAAGCGGAGATTGACGGCCTTTGCCGGGCGGGAAGCAGCGAAGCGGCCGCACCGGTGGGTCCGGCCGTCAGTGGCGTGTGGGCCAGCGAGACCGGGGAAACGCCGGCCACGATCCCCGGCGGCACGCGGATTTCCGTCGGCGAGTTCGAGTGCCTTTCGCAGGCCTATGGCGATCGACTGCTGGTGCTCTCGGCGATGGAGCTCGGAGAGTCCGTGGGCCTGCCGCGCTCGGTCACGATCATCGGCGGCGGTGTCGCGGCGTTCGAGGAGTACGACGCCAGCCGGGTCGAGCGCGTAAAGAGCCAGCTTGACTACCTCACGTCCGGGGACCTTGACCGTCCCCTCGTCGCCTATTGCCATCACCTCGGGTGCTTCCAGTCCTTCAACCTGCTGCAGCGAGCGGCGAAGGCCGGCTATCGGAACCTGCACTGGCTGCGTGGCGGGCTGAAGGAATGGCGGGATGCCGGCAAGCCGGAAGGGCTGATCGGCATGAGCTTCGATGGGCTGGGCAGCGACACCGTTTCGGTCGTCAGCTGCGCTGCCTGGTCGCAGGTGCTGGCCGCCGCCGGGTTGCTGGATGAGGCTGGCTACGACACGTTCATCGCGCCACACGTCGAGCGCATATCACAGCAGCACTCGCCGCAGCTGCTCGGCGCGGTATTCGACGTGATGACCGACGCCATTTCGAGCAAGGCGGAAGACCTCGATCCCTTCGGGTTGTCCGCCGAGGAGCTCGCCCAGGTCCGCGCCGAGAACTATGCGCCCCTGGACGAAATCTGCCTGGAATTGCCGGGCAGCGCAGGCCTGTACCCCTAGCCCGTTGGCGATCGGCGGGCGTGCGTGGCCGGGGCTTGCATTGCAAGCCCGCGGCTGGCTTCAATGGCGGGGGCTTGGACAGGGGGCAACATGAAGAAGCTGTTGGGGCTGGCCGCGCTGCTGGCGGGGCTGCCGATGCTGGGCGCCGCGCAAGAGCCGCCTGATTTCACCCGCCTCACCGAAGGCGAGATGCAGCTGCTGAACGAAGTGTCGGGCCAGGCGATCCCGCGCCGGGGCATCGTGCAGCGCATGTTGCGCGATTGCCGGGATCCTTCCATCGAACCCCTGCATTACCAGTTCGAGGCCTCGGCCAGTGACGATGAGGTCTACCGGGAATATCACGAGAAGTTCGGCGGGGAGCTGTCGCGCGGGCAGTTCGACGCACTTTACGGGCCCACCGTGCAATTGCCGCCCGACTGCAGCGTCGCCAACATCAAGGCGGCCATCGATTACGTCGCCGATCCCAATGGCCCGTTCGACACGATGGATTCACTCCTGAACCGCACGCGCTGGCGCCCGGCGGGCGTGATCCCGCCGACCGTCGACCTCGCGGTGAAGAGCCTGCAGTCGACGCCCGGGGACAACTTCTCGGCGGACATCACCACGCTGGATTCCACGGTGACGCTCACCTACGAGCGGCAGTCCGGCTGCTTCAGCGTGTTCCGGGTGAAAGAGGTCTGGGGCACCCGTCGCTCAAGCATCGCCGAGGTGAAGGGGAGCGAGTTCACGGTGGACTGGCGCCAGGTGAGTGCCGTGGGCTCGAACTACTCGCCCAAGGCCGCCACGGTCCTGGTGTCTGCGGTCGACCAACAGCCGTTCGCTTCCTTCTATGCGGACTACACCTACAGCCTGCTCGGCGCCTTCGAGCGCCTGCGCCAGGCCTGCAAGGCCGGCTGAGGGCTTCGGTCGCGCCCGGCTCAGGGGTCGAGGCTTTCGTAGTCCAGCAGGGTCTGCGCTTCGTCGAGGTACAGCCTGGCGAAACTGCCTGCGTCGAACTCCGCCATGTCGATGCGTCGCTCGTTCCCGGGCGGTTGCCCGACCTGGCAGGGAATGGCCAGTTCCACGCGTCCGCGCGGGCTGAGCCCGGCGCCGCGGACGACCGAAGTGACGCGCCCTTCGACCAGGCAGCTTCCGCGCACGCCCCGCGGGATCCCGACATGGTCCACGGCAAGGACCAGCACGGCGGCGGCGCGCGCCCTCAGCGCGGTCGCATCGGCCGGATCCCAGGTTTCGGGGCTGCGGATGGCGTAGGTGCCGGCGGGCGGCGCGTCGCCGCGTTGGGCCCTGGCCATGCACGCATCCAGCGCGGCGGCGTCCGCGCGGCGCGGGCGGGGGGCGAGCACGAGTTGGTCGCTTCCCGCGGCACCCAGGCAGTCCACCACCACCCCTTCGGCGGGGGACTGCGCTTCCTGCACGTGCAGCAGGACGGGCCGGGGTGGCGGGAGCCGGGCCAGCCAGGACTGCACGCAGGCCGCGGATTCGCCCGCGTTGTCCCGCCAGGCCGTGACGCAGCTGGCATACGCCATGGCGGTTTCGCCAGAGGCTGGCCGGAGGCCCGTCCGGGCCAGGCGACGCAGCGATGGCTCGAGCCGGGCCTGCCCGGCCGGATCGGCCACGAGGCTGTACTCGCGATGGCTGGCCTCGATGCCGGCCGCGTTGGCCGGCGATGGCGACAGCGCCAACCAAAGGGCGGTTGCCACGGCGGTCCAGCCAAGACCTGACGATCGCAATGCCATGTTCGCGTTCCCCGTGACGTCTCGATGTGGGTGGGTGAGGGCCGGCATCCTTGGGCCGATGCCGGCGCTGTCCTGGGACGCCGCGAGGGCGCCGCCGCGACGCTAGCCGGCCGGCGCGCGCTGGCGGTGCAGGCCGCTGAGGCGCCAGAACATCAGGCCGCCGATGCCGCCCAGCACGAACAGCAGGACCGCCAGCGTGATCATGCCGGACAGGCTGGCCTCCGGGTCCGCGCCGCTGCCCCAGCCGACCAAGCCCAGGAGCAGGAGGGGCAGGGAGGCGATGGCGCCTGCGCAGAGGACCACTGGCCAGAACCGGATCGTGCGGCCGCGGCTGAGCAGCCAGTAGGCCGGACCGCCGAGGCCGACCGCCGAGGGCAGGGCGAATCCGATGGCGATCAGCGAGTACAGCACCAGGCCGGTACCCAGGCCCGCCAGGCCCTGGCCATCCTGGATCAACTTCAGCGCGGTGAAGACCGCGCCCACCAGCACGCCGCCGAGGATGCCCGACAAGGCGAGCGCGCCCAGCACGCGGAGCAGCGAGGGCCGCGGCCCGGGATCACGCACGCTGCCTTCCGTTGCCATCGAATCGCTCCCCGCATCCCGTGGTCTCGAGTGTCCAAGGCTTCCTGAAGCGGAGGAGTCTGTCCAGCCCCGTCCAACCGTCGCAGGATCTGAGATGGCGGGCGGCGAGGATGTGCACGGGTTATGCACAGACTTATCCGTGTCACCGCGCAGGGAGGCTCGCTAGGATGACCGACCCGATGTTCCGCCTCCCGCTGATGCCGGTGGGCGCCTTCCTGAAGGCCGATATGCCCGCACGCTCCGAATCCTTCCGCACCGACGCCAAGATCGACGCCCTCCGGGTGCCGCCCCAGTCCGTCGAGGCCGAACAGGCCGTCATCGGCGGCCTGATGCTGGCGCCCGAGTCGCTCGACCGCGTCGGCGACTTCCTGACCGAGCAGGACTTTTACCGCCGCGACCACCGGCTGATCTACCGCGCCATCCGCGAGCTGAGCGAGAAGAACCGGCCCTTCGACGCCGTCACCCTCGGTGAATGGTTCGAGTCCAACAGCCTGTCCGAGCAGATCGGCGGCACCGGCTACCTGATCGAGCTGGCGTCGAGCACGCCGTCGGCGGCCAACATCCGCGCCTACGCCGAGATCGTGCGCGAGAAGGCCGTGCTGCGGCAGCTGATCGAGGCCGGCACCGAGATCGTCAACGACGGCTTCCAGCCCGAGGGTCGCGACAGCCAGGAAGTGCTGTCGGCGGCCGAGATGAAGGTCTTCAAGATCGCCGAGCAGGGCCGCCGCGGCCGCGCCGACTTCGTCACCCTGCGCGAGGCGATGAAGGACGCGTTCCAGATCCTGCAGGAGCGCTACGAGAACCAGGGCGACGTCACCGGCCTGCCCACCGGCTTCCACGACCTCGACGAGATGACGGCCGGCCTGCAGCCTTCCGACCTGATCATCCTGGCGGCGCGTCCGGCCATGGGAAAAACGACGCTGGCGCTCAACATCGCCGAGTACGGTGCGCTCAAGACCAAGAAGGCCGTGGCGGTGTTCTCGATGGAAATGTCGGCCTCGCAGCTGGCGTTCCGCCTGATTTCCTCGATCGGCCGCGTCAACGCCACCCGCCTGCGCACCGGCCAGCTCGAGGACGAGGACTGGTCGCGCGTGAACATGGCGATCAAGATGCTGTCGGAAGTAAAGGTGATGATCGACGACACGCCGGCGCTGTCGCCCGACGTGCTGCGCTCGAAGGCGCGCCGCATCAAGCGCGAGCACGACCTGGGCCTGATCGTGGTCGACTACCTGCAGCTGATGCAGGTGCCGGGCTCGGCCGAGAACCGCACCAACGAGATCTCGGAGATCTCGCGCTCGCTCAAGGCGCTGGCGATGGAGCTCAAGGTGCCGGTGATCGCGCTGTCGCAGCTCAACCGCGGCCTGGAATCGCGCACCGACAAGCGCCCGGTGATGTCCGACCTGCGCGAATCCGGCGCCATCGAGCAGGACGCGGACATCATCATGTTCATCTACCGCGACGACTACTACAACAAGGATTCCAACGACAAAGGCCTGGCCGAGGTCATCATCGCCAAGCAGCGTAACGGCCCGACCGGCGCGGTGAAGCTGAAGTTCTTCGGCGAGTACACCCGCTTCGACAACCTGGCCCGGGACAGCGTCGGCAGCTTCGAGTGACCCGTCGCGTCCGCCCCCTGTGGGAGGGACTTCAGTCCCGATGCTTTACCGGCGAAAGGCATCGGGACTGAAGTCCCTCCCACAGGGGGTCGGGGGCTACAATCCGGCCATGACCGACACCGCCCGCCCGACCCGGATCCGCGTCGACCTGGACGCGCTCACGCATAACCTCCGGGTGCTGCGGGCCGCGGCCGGCGTTCCCGTGATGGGCGTGGTCAAGGCCAATGCCTACGGCCACGGCCTCGTGCCGGTGGCCCGGCACCTGCAGGCGCAGGGCATCGAACAGCTGGGCGTGGCCTTCCTGGAGGAGGGCGTGGCGCTGCGCCGCGCGGGCATCTCGCTGCCGATCCTGGTGATGGGCGGCATCTTCGGGCCGCAGGCGGCCGAGCTGATCCGCGAAGACCTCGAGATCACCGTGTCCTCGATCGACAAGCTGCGCCAGGTCGAAGCGGCGGCCGAGGCGGTGGGGCGCAAGGCCACCATCCACCTCAAGATCGACACCGGGATGGAGCGGATCGGCGTGCACAGTTACCACGCCGGGCCCTTCATCGAGGCCGCGGTCGCGTCGCGCTGGTGCCACATCAAGGGCGTGTACTCGCACCTGGCCTGTTCCGACGAGCCCGGGTCGCCGATGACGGCGCGCCAGCTCGAGCGTTTCCTCGAGGCCTGCGCCCACTTCGACCGGCTCGGCGCGCCGATGCCGATCCGCCACCTGGCCAACTCCGGCGGCGTGCTGAACTTCCCCGAGACCTGCCTGGACCTGGTGCGCCCGGGCATCGCGCTTTACGGCGTGCTGCCCGATCCGGAGTCGCGCACGCACCTGGAGCTGCGGCCGGCGCTGTCGCTGGTTTCGCAGGTGGTCTACTTCAAGGTGGTGCCGGCGGGGCAGCCGGTGAGCTATGGCGCCACCTGGGCGCCCAAGGTGGACACCCGGATGGTGACGATCCCGATTGGTTACGGCGACGGCTTCCCCCGCGCGTTGTCCTCGCGCGGCGAGGTGCTGGTCCGCGGCCAGCGCCTGCCGATCGCCGGGCGCATCTGCATGGACCAGTTCATGGCTGACCTCGGGCCGGGCGGCACCGGCTACAACGAGGACGAAGTGGTGCTGATCGGCCGCCAGGGCGACCAGGCCATCCGCTGCGAGGACGTGGCGCGGGCGGCGGGCACCATCCCCTACGAAATCCTGGTCGGCCTCAACACCCGCATCCCCCGCGAATACCTGGTGGGAGGGCTGTAGGAGGGCCTTCAGGCCCGAAGCCCTTCGGCCAGGGGCTTCGGGCCTGAAGGCCCTCCTACATTTCGTGCACGGGGGAGGGCACAGACTTTCGACATGACCCAATCCCCGCGCGACCTGGTCCTGGTCCTCGGCGACCAGCTCGACGCCGACTCGGCGGTGTTCGACGACTTCGACCCGGCCCGCGATGCGGTCTGGATGGCCGAGGTCGCGCACGAGGCCACCCAGGTCTGGAGTACCAAGCCGCGCATCGCGACCTTCCTGGCCGCGATGCGCCAGTTCCGCGATGCCCTTCGCGCACGCGGGCTGACCGTGCACTACCGCGCGCTCGACGAGCACACGCACCCGGACCTCGAATCCGCGCTGGCGGCCGATCTCGCCGCGCTAAAGCCCGCCAAGCTGCTGGCCGTGCGTCCGGGCGAATGGCGGCTGGCGCAGTCGCTGCCCAAGGTTTGCGAGGCCGCGGGCGTGCGCTGGATCGAACGCCCCGACCGGCACTTCTACTGCGACGACGACGACTTCGCCGACTGGGCCGGCAAGCGCAAGGAATACCGCCTCGAGTTCTTCTACCGCTGGCTGCGAAAGCGCGAGGGCGTGCTGATGCAGGACGGCGAGCCGGTCGGCGGGCAGTGGAACTTCGACCACGACAACCGCGGCCGCTTCGACAAGCGCGGGCCGGGGCGGCTGCCGGCGCCGCGGGCCTTCGCACCCGACGAGACCACGCGGGGCGTGCTGGCGCTGGTGAACGAGCGGTTCGCGGCGCACCCCGGGCGGCTCGACGACTTCGACTGGCCGCTGACGGCGGCGCAGGCGCGCGAGGCGCTGGACGACTTCATCGCGCACCGGCTGCCGCTGTTCGGCCGCTATCAGGATGCGATGTGGGAGGGCGAGCCCTGGCTGTACCACTCGCGGCTGTCGGCGGCGCTGAACCTCAAGCTGCTGGCGCCGCGCGCGGTGGTGGCGGCGGCGGAGCAGGCGTATCGCGAAGGCCACGCGCCGATCGAAGCGGTGGAGGGGTTCATAAGGCAGGTGATCGGCTGGCGCGAGTTCGTGCGCGGCGTTTACTGGCAGCGCATGCCGGGCTTCCTGGACGAGAACGCGCTGGACGCCGACGCGCCGCTGCCCGACTTCTACTGGACCGCCGACACCGACATGGCCTGCCTGCGCGACGCGCTGCGGCAGACGCTCGACCTCGGCTACGCCCACCACATCCAGCGCCTGATGGTGACCGGCCTGTTTGCGCTTTTGCTGGGCGTGCGTCCTCGCGCGGTGCATGAATGGTACCTGGCGGTCTACGTGGACGCGGTGGAGTGGGTCGAGCTGCCGAACGTGCTGGGCATGAGCCAGTACGCCGACAACGGCCGCATGACCAGCAAGCCCTACGCGGCCTCCGGCGCCTATATCCAGAAGATGTCGAACCATTGCGCCGGCTGCCGCTTCAAGCCCGGCGAGGCCACCGGCGCCAAGGCCTGTCCGTTCACCACGCTGTACTGGGATTTCCTGGCCCGGCACGAGGCGAAGTTCGCCCGCCACCCGCGCACGGCGCTGCAGTGGAAGAACCTCGCGCGCAAGCCGGCCGCCGAGCTGGCCGCGATCCGCACCCAGGCCGACGCGCTGAGGCGGGCGCTGGTCCCGGATTCACGGTCGAAACACGGGGTGGACGGGTAGGGTGCGCGGGCTTTCCTCCTGACGGGAATCCCATGAAGACCTGCCTGATCACCGGCGCCTCCGGCGGCGTCGCCACGGCCCTGGCCGCCCGGCTGCGCGCCGCCGGCTGGCGTCTGGCGCTGGCCTCGCGCCGCGCCGACGAACTCACGTTGGGCGAAGGCGATGTCGCCATCTCCGCCGACGTCGCCACCGAGGACGGCGCCGAAGCCGCCGTCGCCCGCGCCACCGAGGCCTTCGGCCAGGTGCCCGACGCGGTGGCGCACTGCGCCGGCGCCATCCTGATCGCGCCCATCGGCCGCACCACCGAAGCGCAATACCGCGCCTGCCTGGCCGCCAATCTCGACAGCGCCTTCTTCATCGCGAAGGCTTACGCGCCGCGCGTGCAGAAATCGCCGGCGCCCGGCGCGCTGCTGTTCTTCAGCTCGGTCGCCGCCGGCATCGGCGTCGCCAACCACGCGGCGATCGCGATGGCCAAGGGCGGCGTCGAGGCGCTGGTGCGCTCACTGGCCGCCGATTTCTCCGGCGCCGGCCTGCGGGCGAATGCGATCGCGCCGGGCCTGATGCGCACGCCCGCCACCGAACGCATGCTGACGAACGAGGCGGCGGCCAAGGCCATCGCCGGGCAATACCCGCTCGGCCGCCACGGCGAAGCCGACGAGGCGGCGGCGCTCGGCGCCTTCCTGCTGTCGGACGATGCCGGCTGGATCAGCGGCCAGGTGATCGGCCTCGACGGCGGGTTCCAGGCGGTGCGACCCTACGTCAAGACCCCCTGAGACGCCGCCTTGGCCAACGCCCTGATCTGGTTCCGCCGCGACCTGCGCCTGGACGACAACCCGGCGTTGCAGGCCGCGTTGCGCGCGGGGCAGGCGCCGGTCTGCGTGTACATCCACGCGCCGGAGGAAGAGGCGCCGTGGGCGCCGGGCGCGGCCACGCGGGCCTGGCTGCACCGCTCGCTGCTGGCCCTGGACGCCGACCTGCGCGCGCGCGGCTCGCGGCTGGTGATCCGCCGGGGCGACAGCCCGGCTGAGCTCGAGAAGCTGATCGCCGAGACCCAGGCCGAGGCCCTGCACTGGAACCGCCTGTACGAGCCGGCGTCCATCGCCCGCGACACCCGCATCAAGCAGGGCCTGAAATCGCGCGGGCTCACGGTGGAAAGCCACAATGCCGCGCTGCTGGTCGAGCCCTGGACGGTGCAGACCGGCAGCGGCGATCCCTACCGCGTGTTCACGCCCTTCTGGAAGAACGCGCGCCAGCGACTGGACCCGCAGGCGCCGCCCGCGGCGCCCGCGCGCCTGCCCGAGCCGCCGGCGCGACTGGCCGGCCTCGACGTCGCCGACCTGAAGCTGGAGCCGCAGCGGCCGGAGCCCCGCTGGGACACGGGCTTCTGGATGGAGTGGCAGCCGGGCGAGGCCGGCGCGGCCGAGATGCTCGAGGTATTCCTCGACGGCGCGGCCACCGGCTACAAGGAGCAGCGCAACTTCCCGGACCGCGTCGCCACTTCGAAGCTTTCGCCGCACCTGCACTTCGGTGAGATCTCGCCGCGGCGCATCGTCGCCGCGGTGCTGGCGCGGCGCTGGCCGGCGGCGGTGCAGCCCGACATCGACCATTTCCTCAGCGAGCTGGGCTGGCGGGAATTCAGCCACCACCTGTTGTTCCACTTCCCGCATACCGCCAACGAGAACCTCAACGCCAAGTTCGAGGGCTTCCGTTGGGCGACGCCCGACGCCGGGCACCTGCGCGCGTGGCAGCGCGGCCGCACCGGCGTGCCGATCGTCGACGCGGGCATGCGCGAGCTCTGGCACACGGGCTGGATGCACAACCGCGTGCGGATGGTGGTCGCGAGCTTCCTGACCAAGAACCTGCGCTACCACTGGAAGCACGGCGCCGACTGGTTCTGGGACACGCTGGTGGACGCCGACCTGGCCAACAACACCCAGGGCTGGCAGTGGACGGCCGGCACCGGCGCCGACGCCGCGCCTTACTTCCGCATCTTCAGCATGGTTTCCCAGGCCGAAAAGTTCGACCCGGCCGGCAAGTACATCCGGCGCTGGGTGCCGGAACTGGCCAAGCTGCCGGATTCGGCGCTGGCCGCGCCTTGGGAGCAGCCGGCCTTGCTGCGGCACTTGGCCCCGGCGTACCCGGCCCGGCCGATCGTGGACCTCAAGGCCAGCCGGGAGGCCGCGCTGGCGGCCTACTCCGGCGCGAAGACCCCGCCGCCCGCCGAGCGTTGACGCCCGCGCGCCGCAGGCGGCATCCTGACCCCTCACCGGGGAGGGGACATGGCCGAGGCGCGCACCAGGATCCGCAAGTCGCCGATGTCGCGGGTGGACACCGCCTGGCTGCGCATGGAGCGGCCCACCAACCTGATGATGATCACCGGCGTGATGATGTTCGAGACGCCGCTCGACATCCGCACGCTGCGCAAGGTCATCGAAACCAAGTTCCTGGCCTACCCGCGCTTCCGGCAGAAGGCGGTGGACACGCCCACCGGCGCGTTCTGGCAGGACGACGCCGACTTCGACCTCGACTGGCACGTGCGCCTGACCGCGCTGCCGGGCAAGGGCGGCAAGCGCGAGCTCGAGCGCCTGACCAGCCAGATGGCGTCCACGCCGCTCGACAAGACCAAGCCGCTCTGGCAGTTCCACCTGGTCGAGAAGTTCGGCGGCGGCTCCGCGCTGATCTCGCGCATCCACCACTGCTACGCCGACGGCATCGCGCTGGTGCAGGTGCTGCTGTCGCTGACCGAGATGGGCGAGAACCCCAAGCGAAAGGCCGCGCTGGCCAAGCGCTGGCTCAAGAAGGAAGAGCACGCCCCGGTGGCGCAGCGCGTCGGCGCCATCGACCGCTACATGCAGCTGGGCGGCAAGATGCTCGAGAAGGGCATGGACATCTACCGCGACCCGACCCTGGCCGCGGTGCTGGCCACCGAGGGCGTGGACATCGCCAAGGAAGTCGGCCTGGCGCTGTCGCTGTCGGACGACCCCGAGACCGTGCTCAAGGGCCGGCTGGGCGTGAGCAAGCGCGTGGCCTGGGCCGAGCGGCTGCCGCTGGAGGAAGTGAAGTCGGTCAGCCGCGCGCTGCGCTGCACCGTCAACGACATCCTGCTGGCCTCGGCCACCGGTGCGCTGCGCAGCTACATGCTCGAGCGCGGCGAGCAGCTCGACGGCATCACCATCCGCGCCACCGTGCCGGTGAACCTGCGGCCGCTGGAGCATGCCAAGCAGTTGGGCAACCACTTCGGCCTCGTGTTCCTGGAACTGCCGGTGGGCGAGGCCAACCCGATGCGCCGGCTCGAGCGCATCGCCGCCTGCATGAGAGTGCTGCGCAAGTCGCGCCAGGCCGTGGCCACCTTCGGCGCGCTGGCGGCGGTGGGCATGGCGCCGCCGGCGGTGCAGGCCTTTGCACTGGAGATGTTCAGCCGCAAGGCCTCGGCCGTCGCCACCAACGTGCCGGGCCCGCAGATGCCGCTTTACTTCGGCGGCAGCAAGATCACCGACCTGATGTTCTGGGTGCCGCAGACTGGCTCGATTGGCCTGGGCATTTCCATCCTCAGCTACAACGGCGCCGTGCACTTCGGCCTGATCGCCGACGCCAAGCTGATGCCGGACCCGGATTCTGTGATCCGCCGCTTCCGCCCCGAATTCGAGAAGCTGCTGTACCTGGCGCTGATGGCGAAGTGGGAAGGCGAGTTCTGCGCCGAGGCCGCCGACGCGCTGATGGTGGAGCTGACCTGAGCGGCCCCGCGCGCCGGCCGCCTTCGCGCCCGGTTCGCACGCACGGGGGCAAGCTGCAGGCCCCGATGGAGTCCTGACATGGCCGACCCCAGCTGCGACCTCCCCGGCACCGGACTTCGGGTGCCGCCCGCGAAAGTCCCCGATCCCGCCGTCGACGTGCCCACGCCCGCGGACCGCGGCGAGGCCATCCTCGCCGGCGGCTGTTTCTGGTGCACCGAGGCGGTCTACCGCCAGCTGGCCGGCGTCACGGACGTAGTGCCGGGATACGCCGGCGGCGACGCCGACACCGCCAACTACAAGGCCGTGTGCAGCGGCGAGACCCGGCACGCCGAGGCCATCCGCATCCTGTACGACCCGATGCAGCTCAGCTACGGCCAGCTGCTCAAGGTCTTCTTCGCGGTCGCGCACGACCCGACCCAGAAGGACCGCCAGGGCAACGACGTCGGCCCGCAGTACCGCTCGGCGCTGTTCCCGCTCGACGCCGGGCAGGAGCAGGTGGCGCGCGCCTACCTGGCCCAGCTCGACGCCTCCGGCGTGTTCGCCGCCCGCCTGGCCACCCGCATCGAGCCGCTCGAAGCCTTCTTCGTGGCCGAGGCCTACCACCACGACTATGCGGCGAAGAACCCCGGGCAGCCCTACATCCGGTTCGTGTCGCTGCCCAAGGTGGCCAAGCTGGTGCAGTCCTTCCCCGACAAGCTGCGCTGAGTCAGCGGCGCTGCCCGCGGCGGTCCTGCACCACGTCGTCGACGTTGTCGAAGCTGCCAAGGTGCAGCGCGCCGTCGGCAGTCAGTTCGTAAACCTCGCAGGGCTTGCCGGCCGGGCAGACGCGGGCGTGGGCGATGTCCGGGGTCACCGGCGCGGTGCGCTTGCCGGCGCGGTTGGGCGAGAGGTCCTCGAAGTTGCGATAGAAGGTGTTGAGCAGTCGGCAGCCCTTGTCATCGCAGCGCCAGGTGGCGCAGACCTCTTCGTTGCAGGTGATGATGTAGCAGCCCCGGGTGCAGTCGTGGCTGGCGTCGGCGCGCGCCGGGGCGGGGGCAAGCGCCGCGGCCGCGACGACGAGGCCGGTGAACAGCAGTCCTAGTCCAAACTTCATGGCAGTCTCCTGGTCCGTGGGTGCCCGTGCGGAGCGCGCGGGCTGGACTCAGGCTAGGCGGGCGGGTGCGCGCTGTAGTCAGCGCATCGCCGCGGCGGCGGGTAGGAGTTCCGCCAGCCCTCACTTCATCGTTGGCATCGTGAACTCGGCCTGCGCGCGCACGCCGGTGGGCCAGCGCGCCGTGACCGTCTTGAGCCGCGTGTAAAAGCGGATGCCGTCGGGCCCGTGCACGTGCAGCGGCCCGAACAGCGAACGCTTCCAGCCGCCGAAACTGTGGAAGGCCATCGGCACCGGGATCGGCACGTTGATGCCGACCATGCCCGCCTGCACGCGGTGCGCGAACTGCCGCGCCGCCTCGCCGTCGCGGGTGAACACCGCGGTGCCGTTGCCGTATTCATGCGCGTTGACCAGGGCCAGCGCCGCCTCGAAGTCCGGCACGCGGACCACGCACAGCACCGGCCCGAAGATTTCCTCGCGGTAGATGCGCATGTCCGGCGTGACGCGGTCGAACAGGCAGCCGCCGAGGAAGAAGCCCGCCTCGGCGCCCGCGACCTGCAGGCCGCGGCCGTCCACCACCAGCGTTGCGCCCTCGGCCACGCCGGCGTCCACGTAGCCGCGCACCTTGTCGCGGTGCGCCCCGGTGACCAGCGGGCCCATGTCGGGATCGCCCCGGCCGCCCGGTCCCACGCGCAGCGCTTCGACCATCGGCTTGAGCTTGGCCACCAGCGCATCGGCGGTGGCGTCGCCGACGCAGACCGCCACCGAGATCGCCATGCAGCGCTCGCCGGCCGAGCCGTAGCCGGCGCCCAGCAGCGCATTCGCCGCGCCCTCGAGGTCGGCGTCGGGCAGCACCACCATGTGGTTCTTCGCGCCGCCCAGCGCCTGCACGCGCTTGCCGTTGGCGCAGCCGCGGGCATAGAGGTATTCGGCGATGGGCGTGGAGCCGACGAAGCTCACCGCCTGCACGCGCGGGTCGTCCAGCAGCGCGTCCACCGCGTCCTTGTCGCCGTGCACCACGTTGAAGACGCCATCGGGCAGCCCCGCCTCCTTCAGCAGCCGCGCCAGGATCATCGGCGTGCCCGGGTCGCGCTCGGAGGGCTTGAGCACGAAGGTGTTGCCGCAGGCCAGGGCCACCGGGAACATCCACATCGGCACCATGCACGGGAAATTGAACGGCGTGATGCCGGCCACCACGCCCAGCGGCGCGTATTCGGTGTACGAATCGACGTCGCGGCCGACGTTCATCGAGTGCTCGCCCTTGAGCAGGTGCGGAGCGCCGCAGGCGAACTCGACCACTTCGAGGCCACGCGTCAACTCACCGCGGGCGTCGGCCAGCACCTTGCCGTGCTCGGAGGTGATGCATGCCGCGATCTCGTCCGCTTGCCTCTCCAGCAGCTCCTTGAACTTGAACAGGATGCGCGCGCGGTTGAGCGGCGTGGTGGCGGCCCAGGCGGGGAAGGCGGCCTGGGCAGCGGACACCGCGGCGTCGACGTCTGCGGCAGACGCCAGCGCGACCTGCGCCTGCACTTGGCCGGTGGCGGGGTCGAAGACGTCGCCGAGGCGATCGCCGGTGCCGGGGGTGGGCTGGCCGTTGATGAAGTGATGAATGCGCTTCATGGTCCCCCCGGAGCTTTAGGTTGAATGTAGGAGGGCCTTCAGGCCCGAAGCTTCTCAGCGAAAAGCTTCGGGCCTGAAGGCCCTCCTACCGGTGGATCAGGCCTGCAGCGCCTTGGCGGCGGGCACGTAGTCGTAGCCCAGGTCCTTGGCGACCGCTTCGTACGTGATCTTGCCCGCATGCACGTTCAGGCCATTGAGCAGGTGCTCGTCGTCCAGCATCGCCGCCGCGCCCTTGTTTGCCAGCTTCACGGCGTAGGGCAGGGTGGCGTTGGTGAGCGCGAAGGTCGAGGTGCGGGCGACGCCGCCCGGCATGTTGGCGACGCAGTAGTGGATGATGCCGTCCACTTCGTAGGTCGGGTTCTGGTGGGTGGTGGCCTTCGAAGTCTCGAAGCAGCCGCCCTGGTCGATGGCGACGTCCACCAGCACCGAGCCCGGCTTCATCAGGCCCAGCTGCTTGCGCGACACCAGCTTGGGTGCGGCCGCGCCCGGGATCAGCACGGCGCCGATCACGAGGTCGGACTGCGGCAGCAGCTCCTCGATCGCGTCGAGGGTGGAGTAGAGCGTGGTGATCTTGTCGCCGTAGAGCTCGTCGAGGTACTTCAGGCGGTCGAGCGAGCGGTCGAGGATGGTGACGCGGGCGTTGAGGCCCATGGCCATGCGTGCGGCGTTGATGCCGACCACGCCGCCGCCGATCACCAGCACTTCGGCCGGCTTCACGCCCGGCACGCCGCCCAGCAGCACGCCGGAGCCGCCCTGGGCCTTCTCGAGCGCATGCGCGCCGGCCTGGATGGACATGCGGCCGGCTACTTCCGACATCGGCGCCAGCAGCGGCAGGCCGCCCTTGCGGTCGGTGACGGTTTCATAGGCGATGCAGGTGGCGCCCGACTTCACCAGGGCCTTGGTCTGGTCCGGGTCCGGCGCCAGGTGCAGGTAGGTGTAGAGCAGCTGGCCGGGGCGCAGCATCGCGCACTCCACCGGCTGCGGCTCCTTGACCTTGATGATCATGTCGGCGCGCTGGAAGATCTCCTCGGCGCTGTCGACGATCTTCGCGCCGGCCTTCTCGTACATCTCGTTGGTGAGGCCGATGGCCTTGCCGCCGTCGCGCTGCACGATGACCTGGTGGCCCTGGCTGGTCAGTTCGCGCGCGCCGGCCGGGGTGAGGCCGATGCGGTACTCGTGGTTCTTGATTTCCTTGGGGACGCCGATAAGCATGGAGCTGCCCTCCCGGGGCGGTCTGTTCTTGGGTTCTTCCGCCCGGTCAGGCGGTGGCGCGTATGGTAGCGGCCAAGCGGTCGAAAATCCGGTCGATGTGCTCTTTTTGCAGGATCAGGGGCGGGGACAGGGCCAGCACGTCGCCGGTGCAGCGCACCATCAGGTTCTGCTCGTGGAAGGCGCGCTGGAAGGCGTCGTAGCCGCGTGAACCCGGGGCGCCCTCGCGCGCGGCCAGCTCCACGGCCCCGATCAGGCCGTAGTTGCGGATGTCGACCACGTTCGGCAGCCCCTTCAGGGCGTGGATGGCGTCCTCCCAGTAGCCGCCCAGCTCGATCGCCTTCTCGAACAGGTTCTCTTCCTGGTAGGTGTCCAGGGTGGCCAGCGCGGCGGCGCAGGCCAGCGGGTGGCCGGAATAGGTGTAGCCGTGGAAGAGCTCGATCGCGCCCTCCGGCCCGTGCATGAAGGCGTCGTGGATCCTGCCGCTGGCGAACACCGCGCCCATCGGCACCGCGCCGTTGGTCAGGCCCTTGGCGGTGGTGATCATGTCCGGCGTGACGCCGAAGCGCTGGGCCGCGAAGGCCTTGCCGACGCGGCCGAAGCCGGTGATCACCTCGTCGAAGATCAGCAGGATGCCGTGCTTGTCGCAGATCTCGCGCAGGCGCTTGAGGTAGCCCTTGGGCGGGATGTACCAGCCGGCGGACCCGGCCACCGGCTCCACGATGACCGCGGCGACGTTGCTCGGGTCGTGCAGCGGCAGGATGCGGTTTTCCAGCTCCAGCAGGAAGTCTTCCTTCGACTCCGGCTCCTGGTTGTGGATGTAGGCGTTGGCCGGGTCGTGGATGAAGCGCATGTGGTCCACGCGCGGCAGCAGCGCCGTGCCGTAGGCCTTGCGGTTGGCGGGAATGCCGCCCACGCTCATGCCGCCGAAGCCGACGCCGTGGTAGCCGCGCTCGCGGCCGATGAACACGTTGCGGTGGCCCTCGCCGCGGGCGCGGTGGTAGGCCAGCGCCACCTTCAGCGAGGTGTCGGCGGCCTCCGAGCCGGAGTTGCAGAACAGCACCTTGTTGAGGTCGCCGGGCGCCATGGCGGCGATCGCCTCGGCCGCCTTGAAGGCCTGGTC
>NZ_DASUDO010000011.1:0-77031 GCF_036275555.1 Arenimonas sp.
CGATTCGATGCGGTTCAGCGACAGGCCGACGTCGGCGAAGGGCTTGAGGATGCCGAACAGGGCGCCAGGCTGGTCGTTGACGAAGACCAGCAGGGAGGTGCGGTCGTGGCCGCAGGTCGGCAGCAGTTCGCGGCCCAGCACGAGGAAGCGCGTGGTGTTGTCGGCCCGGTCGTTGGCCGGCCCGGCGATGGTCTTGAGGCCGTAGACGTGGCCGGCCGACTCGCCCGCCAGCGCGGCGGCATCGTCGGCATTGCGGGCGCGGCGGGCCGCGTCGGCATTGCTCGGCGTCGGCACCAGTTCGGCCTTGGGCAGGTTGGCCCGCAGCCACGCCTTGCACTGGGCGAGGGACTGCGGGTGCGCGTAGACGCGTTCGATGTCCTCGATGCGACCGGTGCGCCCCAGCAGGTACTGGTGGATGCCCAGCTCGACCTCGCCGCAGATCTTCAGCGAGGAGGTCAGGAACATGTCCAGGGTGGACTGGATGGTGCCCTGCCCCGAGTTCTCCACCGGCACCACGCCGAAATCGGCGTGGCCGGCCTCCACCTCCTGGAACACTTCCTCGATGCTGGCCAGCGGCAGGCCCTTGGCGGAGTGGCCGAAGTGCTTGTGCAGCGCCTGCTGCGAGAAGGTGCCCTCGGGGCCGAGGTAGCCGACCTTGAGCGGCTCCTGCTGGGCCAGGCAGGCCGACATGATTTCGCGGAACAGGCGCAGCAGCACCTCGTCACTGAGCGGGCCGTCGTTGCGGTCGAGCACCTGGCGCAGCACCTGCGCCTCGCGCTCGGGGCGGTAGTAATCCACGGCGGCCTTCAGCGGCCCCTTGGCCTTCCCGACCTGGCGCGCCCAGCCGGCGCGCTCGGCGATCAGGGCCTGGATCTGGCGGTCGATGCCGTCGATGCGCTCGCGCACCTCGGCCAGCACGGGCGCGGGCTCGCTGGCCAACGGCGCACTGCCCGCCCGCGGCTTGGCGGCCGGCTTGCGGGCGACCGGCGCCTTGCGCCGCGACTCAGCGGCGGGCGGTGCCTGGCCGGCTTTCGGGGGAGCCTTGCGGGTGGCCACGGCTCATCCGTTCCGGCGCGCGAAGTCGGCCATGAAGTCGGCCAGCGCCGCGACGCCCGCCTCCGGCATCGCGTTGTAGATCGAGGCGCGCATGCCGCCCACGGCGCGGTGGCCCTTCAGGCCCAGCAGGCCGGCGGCCTCGGCTTCCTTGAGGAAGGGCTTGTCGAGCGCGGCATCGGGCAGGAAGAAGGGAACGTTCATGGTCGAGCGCGCGGCCGGCGCCACCGGGTTGCGGTAATAGCCGCCCGAGCCGTCGATCGCCGCGTACAGCGCGGCTGCCTTGCGGGCGTTGCGCTCGCCGATCGCGGCGGCGCCGCCCTCGGCGCGGATCCACTTGAGCACCAGCCCCAGCACGTACCAGGCAAAGGTAGGCGGCGTGTTGAACATCGAATCGTTGTTGGCCTGGTTGAGCAGCTCGAAGATCGGCGGCAGCTCGCGGCCGTGCTTGCCCAGCAGGTCCTTGCGGATGATGGCGATGGCCAGGCCCGAGGGGCCGAGGTTCTTCTGGGCGCCGCCGTAGAGCACGCCGAAGCGGCTGACGTCGACCGGGCGCGAGAGGAAGTTCGAGGACACGTCGGCCACCAGCGGCACGCCGCCGACGTCGGGGATGTCGTGGAATTCCACGCCGTGGATGGTCTCGTTCGGCGTGTAGTGCACGAACGCCGCACCGGGCGTGAGCTGCCAGCCGCCCCGCGCCGGGATGTCGGCGTAGCCGCCGGCCTTGCTGCTGGCGGCGATGTTGACCTTCATCGAGGGCCGGGTGTTGTCGACCGCCTTCTCGCCCCAGTGGCCGGTGAGCACGAAGTCGGCGACCTGGTCCGGACCCGCCAGGTTCAAGGCCAGCAGGGCCGAGAGCGTGGTCGCCCCGCCCTGCAGGAACAGCACGTGGTAGTCGTCGGGGATCGCCATCAGCTCGCGCAGGTCGCGCTCGGCGGCGGCGGCGCACTCCACGAACGCGGCGCCGCGGTGGCTGACCTCCATCACCGAGGCCCGCTCCCCCTGCCACTCCATCAATTCGGCCTGGACCTGGCGCAGGACGGGCTCGGGCAGCGCGGCGGGGCCGGCGCTGAAATTGAAGGCGCGTGACATCGGGAACACCTCGGGGTAAGTCGTTGGCAGGCTAGCACGGCGAAACCGCGCCTCGGAAGCAGCTCAGCCGACGATGCGCGCACTCGCCAAGAGCTTTTGCTCGAACTGCTCCGCCGGCAGCGCGCGCGAGAACAGATAGCCCTGCCCGAACTGGCAGCCGACCGACGCGAGCAGCGCCCGCTGGCCCTCGGTCTCGATGCCTTCGGCCGTCAGCGCCAGGCCCAGTTCGTCGGCGAACCCGGTGATGGTGCGGACGATGGCGCGGTGCCGCGGGTTGGTCTCGATGTCGCGGATGAAGACCTGGTCCATCTTCAGCGCATCGAAGGGCGACGCCGCGAAGGACTCCAGCGAGGAGTAGCCGGTGCCGAAGTCGTCCACCACCAGCCCGACGCCCAGCGCCTTGAGCGACAGCAGCCGCTCTTCGGCCTGGCCGCGGCCGGCGCGGAAGGCGGTTTCGGTGACCTCGAGCCGCAGCGAAGCCGGCGGCAGCTGGTGCTCCTGGATCAGGCGGAACACCTCCTCGACGATCTCGGGCGAGACCATCTGCCGTTCGTCCACGTTGACGTTCATGCTCAGCTGGCCCAGCTCCGGATAGCGCCGGCGCCACTCGCCCAGCTGGCGGCAGGCCTCGCGCAGGGCCCAGGCATCCATGTCCACGATCAGCCCGGTCTCTTCGGCGATGCCGAGGAACTCGGCCGGCGGCAGCAGCCCGCGGGTCGGGTGGCGCCAGCGCACCAGCGCCTCCGCGCCGACCAGGCGACCGCTGGCCAGCTCGATGATGGGCTGGTAATGCAGCCGGAATTCGGCGCGCTCGAACGCCAGCCGGAAATCGGTCTCGAGCTGCAGCCTAGCCAGCGCCTCCTGGTGCATGCCTTCGTCGAAGATCACGAAGCCGGACTTGCCGGCGGCCTTGGCCCGGTACATCGCGGTGTCGGCGTCGCGCAGCACCTGGTCGGGCGAGGCGTACTCGCTGCGGCCGATCACGATGCCGAGGCTGGCGGCCGAGAACACCTGCTGGCCGCCGATGTCGAAGGGCTGCTCGAACAGCCGCAGCACCCGCCGGGCGATGTCCACGGCGCGGTCGTGGTCGCAGTCGCCATCGGGCAGCAGGGTGAACTCGTCGCCGCCGTAGCGGGCGATCAGCACGTCCTGCAGCAGGCCGTCCTCGAGCCGGCGCGCGATTTCGCACAGCAGGCGGTCGCCGGCGCCGTGGCCCAGGCTGTCGTTGACCCACTTGAAGCCGTCCAGGTCCAGGAACAGCACCGCGTAGCGCCGGCGCCGCCGGTCGCTGGCCTGGCTGACCTGCAGCATCGCCTCGGCCAGGCGCTGGTTGAACAGCATGCGGTTGGGCAGCCCCGTCAGCGGGTCGTGGGTGGCGTGGAAACGCAGGCGCTGCTCGGCCTCGCGCTGGCGGGTGATGTCGAGCACGGTGCCGGTGAGGTGTTCGACGCCGTCGAGCAGCACCGGCCCGATGCTCACGCGCACGTGCACGCGCCGGCCGTCCCGGTGCAGCAGGCAGGTCTCGAAGTCCGGCGACACGGCCTGCCCCTCGCGCCGCTGGCGGTCGCGCAGCTCGGACTGCGGCACCGACTCGGGCGCCATGATCTCGCGGTAGTTGCGCCCTTCGAGCGCCCCGTCGTCGAGGCCAAGCATGGTCGACAGCGCCTGGTTGGCGTAGGTGTAGACGTCGTCGCGCATGATGAACACGCCGACCTGGCTGTGCTCGACCAGGGTGCGGTACTTGCCCTCGGAGCGCTGCAGCGCCTGCTGCATCGCGTGGTGCCCGTCGATGTCGAGCACCGAACCGGTGAAGTGCACCGGGTTGCCGGCCTCGTCACGGATCAGCAGCACGCTGGCGCTGACCCACTTCTGGCCGCCGCCGCGGGTGCGCACCCGGGTCTCGTGGTGGCTGAAGGCGCCGTCGCGCACGGCCCGCGCCACCAGGCCCTCGCGCTCGCCCGGGTCGACATAGACCGCGCCCATGTCGGGCACTTCCGCCTTGAGCTGTTCGGGGCTGTCGTAGCCGAGGATGCCGGCCATCACCGGGTTCACTTCCATGATCCGGCCGTCGAGGCTGGTGCGGAACAGGCCGGCGGGCGAACTCTCGAACAGCTCGCGGTAGCGGCGCTCGGCCTCGGCGATCGCGCGCTGGCGGCGGCGGTCCTCGGTGACGTCGCGCAGGGTGCCGGTGGAGGCGATGTCGCCCTGGTACTCGACCGCGTCGGCGCGCACTTCGCACAGGATGCGCTCGCCCGACTTGCGCCTGAGGTGGATCTCGTAAACCTGCGCGCTGCGCGAGCCCGCTTCGCGTTCGGCCCGGCGCCCGGCCTGCGCGTCCCGGTCGACCGGATCGACCAGGGCCATGTACTCGCCCCCCTGGAGTTCGCCGGCGCCGTAGCCGAGGATCCGCTCCATCGCCCCGTTGGCGAACACGATGCGGCCCCGCTGGATCAGGAACACGCCGTCGCGGCTGTTCTCCACCAGCACCTGGTACAGCGCCTGCGACTGCCGCAGCGCCTGCTCGGCCTCGACCTGGGACGTGATGTCCACCAGCGAGCCCTCGAAGAACCGCACGGTGCCGCCGGCGTCGCGGATGGCGCGGGCGTTCTCGCTGACCCAGATGATGCGGCCGTCGCGCCGGTGCACGCGGGCGCGCTGGCGCTCCAGGCGACCGCCGGCCAGCAGCTGCTGGCGGAAGGCCTCGGCCTGGCCCGGGTCGGCGTAGAGGTGGTCGGTGTCGCGCGAGAGTTCATCGAGCAGCTGGCGCGGCGAGTCGTAGCCCAGCAGGCGGGCCATCGCCGGGTTCACGTCCAGGAAGCCGCCGTTGGGCAGGCTGCGGTAGATGCCCTCGGACGCGGCGAGGTACAGCGAGCGGTAGAGCGCGTTGTCCGGCCCGGGGCCTTCGACCGGCGTGTCCTCGGGCAGCAGGGTCAGCAGGCAGAACAGCACCGGCTCGCCGTCTTCGGTGGCGAACTCGACGGAGAGGTGACCCGGGACGATGCGGCCATCGGCGCGGGCCAGGCGCATCGGCAAGGCCGAGATGCGGCGGTCGGCGCGCAGCAGGCTCCAGAGGCGGGCGCGGAAATCGGGCTCGGGCCACAGGCCCACTTCCACCGGCAACCGGCCTGTCACCTGGTCGCGACGGTAGCCGGTGCTACGCTCGAAAGCATCGTTGACCGCCAGGAACACGCCGTCCGCGGCCCGCATGACCGCGACCACGCTTTCCGACGAAGCGAACGCGTCGACCAGGCGCATCCTTTTCCCCGGTGGCCCCCTCTGGTCAGGAGTATAGCCACCGAAACCGGCCCGGATGGGCCCCGCTGGAGACCCGAGCGTGAAGACCACGATCCCCGACCTGCCCGCCCACCTGATCACGCCCGAACCCGTGTACCGGGCCCGCCGCCAGCTGATGCAGTTGGGCCTGGCCAGCCCGCTGCTCGCGCTCGCCGGCTGCGCCGGTGCGCAGGACGCGGGCACCCCCGCGCCGACCGCGGCCGCCCCGGGCACCCGCGGCGCGACGCCCGCCAGCGAAGAGCTCACGCGCTTCGAGGACGCCAGCAGCTACAACAATTTCTACGAGTTCGGCACCGGCAAGGCCGACCCCGCGCGCTACGCCGGCACGCTCGAGCCTTCGCCCTGGTCGGTGGTGGTCGGCGGCGAGGCCGAGGTCACCGGCACCTTCCCGCTCGAGGACCTGCTGAAGATCACCCCCGTGCAGGACCGAACCTACCGGCTGCGCTGCGTCGAGGGCTGGTCGATGGTGATCCCCTGGCAGGGCCTGCCGCTGGGCGAAGTGCTCAAGCGCTTCAAGCCCACCTCGCGCGCCAAGTTCGTCGCGTTCACCACGCTGGCCGACCCGCGCCAGATGCCGGGGCTTCGCTACCCGTCCATCGACTGGCCCTACCGCGAGGGCCTGCGCATCGACGAGGCCATGCATCCGCTGACCTTGCTGGCCACCGGCATGTACGGCAAGCCGCTGCCGAACCAGAACGGCGCGCCGCTGCGGCTGGTGGTGCCCTGGAAGTACGGGTTCAAGAGCATCAAGTCGATCATCCGGATCGACTTCACCGAGGCGATGCCGCCGACCAGCTGGAACATGCTGCAGCCCGAGGAATACGGCTTCTATTCCAACGTGAACCCGGACGTCGACCACCCGCGCTGGAGCCAGCGCAGCGAGCGCCGGATCGCCGGTACCGCCAGCAAGCTCTTCGCCGAGCGCATCCCCACCCTGCCCTTCAACGGCTACGGCGAGCAGGTCGCCGGCCTTTACGCGGGCATGGACCTGCGCCAGTGGTACTAGCGCGCGGCGGCGTCGACTGGCGCTGGGTCGGGCTCAAGGCGGTGGCGCACGCCTTGGCCCTGCTGCCGCTGGCCGCGCTGGTTCGCGGCGTCATCGACGACAGCCTCGGTGCCGACCCCGTGGCGGCGCTGACCCACGCAACCGGCGAATGGGCCCTGCGGCTGCTGCTGCTCGGGCTGGCGCTGACGCCGCTGCGGCGGCTGACGGGGCAGGCCTGGCCAATCCGGTTCCGGCGCCTCGTGGGGCTGTACGCCTTCTTCTACGCCTGCCTGCACCTGGCGGTGTTCCTGGTGCTGGACCTGGGCGGCTACTGGACGCAAATCTTCGAGGACATCGTCAAGCGGCCCTACATCACGGTCGGGTTCGCGGCGTGGCTGCTGCTGCTGCCGCTGGCGTTGACGTCCACGCGCGGCTGGATGCGGCGGCTCGGACGCCGGTGGTCGCAACTGCACCGGCTGGTCTATGCCGTGGGCGTGCTGGCCGTGCTGCACTTCCTGTGGCTGGTGAAGTCGGACCTGCGCGAACCGCTGGTGTACGCCGCCATCCTCGCGGTGCTGCTGGGCGTACGCCTGTGGTGGCGGCTGCGCCGCCCGGCGCCTCAGCCGCCGGCGCGCGGCGCGTAGACCAGCAGCGCGGTCAGGGCCGCGGCCAGCACGGTGGCGGCCGCGATCAGCCACCACAGCGGGCCGGGGTCCTTGCGCGCCGGTTCGGCGGCCGCCGGCTCGGGTGCCGGCACCGGGTCGCGCGCCACCGGCACCCGAACGGCCTTCATCGTCTGCGTGTGGGCCGTGCTGGCGGGTTTGCCGGCGTCCATCTGGCCGCGCAGCGGCAGGCCGGGCGCCTCGAGCTGGAAGCGATGCTGGTCGATGACGACCTGGTCACCCGGCGACAGCACGGCGTCGCGCACCGGCACGCCGTTCACCAGGCTGGCGTCATTGCCCATGGCGCGCAGCACCACGCGGTCGGCGTGCAGCTCGACCACGGCGTGGCGCTCGGCCACGCCGGCGTCGTCGAGGCGGATGTCGGCCGAGGCGGAGCGGCCAATCAGGCGGGGTTCGGTGAGCGTGTAGCTGCGCCCGAAGTGCTGGCCCGACAGCCCGCGCAGCACGACGCGGGCGGCGGCGACGCGCTGCGCCTCGCTCATCGCGCCCGGCGCGGCGGCCGGGATGCGGCGCTCGATCGCCGGCTCGTCGTCGGCGCGCACCACCACCCGCACCTTGTCCAGGCAGACCAGGTCGCCGGGGCGCAGCTGGGCCAGGCGGCGCACCGGGCGGGCATTCAGGTGGACGCCGTGCACGCCGGCGGGCACCCGCAGCCAGAGGCCGCGGCGATCGCGCTGGAAACTGGCGTGGTGCGGCGCAAGGCCGGCGTCGGGCAGGCAGACCCGGCTGCCGGCGCGGCTGCCCACGATCACTTCCCCCCGAAGGGCCACGTTGGCGTGCTCACCGTTGGGGAACGTCAACTGCATCCAGGATCCTCCGGCCGGGAATCTAACATGGCCAACGGCGGCCACGCCCTTGGTGGTTACGCCAAAGCAACGCAGAATAGGCCGCCGAGGAGGGCAACCATGTCCAATATCGATATCCGCCGCAGCCATTCGCGTCCGCTGAAGGAAGCCCGCGCCGCCATCGAGCGCGTCGCCGAACACATCGCCGAGAAGTTCGACGTCGAGTACGGCTGGAACGGCAACACCATGGAGTTCTCGCGCGGCGGCGTCGACGGGCACATCGCCGTCAGCCCCAAGGACATCCACGTGACCGCGACGCTGGGCTTCCTGCTCGGCGCCATCAAGGGCCCGATCGAGCGCGAGATCCAGCGCTACCTCGACGAGGAGTTCGGCTAGCGCCGGTCGCGAACGGGTCCGGGTCGCCGGCGAACAGCCGGGCCGACGCCTGGCGCTCGCGGTGGCCGATGGCCTCGAGGAATTCGCCGGCGCCGTCGAGCGCCTCGAACGCGCCGAAGCCGCGCTCCAGGAAACCCTGCAGCTCCGACAGCCCGGCCGCCCGCGCCGGCAGCCGCGACGCCCGCAGCAGCTTGAACACGCCGCGCTGGTGCACGGCGCCGTCCAGGGTCCATCCCACGCCCAGGATCAGCTCGATCTGCAGCCGCCGCAGCCGCGGCAGGCCGACGGCGCGATAGGCCACGCCGTAGTCGGCGAGCGTGATCTCCGCGTCCGGCGCCTCGCGGCGCGCCAGCTGCTCGGCCATCCGCAGGTCGAAGGCATGGCTCAGCACCGCCAGACCGATCGCGTCGGCCGCGGCCTCCAGCAGGGTATCGGGCAGCAGGCGTGACATCAGCGGCATGATCCGCGCCACGTCGCGGTCGCGGGCCGAGAAGTCCTTCTCGCCGTAGAGGTCGCTGAGGAAGAACTCGGCGGCCGGACGCATCCGCGGGTTGGCCAGGAAGTCCTCGAAGCTGGCCGCCAGCCGCCGCGTCTGCCAGGCGCGCAGCCGCGCCAGCACCGGCAGCCGGTTGCGCGGGTCGCGGGCCGGGTCGTGCACGTCGCGCTGCCAGGCCAGGCGCCGGGCCAGTTTCTGGCGAAGGGGCGAGGCGCTCATGGGGCAGGCCGTGGCGCGTGAAGGCCGGGTAAGGAACTGCGATCGCTCACACTTGTCCGGGGTCTGGGGCGGGCTACAATCGCCGCGCCTTCGTAGGAGTTCCCCCATAGCATGCTAGTTCTGCAGCCCGCCCGGAAGCGCCGACAGCCCAGCGAGGGCCGGATCGGCCTGGCCATCGCCGGCGGCGGGCCGATCGGCGGCATGTACGAGCTGGGCGCGCTGCGCGCCCTGGACGTGGCGATCGAAGGCCTCGACCTGACCAAGCTCGAGGTGTACGTCGGCGTGAGCTCGGGCGCCTTCCTGGCCGCGGGCCTGGCCAACCGGCTCGACACTGCGGAGATGTGCCGCATCTTCATCACCGGCGACAGCGACCAGGTGAAGTTCCGGCCCGAGATGTTCCTGCGCCCGGCCTTCCTGGAGTACGCGCGGCGCGCCGCCGCCATCCCCCGCCTGGCCTTCGACTGGTGGAAGGACGTGCTCACCGACCCGACCGGCTCGCACCTGAGCGAGCTGGTCAGCCGTTTCGGCGGCGCGATCCCGACGGGATTGTTCGACAACCGCGGCATCGAGCGCTTCCTGCGCGAGGTCTTCACCATCCGCGGCCGCAGCAACGATTTCCGCGAGCTGGCCGCCAAGCTCTACGTCGTCGCCGTGGACCTCGACAGCGGCGAAGCGGTGCGCTTCGGCAGCCCCGGCTGGGACGACGTCAGCATCTCGCGCGCGGTGCAGGCCAGCTCGGCCCTGCCCGGCCTGTACTCGCCGGTGGACATCCGCGGCCATCATTTCGTCGATGGCGCGCTGCGGCGGACCATGCACGCCTCGGTGGTGCTCGACCACGGCATCGACCTGATGCTGGGCATCAACCCCTTCGTGCCCTTCAACGCCAGCCGCGGCGGCCGCCCGCCCGAGGGCATGGACAAGCTGGCCCAGGGCGGCCTGCCGGTGGTGCTGTCGCAGACCTTCCGCACCATCCTGCAGTCGCGCATGCAGGTCGGCCTGGCCAAGTACGCCCAGCAGTACCCGGACACCGACCAGGTGGTGTTCGAGCCGAACGAGGACGACGGCGAGATGTTCTTCACCAACGTCTTCAGCTACTCGTCGCGGCAGCGGGTGTGCGAACACGCCTTCCATTCGACCCTGGCCGACCTGCGCCGGCGCCGCGAGCAGCTGGCCCCGGTGCTGGCGCGCCACGGCCTGCGCCTGCGGGCGGAGGTGCTGGACGACCCGTCGCTGTCGATCATGGACGGGCTGGGCATCGTGCCGCGCACCACCGACACCACGGCGCGCCTGCGGGTGGCGCTGGATGACGTCGAATCGATCGTCAAGGCGCGACGCCCCAACCGTCGCCGCGCCACCCCCGCGCGCCGGCGCTGAGCACCGCGCGCGGCGTGCCGCGCGTTGGTGTGAATGCTCTAGACACGCGGCGCAAATTGGCGCCACTCGGGCGTCGTGCCCAACCCCTTACCGAACGGAGTTACCTCGCGATGGCCAAGCTCAAGAAGACCGTGCGTGCCAGGAAAGCCGCCCCGAAGTCGAACGCCGACCTGCAGGCCAAGGCCGAGCAGATGTCGCGCTCGATCGTCGAGTCCGCCCAGCAGATCTGGATGGCCGGCGTCGGCGCCTTCACCCGCGCCCAGGGCGAGGGCTCGAAGCTGTTCGAGGCGCTCGTCAAGGAAGGCATGACCATCGAGAAGACCACCCGCCAGCTGGCCACCGGCCGCGTGGACGCGGTGCGTGACGCCGTCGAGGACCGCGTGGGCGTGGTGCGCGAGCGCGCCGTCGACACCTGGGACCGCCTCGAGTCCGTGTTCGAGACCCGCGTGCAGCGCGCCCTCAACCGCCTTGGCGTGCCGGGCCGCGAGGACCTCACCGAACTCAACGCCCGCGTGAACGAACTCAACGCCGAGCTGCGCAAGCTGGGCAAGGGCGGCGCCGCGCCGCGCGCCAAGTCGGCCGCCAAGCCGGCCGCGAAGAAGGCCGGTGCGAAGAAGGCCGCCAAGGCCGCGAAGCCCGCCGCGCGCAAGGCCAAGCCGGCCGCCCGCAAGCCCCGCGCCAGCCGCAAGCCGGCGCTGCCGAAGGCCCCGAAGCCGGAAGCGCCGCAGGCCGACTGACCCGTTTCATGTCCGCCAGCCAGTAACCGGAGTCCGTACGCTCCCTCCCCTTGCGGCTTCCCGGCTGGCGGACATCTTCCCGTGACGGACAAAGGCCCGGCCCTCGCCGGGCCTTTGTCGTTCCGGGCCTGCGGCGCGCGTTTTCCGCGTTATCCTCTGGCACCCCGCAGATTGAGTTCGGAGCCATCGGATG
Source organism: Arenimonas sp. (assembly GCF_036275555.1). GTDB lineage: Bacteria > Pseudomonadota > Gammaproteobacteria > Xanthomonadales > Xanthomonadaceae > Arenimonas. The sequence continues at coordinate 11,308 of NZ_DASUDO010000011.1, forward strand.
TTTGGTGTCAGCCCCTGGATCGCCGCCGTCGTCACCGCCGCCATCGCGCTGCTGGCCAGCACCTGGTGGTTCGGCATCCACCGTCGCCGGTTGGCCGAGAACAGCGCCGGCGTGCAGGCCCTGGCCGGCATGAAGTGGCGCGAGTGCGCGGGCCTGGTGCTGCAGGCCATGGCCGAGAAGGGCTACACCGAGCTGCCTTCGAGCCGCCAGCCGGGCGACGGTGGCGCCGAGTTCCTGCTGGTGAAGGAAAACGAGCGCTGCCTGCTGGGCTACAAGCACGGCACCGCCTACCGCCTCGGCGAAGCCAACGTCCGCGATTTCGCCAACGCGGTGCAGCTGCAGGGCGCCACCACCGGCATGCTGGTCACGCTGGGCAGTGCCGAAGGCTTCGCGCGCGACCTGGCGCGCCGCTACGGCGTCGACCTGATCGATGGCCGCAGCCTCTGGCCGCAGGTCGAACCGTTCGCACCGGCGCACCTGGTCGAGGACATCCGGCACCAGGCCGCCGCCGGCATCCGCCGCGGCCAGCAGATGGGCGCGGTGGGCAGCCTGATCCTGGGCATGGTCGTGTTCGGCCTGGCCCAGCTGGGCGCGGATGCGCCGCCGCTGCCGCCCGTAGCGGGCCTGCCCTCGACCGCGCCGGCCAACACCCAGGCGCCGGCCGGCCCGGCGGTGGCCGCGGAAGCCCCGGCCCCGGCCGCGGCAGCCGCCGCCGAACCCGAATTCCAGGACGAGGCCTCGCGCCAGGCCAGTGACGCGATGAAGGAACTCGCGGCCGTCGCCCAGCTCAGCGACGAGGAGCGCGCGCTGCGCCGCCGCCAGGCCGCCAGCCGCGTCGCCGACCTCGACCAGGCCAACCGCGCGCACTGGTCCACGCAGTCCACGCTGGTGGTGAGCCTGGTGCGGGAAGACGGCATCGACGCCGGCATCGTCAACGAGGCCTGCGCGATCCTGGTCGAGTACGAAGAGCTGCGCTACACGCGCCTGCAGCTCGAGCCGCCGGCGGAGTCGACCGTGCCGGTGCGCTGGAGGCAGTGCCAGTAACGCCCGTGCCGCCCGCCTCCCCGCCCGCTGGCGAGGGAGGCGCGTGGATCACCAGTGCACGCCGCGCATCAGCGCCGCGAACGCCACCTGCTCGTTGGTCGGCTTCTCGTCCTTGAGCGCCTTGCGGTCGCCCTTGGCGGCGGCCGAGTCCGGGAACATCTCGAACGCAGTGTTCATGATCACCTCGTACGCCTTGGGCGCCACGGCGTTGAGCGTGGCGGCGAAGATGCCCATGCGGGTGGCGACGCGGCTGGGCCGCTCAATGATGGCCTTGACCACCAGGTCGGCGGCTTCTTCCGGGGTGAGGGTCGGCACCGAATCGTACATCTTGGTGGGCGCGATCATCGGCGTCTTCACCAGCGGCATGTTGACCGTGGTGAAGGCGATGTTCTTGCCGCTGAACTCCGCCTGGGCGCAGCGGCTGAAGGCGTCGAGCGCCGCCTTGGAGGCCACGTAGGCCGAGAACCGGGCCGAGCTGGCCAGCACGCCAATCGAGCTGATGTTGATGATGTGGCCCTTGCGGCGCTGGGTCATCACCGGCAGGAAGCCCATGATCAGGCGCAGGCAGCCGAAGTAATTCAGTTGCATGGTGCGCTCGTAGTCGTGGAAGCGGTCGTAGCTGAGCTCGACCGAGCGGCGGATCGAGCGGCCGGCGTTGTTGACCAGGATGTCGACGGCCTTGTGCTCGTCGAGCACGGTCTTGACCAGCGCGTCGCAGCTTGCCAGGTCGGTGAGGTCGCAGGTGTAGGCCCAGCACTTGCCGCCGGCCGCGATGATCTCGTCGCGGGTCTTGAACAGCTCCTCCTCGCCGCGGGCGACGATGATGACCTTGGCGCCGGCCTCGGCCACCTTGATGGCCGACGCGCGGCCGATGCCCGAGGAGCCGCCGGTGATCACGACCACCTTGTTGGCGACATGGCCGCGCAGGGTGCGGTCGACGAACAGGTCCGGGTCGAGGTGGCGCTCCCAGTAGTCCCAGATGCGCCAGGCGTAGCCCTCGAGGTCGGGCACGGCGATCTTGCTGCCCTTGAGCGCGCGCTCGGCCACGCGGGTGTCGAAGCGCGTCGGGTAGGTGATGAAGGCCAGGGTGGCGGGCGGCAGCTTCAGGTCGCGCAGCAGCATGCTGGTGAAGCGCTTGACCGGCGGCAGGTTGGTGACCGCGCTGCGGACCGCGCCCGGCACCACGGCCAGCATGCGCGCGTCCAGGCGCATGGTCATTTCCGGCGCGTGCGCGGCGCGGCAGAAGGTGTTCATCAGCTCGCCAAAGCGCATCGGCTCCGGGTCGACCAGGTGGAAGCACTGGCCGTCCAGGCCCTTCTTGTGGGCGATGTGGTCCATCGCGTCGGCGACGAAATCCACCGGCACCACGTTGATGCGGCCACCCTCGATGCCCAGCGTCGGCACCCACTGCGGCAGGGTCTGGCGCATCTTCTTGATCAGGGTGAACAGGTAGTACGGGCCGTCGATCTTGTCGATCTCGCCGGTCTTGGAATGGCCGATGACCATGGACGGGCGGTAGATGCGAAACGGCACCTTGCACTCATTGCGCACGATGCCTTCGGACTCGTGCTTCGTGCGCAGGTAGGGATCCTTGAGGCCCTCGGCTTCCTCGAACATGTCCTCGCGGAACACGCCCGGGTACAGGCCGGCCGCGGCGATCGAGCTGGTGTGGTGGAAGCAGCCGGCCTTGAGGGCGGCGGCCAGCTCGATGGCGTGGCGGGTACCGTCGATGTTGGCGACCTGCTGCGAGGCCGCGTCGGCCGAAAGGTCGTAGATGGCCGCGAGGTGGAAGAAGTGCTGGACCTTGCCCGCCAGCGCCTTCACCTGCGCCGCGCTCAGCCCCAGCTTCGGCTTGGACAGGTCGCCCGGCACCGGCACGATGCGCTTGCGGTCCCAGCCCATCTTGGCGGCGATCGCCTCGAGCTTCTTCTCCGAGCCCTTGCGGACCAGCACGTGCACGCTGCCCTTGCGCTTGAGCAGGTTGCTGACCAGATAGCGCCCGATGAACCCGGTGGCGCCGGTGACGAAATAGCTCATGACCTCTCCCTGCCCTGTGCCCTGGACCGCCCGCATGGGCGGCCTCCCTCCGCCTAACTTGCCAGACCGCCCGCGTGCCGGCAAACGTCGCGTTGACCGTCCCCGGGGGCCGTGATATCACCCGGGGTTCAACCCGGGGACAAGAAATGGCAGACCTGAAAGAGCAGTTCCAGAAAGCCGCGCAGGACGTGATGAACCTGGCCGAGCGGCCCGACAACGACACCATGCTGCGGCTCTACGGCCTGTACAAGCAGGGCTCGGAAGGCGACGTCAGCGGGCCCAAGCCGGGCTTCTTCGACTTCGTGGGCACCGCCAAGTACGAGGCCTGGGAAAAGCTGGCCGGCACCAAGCCCGAGGACGCGATGAAGAAGTACGTCGACCTCGTGAAGAAACTGCGCGGCTGAGGCCGCCCCATGGCCCGCCAGACCCGCCAGCGGATCCTCGACACCGCCCTGCGCATGTTCAACCAGCAGGGCGAGCCGAACGTCACCACGAATCACATCGCCGACGAGCTGGAGATCAGCCCGGGCAACCTCTACTACCACTTCCGGAACAAGGACGACATCATCGAGCAGCTGTTCCAGCGCTACGAAGAGCGCATGGACACGGCCCTGGTGTCGCCCGACAGCCGGCTGCGGGACCTGGAGGACATCTGGCTGCAGCTGCACCTGGTGTTCGAGTGCATCTGGGAATACCGCTTCCTGTACCGCGACCTGGTGGACATCCTCAGCCGCAACCGGCGCCTGCGCCTGCGCTTCGCCCGGATCCTGAAGCGGGCGGCCGACGGCGCCTCCTCCGGCATGAAGGGGCTGGTCCAGGCCGGCGTGATGCGGGCCTCGGCCGCCGAGGTCGAGGCCACCGCCACCAACATCCTCGTCATCGCCACCTTCTGGATGAACTACGCCAGCGTCCGCGGCGACAAGGACGAGGACGAGGCCATCCGCAGCGGCATCGTCCAGGTGATGATGCTGCTCTCCCCCCTGCTCCGCGACGCCGAGCGCGTCCACCTCAACACCCTCACCCAGGCCTACCTGCGCTGAGCCCGGGGGCCGGGCAACGGGTTGTATTGCAAGCGGTTTTGGGCTGGGCTATACTCCCGCTTCTTTATCGCCCCAACCCCATTCCAAGGAACTGCCATGAAAGTGCTCTCGTCCCTGAAGTCGGCGAAGACCCGCCATCGCGACTGCAAGGTCGTGCGCCGCCGCGGCAAGGTCTTCGTGATCTGCAAGTCCAACCCGCGTTTCAAGGCCCGCCAGCGCTGAGCGCAGGCCGCCTGGGTTGACCGAAACGCCGGCGAAAGCCGGCGTTTTCGTTTCCGGCCCGCGCCGGACCCGTGCCCGGCCGGGACATGGCGCGGCCGCGCGGGTTTTGCGATGATCCCCGGCCTACCCGTCATCCCGACGACCGTGGAGGTGGACCATGAAGGCCCTGACCCTTTCCCTCGCCCTGAGCGCCGGCCTGCTGCTGCAGGCGCCCGCCCACGCCGACACGCTGCTGGTGGAGCGCGTGCAGGCCGAGGCCAGCCAGTCGATGCCGGCCCGCGGCCAGACCATGGCCCAGGTCGAAGCCAAGTTCGGCGCCCCGCAGCAGAAGCACGCCCCCGTCGCGGGCCCGGGCGACCGCGCCCACAACCCGCCGATCACCCGCTGGGATTACGCCGGTTACTCGGTTTACTTCGAACACAGCCACGTGGTCGATGCCGTGGCCATCAAGGCGACCCCGACCGAGGCCGGCCCCAAGCCCGTCCAGTAAGCAACGATGCCGAACAACCTGCGCTTCCCGGCGGAATGGGAACCCCAATCCGCCGTACTGCTCGCTTGGCCGCATGAAGGCACCGACTGGGCGCCGCGCCTGGAGGGCGTCGAGCGGACGTACGTCGCCCTGGTCGCGGCGATCACCCGCTTCCAGCCCGCCCTGGTCTGCGTCGCCGACGCAGCCCTGAAAGCGCGCGCCAGTGCGCTGCTCGGGGCCGCCGGCGTCGACCTGGCCCGGGTGCGCTTCTTCGAAGTGCCCTACGACGACACCTGGCTGCGCGACTCGGGCCCGATCACGCTGCGCGAGGGCGACGGCTTCCGCCTGCTCGATTTCCACTTCACGGCTTGGGGCGGCAAGTTCGAGGCCGGCCTCGACGACCAGCTGGTCGGCAAGCTGCATGCCTCGGGGCTGCTGGCGCCGGCGCGGCACCAGCGCATCGACTTCGCGCTCGAGGGCGGCGGCATCGAGACCGACGGCGCCGGCACCCTGCTCAGCACCTGGACCTGCCTGCACGAGCGCCACCCCGACAAATCGCGGGCCGAGATCACCGCCACGCTCGAGAAGTCGCTGGTGCAGGAGCGCACGCTCTGGCTCTTCCACGGCTACCTCGAGGGCGACGACACCGACGCCCACATCGATACCCTCGCCCGCTTCGCCGGCCCCGAGGCGATCGTGTTCCAGGCCTGCGATGACGAGGCCGACACCCATTACGCCCCGCTGCAGGCCATGGCCGCCGAGATCGAGGCGCTGCGCCGGCCGGACGGCAAGCCCTACCGCCTGTTCCCGCTGCCGTGGGCGCGCCCGATCCTCGACGAAGGCCGGCGCCTGGCCGCGTCCTACGCCAACTTCCTCATCATCAACGGCGCGGTGCTCATGCCGGCCTACGGCGATGCCGCCGATGCCGGGGCCGCGGCGGTGCTGGCGCGCGCCTTTCCGGGCCGCGAGATCGTCCGCATCGACTGCCGCCCGCTGATCTGGCAGAACGGCAGCCTGCACTGCGTCACCATGCAACTTCCCGAAGGCCTGCTGGCATGAGCAAGAAATCCCTCACCGTCGCCCTGGTGCAGGACCGCGACCACGGCAGCGTCGACGCGAACCTCGCCAACATCGAGACGCGCGTCGCCGAGGCGGCGTCGCGCGGGGCGAAGCTGGTGCTGCTGCAGGAGTTGCACAACGGTGCCTACTTCTGCCAGCACGAATCCACCCACGAGTTCGACCGCGCCGAGCCGATCCCGGGCCCGAGCACCGAGCGCCTGGGCGCGCTGGCGAAGAAGCACGGCGTGGTGCTGGTGTCCTCGCTGTTCGAGCGCCGCGCCGCCGGCCTGTACCACAACACCGCGGTGGTCTTCGAAACCGACGGCTCGATCGCCGGCAAGTACCGCAAGATGCACATCCCCGACGACCCGGGCTTCTACGAGAAGTTCTACTTCACCCCCGGCGACCTGGGCTTCGAACCGATCAACACCTCGGTCGGCCGACTGGGCGTACTGGTCTGCTGGGACCAGTGGTATCCGGAAGCCGCACGCCTGATGGCGCTGGCCGGCGCCGACCTGCTGCTCTATCCGACCGCCATCGGCTGGGACCCGGAAGACGCCCAGGACGAAAAAGACCGCCAGCGCGGCGCCTGGCTGCTGAGCCACCGCGGCCATGCCGTCGCCAACGGCCTGCCGGTGCTGAGCTGCAACCGCATCGGCCACGAACCCTCGCCGCTGGGTGCCTCGGGCATCCGCTTCTGGGGTTCGAGCCACGTGCTCGGGCCGCAGGGTGAGTTCATCGCCGAGTCCGGCACCGACGACGCCGAAGTGCTGGTGGCGGAAGTCGACCTGGGCCGCAGCGAACAGGTGCGCCGCATCTGGCCTTTCCTGCGCGACCGCCGCATCGATGCCTACCAAGACCTCCTGAGGCGGTACCGCGATTGAACCTCTCCACCGAGGCCGGCTACGACGGCCTGCATGACCAGCCGCACGCCATCGTCGAACGCGAGGGCGTGCGCTACACCCTGCTGGGCACGGCCCACGTCTCGCGCGCCAGCGTCGACGCGGTCGAGGCCGCGCTGGCCACCGGCCACTACGACACCATCGCGGTCGAACTCGATGCCCAACGCCACCGGGCGATGACCGACCCGGACGCGCTGGCCAAGCTCGACCTGTTCCAGATCCTGCGCGAAGGCAAGACCGGCCTGGTCGCCGGCAACCTCGCGCTGGCCGCCTACCAGCGGCGCCTGGCCGAGCAGCTCGGCGTCGAGCCGGGCGCCGAGCTCAAGGCCGCGGCCGTCGGCGCTGAGGAGCGCGGCCTGCGCCTTTCGCTGATCGACCGCGACGTCGGCACCACGCTCAAGCGCGCCTTCGCGGGCCTCGGTTTCTGGGGCCGCACGAAGCTGATCGCGGGCCTGGGCGCCAGCCTGCTGGCCGACGACGAAGTCGAGGCCGGCGAGATCGAGAAGCTGAAGCAGGGCGACTACCTCGAATCGAGCTTTGGTGAATTCGCCGCCGGCAGCCCGCCGCTGTATCGCGCGGTGATCGCCGAGCGCGACGTCTACATGGCCAACCGCCTGCGCCAGGTCGGCGCCGAGGGCGCGCGCGAGGTGCTGGCCGTGGTCGGTGCCGGCCACCTCAAGGGCCTTGAGCAGCACCTGCGTGACGACAGCGCGGCCCCGGCACCGGTGCTGGCCGAACTCGACACCGTGCCCGCCGGCAGCCGGATCCCGTGGTTCACGATCCTGCTGGTGGTGTTCCTGTTCGGCGGCTTCGCCTGGGGCTTCTGGCAAGGCGGCGCCGAGCTGGGCGGTGAACTGGTGCTGCAGTGGGCGCTGATCACCGGCATCGGCGGCGCCCTGGGCTGCCTCGCCGCCGGCGGCCATCCGCTAAGCATCGTGGCGGCCTTCATATCCTCGCCGCTGACGCCACTGCACCCTGCCCTCGCCTCGGGCACCGTCAGCGCCGCAGTCGAAGCCTGGGTCCGCAAGCCGACCTACGCCGACTTCCTGCGGCTGCGGGACGACACCGGCAAGCTGTCGGGCTGGTGGCGCAACCGCGTCGCGCGGGTGCTGGTGAACTTCTTCCTGACCAGCCTGGGCACCGCGGTCGGCGTCTGGATCGCGGGCGCCAACATCATCGGCAAGCTGGGCTGAGGCCAGGGCCAGGCGGCCCGGGCCTCACGCGTCATTCCGTCGCCGAACCCAGGCGCAGGCCCTTCAGCGGCGCCTTGGCGCGACCACGGCGCAGCGTCTCCGACGTCCACTCGCGCATGTCGTCCATCGCCGCGTAAATGGTCGGCAGGAACAGCAGGCTGACGATGGTGGAGAACACCAGGCCACCGGCGATCGCACGCGCCATCGGGTAATAGGCCGGGCCGTCGCCGCCGAGCTGGGTGCCACCGATGCACAGCGGCAGCATCGCCAGCACCGTGGTGCAGGTGGTCATCAGGATCGGTCGCAGGCGCTCCTTGCAGCCATGCACCAGCGCATCGGTGCGGCTGAGCCCGCTGCGGCGCTGCGCATTGATGTGCTCGAACAACACGATGCCGTTGTTCACCACCACGCCCATCAGGACCAAACACCCGATGAAGGCCATGATGGTGAAGGTGGTGCCGGTGAAGGCGAACAGCCAGAACACGCCCAGCGCCGAGAACAGGATCGAGCTGATGATCGCGGCCGGGAACAGCATCGACTCGAACACCGCCGCCATCACCAGGTAGACCATCACCAGCGCCAGCAGCAGGTTGAACAGCATCTGCTTGCCGGCTTCGTCGTCCTGCTGGAACGAGCCGCCGAAGCTGAAGCGGTAGCCCGGCGGGAAGGTGGCCGAGGACAGCACTTCCTCCATCGCCTTGCGCGCATCGGGCACGGTGACGTCCTTGGCCAGGTTGGCCTCCAGCGCCAGCGAGGTCTGGCGGCTTTCGCGGGTGATCTGCGAAGCACCCTTGCGGACGTTGACGTCCACCACCGAGAGAAGCGGCACGCTGGTGCCGTCGGCGCGACGCAGGGTCAGCGCCGACATGTCCTCGACCCGGAAGTCCTCCGAGCCCGCGAAGCGCACCCACACCGGCAGCTCGGCGTCGCCGGAGCGGAACTCGCGCAGCGGCGTACCGCGCAGGGCGATGCCGATGTAGCTGGCCACTTCCTGCGCGCTGAAGCCCAGGCTGGCGGCGCGTTCCCGGTTCACGCTGACCTGGACCTCGCTGTTCTCGTCGCCGGAATCGACGCGGACGTCGCGGAACTCCTTGCGCAGCGCAAGCATCGGCACCAGGTTCTCGGCCAGCTCGTTCAGCGTCGCGGACGAATCACCCTGCAGGAACACCCGGATGCCCTGCTCGTCGCCGCCACCGCCGCCGCCATCGCCGCCGCTGAAGCCGATCTCGGCCCGCGCGGTGCGCGGCAGGTCCTTGCGGATCATCTCCTGCACTTCCTCGGCCGACATCAGCCCCGGCTCCTGCTTGCGCAGCAGCAGCTTGTCCAGGAAGCTCGGGTTCGGATCCACCAGCGTGACCTGCATGCCGGCCCAGCCGCGCTCGCTGAACCACGAATAGAGCTGCTTGATCTGGTACTTCTCGCGGTTGGCGTCCAGGAACGTCTCGACCCGCAGCACCTCCTCCGAGATCTGCTCGAGGCTGTAGGCGCCCTTCCAGTCGAAATACAGCTCGATGCGGCGGCCGACGTCGTTCTTGAAGAAGTCCATCTTGGTCATGCTCACCGGCACGAGACTCACCAGCACCAGCAGCATCATCGACAGCATGGCCTTGGCGCGATTGGCCAGGGTCCAGCGCAGCAGCGACGCATAGCCGCGGGTCAGGCGCGGCACGAAGCCGTGCTCGGCGGTGACCGCAGGCGGCGTCTTCAGGCGCGCCGAGATCATCGGGATCAGGCTCACCGCGACGATCCACGACGCCAGCAGCGAGATGGTGATCGTCATCGCCACCTGGCCCAGGTAGATCGAGATGAAGTTGCGCTCGCCGAACAGGTTGGGCATGAAGACGATGATGCTGGTCAGCGTGCCGGCCGTGATCGCCACCTGCACGCTGCGCGTGCCCTCGATGGCGCAGCGCATCGGGTCGTTGGGGTACTTCTCGCGGTTCTGGTAGATGCTCTCCACCACCACCACGGCGTTGTCCACCAGCATGCCGACGCCGATCAGCAGGCCCATCATCGACAGGATGTTCAGGGTCATGCCGAAGAAATACATCGCGCCCAGCGTCATCACGATGCAGATCGGGATCGCCAGCGTCACCATCAGCGTGGACGGCCAGTGGCGGAGGAAATAGAACAGGATCAGCAGTGACAGCAGCGATCCGACCAGGCCGGCTTCGATCAGCTCATTGATCGAGCTGGTCACGCCAACGGCCTGGTCATCGATGATGTTGAGCTGGATGTCGCGGAATTCGGGCTCCTGGTTGATCAGGGCCAGCTCGGCCATCGCCAGGCGCGAGACATCCACCAGGTTGGCGTTGCGCTCGCGGAAGATGTCCAGGCCCACGGCCGGACGGCCGTCCAGGCGCCGGCCGTAGTCCACCTCCTGCGGCTTCTCGCGGATCACGGCAACGTCGGACAGGCGCAGGCCCTTGTCGTTGAGCACGAGATCGCGCATCTCATCCAGGCTCGCCGTCTCGCCGATCGGCTGCACGCGCAGGCGCTGCCGGCCCTCGTTGATCTGGCCGGCCGAGACCGAGAAATTGACCGCGCGCAGGCGCGCGGCGAGTTCGTTCAGGCCCAACCCGTGGGCGCTGAGGCGATCGGCGGAGATCGCGATCTCGACCTCGGGCGGCGACGCGCCGGAGATATCCACCCGGGCGACGCCCGGCACGCGCTCCAGGCGGCGCTGGAACTGCTGCTGGATCAGGGTGTATTCGCCGGTGAAATCCCGGTCTCCCGCGAAGCGCACGCGGATCACCGGCTGGTCGCTGGGCGAGAACTTGAAGACGAAGTAGCGCTGCAGGTCCTCCGGCAGCTCGCCGCGGATGGCGTCCAGCCGGTCGCGTGCCTCGCTGGCGGTGATCTCGATGTCGCGGTCCCAGTCGGAGAACTGCATCTGGACGCTGGATCCGTCCGGGCGGCTGGTGGACCGCATGCGGGCGATGCCGGTCAGCGTGGCCAGCGCCTCCTCGGCCGGACGCGTGATCGTGCGCTCCACTTCCTCCGGCGTGGAGCCCGGGTACGGCAGGTCCACGAAGATGAAGGGCACGTTGACATCCGGGAACTGCTCCAGCGGCAGCCGGAAGGCGGCGATCAGCCCGATCACCACCAGCGATACGTAGAACATCACCGCCGTCACCGGACGGCGGAGGCTCAGTTCGGCCAGGCTCATGCCGCGTCTCCCAGGGCCGCCGCCGCGCGCAGTCGCTCGAGCGCGCTGGCCCGCTGGCCACGCTCGACGTAATGCGCATCGGACTTGCGGTCCATCAGCTTGTACATCACGGGGATCACCACCAGGGTCAGCAGCGTCGAGACCGCCAGGCCGCCGATCACCGTGATCGCCATCGGTGCGCGGACCTCGGCGCCTTCGCCGCCGAAGAAGGCCAGCGGCGCGAAGCCGAACAGCGTGGTGGCGGTCGTCATGATGATGGGCCGCAGGCGCGAGTAGGCGCCGCGCATGATCGCCTCGTCCTTGGCCACGCCTTCCTCGCGCAGCTGGTTGACCTTGTCGATCAGGATGATGGCGTTCTTCACCACGATGCCGCACAACAGGATCAGGCCGATGAAGACCACCACCGAGACCGGCGATCCGCTGATCCACAGCGCCATCACCGCGCCGACCATGGCCAGGGGGATGGTGAACATGATCACGAACGGATGCAGCAGCGATTCGAACTGCGAGGCCATCACCAGGTAGACCAGGAAGATCGCCAGCGACAGCGCGAAGATCAGCGAACTGATCGAAGCATCCAGCTCCTCGCCCTGGCCGCCGATGTGCATTCGCACGTCGGCGCCCAGCGGATCCGCCGCCACCATGTCGCGCACCTGCTGCACGGCGGTGCCGAGGTCGATGTCGCGCAGGTTGGCCGAGACGATGGCCACGCGGATCTGGTCGACGCGGTTGATCTCGCTCGGGCCGATGGTGGCGACGACGTCGGCCACCGCGTCCAGCGTCACCGGCCGGTCGCTCTGCGGGTTGACGATGATCTTGCGGATGCTTTCCAGCGACTCGCGGTCGGTTTCCTGCGCCCGCACCAGCACGTCGATCTTGCGGTCGCGGAAGCTGTAGCGCGTCGCCACCTCGCCACGCACCTTGCGCACGACCTGGTCGGCGATCTGGCGGCTGGTGAGCCCCAGCGCCGCCGCGCGCTCCTGATCGAAGCGGATCTGGATCTCGGGGAAGCCCTGCTCCACCGTCGACTTCACGTCGGCGAAGCTGTCGTCGCCCTCGAGCATCGTCGCCAGCTTGCGGCCGGCGCGCTCCACCGCCGCCAGGTCCTGCCCTCGCAGCTCGATTTCGAGCGGCGTGGAGAAGCTGAACAGCTGGGGTCGGCCAAACTTCACCTGCACGTCGGGGAACTGGGCCATCGTGGCGCGCATGCGCTCGGTCTGCCGTTCCTCGGAGGCACGACCGAAGTCACCGCCCATCACCACCGTGAGCTTGGCGATGTTCTCACCCGACTCGGTCGGGTTGGCGTCGAGCCGGGTGCCACTGCCGCTCACGCCGTACAGCGCCTGCACGCCCTCGTCCTCGCCGTGCACCTGCTGGATCTGTTTCACCAGCGCATCGGTGTCGCGCAGCTGGGTGCCCGGCGGCAGCTTGGCCGTCATCTCGAAGCGATCCTGGGCGAACTGCGGGATCAGGTCGGTGCCCAGCGTCGAAGCGACGAACAGCGCCAGCACGAAGGCCACGCCCGCGGCGCCCAGCACCGGCAGCGGGTTCGACAGCGCGCGCGGCAGCAGGCGGTGGTAACCGGCCTCGGCCCAGTCGTAGGGCTTGAGCACCCAACCACCTACGCGGCCCAATCCCCGTCCACCCACGCCCAGCACGCGCGCCAGCGTCGCCACCAGCCAGGTGGCCGCGAACACCAGCAGCGGCACCAGGAACGCAAACGGGATGGCCAGCACCAGCAGGAGCAGGCAGAACGCCCACACCGGCGCCAGCACCAGCGCAGCCAGCGCCGCCCCGATGCCGCGCCCGGTGCCGCGACCGAAGGCCGCGCGCACGCGCCGGACAGGCAGCCTGGCGAACTCGATCACCTGCGCCAGCACCTGCCGCCACACCGGGCCGGCCGGGCCATCGGCGCCCGGCGAATCCGCGAACGCCATCGGCGACTTCGCCTTGAGCGCCGACAGCATCGGGATCAGCGTCAGCGACACCACCAGCGAAATCATCAGCGCGATCGAGACCGTCAGCGCCTGGTCCTTGAACAGCTGGCCGGCCACGCCCTGCACGAACACCAGCGGGAAGAAAACCGCCACCGTCGTCAGCGTCGACGCCACCACGGCCATGCTCACTTCCTTGGTGCCGACCACCGCGGCCTCGAGCACGCCCAGCCCGCGTTCACGCGCCTTGGCAATGCTTTCGAGCACCACGATCGAGTCGTCCACCACCATGCCGGTCGCCAGCGCCAGGCCGGCGAGCGACATCACGTTGAGGTTCAGGCCGAACTGGTCCATGAAGAAGAAGGTCGCGATGATCGAGACCGGCAGCGACAAGCCGATCACGAAAGTGCTCCAGCCGTCGCGCAGGAAGAAGAAGATCAGCAGGATGGCGAACACGCCGCCCATCAGGGCTTCCTTCTTCACTTCCGACAGCGCCGCCTCGATGAAGATCGACTGGTCTTCGATGGTGGTCAGGGTCGCGCCCTGCGGCAGCTGGTCCTTCAGGCGCTCGAGCGCGACCTTGATCGCCTCGGCCACGGCGACGGTATTGGCGTCGCCTTCCTTGTAGATCGCCAGCTCGACGGCCTCCCCGCCGCCCAGGCGGATGATCGCCTCGCGCTCCTTGTAGCCCTGGCTGACGGTGGCGACGTCGCGCAGGCGCACCGGCACGCCGTCGACGTTGGCCACGAGCAGTTCACGCATCTGGTCCAGGCCGGTGAACTGGTTCACCGTGCGCACCAGGTAGCGCTGCGAACCTTCCTCGATGCGGCCGCCGGAAATGTTCACGTTCTCGAGGCGGAGGCGCTCGATGACGGTGTTCACGTCGAGGTTGAGCTGGGCCAGGCGGTCCTGGTCGATCAGCACCTGCACCTCGTCCTCGAGGCCGCCGGCGACCTTGACCGCGGCGACGCCGCCGACCGGCTCGAGCCGCTTCTTCAGCTCTTCCTCGGCGTAGCGCCGCAGGCGCATCAGCTCGGCCTGCTCGCTGCCGGCGGGGGCCTCGGTGGCGGCCAGCACGAGGCGCATCACCGGCTCGGTGGACGGATTGAAACGCAGCAGCACCGGCTGCTTGGCTTCCAGCGGCAGGCGCAGCACCTCGAGTTTGTCGCGCACCTCGAGGCTGGCCTGGTCCATGTCGGTGCCCCAGGCGAACTCGAGCACCACGTCGCTCTGGCCGGTTCGAGAGACCGAGCGCAGCTTGCGCAGGTTCTTGACCACGCCCACGGCCTCTTCGACCGGCTCGCTGATCAGGGTCTCGATTTCCATCGGCGCGGCACCGGTGTACTCGGTGCGCACGGTCAGGGTCGGGTAGCTGAGGTCAGGCAGCAGGTTGACCTTCAGGCTGGACAGCGCGATCAGGCCGAAGATCACGAAGGTCACGGTGACCATCGCCACCGTCACCCGCCGGCGGGTGGAGAATTCGACCAGGCTCATTCGACGGCAACCTGCGCGACGGCGGCTTCAGTGGAGGCTTCCGGCGCGGCCGGGTTGATCACTTCGACCTCGGAGCCATCGCGGATCGCGACCTTGCCGGCAGTGACGACGTCGTCGCCTTCCACCAGGCCCTTGCGCACCTCGGCCACTTCGCCGTTCACGTAGCCCAGCTCGACCGGCACCCGCACCGCCTTGCTGTCGCGCACCACGAACACCGCCGGCTCGCCCTCGTCCTCGAGCAGCGCCACCCGCGGCATGGTCAGCGCGTCCACGCGCTCGTCGTAGACCACCTCGATGCGGCCGAACATGCCCGGCCGCAGCGTGCCGCCGCCTTCGAAGGCGCACACCACGCGGAACGTGCCGCTGCCGGAGTCGACCACCGGGCTGATGCGGTCGACCTTGCCCTCGAACACCTGGCCCGGCACCGCGTCCACGACCATGCGCAGCGGCATGCCGGGGCGCAGCGTGGCGAGTTCACGCTCGGGCACGTTCAGCACGCCCTCGAGCTGGGAGATGTCGACCACGCGGAAGGCCGGCGCGTTCAGCGCCACCAGGTTGCCGACCTTCACCATGCGCTGCGCCACCACGCCCGTGATCGGCGCAACGATGTTGGTGTGCGACAACTCCAGCTGCGCGAGGTCGTAGCTGGCCTTGGCCGACTCGAGGTCGAAGCGGATCTGCTCGACCGACTCGGCGCTGACCAGCTTGGACGCCAGCAGCTCCTGCGCGCGGCGGAAGTTGTTCTCGAGCTTGCGGACGGTGGCGCGCGAGCGCTCCATCTCAAGGCGCGCGCGGTCGGGATCGATGCGCGCCAGGACCTGGCCGGCCTGGACCTGGTCACCTTCCTCCACCAGCACTTGCAGCACGACGCCGGAGGACTTCGCGACCACCTGCGCTTCGGCCGGCGCCTCGAGGCTGGCGGTGCCGCTGTAGCTGGCCGAGATCATCTGCTTCGTGACGCGGGCCACTTCGACCGGCACGGCCGGCGCCTTCTTTTCGACCGGCTTGCCGTCGGGACCGGTGGTGGCGGTTTCGGCGACCTGCCCCTCGGGCGGCTGGCCGCCGCCGCAGCCCGCCAGGGCCAGGGTGATGGCAAGCGCCAGGACGGCGGTGGTACGGGCCAGCGGGAACGTGCGGAGAGTCTTCATTGTCGGGGCTTCTGGCGGGGGTGTTGTAGTTGAATAGAACAGTACAGGACGGGCGTGAAGAGCCGCATATGCCGGAAGTCTGGATGCCCACTGGTGACGGCGGCATGCCTGGTGACCACCGGCCCCCTGTCTGCCTTGGGATGCACCGGCTATAATTTCGGTTTAGCGCCGCCCGCCCGACCCTTTCGAGCCGGAAAAAAAAGACCGATGAAGCGAATCCTGTTGCCCGCCGCCAGCCTCGTGCTCGCCCTCGCCACCGCGCCCGCGTTCGCCAAGGGCGATCCGGAGAAGGGCAAGGCCCTGTTCTATACCTGCACCGGCTGCCACGGCATCGCCGACTACAAGAACGCCTACCCGACCTACCGCGTGCCCAAGGTCGGTGGCCAGAACGAGGCCTACCTGGTCGCGGCCCTGACCGGCTACAAGACCGGCGACCGCGAGCACCCGACCATGCAGGCGCAGGCCGAAAGCTTCTCCGACCAGGAGATCGCCGACATCGCCGCGTATCTGTCCAGCCTCAAGCCGGCCAAGTGAGAACCGACCCCATGACCCTGCGCCTGCTCGCCGCTTCCGCCCTCCTCGCCCTCGCCGCCCCGGCCTTTGCCGCCGGCCCGGTCGGCAACATCGCCGCCGGCCAGGAGAAGTCCAAGACCTGCGCCTCCTGCCACGGCGCCACCGGCAACGAAAGCCTCGACGATACCTATCCCAAGCTGGCGGGCCAGCATCCGGAGTACCTCGCGCGCGCGCTGCAGGAATACAAGTCGGGCAAGCGCAAGAACGCGATCATGGCGGGTTTCGCCGGTGCGCTCAGCGACGAGGACATCAACGACCTGTCGGCCTTTTACGGCAGCCAGGCCGGCGACCTGCACGACCTGAGCAAGATCGACGAGCGCTGATCGCGCCGCCTGCCTCGCACCGAAAGCCCGGCGAAAGCCGGGCTTTTTTGTTGCGGGCCGCTAGCCGTCCTTCGGTGCCGGCACGTCCGCCGGCTTGGCCAGCGGCTTGCGGCAGTGGAAGTCGTAGAGGTCGCGGGTGCCCTTCCACGCGGCCTGGCTGGTGGCGTTGGTGATCTGGTCCCACCACGCGGCGCACTGCGCGGCTTCCTGTTCGTTGAGCGTATTGGGGTCGTCGAGCTCGACCACGTAGCCGTCGTTGTTGTGGCGGATGCCGCAGCCTCCGCCGGCCGCGAGGATGGATACCGTGCACACGAGCTTGGAACCGGGCTTGCCGGGGATCGGGATCTCGACGGTGCCGGTGGTGGCCTCGACGGCTTTTTCCAGCACTTCGGTGAGGATGTCTTTCTCCGGGATCCAGTATTCGTCGAAGCGCGTGGGCTCGTAAACCAGCGCCGGCTGCCGGCGCATGAAGCTGCCCGAATCCAGCAGGCCCGGCTGCTGGAAACTGAATTCGCGGGTGTCGTCGGTGGCGCCGCGCACCTGGTCGCGCAGGTCATCGGGCAGGTCGAGCGAACCGTCGGGGTTGTAGAGCCGCAGCGACCCGCCCGCGGGCGCGGCATCGAGGGCTTGCATCGCACCGTCCCGGCTCGCGGGCGGCGCCAGGAAATCGTCGGACAAGGCCGGCGCGGACGGGGGTGACGACGCGGCGGGCGAAGCGTCCGGTGCCGAGGGAACGGCGGCGGTTTCCGGCACCGGCGCCTGTGCCGCCGGCTCTGGCGCCGGCGTGTCTTCCGACTCGGGCGCGGGCAATTCCCCGAACGCGATGTCGAGCTCGGGCTTCTCGACGCGCAGCGGTTCCGGACGCAGGACATCGACGGTCGGCGCGGCTGGCCGATCGATCTCCACCTGCGCGGGCTCGATCACTTCGGCGAACGTGGGGGCGGCGATGTCGACGCGGGTCGTGACCGGCTCGGTCGGCGAAGGCTTGGTCTCAGGCAGCGGCACGCGCGCGATCTCTGTTTCGGGCAGCGGCTCGGGGCTGGGCACGGGCGCGAGCGGCAGTTCGCGCAGCGGGATCGGCGCTGGCTCCGGGTCTTCCACCGGAACGAATACCAGCGTCGAGTCGATCGACGGCGCCGGATCCTCGGGCAGGTCCACTTCTTCGTTCGGATCCGGATCGGTGGCGGGCTCCACGATGGGCTCGGGGAGTGGTTCCGGCTCGACCACGGGTTCCGGTTCGGGCTGCGGCTCGGGCTCGGGCTCGGGTTCCGGCTCGGGTTCGGGCTGAGGTTCGGGTTCGGGCTGTGGCTCCGACTCTTGTTCCGGTTCCGGTTCCGGCGCGGGCTCGGGCTCCCGGACGGGCTCGGGGGCGGGCGCTTCAACGGGCTCCGGCTTTGGCTCCGGCTCGGGAACGGGTTCCGGTTCGGGCAGCGGCTCGGGTTCCGGCTCGGGAAAGATCAGGATGGTGGTGATCTCGCGCTCGGGCGTCGGGGCCGCGACGAAGCTGCTGCGGTCGAAGACCCAGAACACCACCGCGTGGCCAATCGTGACCAGGCCCATCAGCACCAGGCGCAGGCCGAGCGGCAGGTCTTCCGGCGCGCGCGCCGGCCGCCAGCGATGGCCGGACTCGTTGAGCGCCTCTGCGGGATCGTAGGTCTCGCGGGGATCGCTCACGGGCACCGCGTCGTCGGGAAGGGCCGGGCGAGATTAACCGCACCGCCCGGGAAAAATTGGTTAAGCGGCGCGGGCGCGGCGCGGACCATTCAGCCGCGGGCTATGTAGGGCGCGCTGCCGGTGCTGTGGTCGGTGGCATCGCGCACGGCGGTGACTTCCGGGATCTTCGCCTTCATCGAGGTCTCGATGCCCTGCTTCAGGGTCACGTCCACCATGCCGCAGCCGTGGCAGCCGCCGCCGAAGCGCAGGTACACCACGCCGTCGGCATCGATCGAATCGAGCGCGACGCGGCCTTTGTGCGAGGCCAGCTGCGGGTTGATCTCCGAGTCGATCAGCCACTGCACGCGCTCGACCAGCGAAGCATTGCCGGCGGGCTGGTCGCCCTTGATGCGCGGCGCCTTGATGGTGAGCTGGCCGCCGGTGGCGCTGGCGACGAAGTCGATGTCGGCCGAATCCAGGAACGGCGCACTGGGCGCGTCGACGTACAGCGTGAATCCCGCGCACTCGATCGACCACTCGTCGCCGAGCAGGTCGCCGTGGTCACAGAACTCCAGCCGTGCATCGGCGCGCGGGGTGCCGGGGTTGACGGCCGAGAGCCGGATGCCGACGGCGTCGCCGCCCTGGGTCTGGAGCAGGCGCTGGAAATAGGCCTGCGCGGATTCGGTGATGTTGATCATGGCGCGCATTGTAAACCCCCGGCCTATACTTCGGCCCTACCGCCCTGGAACGCAGCCATGACCTCGATCAGTGAACTCGCCGCCCGCCGCTGCACGCCGCTCAAGGGTGAACAGCACCGCCTGCCGGCCGCCGACGTGAAGACCTTCCTCACCGCCCTGCCCGGCTGGGAGCTGGTCGAAGACGGCGCGGCCATCCGCAAGACCTTCCGCTTCCCGGACTACTACCGGACGATGGCCTTCGTGAACGCGCTGGCCTACGTGGCCCACGCCGAAGACCACCACCCCGACCTCGGCGTGCACTACGACCGTGCCGTGGTGCGGTTCTCGACCCATGACGTGGGCGGGTTGAGCGCCAACGACTTCATCTGCGCCGCCAAAACCGAACACCTGGCCTGAAGAAGATGTACCAGGTTCATTTATCCGGGCCGGGGCCCGTTGATTCCCGAGCCACCTCGCCCGGACAAATGAACCTGGTACATTTTCTTCAGGTGCTTTTTCAGCCCCCGAGGCGGTCCAGCACCGTCACGAGCTCTTCGCTCAGCGGCGCATTGATTAGGTAAGGCGTCTTGCCCTGGTCGAGGGCGAACTCGATCGATGCGGCGTGCAGGAACAGGCGCTTGAGGCCCACCTGCTGCGCCAGCCGCTTGTTCGCCTCCGGGTCGCCGTACTTGTCGTCGCCGGCGACCGGGTGGCCGAGGTGGGCGGCGTGAACGCGGATCTGGTGGGTGCGGCCGGTCTCGATGCGCACTTCGCAGTAGCTGTGGCCACCGCGGCGCTCGAGCACCTTGAAGTGGCTGACCGAGGGCTTGCCCGACGGATCCACCCGCACCTGCCGCTCGCCGCCCTGCATCACCGACTTCTGCAGCGGCGCATCCACGGTCAGCGTGCCGTTCGGGACGCGGCCGACCAGCAGCGCCAGGTAGCGCTTGCCCGGGCCCTCGTCGTCCTCGCCGGCGCGCATCAGCGCCTGCAGTTCGAGCAGGGCCGAACGCTTCTTGGCGACGATGATCACGCCCGAGGTATCGCGGTCGAGGCGATGCACCAGCTCCAGCGGCTCGCCCGGCCGCAGGGCGCGGAGGGATTCGATCAGGCCATGGCTGATGCCGCTGCCGCCGTGGGTGGCCAGGCCGCTGGGCTTGTTTACGGCCAGCAGGGCCTTGTCCTCGAACACGATGCTCGCGGCCAGCCGGTCCAGCAGCCCCTTGGGCACGGGCCGGGCCTCGCCGGCCTCGTTCAGCTTGACCGGCGGGATGCGGACCTCGTCGCCCCCGGCCAGGCGGCTGTCGGCCTTGGCCCGCTTGCCGTTGATCCGGACCTGGCCGCTGCGGACCAGCTTGTAGACCAGGCTCCGGGGCGCCCCCTTGAGCTGCAGCAGCAGGAAGTTGTCCAGGCGCTGGCCATCCCGGTCCTCGGGGACCTTGACCATCTTCACGCCGGTTGAGACTTCATTTGCCGCCATGGGGGTTGCACCTATACAATCGCTTCGCGAGATAACGTCCTGATTTCCCTGGGGTGCCGGCCGAAAGCCGATCCCAGGTGAATCCTGAGGAACCGCTACCACACCCCACGGGGGTGACCATGTTAGCCGGTACCGAAGGCGGACGGATATCGCCGTACACCTTACAAGTGCACGACAGACCGGAAAACGCTCGGCGGTTTCCGGCCCCAATGACCGAACACATGTACAACAAGCGCTCCCGTGGGTACGCCCAAGGTTTTGAAGCGCTGGAAGTTCCTGCCAGGCCTGGGTGCGCGGTGCGCCCCTAGCCGGAAACATCGGGCGCGGACCCCGGCGTTCCTCGCGGTAAGAGCGCGTGAGGACACCAGACAATGAAGCGTATGTTGATCAATGCCACGCAGGCCGAAGAGCTGCGCGTGGCGATCGTCGATGGCCAGAACCTGTACGACATCGACATCGAGCAGCCCTCGAAGGAACAAAAGAAGTCCAACATCTACAAGGGCCGCATCGTCCGCCTGGAGCCCTCCCTCGAGGCCGCCTTCGTCGAGTACGGCGGCGAGCGCCACGGCTTCCTCCCCCTCAAGGAAATCTCCCGGGACTATTTCGTCCCCGGCGTCGACCCGAACAAGGCCGGCCTGAAGGAGTTCCTGCGCGAAGGCCAGGAAGTGGTGGTGCAGGTCGACAAGGAAGAGCGCGGCAACAAGGGCGCTGCCCTGACCACGTTCATCTCGCTGGCCGGCCGCTACATGGTGCTGATGCCGAACTCGCCCACCGCCGGCGGCGTCTCGCGCCGGGTCGAGGGTGACGACCGCCAGGCCCTGAAAGAGGCCATGGATGCGCTGACGATCCCCGACGACATGGGCGTGATCATCCGCACGGCCGGCGTCGGCCGCGCCGCCGACGAGCTGCAGTGGGACCTCGACTACCTGCTCCAGGTCTGGAAGTCGATCACCGACGCCGCCCTGGCCAAGCCCTCGCCCTTCCTGATCTACCAGGAATCGCGCCTGATCATCCGCGCCCTGCGCGACTACCTGCGCGCCGACATCGGCGAGATCCTGGTCGACACGCGCGAGATGTACGACGAAGCGCGCGACTTCATGCAGTCGGTGATGCCGCAGAACCTGCGCAAGCTCAAGTTCTACGAAGACCCGACGCCGCTGTTCAACCGCTACCAGATCGAGTCGCAGATCGAGGGCGCCTACGAGCGCCAGGTGCGCCTGCCCTCGGGCGGCAGCATCGTGGTCGACCAGACCGAAGCCCTGACCGCGATCGACGTGAACTCCTCGCGCGCCACCAAGGGCAGCGACATCGAGGAAACCGCGTTCAACACCAACCTCGAGGCCGCCGACGAAGTGGCCCGCCAGATGCGCCTGCGCGACCTGGGCGGCCTGGTGGTGATCGACTTCATCGACATGTCCTCCGGCAAGCACCAGCGCCTGGTCGAGGAGCGCCTGCAGAACGCGCTCAAGCAGGACCGCGCCCGCGTGCAGATCGGCCGCATCTCGCGCTTCGGCCTGCTCGAAATGAGCCGCCAGCGCCTGCGTCCGTCGCTGGGTGAGTCGAGCCAGATCGTCTGCCCGCGCTGCGAAGGCCATGGCCGCATGCGCAGCGTCGAGTCGCTGTCGCTGAGCATCCTGCGCCTGGCCGAAGAGCACGCGATGAAGGAGAACACCGGGCAGGTGCTGGTGCAGGCCCCGCCGGAAATCGCCAACTACCTGCTCAACGAGAAGCGCCGCGCCCTGGTCGAGATCGAGACCCGGCACGATGCGCCCGTGGTCGTCGTCGCCGACGACCAGCTCGAGACGCCGCACTTCAACATCAGCCGCCTGCGCGAGAACGAGCTGGGCGAAGAGTCCGGCAAGCCCAGCTACCACCGCACCACCCCGCGCAAGCAGGCGGTGCATTCGCTGACCAAGGCGCACATCAACGTGCCCGACCTGCCGGCCGTCACCGCCGTGCGCCCGCCGAACCCGGCGCCGGTGCGCGAGGAAGCCGAGGTCGAGGTGGCGCCGCCGCCGGTGTTCTCGAACAAGCCGGCCGAGCCCAAGCGCGGTTTCTTCGCGCGCCTGGCGGCGCTGTTCACCGGCGGCGATGCCACCGGCGAGGACGCCCCGGCCAAGAAATCGCGCGACGAGCGCGGTGAACGCAGCGACCGCGGCGGCGACCGCGGTCCGCGCGGCAGTGGCAACGAAGGTCGTCGCGACCGCAACGGCCGTGGCCGCGATCGCGGCGAGCGCGGCGCCCGTGGCGGCGAGCGCAACGAGCGCAATGACCGCGGCGACAAGGCCAAGGACACCGGCAAGCCGCAGCCGCAGGCGCGCCCGCCCAAGCAGGAGCGCACCGAGGAGCAAAAGAAGCAGGACGAGCAGCGTCGCCTCGAGGGCCAGCAGCGCCGCGAAGAGAACCAGAAGAAGGAAGCCGAGCGCCGCGAGCAGCAGCGCCAGGAAAACCTGAAGCGCGAAGCCGAGCGTCGCGAAGCCCGCGCCGCCAGGCTGGCCGCGCAGGCCGCGGCCGGCGGTGACGCCGTCGCCGAAGGCGATGCGCCGGCTGCCGCCGTGGAAGCCGTCGAGGGCCAGGTCGCCGCCGGCGTCGAGAACACCGCCGAAGGCGGCAGCGAAGCCGCGGGTGCCGAGGGCACGGGCCGCCGTCGCCGCGGTCGCCGCGGTGGCCGTCGCCGTCGTCGTCCGGAGGATGCCGCCAACGAGGGCAACGGCCAGGACGCGTCGCAGGACAGCGAGTCCGACTTCGATGACGAGGAGCCGGGCCAGTCGTCCGGTGCCCGCACGGCCGCTCCGGCGGCCACGGTGAGCGCCGCCGAATCCGACTTCGACGACCTCGGCCCCGCGCCGACGCCCGCCCCGCGTCCGGTGCCGGTCTCGGCGCCGGTGGCCGCGATGGCCGCGTCCCCGATCGTGGCGCCCGCGCCGGCGATCGCGTCGGCCGTCGAACCGGCGCCGATGCCGGTCGCCGCGGAAGCCCGCATCGAAGCCCCGGCACCGGTCGTGCCCGAGCCGCGCCCGTTCGTGGAAATCG
This sequence comes from Arenimonas sp., assembly GCF_036275555.1. Lineage (GTDB taxonomy): Bacteria > Pseudomonadota > Gammaproteobacteria > Xanthomonadales > Xanthomonadaceae > Arenimonas. The sequence goes on from NZ_DASUDO010000011.1 coordinate 34,758, forward strand.
TGCCTGCCCCGGCCGTTGACGTCGTCGCGGCGCCTGCCCCCGTCGTCGAGAGCACGCCGGCCGCCGAGCCTGCCACGGCGGTGGCGCCCGAGACCGTGCCAGCGCCGGCGGCCCCGCCGGTCGCCGCCGAGGCCCGCATTGCGCCGGAGCCCACGCCGTTCGCGTTGTCCACGCCGGCCGCCGCGCCGGTGCAGGCCAGCCTGATCCCGGCCGAGCCGGAAGTGGTCGCCCCCGCGGCGCCGGTGAACCCGTTCCTGCGCACGCAGCCGGCGGTGTTCGACGCCCCGCCGGTGGCCGAGGCCAAGCCGATCCTCGCGGCCAACCTGCCCGAGCCGTCTACCGACGCCGAGCAGGATGCGGTCTTGCCGGAAGCCCCGCCCGCACCGAACTGGTCGCTGGAAGGCCAGGACGAGACGAAGCCAGGCAATCCGAACTGAGAACGAAGGGCGCCGCGAGGCGCCCTTCTTCTTTGCGGGATCAGATCGCGTACACCGGATCCGAGATGCCGTGCTGGCCTGCCATGCGCGCCAGCGCCACGGTGTCCTTGATGCCCAGCTTCTCGTACAGCCGGTACTTGTGCGTGGCCACGGTCTTGCCGCTCAGGCTCAGGCGCCGGCCGATCTCCTCCATGCGCATGCCCTGGCACAGCATCCGCGCCACCTCGAGCTCGCGCGGCGAGAGCAGGTCGAAGGGGGAGTCGTCGCCGCCCAGGCGCGAGAGCGCCATCCGCTGCGCCACCTGGCTGGCGAGGTAGCGCCGGCCGCGCGCCACTTCGCGGATCGCGCGCAGCAACTCGTGGGCATCGCAGGCCTTGCCAAGGTAGCCGCTGGCGCCGGCCTCGATCAGGCGCCGCGGCATCGGCCCGTCCTCCTGCACCGAGACGATCAGCACGCGCGAGCCGTACTCGCCGCGGACGATGCGCTCGGTGATGTCGAGGCCGCTGATGCCCGGCAGATGCAAGTCGCAGATCACCACGTGCGGCTTGAGCTTGCGGATGGCCGGCAGGCCTTCCTCGCCGCTGCCGGCCTCGCCCACCACCTGAAAATCAGCCTCGCGTTCCAGGATCAGCCGGTAGCCGGTGCGGACCAGGGCGTGGTCGTCCAGCAGGAATACTCGGATCATCGCGCTCTCCCCAGAGCTTTTGAACCAACCTACGCGGCCCGCCGCGGGCGGCGGCATCGCCATCCGCCACGGACTTCGGTAGGAATTCGCCTCTCGGATCCGAAAATATCGAAGGCCCGCGCGCTTTGGAGAAGCGCCCCTCATTTCGCCCCGAATCACTAACCAGGTAAGAAGCCCGCGCCCGCTATCCTTGCCGCGCACCGGGGACGTGCACGGGAGGATCCGCATGCCACTGCACCGCCGCTTCGCGCTGCTGATGCTCGCGCTCTGCCTGCCGCTGCTGCACGCCGCCGCCATGCGCGGCTTCATGCTCGCCGACCTGCACACCGCCGGCGCCGACCGCGCGCTGGTGTGGGTCGAAGGCACGCCCGCCCAGCTCGATGCGCTGGCGGCGGTGGTGGACGCGCGCCACGGCCGCGTACCCGCCGGGCGCGTGCGCCGGGCTACGGACGACGTGCGCCCGCCGAAACCCTGCGGCCCCGACGCCCGCGAGTACTCCATCGGCGCCCTGCACGGCGACCAGAACCATCCGGCCCGCGAGCTGCTGGAAATGCTGGCCGCCGAAGCCGGCGCCACGGTCTGCCGCAGCCGCATGTTCGTCTTCAACGAACTCGACGTGCCGCGCGCACGCAGCCTGGGCGAAACCGTCGCCGCCATGGCGATGCAGTCGCTGCTGCTGCCCGCGGGCTTCGTGATCGCGGGCTACTGGGCGTTCGCGCGCCAGCTCTCCCTGCCCGGTCCGAAGGCCAGTCCGCTGCCGCTCTCGCGACAACTCGCGCTCGGTCTCGCCGTGGCCTTGCCCGCATGGGCCTTGCTTAAGCTCCTCGGCCTGGTCGCGCCGGACTCCGGCATCGACAGCGGCTACACGGTCGCGGCCATCGGCTGGCCGATCGCGATATCGATCGTGCTGCTCGAGCCCTTGATGCAGGAGCTGGCGCTTCGCCTCTGGCTGGTGACGCTGGCCGAGCGCGCCATCGGCACCTGGCCGGCCGTCGCCCTGTCGGGCCTGGCGATCATGCCGATCCACTACACGCTGGACTGGCAGACCACCCTGCCCTCGGCCATCGTGGGCAGCGCCATCGCCGTGCTTTTCGTGCGCACGCGCTCGCTCTGGGCCTGCCTGGCCGCGAATTCACTGCTGGCACTGGCCTTGTTCCTTCCCTGAACTCCCCGCGCGCGCAGCATCGGGTTCTTTGCACGATGCGCGCCGTGCGGATCGGGCAGCCTGCAGGATGGCCTCGGCGCTGAGGCAAACTCCGACGCGCGGCCTCGCGCCGCCCTGCGCGGCAGCGCGCGGCCGCAGCGGCTGATTCCATCCACGCCGGCGCGCCTGATCACCATGGCACGGGTCTTGCTACGTCTACAGCACCCCCCACCGCTCAACCGAGGTTTGCCATGGCCCGCGACATCCTGAAGACACTGAAAGCCGAGCACAACGCCCTTCGTGAGCTGTTCAAGGAGATGGAATCCACCACCGACCGCGCCGAGAAGGGCCGCGCCGACCTGCTCGCGAAGATCGAAGCCGGCCTGGTGCCGCATGCGAAGTGGGAGGAGCAGGTGTTCTACCCCGCGTTCAAGGAGCGCGCCGACCGCGACGGCCTCAAGACGCTGGCCGAGGCGCTGCTGGAGCATGCGTCCGTCGAGCAGACGGTGATTCCCCACGTGAAGGGCGCCGCCGTCACGACGCCCGAATTCGCGGGCCGCATGAAGGTGTTCGGCGAGTTCGTGGACCACCACGCGAAGGAGGAAGAGTCGACGATGTTCAAGATGGCGCGCGAAATGTTCTCCGCCGATGAACTGGCGCAGCTGGATGAAGACTACGAGACGTGGAAAGCGTCGCCGGCGGCATCGAACGCCATCGCAGGCACGAAGCTCAAGACCGACCTCCAGGGCGCCGCAAAGAAGGTCTCGCAGACCCTGTCGGGCTAAGTGAGCATTGGCACGGAATTGGCGGAGAGAGTGGGATTCGAACCCACGGAAGGTTTGACCCTTCGGCGGTTTTCAAGACCGCTGCCTTAAACCACTCGGCCATCTCTCCGGATTCGTTTACGGGTTCGCGCCCGGGGGGCACGGCACGCCGCCCTTGGTGCCGCACTTGAGGCGGATGTCCTCGATGATGCCGGGAAGGCGCTCGGCGAGGAAGTCGATGAACACGCGCACCGCCGGCAGCAGGCCGCGGCGGCTGGGGTAGATGGCGTGGCAGATGCCCTGCGGCAGGCTCCACTGCGGCAGCACCACCTCGAGCTCGCCGCGGCGGATGGCTTCGGCGCAGGTGAGCTCGGGCAGCAGCACGACGCCGAGGCCGTCGCGGGCGGCGGCCATCAGCAGCGGGAAATCGTGGGCCATCAGCAGCGGCTGCAGCTCGACCTTCTGCACCTGGCCTTCGGGGCCGTGCAGGGTCCAGCGCTGGCGGCTGTCGTCCTCGCTCATGCTCAGCGTGGTGTGGCCGGCCAGGTCGGCGGGCACCTCGGGGCGGCCGATGCGGTCGAGGTACTTCGGGCTGGCCACCAGCAGCTCGCGCAGCTGGCCGAAGCTGCGCGCCACCATCTCGCCGTCGTCGGTGAGCTGGCTGCGCACGCGGATCGCGACGTCGAAGCCCTCCTGGATCACGTCCACGCGGCGGTTGCTCACGTGCAGCTGCAGCCGCACCTGCGGGTGCTTCTTCATGAAGTCGGGCAGGATCGGGCCCAGCACTTCCTGCGCGATCGACACCGGGCAGCTGACCTTGATGCTGCCGCGCGGCGCGGCGCTGACGCGGTCGACCGCCTCGCGCGCGGCCTGGGCCTCGGCGAGCATCGTCTGGGCGTGGCGGTAGACGCTTTGGCCGACGTCGGTGACGGCAAACTTGCGCGTGCTCCGCTGCAGCAGGCGCACGCCGAGCTCGTTCTCGAGCTGGGCGATGCGGCGACTCAGGCGGCTCTTGGGGATGCCCAGCGCGCGCTCGGCCGCGGCGAAGCCGCCATGCTCGACCACCATGGCGTAAAACTGCAGGTCGTTCAGATCCGGGTGGTTCATGCACCGATCCTTTCAAGGCCGCCAAGGTAGGGACGCAGCGCGGCCGGCACGGCGATGCTGCCGTCGGCCTGCTGGTGGTTTTCCATCACGGCGATCAGGCAGCGGCCGACGGCCACGCCCGAGCCGTTGAGCGTGTGCACCGGCTCGGGCTTGCCCGTGGCCGGGTTGCGCCAGCGCGCCTGCATGCGCCGGGCCTGGAAATCGCCGCAGTTCGAGCAACTGCTGATCTCGCGGTAGGTGCCCTGGCTGGGCAGCCACACTTCCAGGTCGTAGGTCTTGGTGGCGCCAAAGCCCATGTCGCCGGTGCACAGCAGCACCTTGCGGTAGGGCAGTTCGAGCTGCTCGAGCACGACCTCGGCGCAGCGGGTCATGCGCTCGTGCTCGGCGTCGGACTCGTGCGGGCGCGCGATCGACACCAGCTCCACCTTCTCGAACTGGTGCTGGCGGATCATGCCGCGGGTGTCGCGTCCGTGGCTGCCGGCCTCGGCGCGGAAGCACAGCGAGTGGGCGGCCATGCGCAGCGGCAGGCGGGCGTCGTCCACGATCTCGTCGCGGACGATGTTGGTGAGCGGCACTTCGCTGGTCGGGATGAGGTAGCGCTTGCTGTCGCCGAATTCGGTGGCGAACAGGTCTTCCTCGAACTTGGGAAGCTGGCCGGTGCCGCGCAAGCTGTCGGCGTTGACGATCAGCGGCACGTTCACCTCGAGGTAGCCGTGCTGGCGGGTGTGCAGGTCGAGCATGAACTGCGCCAGCGCGCGATGCAGGCGCGCCAGCTCGCCGCGCAGGACGGTGAAGCGGGCGCCGCTGAGCTTGGCGGCCGTGTCGCCGTCCAGCCAGCCGTCGCGGGCGCCGAGCTCGACGTGGTCTTTCACCGGGAAATCGAACGGGCGCGGCTCGCCGTGGCGGCGCACCTCGACGTTGTCGTGCTCGTCCTTGCCCACCGGCACGCTGGCGTCGGGCAGGTTGGGCACGGCCATCGCGATCGCGTCGATCTCGGCGCGGATCACCTCCAGGCGAACCTCGCCGGCCTTGAGCTCGTCGGCGATGCCGGCCACTTCGGCCATCAGGGCCGTGGTGTCCTCGCCCTTGCCCTTCGCCAGGCCGATCGCCTTGGACCGGGTATTGCGCAGGTTCTGCAGCTCCTGGGTGCGGGTCTGGATCTGCTTGCGCTCGGCCTCGAGGCGCTCGAGCGCGGGAACGTCCAGCGCGAACCCGCGGGTGGCCTGCAGGCGGGCGGCGGTCTCGGCGAGCTGGCCGCGCAGGAGGGTCGGGTCGAGCATGGGTCATTCCAAAATTGAAACAGGTGGCCGGATTATCCAACGGGTGCTTCCAGGCGCGCAACGACTTGTGGGGCCGGCCCCGCGCGGCGGTGCGGCAGATCGCTGGGACGAATGGCCACTCCACCCGATGCTTCACGTTCTCTTGACTGCGAGCCAACCGGCCCGCCGCCCACCCATCCACCCCGGAGTACCCCATGAACAGCCGCGTCGTCCTTCCCCTCGCTCTCGCCAGCGCGATCCTGCTGGGCCTGGGCGCTCCCGCCCTCGCCGCCCAGCCCGGTGCGAGCCAACCGCAGGCGGCCACGGCCGAGGTCGGCGAGCTCACCCCTGCCGAGCGTGGCGAACTGACCCGCCAGCTGGTCCTGAAGTGGGGCTACTACGTCGAGCGCGCCCATGGCGTTCCGCTGGCCACCTGGGCCGAGCGCATGGTGCCGAACCTGATCGTGGCCGATTCCGGCAACTTCCGGGCGGCGCTTGAGCGCGACACCTTCGAAGGCGCGATGGCCGAACTGGGTGGCGGCGGACAGCTGCTCTCGGACGAACAGGTCATCGAAAAGCTCGCCGCGGGCCGGGACGCCGGGACGCTCACCCTTGGCGCCCTCGGCAACGACCTGGTGTACACCCCGGTCGCGCCGTGCCGCATCCTCGACACCCGCAGCACGGCGGCTGGCGCGATCGCGGCCAACTCCACCCGCAATTTCGTCGCGTTCGGCGTCTCCAGCTTCACCAGCCAGGGCGGCAGCGCGACCAACTGCGGCGTGAATCCGCTGGCCGCCACGGCGGTCGCGATCAACCTGACGGCCGTCAACCCGGGCGCCGCCGGCTACGCCACCGCCTACCCGTTCGGCAGTCCCCAGCCCTTGGCCGCCAGCATCAACTACGCGGCCGGCACGATCGTCAACAACGCCTTGATCGTGCAGACGCCGAATCCGATCTCGTCCTTCGATTTCACCCTCTACACGTTCGCCCAGGCGCACTACGTGGCCGACATCGTCGGCTATTTTGCGCCACCGGTGGCCACCGCGCTGCAGTGCGTGGAAACCGCGAAGACCATCGTCGCGGATATCGGACCGGGCGGCACCGCGAATTCGAACGCCCCGGCCTGCGCAGCGGGCTACACGCAGACCGCGACCAACTGCGAGACCTCGAGCTGGCTGATGCCGATCGTGTTCTCCAACGCCGGCACCTGCTCCGCGCGCAACAACGATTCGTCGCCGCAGGACCTCCGGGCCTCGCGCACCTGCTGCCGCGTGCCGGGCCGCTGATCCGAAACGCGTGAACCAAGGGCCGGGCATCGACGATGCCCGGCCCTTTTCATTGGTGCCGCCGCGACGCCACATCTGGCGCCGCCACGAACGCCGGCATCACGCGGGCCGGATGCCTTCAGCCAGGCGCGCGCCCGCCGCCACCAGCGCCAGGCCGGCGACCAAGGTCAGGCCAAGGTAGGCCACCAGCACGCCGGGTCGCCCGCTGCGGGCGTAGACCAGGCATTCGAGCATCAGGGCCGAGTACGTGGTCAGCCCGCCCAACACGCCGACAAGAAGGAAGGCGCGCAGCGCCATCGCGCCGGGCCCCCGCTCCTCCAGCCACGCCAGCAGGAAACCAGCGGCGAAGCTGCCGAGCAGGTTCACCGCCAGCGTGCCCCAGGGCAGGCCCTCGCCGGCCTGGCGCAGCAGCCAGCCGCCGATGAGGTGGCGAGCGCCGGCGCCGAGCGCGCCGCCCGCCATCACCAGCCAGAGCAGGGTCCAGTTCATGGCGGAAGCCTAACCGAAACTTGTAGGCTTCGGCTTTAGATGCCGCCGTGAGATGCCCATGCGTTGCCTGCTGCCGCTGCTGTTCGCCGTCGCCCTGCCCGCCTTCGCCGCGGCGCCCCTGGCCACCGTTTCGGAGCAATCCGGCTTCACGCGCACGGGCCGCTACCAGGAAGTGATCGAACTGTGCGACGCCTTCGCCGCGCGCTATCCGAAGGCGGTGCGCTGCCTCGACTTCGGCACCACGCCGCAGGGCCGGCCGATGAAGGCGCTGGTGGCCTCCACCGCCGGGGCGCTGGACCCCGCCGCGGCACGCCAGCGCGGGCTGCCGGTGGTGCTGGTGCAGGGCGGCATCCACGCCGGCGAGATCGACGGCAAGGACGCCGGCTTCCTCGCCCTGCGCGAAGTGCTGGAGCGGGAAGCGGCGACGGGCGCGCTGGAGAGGCTGGTGCTGGTGTTCGTGCCGGTGTTCAACGTGGACGGGCACGAGCGCTTCGGCGCCTGGAACCGCCCGAACCAGCGCGGCCCGGTGGAAATGGGCTGGCGCACCACCGCGCTGAACCACAACCTCAACCGCGACTACCTCAAGGCCGATTCGCCCGAGATGCAGGCGATGCTGGCGCTGGTGAACGAATGGGACCCGCTGGCCGTGGTCGACCTGCACGCCACCAACGGCGCCCAGTTCGAGCACGACATCGCGATCCAGGTCGAACCGGTGCACGCCGGCCCGGCCCCGCTGCGCGCGATCGGCCGACAGTGGCGCGACGGCGTGATCGCCGACCTGGCGGCACAGGGCTCGTTGCCGCTGGCCTTTTACCCGTCGTTCGTCACCGACGACGATCCGATGTCGGGCTTCAGCGATTCGGTGGCGCCGCCGCGCTTCTCCACCGGTTATTTCTGGCTGCGCAACCGGCTGGCCATGCTGGTGGAAACCCACTCCTGGCGCCCCTACCCCCAGCGCGTGCGCAGCACCCGGAACACGGTGATCTCGGTGCTCGAGCACATCGCCGAGCACGGCCAGGCCTGGCAGCGCGCCGTGCGCGAGGCCGACGTGGCCGCCAGCCAGCCTGACGCCGCCCCGGTGCCACTGACCTTCGCGGCGACCGACCGGGTGCGCATGATTGAATTCCGCGGCTATGCGTACACGCGCGAGCCCTCGGATGTCTCCGGCGCGCTGATGACCCGCTACGACGAGTCGACGCCGCAGGTGTGGACGGTTCCGATGCGCGACGACGTCCAGCCCGTGCTTACGGTGGCGATGCCCGGCGCCGGTTACGTGGTTCCGCCCGAGCACGCCGGCGCGGTGGCCGCGAAGCTGCGGACGCACGGCATCGCCTTCCGCGAATTGCCGGCACCGCTCGAGCTGGACGCACAGGCCTTCCGGGCAAAGACCCAGCAGTTCTCCGCCGGGTCGGTCGAGGGCCGGCAGACGCTGGCGGTCACCGGTGCATGGGCGCCCGAACGCCGCACGGTCGGCGCGGGCGCCCTGTTCGTGCCGATCCGCCAGCCCAAATCGCGCCTGCTGATGGCGATGCTGGAGCCGCAGGCGCCGGACTCGCTGCTGGCCTGGGGCCACTTCAACAACCAGTTCGAGCGCAAGGAATACATGGAGGCCTACGTGGCCGAAGACGTGGCGCGCGGGATGCTGGCGAGGGACCCGGCGCTGCGGGCCGAGTTCGAGCGGCGGCTTGCGGAGGATGCCGCGTTCGCCGCGAGCCCGGCGGCGCGCCTCGAGTTCTTCTACCGCCGGCACCCGTCCTGGGACGAGCGCTACGGGCTTTACCCGGTGCTGCGCGTGGACACCGCGCCGCGCTGACCGGCCTCGGCGGGCGGGTCGAACCATACGGCCGGCATGCGGATATTCCGCAGGTGCGCCGTGGCCAGGTGCGATTGATGGACCGGCGCGGCGAAATAGCTTGCCAGCAGGCTGCGGCGCCTCGCGCCGGTGATGTTGAGACTGCCGGCGTGCACGAGGTCGGCACTGAAGACCAGGATGTCGCCGGCGCGGCCGGACAGTTGGATCGCCCTGGACGTGTCGCTGAAATCGAAGTATGACAGCCTGTGGCTGCCCGGCACGACGCGGGTGGCCCCGTTGGCCGGGCCGTAGTCGTCCAGGAACACGATGGCGAGCGCCGTATCTCCTGGCCGCTGCGCCGAGAGGTCGCGGTGCAGGCCCTGGTGGCCGCCGCCGGGCAGCGGCTCGCGGCCTTCGACCTGCGCGAGGAAAAAGCGCTCGCCGATCATCGCGCCCACGGCGGAAATCACGGCGGGCAGGCGGCACGCCGCCTGCACGCCAGGCTCGACATCCAGCAACGAATGGCGCCAGTCCACACCGCGGGGCACCGGCCAGTCGTGGTTCGGCAGCACGCCGGCATCGAAGGTGGCCCGCAGGCCCGGGATCGCTTCTGCAGGAATGGCGCTCCGGAGCAGAACGAAGCCTTCACGGGCGACCCGGTCCCCGTCCTCGAAGGCAGGCACCAGCATCGCGTCGGGCTCAATCATGCGCCTTCCTGGCCGCGGACCGGGCCGCGCGCAGCCGGTCGAGCTTGTCCTTGAGCTTGATTTCGAGGCCGCGGTCGACGGGTTCGTAGTACACGCGCTCGCCCATCGCCTCGGGGAATGCGGTCTGGTCGAGCGCGATGCCGTCGGGCGCGTCGTGGTCGTACTGGTAGCCGCTGCCGTAGCCTAGCTGCTTCATGAGCTTGGTCGGTGCGTTGCGCAGGTGGATCGGCACCTCCTGCGTGCCACCCTCGCGCACGTCGGCCTGGGCGGCCTTGAACGCGACGTAGGCGGCATTCGATTTCGCGCAGCTGGCCAGGTAGATCACCACCTGCGCCAACGCCAGGTCGCCTTCCGGGCTACCCAGGCGCTCGTACGCATCCCAGGCCTCGATCGCCATCTGCAGCGCGCGCGGGTCGGCCAGGCCGACGTCTTCCACGGCCATGCGCGTGATCCGGCGCGCGAGGTAGGCGGGGTCGCAGCCACCGTCGAGCATGCGCGCGAACCAGTACAGCGCGCCGTCCGGGTTCGAACTGCGCACGGATTTGTGCAGGGCTGAAATCTGGTCGTAGAACTGCTCGCCCTGCTTGTCGAAGCGCCGGGTGCGGTCGGCCAGCACCTGCACCAGGGTGGCCTCGGTGACGCGGCCGCCCTCGTCGGCGGCCAGTTCGGCGGCGATCTCGAGCAGGGTGAGCGCGCGGCGCACGTCGCCGTCGGCGGCGCCGGCGATCTCGCGCAGGCGCTCGTCGTCCACGGTGATGCCCTGCCCGCCCAGGCCGCGGGCCTCGTCGGCCAGCGCGCGGCGCAAGGCCTCGGCGATGTCGTCGGGCGAGACCGCCTCGAGCACGTGCACGCGGCAGCGCGAGAGCAGCGCGGAGTTGAGCTCGAAGCTCGGGTTCTCGGTGGTGGCGCCGACGAACAGGATGCTGCCGCGCTCGATGTGCGGCAGGAAGGCGTCCTGCTGGGTCTTGTTGAAGCGGTGCACCTCGTCCACGAACAGGACGGTCCTGCGTCCTTCGTTGAAACGCTGCTCGGCGGCCGCCAGCACCTCGCGCACCTGCGGCAGCCCCGAAAGCACGGCCGAGATGGCCACGAACTCGGCCTCGGCGTAGCGCGCCAGCAGCAGCGCCAGCGTGGTCTTGCCGCACCCCGGTGGGCCCCAGAGAATCATCGAGTGCACGCGGCCCGACTCCACCGCGCGCCGCAGCGCCGAGCCCGGCGCCAGCAGCCGGCGCTGGCCCACCATGTCGTCCAGCGAAGCCGGGCGCATGCGCTCGGCCAGCGGCTTCAGGCCCTCGGCAGGCTGGAACAGCGGATCACTGGCGGGCTTGCCCTTGCGCATGCCGCCATTCTAGCGGGGTCAGGTTCGGAACCTGGCCCCGACGATCAATCGCGCAGGGGGATGACCTGGGCGGACTCGGCCACTTCGCCGATCTGGTCGACGCCCTCGGGCTTGACGAAGGTAAAGGTGCCGGCGGCGAAGGCCGGATTGCGCTTCCAGGCCGAGAAGCCCATCACCGTGCGCTGGCCCAGGCCATCGAACATCTCCATCCGCGCCAGGCCGGCCGGGCCAAAGCCCAGGCGGGCGCGGTCGAAGGGCGCCTCGTCGGCCTTCCGCGGCACCAGCTCCAGCCAGGCCAGGCCCTGGCCCTGCCCGCCCTCGGTGACCCTGAACTGGCGCTCCATCTGGCCGATGTCGATCAGCATGGCCAGCGGGCTGTTCTGCTCTTCCAGGCTTTGCTGGCGGACGGTGACCTGCTCCATGTCCGGGTCGTAGATCCAGATGTGGTCGCCGTCGGCCACGATCAGCTGCGGATACGGCTTCACGTACTCCCAGCGGAACTGGCGCGGCGCCTGCAGCTGCACGGTGCCGGACGAAGTTTCCTTCAGCGTGCCGTCGGCGTCGTACACCCGCTGCTCGAAGCTGGCCGCCAGGCCCTGCACGCCGTTGCTGAAGACGTCCAACTGCTCGCGCGCGCCGGCGTGGGCGACGCCCGCGGCGAGGGCCAGGAACAGGACAAGGAGCTTGCGCATGGTCGGCATCACCGGTGTGGTTTGGTGGAAAGTCTGGCCTGTGCCAGCTGAACGGCGAGGAACGCGGTTCAGCGGGGCGGCGGCGGCGCGATGACGGTGCGGTCGCCGTTGTGCTCGGGGCCGGAGACGATGCCCGCGGCCTCCATGGCCTCGATCAGGCGGGCGGCGCGGTTGTAGCCGATCTTCAGGCGGCGCTGCACGCCGGAGATGGACGCGCGGCGGGTCTCGGTGACCACCTTGACCGCCTCGTCGTACAGCGGATCGGACTCGTCTCCCGAGCTGCTGGCCTCGGGCAGGCCGCCCGGGCCGACCACGACGCCGTCGCCCATCGTCTGCACTTCCTCCAGCACGCCCTCGATGTAGTCGGGGCCGCCGCCGTTGGCGCGCAGGTGGGCCACCACGCGGTGCACCTCGTCGTCGCTGACGAAGGCGCCGTGCACGCGCTCGGGCATGGCGGTGCCGGGGGGCAGGTACAGCATGTCGCCATTGCCGAGCAGCGTTTCCGCACCGGATTGGTCAAGGATCGTGCGCGAATCGATCTTGCTCGAGACCTGGAAGGCGATGCGGGTCGGGATATTCGCCTTGATCAGGCCCGTGATCACGTCCACCGACGGCCGCTGCGTCGCCAGGATCAGGTGGATGCCGGCGGCGCGGGCCTTCTGCGCCAGGCGGGCGATCAGCTCCTCCACCTTTTTGCCGACGATCATCATCATGTCGGCGAATTCGTCGATGAACACGACGATGAAGGGCAGCTCCTCCAGCACCCGCGGCGCCTCGCCCAGGTCCGGGTTCGGGCGGAACAGCGGGTCCATCAGCGGTTGGCCGGCATCCTTGGCGTCCTTGACCTTGCGGTTGAAACCGGCGAGGTTGCGCACGCCCACGGCGCTCATCAGCTTGTAGCGGCGCTCCATCTCGGCCACGCACCAGCGAAGGCCGTTCGCGGCCTCCTTCATGTCGGTGACCACGGGCGCGAGCAGGTGCGGGATGTTCTGGTAGACCGAGAGCTCGAGCATCTTCGGGTCGATCATCAGCATCCGCACTTCCTTGGCGGTGCTCTTGTACAGCAGGCTCAGCACCATCGCGTTCACGCCCACCGACTTGCCCGAGCCGGTGGTGCCGGCGACCAGCAGGTGCGGCATGCGCGCCAGGTCGACCACGATCGGCCGGCCGGCGATGTCCTTGCCCAGCGCCATCGCCAGCGGCGAGGCGACCTTGTCGTATTCCTTCGAGCGCAGGATCTCGCTGAGGTAGATGGTCTCGCGGTGCGAGTTCGGGATCTCCAGGCCCACCACCGACTTGCCCGGGATCACGTCCACCACGCGCACCGACTTCACGCTCAGGCCGCGGGCGATGTCCTTGTCGAGCGAGCTGATCTGGCTGCCCTTGACGCCCGGCGCCGGCTCCATCTCGAAGCGGGTGATGACCGGGCCCGGGTAGGCGCCGACCACCTGCACTTCCACGCGGAAATCCTTGAGCTTGAACTCGATCTGGCGCGACAGGGTTTCCAGCGTTTCCTCGGAATAGCCCTTGGGCTGCTCCTTCGGATCATCCAGCAGCGACAGCGGCGGCAGGCCTTCGCCACCGCCGGCATTGAACAGCGGGATCTGCTGCTCGCGCTGGGCACGCTCGGATTTCTCGATCACGGGTTTCGGCGGCGGCTCGATGTAGACCGGCTCGCGCTTGGCGCGCTTGACCGTCTCGACCTTGCGCACCACCTCGCGCTCCTCGCGCATGGCCCGGGCGCGCTGCCATTCGGCCGCCTGGCGGGTGCCCTCGCCCAACCGCCCGAACAGCTGCAGCACCTTGCCGCCGATCCAGTCCATCAGCGCGAACCAGCTCAGGCCGGTAGCCAGCGTGACCGACATCAGCACCACCGCCAGCAGGAACAGATTGCCGCCCAGGCCGCCGAACACGCCGCGCATGGACGAGCCCACGATCTGGCCCAGCAGGCCGCCCGACTCCGCCGGCAGGCTCGGCGCCGAGCCGCCCAGCGTGTGGGCCAGGCCGCAGGCGCTGACCAGGAAACCCACGATGCCGATCAGCCGCAGGGCCGGCCCGAAATCCACGCGGCCATCGCCGTCGGAATCGAGCCCGAACAGCGCGATCCAGGCGATGCCGCCCAGCACCAGCGGGATGGTGTACGCCACGTAGCCGAAGAACCAGAAGGCCAGGTCGGCCAGGTAAGCGCCGACGAGGCCGCCGAAATTGTGCAGCGGACCGGTGACGCTGCCGGTGCGCGACCAGCCCGGATCGTCGGTGTGGTAGCTGAGCAGGCTGGCCAGCAGGTACAGCAGCAGCGGGGAAATGGCGACCAGCGCGAGTTCGCGCCAGAGTTTCTGGCGACGGTCGAGGCCGGCGGTGGTGCTACGGTCTGGGGATCGCGCCACTGAGAGAAAAGACCTCAGGAAATCTTTATAGACGGCTGTTTATACAGTAATTCACGCGACCTGGCCCGTGCCTTCACGGCCCCCTGCCGCAACGCACAGGCCCGGGGCCTTGCCTTGATTTGCCCTGCCCCCGCCGCCAAGCTTACCCACTCCGCGAAACGCCCCGGACATCGATCCGCGCCGCCGCCGCGCAGCCCCTTCAACGGACGAAGAATCATACATGACCGCCCCCAAGCACTGCCGCCTGCTCATCCTCGGTTCCGGCCCCGCCGGCTACTCCGCCGCGGTCTACGCCGCCCGCGCCAACCTCAAGCCGGTGCTGGTCACGGGCCTGCAGCAGGGCGGCCAGCTGATGACCACCACCGAGGTGGACAACTGGCCCGGCGATGCCCACGGCCTGATGGGCCCGGACCTGATGGCGCGCATGCAGGCGCACGCCGAACGCTTCGAGACCGAGATCATCTTCGACCACATCCACACCGTCGAGCTGGGCCGCCGGCCCTTCCGCCTGGTCGGCGACAGCGGTGAGTACACCGCCGACGGCCTGATCATCGCCACCGGCGCCAGCGCCAAGTACCTGGGCCTGCCGTCCGAGCAGAAGTTCATGGGCAAGGGCGTGTCGGCCTGCGCCACCTGCGACGGCTTCTTCTTCCGCGACCAGGACGTGGCGGTGATCGGCGGCGGCAACACCGCGGTCGAAGAGGCGCTGTACCTGTCCAACATCGCCCGCAAGGTCTACCTGGTGCACCGCCGCGACAAGCTGCGCTCGGAGAAGATCCTGCAGGACAAGCTGTTCGCCAAGGCCCAGGCCGGCAAGGTCGAGATCATCTGGGACCACTCGGTGGACGAGGTGCTGGGCGACGACTCCGGCGTCACCGGCATGCGCATCCGCTCCACCAAGGACGAATCCACCCGCGAGATCGCGGTGCAGGGCTTCTTCGTGGCCATCGGCCACACGCCGAACACCTCGCTGTTCGAGGGCCAACTCGAGATGCGCAACGGCTACCTGACCATCAAGTCGGGCCTGGAGGGCAACGCTACCGCCACCTCGGTGCCCGGCGTGTTCGCCGCCGGCGACGTGGCCGACCAGGTCTACCGCCAGGCCATCACCTCGGCCGGCTTCGGCTGCATGGCCGCCCTCGACGCCGAGAAGTTCCTCGACAAGGAAGGCTGAGCCAACACGCAGCGGACTCCTGTGGGAGGGACTTCAGTCCCGATGCTTTTTTGGCCAAAAGCATCGGGACTGAAGTCCCTCCCACATTGAAATCACGGGCGTCGAGTAAGCTGGCGGCATGCCTGAGTTGCGACTGCACGCCACGCTCGACGAGATCCCCGCCGCCGCGTGGGATGCCCTGCACGACCGCCGCAATCCCTTCGTCGAGCACGCTTTTCTCTCCGGGATGGAGCGCGAGGGCTGCCTGCGGCCGCGCTGGGGCTGGACGCCGCGGCATGCCTCGCTCTGGCGCGACGGCGAGCTGGCGGCGGCCGCGCCCGGTTACCTCAAGACCAACTCGCACGGCGAGTTCGTGTTCGACCACGCCTGGGCCAATGCTTACGCCCGCTTCGGCCGCGAGTACTTCCCGAAGTGGCTAGTGGGCGTGCCCTACTCGCCCGTCACCGGCCCGCGCCTGCTGGCCCATGACGATACCGACCGGCGCGCGCTCCTGGATGCGATGGCGGCGCGTGCGCGGCGGGACGGACTGTCGTCGATCCACGTCAATTTCCACCGCGCCGACGAGGCCGCTGCCTTCGACGTCGACTGGCTGGCGCGCGAGGACGTGCAGTTCCACTGGCAAAACCGCGGCTGGCCGGATTTCGAGGCCTTCCTGGCCGCGCTGCAGCCCAAGAAGCGCAAGAACCTGCGGCAGGAGCGCGACAAGGTGCGGCGCGCCGGCTACGGCTTCCGCACCGTGCACGGCGACGAGGCCAGCGACGACGACCTGGCGGCGATGCACTTCTTCTACTGCCGCACCTTTGGTGACTACGGCAACCACCCGGCACTGACGCTCGACTTCTTCCGCCACCTGGCCAAGGCCATGCCGCGCCAGCTGGTGCTGTTCCTGGCCGAGCGCGGGGGCGAGGCGGTGGCCGGTGCGCTCTGCCTGCGCGGCGGCGACACGCTGTACGGCCGCTACTGGGGCAGCAGCGAGCCGGTGCCGGCCCCGGGCCTGCATTTCGAGACCTGCTACTACCAGGGCATCGACTACTGCCTGCGCGAGGGTCTGCAGGTGTTCGAGCCGGGCGCCCAGGGCGAGCACAAGGTCGCGCGGGGCTTCCTGCCGGTGGCGACGCACAGCCGCCACTGGCTGGCCGACCCGGAATTCTCGCGGGCGATCGGCGAATGGTGCGCACAGGAGCGCGCCGGCACGGCAAGCTATCGGCAGTCCGTCCTGGCGCACAGCCCCTATCGCGATGCCGATCCGCCTGCCGCTGCTGCCTGCTGATCCCGACGCCCCGTTCCCGCCCGCCGACAGCGCGCACCGGGTGCCGAACGGGTTGCTGGCCATGGGCGGCGACCTGTCGCCGGCGCGGCTGCTCAACGCCTACAGGCACGGCATTTTCCCGTGGTTCTCCGAGGGCGAACCGATCCTGTGGTGGTGCCCGGACCCGCGGATGGTGTTCGACACCGGGAGCTTCCGGCTGGCCTCGCGCTTCCGGCGAACGCTCCGCGGCAGCACTTGGGAGCTCCGCGCAGACACCGTCTTCGACCGGGTGGTGCTGGCCTGCGCGCTGACGCCGCGGCCCGGGCAGGACGGCACCTGGATCACGCAGGACATGATGGACGCCTACGGCGAACTGCACCGCCTGGGCCACGCGCATTCGGTCGAGGTCTTCGACGGGCGCCGGCTGGTGGGTGGCATCTATGGCGTTGGCATCGGCCGGATGTTCTTCGGGGAAAGCATGTTCAGCGCCGTATCGGGCGGCTCGAAGGTCGCACTGGCCGGGCTCTGCAGGCTCCTGGCACGGGCCGGCTGCCCGTTGCTCGATGCCCAGGTGGAGAACCCGCACCTGGCCTCGCTGGGCGGGCGGCGCCTGCCCCGCCCTGCCTTCCTGGCCGAGGTGTCCCGGCTGGCGGCCGAACCGCGCCCCGCGGGCCTCTGGGCCCCGGGGAACGCGGTTTTCCCGGCCTCGGCCCTGGCCGACGCGGCCCGCGATTAACCAAATTTTTGCAAGCCCGGCAAGGGCATGGCAGAATGCGCGGCTTCCAAGGCCGGCTTCCCCGTCCAGCGAAACCAAGAATGTCCAAAGACGATTCCATCGAATTCGAAGGCACGGTGCTCGAGACCCTCCCGAACACCATGTTCCGGGTCAAGCTCGAGAACGGCCACGTCATCACCGCCCACATCTCCGGCCGCATGCGCAAGAACTACATCCGCATCCTCACCGGCGACAAGGTCAAGGTCGAGATGACTCCCTACGACCTGACCAAGGGCCGCATCACCTACCGCATGAAGTAAGCGGTCGGCGCGACACCCCCACGGCGGCCATCGGCCGCCGTATTTTTTTGCCCGCCGCTGGCCGTGATGGCGCCCCGGGCCCGTTCCCCCTCGCAGTGGCCCGCCGCGCCGCAGCCGAGGACTGGAACGATGAAGCCAACCCGCCGCCACCTCCCGGAGCAGCTTTTCCTGGCTGCCGTTTTCCTGCTCGCGATCGCCGGGTTCTGGCCCATTTTCCTTGGACCAGGCGCCGAGCCCGACGCACACCAGCAAATGCATCTGGTCGTGGTGTTCGCATGGCTGGCCCTGCTGTTTGTCCAGTTGCGCCTGGTTTCGCGACAGGACTTCGCCGGGCACCGCCGACTGGGCGCTGCCGTGCTGGTAGTCGCTCCGCTGCTGGTCGCAAGCACGGCCATGCTGGCGGTGCATTCGGCAACCAAGGGCATCGTCTCGGGGCGCGGCGACCCGCTGGTGGTCCAAAACATGATGGGGCCCGTGGAGCTCGGCCTGCTGGTGTTCCTGGCCTTCCTGCTCAGGAAGCGGCGCCCGCTGCACGGCGCACTGCTGATGGCGACGGCCATCTCGTTCATGGGCATCGCGCTGTTTTTCACGCTGCTGGGCTTCGTGCCGGGCTTCCGGATCGAGGGGCCGGAAACCTTCCACCGTTTTGCGCTGGCCGGCATGACAGGCCAGGGCATCTGCCTCGCCGTCGGCCTGGCCTTCCTCGCGCGGGACTACCGCAACGGCTGGCCCTACCTGCTGGCGGCGCTGTTCTTCCCCTTCAACGACCTGCTCGG
This sequence comes from Arenimonas sp., assembly GCF_036275555.1. GTDB lineage: Bacteria > Pseudomonadota > Gammaproteobacteria > Xanthomonadales > Xanthomonadaceae > Arenimonas. The sequence goes on from NZ_DASUDO010000011.1 coordinate 53,080, forward strand.
CCGCGCGCTGGCCCGCTTCGACCTCGTGGACCCGCTGACCCGCTTCCTGGGCTCGCTCAGCCAGGGCTGGACCTTCGTCGGCGGCTTTGCCCTGATGCTTGCGTTGCTGCTGGCTACCGGCCTACGCCCGCCGCGGAGTGCCCCGACCGCGCCGATGACCAACCCCTGAAACGACGATGCCCGCCGGACGGGCGGGCATCGAAGCGAAGCACGAAGCGGCCGCTCAGACCGTGGCGGGCAGCAGCTTTTCCGGCTCCGGCTGGGTGATGACCACCAGGTCGCCGTCCTTGACGTCCACGGTGACCTTGCCGCCGTTGGCCAGCTGGCCGAACAGCAGCTCGTCGGCGAGCGGACGCTTGATCTTGTCCTGCAGCAGGCGGGCCATCGGGCGCGCGCCCATCTGCGGGTCGAAGCCGTGCTCGGCCAGCCACTGCCGCGCCGCGGGCGTGGCCGACAGGCTGACGTGCTTCTCGTGCAGCTGCGCCTCGAGCTCGATCAGGAACTTGTCCACCACGCGCAGGATGTGGTCCATGCCCAGCGCGCCGAACTGGATGATGGCGTCCAGGCGGTTGCGGAACTCCGGCGTGAAGGCCTTGCGGATCACTTCCATGGCGTCGCTGGTGTGGTTCTGCTCGACGAAGCCCATGGTGCGGCGCGCCGCCTGCGAGGCGCCGGCATTGGTGGTCATCACCAGCACCACGTTGCGGAAATTCGCCTCGCGCCCGTTGGTGTCGGTGAGCACGCCGCGGTCCATGACCTGCAGCAGGATGTTGAACACGTCCGGATGCGCCTTCTCGATCTCGTCGAGCAGCAGCACGCAGTGCGGGGTCTTGACGATCTTCTCGGTCAGCAGGCCGCCCTGGTCGAAGCCGACGTAGCCCGGGGGCGCGCCGATCAGGCGGCTCACCGAATGCGATTCCATGTACTCGGACATGTCGAAGCGCACCAGCTCGATGCCCAGCTGCATCGCCAGCTGCTTGGTGACCTCGGTCTTGCCCACGCCGGTGGGGCCGGCGAACAGGAAGTTGCCGATCGGCTTGTCGGGATTGGACAGGCCCGAACGCGCCAGCTTGATCGCCGAGACCAGGGTCTCGATCGACGGGTCCTGGCCGAAGATCACCATCTTCAGGTTGCGCTCGAGGTTCTGCAGCACGTCCTTGTCGGAGGCGCTGACCTGCTTGGCCGGGATGCGCGCCATCTTCGAGACGATCAGCTCGATTTCCTCGACGTCCACCACCTGCTTGCGCTTGTCGGCGTCGAGCAGGCGCTGGCGGGCGCCGGCCTCGTCGATCACGTCGATCGCCTTGTCCGGCAGCAGGCGGTCGTTGATGTGCTTGACCGACAGGTCGACCGCGGCCTGGATGGCATCCGAGGCGTACTCGACGTCGTGGTGGGCCTCGAAGCGGGTCTTGAGGCCGTTGAGGATGGCCACGGCTTCGGCGATGGTCGGCTCGACCACGTCGATCTTCTGGAAGCGGCGGGCCAGCGCGCGGTCCTTCTCGAACACGCCGCGGTACTCCTGGAACGTGGTCGAGCCGATGCAGCGCAGCTCGCCGTTCTGCAGCACCGGCTTGATCAGGTTGGACGCGTCCATGGTGCCGCCCGAGGCCGAGCCGGCGCCGATGATGGTGTGGATCTCGTCCACGAACAGGATCGCACCCGGCTCCTTCTTGATCTGCTGGATCACGGCCTTGAGGCGCTTCTCGAAGTCGCCGCGGTACTTGGTGCCGGCCACCAGCGCGCCCAGGTCGAGCGAGTAGATGACGGCGTCCTTGAGCACGGCCGGCACGCGGCCCTCGACGATGCGCCAGGCCAGGCCCTCGGCCAGCGCGGTCTTGCCCACGCCGGCCTCGCCGACGTAGAGCGGGTTGTTCTTGCGGCGGCGGCAGAGCACCTGGATGGTGCGCTCGACTTCTTCCTCGCGGCCGATCAGCGGGTCGATCTTGCCTTCCTTCGCCAGCTCGTTGAGGTTGGCCGCGAATTCCTGCAGCGGATTGCCCTTGGCCTCGCCGCCCTCCTCGCCCTCGGGCTTGGCTTCCGGCGCCGGCTTTTCCTCGGGGCCGTCGCCGATCTTGGCGATGCCGTGCGAGAGGTAATTGACCACGTCGAGGCGGGTGATTTCCTGCTGGTTGAGGAAATACACGGCGTGCGAATCTTTCTCGCCGAAGATGGCCACCAGCACGTTGGCGCCGGTGACTTCCTTCTTGCCCGAGGACTGCACGTGGTAGACGGCGCGCTGCAGCACGCGCTGGAAGCCCAGCGTGGGCTGGGTGTCGCGCGGGTCGTCGGCCGGCAGCACCGGCACGGTGTCGGCGATGATCTGCCGCAGCCCGGTGGCCAGCTTGGGCTGGTCGGCGCCGCAGGCCTTGAGCACGCCGGCCGCCGACGGGTTGTCGAGCAGGGCCAGCAGCAGGTGCTCGACCGTCATGAATTCATGGCGGGCTTCGCGGGCCTGCTTGTAGCACTGGCCGATGGTGTACTCGAGGTCCTTGCTGAACATTTGGCGTCTCCGGAACGTTTGCTCCGTTATGGGGCCAGCCTAGGTCTTTTCCATGGTGCACAACAGGGGGTGCTGGTGTTCCCGGGAGAAGTCGTTGACTTGCGTCACCTTCGATTCAGCCACTTCGCGCGTGTAGACCCCGCAAACGCCCTTGCCCCGGGTGTGCACCTGGAGCATCACCTGGGTGGCCTTCTCGCGGTTCATGGCGAAGAAGCTCTGCAGGACCTCCACGACGAAGTCCATCGGCGTGAAGTCGTCGTTCAGCAGGAGCACCTGGTAGAGCGGCGGGCGCACGACTTCCGGGCGCGAGGCCTCGATGGCCAGGCCGCGTTCGTGTCCGTGTTCGGGATGGGGGTCTTGGGGCATGGCGGCAGTATAAATCGGGGCGGGTGCGCGCGGCGGCAAGGCCTTCACCCGCCGTGGACGCCACGCGGCCTTTGCGCCGACAATGCGCGGGCCGGACCGCCGGCCCCCCATGTCCGAGGAACGCCCATGCCCCTGCGCGCCGCCTGCCTTGCCGCCGTCCTGCCCGCCCTGCCGCTTGCCGCGGCCGACGAGGGCGCGCTTTGAGCTATCGCAGCGGTCGTTTCTGGCAGCCCGACGTGACCGTCGCCACCGTGGTGGTGCGCGACGGCCGGCTGCTGGTGGTGGAGGAGCGGGTTCGCGGCGAGCGCGTGATCAACCAGCCCGCCGGCCACCTCGAGCCCGACGAGACCCTGCTCGAGGCCGCGCGCCGCGAGACGCTCGAGGAAACCGGGTGGGACGTCACGCTCACCGCCTTCATCGGCGCCTACCAGTGGAAGGCGCCGGCCGACGGCCGCCACTTCCTGCGCATGGCCTTCGCCGCCGAGCCGCTGCGGCACCACCCGCAGCGCCCGCTGGACGAGGGCATCCTGCAGGCGCTGTGGCTGACCCCGGCCGAACTGGCCGCCGAGTCCGCGCGCCACCGCAGCCCGCTGGTGTGGCAGGTGGTCGAGGATTTCCTGGCCGGCCGCCGCTTCCCGCTGCAGGTCCTCAACCACACCCCATGAGCCCGGCGCGCGTCATCGTCGGCCTCTCCGGCGGCGTCGATTCCTCGGTAGCGGCGTTGCTGCTGCAGCGGCAGGGCGAGTCGATCGCCGGCTTGTTCATGCAGAACTGGGACGAAGAGGGCGATTCCGGCTGCCGGGCGGAGGACGACCGCCGCGATGCGCTGGGCATCGCCGGCCGGCTCGGCATCGCCTTCCATGCCCGCAACTTCGCGAAGGAATACTGGGCCGGCGTGTTCGAGTACTTCCTGGCCGAGTACCGCGCCGGGCGCACGCCCAACCCGGACGTGCTGTGCAATCGCGAGATCAAGTTCAAGACCTTCCTGGACGAGGCCCGGGCGCTGGGCGCGGAGAAGATCGCGACCGGCCACTACGCCCGCGTGGCCCACCGCGACGGCCGCTGGCAGCTGCTGCGGGGCGTCGACCAGGACAAGGACCAAAGCTATTTTCTGCACCAGCTCGGGCAGGCACAGCTGGCCGCGACCCTGTTCCCGGTCGGTGACCTGCCCAAGGCAGAAGTGCGCCGACTTGCCGCGGAAGCCGGCCTGCCGACCGCCGCCAAGAAGGACTCCACCGGCATCTGCTTCATCGGCGAGCGCGATTTCCGCGAGTTCCTGGGCCAGTACCTGCCGGCGCAGCCCGGCGAGATCCGCAGCGTCGACGGCGCGGTCGTGGGCCGGCATTCCGGCGTCTGGTACTACACGCTGGGCCAGCGCGAGGGCCTGCAGGTCGGCGGCGTACGCGGCCGGCCGGCGGCGCCGTGGTTCGTGGTCGGCAAGGACGTGGCGCGCAACCTCCTGTTCGTGGACCAGGGCACCGACAGCCCGTGGCTGCTGTCCCGCCACCTGTGGACCGAGACCGCGCACTGGATCGCCGGCGCGCCGCCCGCCGAATCGTTCGCCTGCACCGCGAAGACCCGCTACCGCCAGCCCGACCAGGCCTGCGAGGTCCGGGTGGACGCCGACGGGTCCCTTTCCGTAGCCTTCGCCCTCCCGCAGCGCGCGGTCACGCCGGGTCAATCCCTGGTCCTGTACCGTGGCGACGAATGCCTGGGCGGTGCGGTGATCGCCCGCACCGATGCCCCCACGATCGAGATGAAGACCCCCGACGCATGAAGGATCGCGCCCTCGCCCTCGCCGGCCTGCTCCAGGCCGTGCAGCTCGTCCAGCAGATGGCCCAGAACGGCCAGGCCGAATCGCAGCCGCTGTCGGCCTGCATCGAAAGCCTGTTCCGGTTCGACGCCGAGTCGCCGGAGGCGGTGTACGACGGCGCGGCCAACCTAGGGCCCGGCCTGCGCCGCCTCATCGGCCAGCTCGAAGGCGGCGCGGGACGCGATCCGGCCCTGACCCGCATGGCGATGACCGTGCTGCACCTCGAGCGCAGCTTCATCCGGCACCCGTCCGCGCCCCAGGCCGTGCACGACGGCCTGGAGCAGATCGCCCGCCAGCGCGAGCACTTCGGCCCGACCCACGCCACCGTGCTGGGCCGGCTCGGCGAGCTGTACGCGAAGGAAGTCAGCCCGGTCGGCCCGCGCGTGCTGGTGCAGGGCAACCCGGTCTACCTCGGCCAGCCCGACCTGGTCGGCGAGGTGCGCGCCACCCTGCTCGCCGCGCTGCGCGCCGCGGTGCTGTGGCGCCAGCTTGGCGGCAGCTACTGGGACTTCCTGTTCGGCCGCCGCGCCATGGTGCAGGCGGCCCGCGACTGGCTCGACGGCACGCGCTGAGCCGCCGCCGGGGCCGGCCCGGAGCGGACGGCGGGGTATGGATTGGGGCATAATGCCGGGCTGACGCGGCTGCCTTGCGCGCCACTCCCAGCCCCTCTTCCAAGCCCCGGAGCCTGTCCATGAGCGACTCCTTCGCCACCCGCGACCAATTGGCCGTCAACGGCACGTCCTACACGTACTTCAGCCTGGCCAAGCTGGGCCAGCGCTTCGACCTCAAGCGCCTGCCGTACTCGATGAAGATCCTGCTCGAGAACCTGCTGCGCTGCGAGGACGGCGGCATGACCGTCGGCAAGGAGCACATCGAGGCCGTCGCCAACTGGGACGCGAAGGCCGAGCCGGACACCGAGATCGCCTTCATGCCGGCGCGCGTGGTGCTGCAGGACTTCACCGGCGTGCCCTGCGTGGTCGACCTGGCCGCGATGCGCGACGCCGTGGTCAAGCTCGGCGGCAACGCCGACCAGATCAACCCGCTGATCCCGTCCGAGCTGGTCATCGACCACTCGGTGCAGGTGGACGTGTTCGGCAAGCCCGAGGCGCTCGACCTCAACGGCAAGATCGAGTTCGAGCGCAACCAGGAGCGCTACAGCTTCCTGCGCTGGGGCCAGAAGGCCTTCGACAACTTCAAGGTGGTGCCGCCCAACACCGGCATCGTCCACCAGGTCAACCTCGAGCACCTGGCGCGCGTGGTGATGGAGCGCGAGATCGACGGCGTGAAGTACGCCTTCCCGGACACCGTGTTCGGCACCGACTCGCACACCACCATGATCAACGGCATCGGCGTGCTGGGCTGGGGCGTCGGCGGCATCGAGGCCGAGGCCGCCATGCTCGGCCAGCCGAGCTCGATGCTGATCCCGCAGGTCGTCGGCTTCCGCCTCACCGGCAAGCTGCCCGAGGGCGCCACCGCCACCGACCTGGTGCTCACCGTCACCCAGATGCTGCGCAAGCACGGCGTGGTCGGCAAGTTCGTCGAGTTCTTCGGCGACGGCCTGGACCACCTGCCGCTGGCCGATCGCGCCACCATCGCCAACATGGCCCCGGACTACGGCGCCACCTGCGGCATCTTCCCGGTGGACGAGGAGTCGCTGAACTACCTGCGCCTCTCCGGCCGCAGCGACGCGCAGGTCGCGCTGGTGAAGGCCTACGCCCAGGCCCAGGGCCTGTGGCGCACGCCGGGCCAGCCGGAAGCCGAGTACAGCGCCGTGCTGCAGCTGGACATGTCCGAAGTGCTGCCCTCGCTGGCCGGCCCCAAGCGCCCGCAGGACCGCGTGCTGCTGAGCGACATGAAGGCCAACTTCAACGCCAACCTCGGCGGCCTCACCGCCAGCCGCAAGGCGAAGAACGGCGACGTGGCGCGCATGGATTCCGAAGGCGGCCATCAGGAGCAGGCCGACAAGCTCGCGTCCAAGCCGAAGTCGAAGATCCGCATCAAGGACCAGGACGCGCACCTGACCGACGGTTCGGTGGTCATCGCCGCCATCACCTCCTGCACCAACACGTCCAACCCGGCGGTGATGCTGGGCGCCGGCCTGCTGGCGCGCAACGCCGTGGCCAAGGGCCTGACCGCCGCGCCGTGGGTCAAGACCTCGCTTGGCCCGGGCTCGCTGGTGGTTACCGATTACCTGAAGAAGGCCGGCGTGCTCGGCGACCTCGAGCAGCTGGGCTTCCACGTGGTCGGCTACGGTTGCACCACCTGCATCGGCAACTCCGGCCCGCTGCCCGAGGAAGTCTCCAAGGGCATCGCCGAGAACGACCTGGTGGTCACCTCGGTGCTGTCGGGCAACCGCAACTTCGAAGGCCGCGTGCACGCCGAAGTGAAGATGAACTACCTGGCCTCGCCGCCGCTGGTGGTCGCCTACGCCATCGCCGGCACCACCGACATCGACCTGACCAGCGAGCCGCTGGGCACGGGCAAGGACGGCCAGCCGGTGTTCCTGAAGGACATCTGGCCGAGCAACAAGGAGATCGGCGATTTCATCGCCAAGACCGTCGGCCCGGAGATGTTCAAGCAGAACTACGCCAATGTCTTCGGCGGCGACACCCGCTGGAACCAGATCGCCTCGCCGGACGGCGCCAAGTTCGCCTGGGACGACGCCTCCACCTACATCAAGAACCCGCCCTACTTCGACGGCATGAAGATGTCGGTCGGCAGCATCGCCGACATCGAGGGCGCGCGCGTGATGGGCGTGTTCGGCGACTCGATCACCACCGACCACATCAGCCCGGCCGGCAACATCAAGGCCAGCTCGCCCGCGGGCAAGTTCCTGCAGGCGCGCGGCGTGCAGCCGGCCGACTTCAACAGCTACGGCTCGCGCCGCGGCAACGACGACGTGATGGTGCGCGGCACCTTCGCCAACATCCGCATCAAGAACCTGATGCTGGGCGGCGAAGAGGGCGGCAACACCATCCACTACCCGTCGGGCGAGAAGCTGGCGATCTACGACGCGGCCATGAAGTACAAGGCCGAGGGCGTGCCGCTGGTGGTGTTCGCGGGCAAGGAATACGGCACCGGTTCGTCGCGCGACTGGGCGGCCAAGGGCACCAACCTGCTGGGCGTGAAGGCGGTCGTGGCCGAGAGCTTCGAGCGCATCCACCGCTCCAACCTGGTCGGCATGGGCGTGCTGCCCTGCCAGTTCCTGGACGGCCAGAACGCGCAGACGCTGGGCCTGAAGGGCGACGAGGTGGTCTCGATCACCGGCCTCGAGGATGGCGCCGCCAAGCTCGCCACCGTCGTGGCCAAGCGCCCGGACGGCACCGAGCTGCGCTTCCAGGTGCAGGTGCTGCTGCTGACGCCGAAGGAAGTGGAGTACTTCCGCCACGGCGGCATCCTGCACTACGTGCTGCGCCAGCTGGCGAGCCGCAAGGCCGCCTGAGGCCCGGTCCCTCCCGTTCGCGGGAGGGCCGCCCCTGTGGGAGGGACTTCAGTCCCGATGCTTTTCGCCGGAAAGCATCGGGACTGAAGTCCCTCCCACATTTTTTTCCGGGGTCCCTACAGGGCTTCTTCCCACTCGGCGGAGATCAACCGCCACTCGCCGTCGTCGAGGCGCCAGCCGGTGCGCACCTGGTACACCTGGGCGCTGTCGGGCAGTAAGCCATCGCCGCCGGCGGTGGCCGCGGTGAACTCGACGCGGGCGCGCTCGCCCACCAGCTCGACGTCCAGCGGCCCCAGCGTCACCCCGACCTCCCGGTTGCGCAGCCAGGTGAGCGCGACGTAGCGCCGGAACTGGTCCCGGTCCATGTTGCCGGGCCCCGCGAAATCCTCGGCGAACACCTCCACCAGCGCCTCGGCATCGCGCGCTTCGGCGGCGGCCTCCATCGAGGCGATCGTGGCCCGCAGCGCCTCCTCCGGCGGGGTGCGGGAACAGCCCGCGGCGAGCACGAACACCGCCGCGAACAGGGCCGTGACGACGGCGCGAAACCATACGCCCGCTGCCTTGCCTGCGCTTGGGGGGTATGCTCCAATCGAGTGAATACTCCAATCCGGCACCGGGCCCTGCCCTGCGGCCCGGCGCGGATGGCGGACATCATTCAACGGGGGGTTTTTCATGGGTTCCGAGCGTCCTTGGCTGGCGAATTATCCGAAGGGCATCCCGGCGGAAATCGACCTGGAGAAGTACCCTTCGATCGTGTCGGTGCTCAACGAAGCCTGCCGCGACTACCGCGCCAACCCTGCGTTCGCCAACTTCGGCAAGGTCATCACCTACGCCGAGGTCGATCGTCTCAGCACCCAGTTCGCAAACTACCTCCTGCACGAGCTCAAGCTCAAGAAGGGCGACCGCGTCGCCCTGATGATGCCGAACGTGCTGCAGTACCCGATCGCCATCTTCGGCGTGCTGCGCGCCGGCCTCACGGTCGTCAACACCAACCCGATGTACACCGCGCGCGAGCTCAAGCACCAGCTCGTTGATTCCGGTGCCAGCGCCATCGTGGTGCTCGAGAACTTCGCGCACGTGGTGGCCGACGTCGTCGCCGAAACCCCGATCAAGCAGGTGCTGGTGACCGGCGTCGGCGACATGCTGGGCTTTCCGAAGGGCGCCCTCGTCAACTTCGTGCTGCGCCACGTCAAGAAGCAGGTGCCCGAGTACGACCTGCCCGGCGCCATCCGCTTCGGCCAGGCCGTGGCCATGGGCGCGAAGCACCAGCTGCCCGACATCGACATCCGCGGCCACGACATCGCCTTCCTGCAGTACACCGGCGGCACCACCGGCGTCGCCAAGGGCGCCATGCTGACCCACCGCAACCTGGTGGCGAACATGCAGCAGTCGTCGGTGTGGCTGGGCTCGAACGCCAAGCCGGGCCACGAGATCATCATCACCGCGCTGCCGCTCTACCATATCTTCGCGCTGACGGCGAATTGCCTGGTCTTCATGAAGTTCGGCGGCCTCAACCACCTGATCACCAACCCGCGCGACATGAAGGGTTTCGTGGCGGAGCTGAGCAAGATTCCGTTCACCGCCATCACCGGCGTCAACACGCTCTTCAACGGCCTGCTCAACACGCCGGGCTTCGACAAGGTCGATTTCTCGAACATGCACCTCTCGCTCGGTGGCGGCATGGCCGTGCAGCGCGCGGTGGCCGAGCGCTGGAAGAAGGTCACCGGGGTCACCCTGGTCGAGGCCTACGGCCTCACCGAAACCTCGCCCGCGGCCTGCATGAACCCGATGGACCTGGAGGACTTCAACGGCGCCATCGGCCTGCCGATCCCGTCCACCGACGCCTGCGTCAAGGACGATGCCGGCAAGCAGCTGCCGGTCGGCGAGGTCGGCGAGCTCTGCATCCGCGGCCCGCAGGTAATGGCCGGCTACTGGCAGCGCCCCGAGGAAACCGCCAAGGTCATCGATGCCGAAGGCTGGCTGCACACCGGCGACATGGCCAAGATGGACGCGGGCGGCTTCTTCTACATCGTCGACCGCAAGAAGGACATGATCCTGGTCTCGGGCTTCAACGTTTATCCGAACGAAGTCGAGGACGTGATCGCCCTGATGCCCGGCGTGCTGGAAGTGGCCGCGGTGGGCGTGCCCGACGACAAGTCCGGCGAGGCGGTGAAAGTGGTCATCGTCAAGAAGGACCCGGCGCTCACGGCCGACCAGGTGCGGGCCTTCTGCAAGGAAAACCTCACCGGCTACAAGCAGCCCCGCCTGGTCGAATTCCGGACCGAGCTGCCGAAGTCGAACGTGGGCAAGATCCTGCGCCGCGAGCTGCGCGACGCCCCCAAGCCGGCCGCCTGACCCCGGCCGGGCCCGGCCCGGCACGCCCGATCCCTGGCCCCGCAGCGGCGGGCGCCAGGCCGTGGCCGCTGCGTGGGGCCGGTGTACGAAAGCTCTTAGGGCGGCACAACGCCGGCTGAAGTTCGGGTGTAGCATGGCCGGGCCGCCCTTGCGTTTCCGGACGTTAGCGTGTAGGGCGACGCCCCTACCCTTGCCCGGAGATCCGCCATGTCCATGTCCATCGTCGAGAGCATCAACCGCGACCCAAGCTTCAGCCTGATCGAGCACAGGACCGAAGCCGAGGCCGGCATCGAATGGTGCTACATGCACCAGAACCCGCGCCCGGGCTACCGCCCCTGCTTCTCCGAACCGCTGCTGGTGGAACTGCGCGAGTGCCAGCGCCAGATCGCCGCGCGCATGGCGAACGAGCCGGCGAGCAACGGCGAGATCCGGCACCTGGTCCTGGCCTCGAAGGCCGACGTCTTCAACCTCGGCGGCGACCTCGAGCTCTTCAGCCGCCTGATCCGCACCGGCGACCGCGCCCGCCTGCTGGCCTATGCCCAGCTCTGCGTGTCGGTGGCGTTCCATTTCGCGCGCCTGGCCGACGACCGCGTGCACAGCGTCGCGGTGGTCCAGGGCGACGCCCTCGGCGGCGGCTTCGAGGCGGCCCTGTGCTGCCACACCATCATCGCCGAGGAAGGCACCGGCATGGGCTTCCCGGAGGTGCTGTTCGACCTGTTCCCGGGCATGGGCGCCTACACCTTCCTCTCGCGCCGCGTCACCCCGGCACAGGCCGAACGCATGATGCTCGACGGCAACATCTACTCCAGCGAAGAGCTCTATCGCATGGGCGTGGTCGACATGCTGGTGCCGCGCGGCGAAGGCCTGCAGGCCGCGCGCGAACTGGTTCGCCGCCGGCGCCGGATGGGCAACGCGCTGCGTTCGCTCAACACCGTGCGCGCCACCTGCAACCCGGTCAGCCTGGACGAACTGATGAGCGTGACCGCCACCTGGGTCGACGCCGCCATGCGCCTGAGCGAGCGCGGCCTGCAGAACATGGAGCGGCTGGTGCGCGCGCAGAAGCGCCGCGTCGGCGACGTGCCCGACCTGCGCCAGGTGGTCTGACCCGCGGGGTCGCGGTGGCCGCCGTGCAAGGGCGGCGGCCATCGCCTTGCCCGCGTCAGCCGGACTCGTGGTCCGGTGGCCGGGACGCTTCCCCTTGCGGCTGGGCGGCGATGCGCACCAGCTCGCGCCGGACCTGCTCCGCCGTGGCTTCCAGCATCGAACCGAGCATGCCCAGGTAACGACGCCATTCCTTCGCCAGCACCGCGTCGCTGGCGCGCATGATCTCGGTGCTTCGCTCGACCAGCGCCTGGGCGCCGATGTTTTCCGACACGCCCTTGAGCGCATGCGCGGCCTCGCGCACCGCCTCCCACTTCGACGTCGCCGCGCCGCGCTCGGCTTCGGCCAGGCAACGGCTGGCGTCGCGCAGGCACTGGTCCACGAAATCGTCGAGGAAATCCTTGCCCAGGCCCATGCCCGCGAGCTCCTCGAGCACGTCGGTGCGCAGGGTCGGCACCAGCCGGTCCTTGCGGACCACGGCCGCCGGCTCCTCCTGGCCACCGCCGGCGATCTCCGCCAGCGTTTCCAGCAAGCGCGAGGCCACCACCGGCTTGGTGAGGAAGGAATAGGCGCCGGCGGCCTCGGCGTCGCGCACCGCGTCCACCGTGGCGTCGGCGCTGAGCACCAGGATCGGCGTGCGCGGGCCACCCGCCTGCATCACCCGCGCCTGCTTGATCATTTCCAGGCCGTCCATCACCGGCATGTGCAGGTCGACGATGGCGGCATCGATGGTCTCTTCCTCCAGCCGCTCCAGCGCCTGCTCGCCGTTCTCGGCGAAGACGGTGGAATGGCCGGCGCGTTCGAGCAGGCGCTGCAGCACCAGCCGGTTGGCCGGCTGGTCGTCGGCGACCAGGATGCGCAGCGGGCGCACGCGCGCGCGGTGGCGCACGAAGGGATCGTCGAAGGCGATGATCTTGCCGCCGCCGGTGGCCGGCACCGCCGCCTCGGGCGCCTCCGCGACCCGGAACTCGAGGTCGAGCCAGAAGTGGGTGCCGCCGCCCGGGTTGTCCTCGACCGCGATCTTGCCGCCCAACAGTTCGGTCAGCGTCTTGGCGATGGTGGTGCCGAGGCCGGTGCCGCCGAAGCGCCGGGTCGGCCCGGCGTCGACCTGCTCGAAGGCCGTGAAGATGCGCGCCTTGGCGTCGTCCGGGATGCCGATGCCGGTGTCGCGGACGGAAAAGCGCAGGCCCACGGTGTCGCCCTTGCGCTCGCGCACCTGCACTTCGAGCTGCACGCTGCCGGCTTCGGTGAACTTGATGGCGTTGTGCACCAGGTTGAGCAGGATCTGGCTCAGGTGGCCGACGTCGCCGTGCAGCCGGGCCGGCACGGCGTCGGGCAGGTCGATGTTGAACTGCAGGTTCTTGCCCGCCGCCATCGGCTGCAGCATGGTGCGGATTCGCCGCGCCAGCTCGCGCGGCGCGAACTCGCTGTCCTGCCGCTTGAGCTTGCCGGCCTCGATCGCCGAGATGTCCAGCACGTCCTCCACCAGCAGCAGCAGCGACTGCGCCGAGGTGTGGATGACGTCGGCGCATTCGCGCTGCTCCGGCGCGAGCCGCGTGCTGGAGAGCAGCTCGGCCATGCCGATGATGCCGTTGAGCGGCGAGCGGAACTCGTGGCTCATGTTGGCCAGGAAGCGGCTCTTGGCGGCGTTGGCGCGCCGCGCCTCCTCGCCGGCGCGGCGCAGGTCGCGCAGCAGGCTGATCAGGTAGCCGGGGATGGCCACCAGCCCGACCAGCAAGCCCCAGGCGAGGTAGGGATTCTGCTGCCAGTACGGGGTGAACTGGATGATGCTCAGGAACGTGAGTGTCGCCAGCCCCATCGCCGCGAACAGGTAGTGGGTGCCGTAGCGCAGGCCGTTGCCCACCGTGACCCACATGATGATCACGTACAGCGGCGCCAGCACCTCGCCCTTGATGATCATCATCGCCGCGAGCGTGCCGTAGTCGGCCAGCATGCCGATCACGCGCCGCGGGTGCGACACCCCGGGCGACACCATGATGGCGATCACCAGGCCCAGGCCCAGCACGGTCTCGGCCAGCAGGATCAGGACGCTGAGCCGCACCTCGCTGCCGGCGCCGGCGCTGCTGGCGACGCCCGCGAGGTAGAGCAGCAGCATGGCCGCGATCACCAGCCGCACCAGCGCTTGCGCGTGCTCGCTGTCGGGGCGGTTGGCGAAGGCGCGGATCATCGCGTCATGGGGCGGCTGGCCGGGCGGGCCGCACGTTGGCTCAGGCGGCGGCCTGGGCCGGCGCGAAGTAGCGGTGGATTTCCTCGATGCGTTCGCGGCGTGCCAGCACCGCGTCCACCACCGCCGGGTCGAACTGCAGGCCGGACTGCGACTTCACGTAGTCGAAGGCGGCGGCCAGGGTCCAGGGCTCCTTGTAGGGACGCGGCGTGGTCAGGGCGTCGAACACGTCCACCACCGCGACGATGCGCGCCGGCAGCGGGATGGCTTCGCCCTGCAGGCCGTCGGGATAGCCGGCGCCGTCCCAGCGCTCGTGGTGGTGCTGGGCGATGGCCGCGCCGACCTGCACGAAGCGGCTGCTGGAATCGCTGAGGATCTCGTAGCCCAGGCGCGGGTGCTGCTTGGCCTGCGCGTATTCGGTGGCGTCGAGCTTGCCGGGCTTGAGCAGGATGGCGTCGGACACGCCCAGCTTGCCGATGTCGTGCAGCGGCGCGGCGAGCTCGATCATCTTGACCTCCTCTTCCGGCAGGCCCATCGCCTCGGCGATCAGCGCGGAAATCCGCGCCATCCGCTCGAAGTGGTTGCCCGAGCTGCCGTCGCGGAAAGCCGTGGCCTTGGCGAGGCGATGCAGGACCTCGCGTTCGCGCTCGTCGAGCTCGTGCATGCGCGCCAGCAGCTGGCGCTCGAGCTCGTGCGCACGCGACTTGAGGTTTTGCTGCTGCTGGCGCAGCGCCAGCAGGTTGCGGCAGCGCGAGCGCAGTTCGCGCGGGCGCACCGGCTTGACGAGGAAGTCGATCACGCCGGCCTCGAGCGCGGCGTTGCGGATCGGCTCGTCGCCGACCACGGTGATCAGGATGATCGGCACGTCGCGGTGCGACAGCGGCCGGCGGAAGCGGCGGGCGAACTCGAGCCCGTCGAGCTTGGGCATGCGGTAGTCGAGCAGCAGCAGGTCGGGCGAGCTGCGCTGCGACCACAGCAGGGCTTCGACCGGGTCACCGAAGTCGGTGACCTTTACCTCGGGACTGATGTCCTCCAGCAGGTGGCGGAACATGGTCCGCTGGGACGGCTGGTCGTCGACGATCAGTACATTCACCTTGAAGCTCCCGGGTGCGCACACCGTGATTGCCGCGGGGACCCGCGGCTCGACCCCAGCTTACCCCCCTGAATTCAACCCCGGCAAGCACTTGGGAGACACTCTTACACCGACCTGCCAAACACTCCTGGCGTTACGCCGGGGGAGGCGCCCCCTGGGTGAGGGGGTGCGGCGACAGCCGCGGGGATCGGAGGTGATGAGCCCGGGGCCCGCGATCCGCGAAGCGGATCGTGGGGGCATCCAGAGCGAATGCTCAGGATTCCGGCCGCATGTAGGGGAACAGGAGGACATCGCGGATGGAGGCGGAATCGGTGATCAGCATGACCAGCCGGTCGATGCCGATGCCCAGGCCGCCGGTCGGGGCCATGCCGTACTCCAGCGCACGGATGTAGTCGGCGTCGAAGTGCATGGCCTCGTCGTCGCCGCCGTCCTTGGCCTCCACCTGGGCCAGGAAGCGGGCCTTCTGGTCCTCGGGGTCGTTGAGCTCGGAGAAGCCGTTGGCGATCTCGCGGCCGCCCACGAACAGCTCGAAGCGATCGGTCAGCCCCGGGTCCTTGTCGCTGGCGCGGGCCAGCGGGCTGACCTCGACCGGGTGGTCGGTGATGAAGGTCGGCTGCACCAGGGTGTGCTCGACCGTTTTCTCGAAGATCTCCAGCAGCAGCTTGCCCCAGCCGTAGCTGGCCTTGAACTTGATGCCCAGGCGCTGGCAGTGCGCGCGCATCGCGTCGAGGTCGCGCAGCTCTTCGCGCTTGATATCCGGATTGTGCTCGAGCACGGCGTCGGTCATCGACCAGCGGCGGAAGGCCGGGCCGAGGTCGATGGCCATGCCTTCCCATTCCAGCGCCGCGGTGCCGCGCGCCTTGACCGCCACGTCGCGGATCAGGCCCTCGGTGAGGTCCATCACCTCGTGGTAGGTGGCGTAGGCCTCGTACAGCTCCAGCATGGTGAATTCGGGGTTGTGCCGGGTGGACACGCCCTCGTTGCGGAAGTTGCGGTTGATTTCGTACACGCGCTCCATGCCGCCGACCACCAGGCGCTTGAGGTACAGCTCGGGCGCGACGCGCAGGTACAGGTCGAGGCCCAGCGCGTTGTGGTGGGTGGTGAAGGGCTTGGCCGTGGCGCCGCCGGGGATGTAGTGCATCATCGGCGTCTCCACTTCGAGGAAGCGGCGGGCGTCGAGCCAGGCGCGCATCGCCGAGACGATGCGCGAGCGCTGCACGAACACCTCGCGCGCCTCCGGGTTCATCACCAGGTCGACGTAGCGCATGCGGTAGCGCTGCTCGACGTCGGCCAGGCCGTGGAACTTGTCGGGCAGCGGCCGCAGCGACTTGGTCAGCAGGCGCAGCGAGGCCGCCTTCACCGACAGCTCGCCGGTGCGGGTGCGGGTCAGGCCACCCTGCACCGCCACGATGTCGCCCACGTCCCAGCCCTTGAAGGCGTCGTAGCTCTCGCCCAGGTCGCTGCCCTGGAGGTAGAGCTGGATCCGGCCGCTCATGTCCTGGATCTGCGCGAAGCTGGCCTTGCCCATCACGCGCTTGGCCATCAGGCGGCCGGCGACCGCGACGCGGCGATCGAGCGCCTCGAGCTTCTCCGCGGTCCATTCGTCCTTGCCGGCGAACTCGGCCTGCAGGTCGCCGGCGTAGTCGGCGCGCTGGAAGTCGTTCGGGAAGGCGATGCCCTGCCCGCGCAGCGCCGTGAGTTTCGCGCGGCGCTCGGCGATGAGGGTGTTTTCGTCGGCGGCGGGCGTGGTCTCGGTCATGGCGGTGGTCAATTGGCTGCGTGGAATGGGTCTTCTGTAGGAGGGACTTCAGTCCCGAAGCTTTCCGGCGAAAGGCTTCGGGACTGAAGTCCCTCCTACACGGGGCGTCAGGCGTCGGAGCGTTTGGCGCCGACGGCCAGGCCGGCCTTCAGGCTGGCCTCGATGAACTCATCGAGGTCGCCGTCGAGCACCTTCTGGGTGTCGCTGCGCTCGATGCCCGTGCGCAGGTCCTTGATGCGGCTCTGGTCCAGCACGTAGTTGCGGATCTGGCTGCCCCAGCCGATGTCGGACTTGGTGGCCTCGACCGCGTCGCGCTCGGCGTTGCGCTTCTGGATCTCGAGCTCGTAGAGCTTCGCGGCCAGCATCTGCATCGCCATGTCGCGGTTCTGGTGCTGGCTGCGGCCGTTCTGGCAGGCCACCACGATGCCGGTGGGCACGTGGGTGATGCGCACCGCCGATTCGGTCTTGTTGACGTGCTGGCCGCCGGCGCCGGACGAGCGGTAGACGTCGGTCTTGAGGTCGGCCGGGTTGATGGTGATGTCGATGCTGTCGTCCACCACCGGCGACACGAACACCGAGGTGAAGCTGGTGTGGCGGCGGTTGTCGGAATCGAACGGCGACTTGCGCACCAGGCGGTGCACGCCGGTCTCGAGCTTGAGCCAGCCGTAGGCGTACTCGCCCTCGACCTTGAAGGTGGCCGACTTGATGCCGGCGACGTCGCCGCCGCTGACTTCCATCAGCTCGGTCTTCCAGCCGCGGGCCTCGCACCAGCGCAGGTACATGCGCAGCAGGATCTCGGCCCAGTCCTGGGCCTCGGTGCCGCCGGCGCCGGCCTGGATGTCGACGAAGGCGCTGCAGGCGTCCATCTTTCCGGAGAACATGCGGCGGAATTCGAGCTGCTCGACTTCCTTCGCGGTCTTCTCGACGTCCTCGACCACCGAGGCGACGGTATCGGCGTCGTCCTCCATCTCCGCCAGGTCCACGAGCTCGGCGCCGCCGACCAGGTTGCCGGTGAGGGTGCGGATGCCGTGCACCACCTTCTCGAGCGCGGCGCGTTCGCGGCCCAGGGCCTGCGCG
Source organism: Arenimonas sp. (assembly GCF_036275555.1). Classification (GTDB taxonomy): domain Bacteria; phylum Pseudomonadota; class Gammaproteobacteria; order Xanthomonadales; family Xanthomonadaceae; genus Arenimonas. The sequence goes on from NZ_DASUDO010000011.1 coordinate 70,771, forward strand.
CGCTCGGCGTCGTTCCAGACGTCGGGGCTTTCCAGCTCCCGGTTTACTTCCTCGAGACGTTCGACCTTCTGGTCGAAGTCAAAGATACCCCCTGAGCGAATCCAGCCGGCCCTTGAGGTCGGCGATTCGCTGGCGGATGGGATTGAGTTCCATGGTGTTCCGCGGTGGCTTGGATCGGCCGGCAATGATACCGCAGCAACCCGGGTGGGAGGGACTTCAGTCCCGATGCCTTTCGGCGAAAGGCATCGGGACTGAAGTCCCTCCCACAGGTCAGCGGACCTCGGCCCGGAGCCGGAAGCTGCCGCTGCCGCCGCCGAAGGCCGCCGCGACCACCTCGTACTCGCCGGCGTCGAGTTCGAGCTCCAGGCGCGAATTCGAGCCGCCGCCGCTGTCGTCGTCGCTGGCCAGCTCCTCGCCGTTGCGCTGGATCTTCAGCAGGCTGTCGAGGCCGTCCGACTCCATCGTCAGCACGTAGCTGGCCGCGGCCGGCACCGACAGGCGGTAGCGGCGCTGCTCGCCCTCCACCAGCGTGCCCTGCTGGGCCGTGCCGGGCGACAGCGCCAGGGACTCGCCGGCGGCGGGTTCGGCCCGGGCCAGCAGCTTGAACACGCCGGTGTTGTCGTCGCCGAGGTCGACCGCGCTCACCGTGTAATTGCCGGCCTCGAGCACCGTCACCAGGCGCGAGTCGGTGTCGTTGCCACCGTCGTCGTCGCTCAGCTGCACGCCCTCGCCCTCGAGGTCGAGGCGGGTGTCGAAGTCATCGCTGCCCAGCGACAGCACCACGCGCGAACGCTCGGCCAACGCCAGCTCGTAGCGCGCCGCCTCGCCCTGCAGCATGCCGGTGACCTCGCGGCCCAGCGGCAGCTCGCCGCCCGACTGCAGGTCGCCCGGCGGCACGCCGTCGCGCTTGCGCACCGACAGGCGGTACAGGCCACCGCTGCCGCCGAGGTGGCCCAGCGCCAGCTGGTAGTCGCCGGCAGCCAGGTAGGTGGTGATGCGGGCATCGGTGCCCTCGCCGTCGTCGTCGCTCTCGCGCGAGACCTCCGGGCCCTCGAGGCCCAGGGTCGCATCGAACTCGCTCGAGCGCAGGTCGATCTGGTACCGCCCGGCCTCGGTGATCTTCAGCGCCAGGGTCTTTTCCTGCTCAAGCAGGCCGGCGACCTCGTCGCCCGCCACCAGCTCGCGGTCGGCGTCGAGCGTCAGCGCCGACAACGACACCCGGTAGGGGCCGAAGTGGCCGGGTTCGCGGCCGCTGAGCGCGAGCAGGTAGCGCCCGCCCTCGGTGCTGACGCGCGAGCGCGACTGCACCTGGCGGCCATCCTGCTCGGTGCAGCTGCCGTCGCCGGCCGACTGCAGTACCGGGCGACCTTCGGAATCGATCGAGTACAGCGCCAGGCGGCCGCAGAACGCGGCGGCGGCCTCGATCACGACGGCCTCGCCGGCCTCCATCTCGAACGCGAACAGCGCGGTGCGGGTGCCGTCGCCGTAGTTCACGCGGTCGCCGAGGGTGATCTCGCCGGTGACCGGCTTGTCGATCGCCAGCGACGCCGGCTTGGGCTCGCCGGCGCCACCCGAAAGCTGGCAGCCGCCCAACGACAGCGCGATGGCCACGGCCACCAGGGAGGAAGTGAGGCGGGTTGTTCGAATCACGGGGTCGTCCGGTGTGGGGGGGGGTGGACGAGGAGCGTGGCAGTCCGCGTCAAGACTGACAAGTGCGATCGGGCTAGGCCGGCTGCCAGTGGCGAACGAGCAGCTGGATGCCGCGGCGCCCGCCCCAGTCGTCGAGGTCGAGCTGGTAGGCGGCGTGGATGAGCGCCGGCATCGGCTCGCCGGTCCAGCCGCCAAACTGGATCGCCGACAGCGGCGCCCCGCCCTGCGCCGGCAACAGGCTGAGCTTGAGATGGCGCGACGCCACGGCACGTGCCTGCAGCACCTTGAACACGCCGTCGAACACTGGCTCCGGGAAGCCCTGCCCCCACGGACCGGCGAGCCGCAGCTGTTCGGCCAGCGGCCGACCCAGCTCGTCCACGCCGAGCTCGCCGTCGCTGTGCAGCTCGGACTGCAGCTGTTCGGGCGTGAGCATTGCGGCGACCACGCGCTGCAGCGCCTCGCGGAAGCGTTCGAAATGCGCCGCCGGCAGGCTCAGGCCGGCCGCCATGGCATGCCCGCCGAAACGGCCGACCAGCCCGGGATGGCGCGCGTCCACCGCGGCCAGCGCGTCGCGGATGTGCAGCCCCGGGATCGAGCGCGCCGAGCCCTTGAGTTCGTCGCTGCCCGGTTCGGCCGGCGCGAACGCGAACACGGGCCGGTGCATGCGGTCCTTGAGCCGCGAAGCCACCAGGCCGACCACGCCCGGATGCCAGGCCGGGTCGAACAGGCACAGCGCCGCCGGCAGCGCGCCGGCATCGAGCGGCACGGTCGCGACCAGCGCCTCGGCCTCGTCCACCATCTGCTGCTGCAGTTCCTTGCGCTCGCCGTTGATGCGGTCGAGCACGCTGGCCAGTTCGTGGGCGCGGGTGGCGTCGTCGCAGAGCAGGCACTCGATGCCCAGCGCCATGTCCTCGAGCCGGCCGGCGGCATTGAGCCGCGGCGCGAGGCCGAAGCCGATGTCGCCGGCGGTGAGCTGGGCCAGGTCGCGCCCGGCCAGTTCCGCCAGCGCACGCAGCCCGGGCTGGCACTGGCCGTTGCGCAGGCGCTTGAGCCCGGCCGACACCAGCAGGCGGTTGTTGTAGTCCAGCGGCACCAGGTCGGCGACGGTACCGACCGCGACCAGGTCGAGCAGGCAGGACAGGTCCGGGCCCTGCCCCTCGAACCTGCCGCGCACGCGCAGGTGACGGCGCAGCGCCAGCAGCAGGTAGAACACCACGCCGACGCCGGCCAGCGCCTTGCTCGGGAAGGCGTCGCCGGCCAGGTTGGGGTTCACGATCACGTCGGCCGGCGGCAGCGCGTCGCCGGGCAGGTGGTGGTCGGTGACCAGCACCTGCCAGCCGCGCGCCTTCGCCGCGGCGATGCCGGCGTGGCAGGCGATGCCGCTGTCCACGGTCAGCACCAGGTCCGGTGCAACGGCGGCCAAGTCATCCACCAGCGCCGGCGACAGGCCGTAGCCGTGGGTCACGCGGTGCGGCACCTGGTAGCTGACGCGGCTGGCGCCCAGCAGGCGCAGGCCGCGCACGGCGACCGCGGTGCCGGTGGCGCCGTCGCAGTCGAAGTCACCGACCACGACGATGTGGCCGTTCCCGGCGATCGCGTCCGCCAGCAGCGCCGCGGCGCGATCCACCTGGCCCAGCGCGTCGGGCGGCAGCAGCCGGGCGAGCTTGAGTTCGCCCTCTTCCGGCGTACGCACGCCGCGCGCGGCGTAAACGCGCTGCAGCGCGGGCGGGACCGCGTCCGGCCAGGGGCCGTGCGCGGGAACCGGCCGGCGCAGGATCCGGATCGGCGCCGGCGTCACGCCAGTCGCGCCATCGGGCGGCGCCAGAACCGCCAGCGCTGCGCGGCGCGCAGCTGCCAGCGGGCGCCGTCGGCGAAATCGAGCCGCATCGCCTCGCTGCCGAGGCCGGCCAGCGCAGGCTGCAGGCGCGACGCCACCGCGGCCCAGTCGCGCGCGCGGCGCAGGTCGAGCAACTGCGGGCCATCGCCCTTCGCGCCGATGCCGGCCAGCGCGGCCAGCGACAGCAGCTCGGCTTCTTCGCTGGCGACCGCGGCGAACGGCGTGCGCACGTGGTCGGGCAGCTTGCCCGCGCCCCAGAAGCACAGGCTGTTCACCGGCGGCTTGCCGGCGGCGACACGCACGGCGTTCACCGTGTGGTTGTGCAGCAGCACCTGCGCCTCGTTGAGCAGCGCGCGCCAGCGGCGGCCCTCGGGGCCATCGGGCAGGTGCGAGAACAGATCGTCGCCGAGCACGGTCTCGGGCGGCGAGAACACCGGCAGGCGCGCCTCGATCGGCAGCGCGACGTACCAGCGCGACGGCGTCGGCGCCGACACCTGGAACCCGCTGTCGCCGAACAGGGGCCGCAGCGGCGCGACCAGCGCGTCCGCCTCGGCCTGCGACAGCCCGAGTTCGCCGATGGCCAGCACGCGCGCGCCGGTCATGTCGGGCCGCACGTGGGACGGGTCGGCGCGCAGCCACTGGTGCAGCACCGCGTCGCCGGCATCGCGCTGGCGGGTGATCGCGGCCATCGGCCAGCCGCGCGGCAACAGGTCGAAATGGCGCAGCAGCTGGGCGCGCTCACCGGGCTCGCCGTCCGGCAGCGCATCGGCCCGGGCCAGCGCCTTGCCGAAGGCGTCGCCCAGCGGCTGGCCGGCGAAGCGGCGGCGCTCGGGCAGCAGCACGGCCAGCGCGGGCACCGCCCCGGGCATCGCGGGCTCGGCCACGGCCTCAGCCCTCGTAGCGAACGGCGACGATGTCGAAGTCGCGGGCGCCGGCCGGCGCCTGGATGGTGACGGTGTCGCCCTCGTGCTTGCCGATCAGCGCACGCGCCAGCGGCGAGGAAATCGAGATCAGGCCCTGCTTGATGTCGGCCTCGAGGTCACCCACGATCTGGTAGGTCACCTCGTCGCCGCTGTCGCAGTCGGCCAGCTCGACGGTGGCGCCGAACACCACGCGGGTGCCGGCGTTGAGGCCGGCCACGTCGATCAGCTGGCAGTGCGAGAGCACGAACTCCAGCTCCTGGATGCGGCCCTCGATGAAGCCCTGCTGCTCGCGCGCGGCGTGGTACTCGGCGTTTTCCTTGAGGTCGCCGTGGGCGCGGGCCTCGGCGATGGCGGCGATGACCGCCGGGCGCTTGACCGACTTGAGCTCCTCGAGCTCGCCCCGCAGGCGCTGGGCGCCCTTCGTCGTCAGGGGTGCAATCATCCGTGGACTTCCTTGTGCAGTTCCTGCAGCGACCACACGCGCGGGTTGCCGCGGGTGTCGGTGGCGCGGATCAGGGCGCGCGCGCCCGGGATCGTGGTGGAGTACGTGACGCGATGCTGCAGCGCTTCGCGCCGGATCGAGAACGAGTCGGCGATCGCCTGCTTGCCCTCGGTCGTGTTGACGATATAGCAGATCTCGCCGTTCTTGATCAGGTCGACGATGTGCGGGCGGCCCTCGATCACCTTGTTGATGCGCTCGCAGGCGATGCCCTGCTCCTGCAGGAAGCGCGCGGTGCCCTCGGTGGCCACCAGCGTGTAGCCGCGCTCGATCAGGTCGTTGGCGACCGGCAGCAGGCGCTTCTTGTCCGGGTCGCGCACCGAGACGAAGGCCTTGCCCGGCATCGGCGCCTTGATGTTGGCGGCTTCCTCGGCGCGGCCGAAGGCCTCGGCGAAGGTGCGGCCCACGCCCATCACCTCGCCGGTCGAGCGCATTTCCGGGCCGAGGATCGGGTCCACGCCCTGGAACTTGGCGAACGGGAAGATCGCTTCCTTCACCGAGAAGTAGTCCGGCACGATTTCCTTCGTGGCGCCCTGCTCGGCCAGCGTCTTGCCGGCCATGCAGCGCGCGGCGATCTTCGCCAGCGGGATGCCGATGGCCTTGGACACGAACGGCACGGTGCGCGAGGCGCGCGGGTTCACTTCCAGCAGGTAGATGGTCTCGGCGCCGCCGGCGTCGGTCTGGATGGCGAACTGGGTGTTCATCAGGCCGACCACGTTCAGCGCGCGCGCCAGCTGGGCCACCTGCACGCGCAGCTTGTCCTGGGTCGCCTTCGACAGCGTGTACGGCGGCAGCGAGCAGGAGGAGTCGCCCGAGTGCACGCCGGCTTCCTCGATGTGCTCCATGATGCCGCCGATGAGCACGTTGCCCTCGCGGTCGGCAATGATGTCCACGTCCACCTCGACCGCGTTGTCGAGGAAGCGGTCGAGCAGCACCGGCGAGTCGTTCGAGACCTGCACCGCCTCGCGGATGTAGCGCGAGAGGTCGGCGTCGGAATACACCACTTCCATCGCCCGGCCGCCGAGCACGTAGCTCGGGCGCACCACCAGCGGATAGCCGATCTCGGCCGCCGCGACGAGCGCGGCTTCGGGCGAACGGGCGGTGCGGTTCGGCGGCTGCAGCAGCCCGACCTGCGACAGGAACTGCTGGAAGCGTTCGCGATCCTCGGCGAGGTCGATCGAGTCCGGGCTGGTGCCGACGATCGGCACACCGGCCGCGGCGAGCGCACGCGCGAGTTTCAGCGGCGTCTGGCCGCCGAACTGCACGATCACGCCCTTGAGTTTCCCGCTCGCCTGCTCGGCGCGGATGATCTCGAGCACGTCCTCGGCCGTCAGCGGCTCGAAGTAGAGCCG
>NZ_DASUDO010000012.1:0-90574 GCF_036275555.1 Arenimonas sp.
GGCGCACAGCGCGTCGAGCACGTTCGTGCTGACGAGGTTGTCGCTCGGGTCGAGCGACACCGTGACGTTGGCCTCCGACGAACCGATCAGGTCGATCGACAGCCCGTGGCGCTTGAAGCGCTCGAAGACGTCGGCCAGGAAGCCGACCTGCTGCCACATGCCGATGCTTTCCATCGACACCAGCACGATGCCGTTGCGGCGACTGATCGCCTTGACGCCGGGAACGGTGGCGGCCAGCGCGTCGATGCGGGTACCCAGTTCGTCAGGACGCTCGGTGTCGAGGATGGCCATCGGCACGCCGGCCTCGCGGCACGGGCCGATGGAACGCGGGTGCAGCACCTTGGCGCCGGTGGTGGCGATTTCCTGCGCTTCCTCGTAGTCCAGCCGCGAGAGCAGGCGCGCATCCGGCACCGCGCGCGGGTTGGCGCTGAACATGCCCGGCACGTCGGTCCAGATCTCGACGCGGCGGGCGCCGAGCAGCGCGCCGAAGTAGGCCGCGGAGGTATCGGAACCGCCGCGCCCGAGGATGGCGGTGCCGCCGTCGGGCGCGCGGGCGATGAAGCCCTGGGCGATGCGCAGCGCCGGACCCGCCGCGGCGAAGCGCGCGCGCAGGCCGGCGTCGCCGGTGTAATCGCAGCTGGCCGACAGGCGCTTGGCCCAGTCGGTCTGGTTCGGCAGCGGGCGCGCGTGGATCCACTCGCGCGAATCGGTCCAGCCCACGTCCAGGCCCTGCGCGCGCAAGTAGGCGACGCCAAGCGTGGACGAGAGCAGCTCGCCCTGGGCCAGCACTTCGGCCTGCCAGTCGAGCGCGCCGGTGTCGGCGCGCGGGTCGTCGCCCAGCATCACCAGCGTGGCCAGCCTTTCGGTGAGTTCGGGCGAGGTGACGCCCAGCTCCGCCGCGAACTCCTCGTGGCGATGCACCAGCGCGGCGATCCGCGCGTGGCGGGCGGCCGGGTCGGCCGAGGCTTCGCAGATCGCCTGCAGTTCGTTGGTGACGCCGGACACCGCCGACACCACCACCAGCACGCGCGCGCCCTCCTCCTCCGCCCGGCGTTTCATCAGGCGGCCGATGGTGTCCCAGCGATGGCGTCGGGACACGGACGTGCCTCCGAACTTCAGGACGATCCAATCCGGTGCGTCGGCACCGGCGGCGGGCGCGGATGGGCTCATGGTTCCAGGTTTAAGATGAGGGGACGCGGCGCTGGCGCGCGGCGTGCGCCAGTGTAAACGAAGGCGCCGCCGCGAAAGCCCGCCACGCCCCCACGCCCCAGAACGGAGCTTCCCCCATGCGCCGCCGTGAATTCCTGCAGCTCGACGTCTTCGCCGACCGGCCCGGGGCCGGCAACCCGCTGGCCGTGGTGCTGGACGCCCGCGACCTCGACACCGCCGCGATGCAGGCCTTCGCGAACTGGACCAACCTGTCCGAGACCACCTTCGTGCTGCCGCCGGTCGAAGCCGGGGCCAGCTATCGCGTGCGCATCTTCACCCCGCGCCAGGAGCTGCCTTTCGCCGGCCACCCCAGCATCGGCACGGCCCACGCCGTGCTCGAGGCCGGGCTGGCCCAACCGGTGGACGGGCGGCTGGTGCAGGAATGCGCCGCCGGCCTGCTGCCGATGACGGTGTCGGGCGAAGGCGCCGCCCGCCGCATCGCCGTGCGCGCGCCCCGCGGCCGGCCGCGGCCGCTGCGGGTGCCGCACGAGGACGCGCTGTCGGCGGCCCTGGCCCGGGTCCGCCGCGGCGCGCTGGCCCCGGCGCTGATCGACAACGGCCCGGCCTGGTGGGTGGTCGAACTGGCCGACGCCGCCGCGGTGCGCGCGATGGTGCCCGACCTCGCCGCCATCGCCGCGCTCACCGAACTCACCGGGGCCGTGGGCCTGGCGGTGTTCGGGCGTGCGCCGGCCGACAGCGACCACCAGCTCGCCGTGCGCGCCTTCTGCCCGGCCGATGGCATCCCGGAAGATCCGGTCACCGGCAGCGCCAACGCCGCCATCGCCGCCTGGATCCACGAGTGCGGCGCCCTGCCCGCGCTCGGCAGCCGCTACCTCGTCAGCCAGGGCCGCGAGATGGGCCGCGACGGCCGGATCGAAGTGAGCGTGGACCGGGACGGCGAGGCCTGGATCGGCGGCTGCACCCAGACCGTCATCCGCGGCACGCTGGACTGGTAACCTGCACGCCCCCACCCGGGCAGGACGCCCCATGCCTCGTAAATTCGTACAGCTGGACGTCTTCGCCGCCAAACCCGGCGACGGCAATCCTCTCGCCGTCGTGCTCGACGCCACCGGCCTCGACGACGCCGCCATGCAGGCGATCGCGCGCTGGACCCGCCTGCCGGAGACGACCTTCGTGCTGCCGCCGTCCACGCCGGCGGCCAGCTACCGCCTGCGCATCTTCAGCCCGCGGCGCGAAGTGCCCTTCGCCGGCCATCCAAGCATCGGCAGCGCGCACGCGGTGCTCGACGCCGGCTTGGCCACGCCGCGCGACGGCCAGCTGGTGCAGGAATGCGCCGTCGGCCTGTTGCCCATCGAAGTGCGTGGCGAAGGCCGCGAGCGCCGGCTGGCGGTGCGCGCGCCGCGGGCCCGCGTGCTCGAGATCGGCCAGCCCGACGACCCGCGCCTGTTCGCCGCGCTCGAGGGCTTCACCGCCGGCGCGCTGCCGCCGGTGCTGATGGACGGCGGCCGCCGCTGGTGGCTGGCCGAACTCAGCGACGAAGCCTCGGTGCGGCGCCTGGTGCCGCGCTGGGAGGCGGTGTCGGCGCTGGCGCGCGACCACGAGGCGATGGGCTTGTGCGTGTTCGCCCGCTGCGAAGGCCGCGATTACGACCTGGTGGTGCGCGCGCTCGTCGGCCAGCCGGGCCAGGTCGAGGACGCCGCCTCCGGCGCCGCCAACGCGACGCTGGCGGCGTGGCTGCATGAACGCGCGGCGCTGCCGCACGCCGACGGCCGCTACGTCGTCAGCCAGGGCCGCGAAGTCGGCCACGACGCGCGCCTCGAGCTGCGCGTGGACGCCGCCGGCGACGTCTGGTCCGGCGGCCAGGTGCAAACCGTGGTGCGCGGCGAGCTCGACTGGTCCTGATGACTCGCCGGAACCTGTAGCAGGAGAGGCGGCGTTACTTCCTCTCGTAGACGGGCTTGCCGTCGACCCAGGTCGAGATGACTTCGAGCTTGGGCAGCTGCGCGGGCGGGATCGTCAGCGGATCGCCGCCGAGGATGACGAAGTCGGCGCGGTAACCCGCCACCAGCTTGCCCAGCGCTTTCTCATCGAACGCGGCGTGCGCGGCGTCGGCAGTGAAGCCCGCCAGCGCCTGCTGCGGGGTCAGCTTCTGGTCCGGCAGCCAGCCGCCCGCGGGCATCCCCGCCAGGTCGGCACGGGTGACCGAGGAGTACAGGCCCAGGCGCGGGTCCACCGATTCCACCGGGAAATCCGAACCCAGCGCGAGAGGCACGCCGGCGGCGCGGAAACGCTGCCAGGCGTAGGCGCCCTCCAGCCGCGCCTTGCCCACGCGGGCCTCGGCCCAGGGCATGTCGGAGGTGGCGTGGGTGGGCTGCATCGAGGCGATCAGCTTGAGCGTGGCGAAGCGCGGGATGTCGGCCGGCGCCACCACCTGCGCGTGCTCGACGCGCCAGCGGTGGTCGGTGCCGGCGGCATCGCCCAGCGCCTTGGCGTAGGTGTCGAGCACGATGCGGTTGCCGCGGTCGCCGATGGCGTGGCTGGCGGGCTGCACGCCGCAGCTGCGTGCCTTTTCGACCGCCGCCGCGTAGGCCGCCGGCTCGGTGACCAGCAGGCCGCGGTGGCCGGGTTCGTCGCTGTAATCCTCGAGCAGGGCGGCACCGCGGCTGCCCAGTGCGCCGTCCACGTAAAACTTCACGCCGCGCATGGCTAGGCGGCCGCTGGCGTGCTCATAGGCGCGACCGGCGCGGCAGAGCGCGGCCAGCGCCGCCGAATCGCCGTCGGCATAGGCGCGGATGCGCAGCGGCAGGCGGCCGGCGTCGGCGAAGTCGCGCATCAGGCGCAGGTCGGGCAGCGACACGCCCATGTCGTGCACGCCGGTCAGGCCGTGCTTCACGGCCGCCGCGAGCGCGCGCTCGAGCGCCTCGGCGCGCAGGGCGGCATCGGGCGCCGGCACCACTTCGTCGATCACGGCGGAGGCGGTATCGATGAACACGCCGGTGGCGCGGCCGTCCTCGCGCAGGATGCGGCCGCCTTCGGGCTGCCAGTCGCCGCCGAGGTCGCGCTTGGCGGCGCGCATGGCGGCGCTGTTGGCCCAGCCCGCGTGGCCGTCGACGCGCTCGAGCCAGACCGGGCGGTCCGGGAAAGCGGCGTCGAGGTCGGCGGCGGTCGGGAAGTCCTTGCCCGGCCAGTCGTTCTGGTCCCAGCCGCGGCCCAGCAGCCAGGCGCCCTCGGGCAAGGTCTTCTCGAACGCCTTCAGGCGGGCGATGACGTCTTCCTTGCTGGTGGCGTCCACGAGGTCGGCGCGCAGCAGGGCGAAGCCCAGGTTCATCAAGTGGGCATGCGCGTCGATCAGGCCCGGCACCACGTCGCGGCCGCCGGCGTCGACCAGGGTGATGCCCGGGTATTTGTCGGACAGGGCCCTGGCGTCGTCGCCGACGTGGACGATGCGTCCCTCGGCGTCCCAGGCCAGCACCGTGCGCACGGGCCAGTCCGCTTCGCCGGTATGGATGCGCGCGTTCACCAGGCCGGTGATGCCGCTGGCGGTGGCGGCGCCGGGCAGCAGCGCGGCAAGGACAAGGGCGAGGTGCAGACGACGCATGGCGGGCTCCCGTTAGAAGGGCCCTACCCTACCTAAATCGCCGTCAAGAAAAAGGGGTCAGAGTAATTATTTGTTTGAAACAAATAATTACTCTGACCCCTTTTTCGGGGGCGGCTCAGCCCTCGGGGGTGACGTCGACGCGGACGCGGATCTCGCTGCCCGGGTGGTAGTCGGTCACGGTCTCGAACTCGCGACCGGCGTATTCGTAGCCGACGCGGTAGCCAACGACGCGGCTTTCGCCCTCGTAGTCGCTGACGATGCGGCAGCGCTCGACCTCTTGAAGGGCCGGGTTGTAGCGGGCGTCGTGCGGACCGTAGGCGCGCTCGCGGCTGCGGCGCTCCATGTCGTTGCCGACCGCGCCGCCGATCACCGCGCCAACCACGGTCGCGGCCTGGCGGCCGTCGCCGTTGCCGACGCTGTTGCCCAGCACGCCGCCGACGATGGCGCCCAGCACCGCGCCGCTGCCGCTGGGGCGGCGCGGGTCGCGGCGGGCGTAGCGCGGGTTCGCGTACGGGTCGTAGTAGTTGTGGGCTTCCTGGACCGGCGAGGCTTCGCGCCAGCATTCGCGGCGGCTGACCGGCTGGGCGCGCTCGACGATGGGCTCGACGCGGGTGACGCGCGCCAGGTCGTAGGCGGAGCCGCGCGCGTCACGGCCGCGGTCGTCGTAGCCGCGGTAGTCGCCGTAGCCGCCTTCGTAGCCATAGTCCGGGGATCGGTAGTCCTGCGCGCTGACGCCGCCGGCGGCGAGCGCCACGGCGAGGACAAGGGTTCGGGAAACGAGGCGGTTCATGGCAGCTCCTGACGCCGGATGGCGTGGGCGCATCGTCGGGCCGCGGCGCCCAACCCGGGCTGAATCCCGCGGGCCCTCGCCGGGCCGGAATCTTGCCCGTTGCCGGCCGTTTACCCACCCCTGTAGGAGGGACTTCAGTCCCGATGCCTTTCGCCCAAAAGCATCGGGACTGAAGTCCCTCCCACAGGGGTTTCGAGCCACTGCGCCGCGAGCGCGGCGACGGCGGGCGCATCGCGGCCCAGCAGGGGAGCGACGTGGCTGCCCGCCAGCGGCAGGAAGGCGGCCCCGAGCGAACCGGCCAGCGCGGCGCTGGCTTCGAACGGCACATCGGTATCGTCGCGCGAGGCCATCACCAGCGTGGGTGCGCGCGATGCGGGCAGCGCGACACCGGCGCGCGCCGCATCCATCACCGCGCCGGATTCATCACGCCAGCGTTGGAACGCAAGCAGTGCCGCCGCGTCGTCGGCCTCGGGAATCGCGCGCCGGGTGCCCGCCAGGCTGGCGCGCCGGCGCCAGGGGATCACGGCCGGTGAGGGGTCCGCCGGCAGGCCGGCAGGCGGCATCGGATTCACCAGCACGCGGGCATCGGCCTGCGCGCCTTCGAGCAGCACCAGCAAGCCGCCGAGGCTGGCGCCGACCAGCGCCACCCGATCGGCCTCGCGGCGGGCGCGCGCCAGGCCGTCCGCAACCTGGGCGCGGTAGTCGGCCAGCCGCGTCGCGGCGAGGCCGTCCGCGGCCGGCTGCAGGTCGGGCGCGAACACCCGCCAGCCCTCGGCCGCGAACACCCGCGCCCACGCGTCCCACTCCCAGCCACCGCCGCCCGCACCGTGCACGAAGACGACGGCGCGCCGGGGATCAGACAAGCGTCGCGTCCAGCGTGACCGGCAGCGCCAGCGCCTTCGAGATCACGCAGTTTTCCTTGGCATTGGCGGCGATGTCGGCGAAGGCCGCGGCGTCGATGCCGGGCACCGTCGCGGTCACGGTCAGGTGCACGCCGACTGCGTGCGGCCCGGGCGAGGTTTCCATCGCCACTTCGGCCTGGGTGTCGATGCGGGTGGCGGTGAAGCCGGCGTTCTGCAGGATGAAGCCGAGCGCCATCGAGTAGCAGCCGGCGTGGGCGGCGGCGAGCAGCTCCTCGGGGTTGGTGCCCTTCTCGTCGCCGAAGCGGGTGCCGAAGGAATACCGGGTGCCTTCGAACAGGCCGCTCTGCGGCGTGCTCATGCGGCCCTGGCCGGTCTTGAGGTCGCCTTCCCAGTGGGCGGTGGCGCGGCGCTTGAATCCCATGATGCTGCTCCTGAGTCGGGCCGCGGGGGCGGCCGGGACCCGCAGTCTACCCCCGCCCCCGGGCCCGGGTTGACCCGGCGCCGCGACGGAGGGAGGCTAGCCCTCCCCGGCCCCGCCCGGGGCCCCGCCATGACCGACGCGCGGTCGCGCGATAAACGACCTGGCAGCGCCTCTGCGCCGCCGACCATGACGGCCTATCCACCCATCACGATTTGGGAGAGACGGCCTGATGTCGTACCGAACCGAAACCATCCGAAACGTGGCCCTGGCGGGCCACTCCGGCGCCGGCAAGACCACCCTGTTCGAAGCCCTGCTGCATGCCGGCGGCGCCCTCCCCGCGGCAGGCAGCCTCGAGCGCGGCACCACGGTGTCCGACTTCGACCCGATGGAAAAGGCGCGCGGCCATTCGCTCAACACCGCGCTGGCCAGCATCGACCACGGCGGCATCCACGTGAACCTGATCGACACGCCGGGCTACGCCGATTTCCGCGGGCCGACGCTGTCCGCGTTCTCGGCGGTGGAAACCGTCGCCATCGTCATCAACGCGGCCACCGGCATCGAGTACGGCACGCGCCGGATGATGGACTACGCCAAGGCGCGCAACCTGTGCCGCATCCTCGTGATCAACCGCATCGACGCCGATCCCGGCCACCTGGCGCAGCTGGTCGAGGAGATCCGCGACACCTTCGGCCCCGAGTGCCTGCCCATCAACCTGCCCGCCGACGGCGGCAAGCGCGTGGTGGACTGCTTCTTCACCCCCGACGGCGACTCCGACCTCGGGCCGGTGGCCGTGGCGCACCAGCGCATCATCGACCAGGTGGTCGAGATCAACGAGCAGGTGATGGAGCGCTACCTCGAGGTGGGCGAAGAAGGCCTGAGCGGCCAGGCCCTGCACGACGCCTTCGAGCAGTGCCTGCGCGAGGGCCACCTGGTGCCGGTGTGCTTCGCCTCCTCGCGCACCGGCGCGGGCGTGGCCGAGCTGCTGGAGCTCGCCGAGAAACTGTTGCCCAACCCGCTCGAGGGCAACCCGCCGCCGTTCGAGAAGAACGGCCAGCCCATCACCGCCACGCCGGACCCGGCGGCGCACGTGATCGCCGACGTGTTCAAGATCGTCAACGACCCCTTCGTCGGCAAGCTCAGCGTGTTCCGCGTGTTCCAGGGCACCGTGCGGCGCGACAGCCAGCTGTTCATCGACGACGGCCGCAAGCCCTTCAAGGTCGGCCACCTGTTCCGGCTCCGGGGCAAGGACCACGTCGAGATCGACGAGGCCGTGGCCGGCGACATCGCCGCAGTGGCCAAGGTCGACGACATCCACTTCGACGCCGTGCTGCACGACAGCCACGACGAGGACGACATCCGCCTGCATCCGCTGGATTTCCCCAAGCCCATGTTCGGGCTGGCGATCGAGGCCGCCACCCGTGGCCAGGAGCAGAAACTCGCCACCGCCCTGCACCGGCTCGCCGAAGAAGACCCGGGCTTCCACGTCGAGCACCACGCCGAACTCAATGAGACCGTGATCCGCGGCCTGGGCGAGCTGCACCTGCGGGTGATGCTCGAGCGCATCAAGGAGCGCTACGGCGTCGCGGTGACCACGCGCCCGCCGCGCATCGCCTACCGCGAAACCATCGGCGCCGCGGCCGAGGGCCACCACCGCCACAAGAAGCAGACCGGCGGCGCCGGCCAGTTCGGCGAGGTCTACCTGCGGGTGGAGCCGCTGGCGCGCGGCCAGGGCTTCGAGTTCGTGGACGCGGTGAAGGGCGGCACCATCCCGGGCCAGTACCTGCCGGCGGTCGAGAAAGGCGTGCGCCAGGTGCTGCACGGCGGCGCGGTGGCCGGTTACCCGATCCAGGACGTGCGCGTGACGGTGTACGACGGCAAGTACCACAGCGTCGATTCGAAGGAAGTGGCCTTCGTGGCGGCGGGCAAGAAGGCCTTCCTCGACGCGATCCTGAAGGCGCGGCCGCAGGTGCTCGAACCGATCGTGGACCTCACCGTCGCCGCGCCGGAATCGCACATGGGCGACATCACCGGCCAGCTGGCGGCCAAGCGCGCGCGCATCCACGGCACCGACGCCGGCCGCGGCGGCGAAGTGCTGGTGAAGGCGCAGGTGCCGCTGAGCGAACTCACCGACTATGCGGCTGAACTCAAGGGCGCCACGGCTGGCCGCGGCCGCTACGACCTGGAATTCAGCCACTACGAGCCGGTGCCGCCGCAGGTGCAGAAGCAGCTGGTGGAATCCTGGCGGCCGCACCACGACGAGGACTGAACGCGGGCCGGGGTTAGACTGCAGGCGCGGCAGCCCCGCCGCGCCTGACGGTCCAAGGATGAAATCGCCTGCCGCCCTCTTCATCGCCCTGGTGTTCGCGATCCTCTTCTCGCTGATCGCGTACCGCGTGTCCGTGCACTTCTCGCAACTGCCGGAGGCCGGCGACGCCGCCGTGGCGTCCGCGCCCCCCGCCCCGTCCGACGCCGCCGCGCCGGAGGCGCCGGTCCGCCCGCCGTCCCAGCAGCAGGCCGCCGACGCGATCGCCCGCGCTTCCGAGGTGCAGGCCGCCGTGCAGGCGTTCTACGAGACGAACCAGGCCTGGCCGCGCAGCCTGGCCGCGCTGTCGCTGGGCAATCCCGACCAGTTCGCCGACGCCTCGGTCGCCGCGATCTCGATCCAACCCAACGGCGTGGTGGCGATCTCGATGAAGCCGCACGTGGCCCGCGGCGGCGTCATCCGCCTGGTCCCGACCGCGCAGGCCGACGGCGCGGTGTCCTGGGAATGCCGCGCCACCAACTACCCGGCCGCCACCCGCCTCCCCGACTGCCGCTGATCGATTCCTGTAGGAGGGACTTCAGTCCCGAAGCTTTCCGCCGAAAAGCATCGGGACTGAAGTCCCTCCCACAGCGGTTAGTCGTAGCTCAGGGCGGCGCTGCGGCCCCAGAAGACGCGGTACACGTAGACCGTGTAGAGCAGGATCATCGGCAGCGTGATCGCGGCGCCGAACAGCATGATCTTCAGCGAGCCCGTGGCGGCTGCCGCGTCCCACAGCGTGATCCGGTCGATCACCAGGTAGGGGAACAAGCTGTAGGCCAGGCCCGCGAAGGCGAGCACGAACAGCAGGATCGCGCCCGCGAACGGAATCCAGTCGCGCCGGCTCTCGCCCTTGCGCAAGCGGCGGATGGCGCCCTCGGTGGCGGCGAACACCAGCGCCGTCAGCACCGGCACCGGCAGCAGGAACAGCAGCTGCGGCAGCGCGAACCATTTCTCGAAGATGCGCGGGCTGACCCACGGCGTCGCCACCGACACCGCCGCGATGCCCAGGCCCGTCAGCCACAGGCTCGCGTAGGCCCAGCGCAGCGCGCGCTGGCGCAGCTCGCCCTCGGCCTTGAGCACCAGCCAGCCGGCGCCCAGCAGCGCGTAGCCCGCGCACAGCGCCAGCCCGATCGCGACCGAGAACGCCCCGCCGATCGCGTCGTCGCGGAAGCCCAGCACGTAGCTGCCCAGCATGTAGCCCTGCGAGAACGCCGCCAGCACCGAGCCGGCCCAGAACGCGCCGTTCCAGAGCGGCTTGTGCGCGGCCCGCGCCTTCACCCGGAAATCGAAGGCGACGCCGCGCAGGATGAGCCCGATCAGCATCGCCGCCACCGGCAGGTACAGCGCGCCCAGGATCACGCCGTGCGCCAGCGGGAAGGCCACCAGCAGCAGGCCCACGCCCAGCACCAGCCAGGTCTCGTTGGCGTCCCAGAATGGGCCGATGGACGCGATCATCCGGTCCTTGTCGGCATCGGGCACGCCGCGCAGCAGGATGCCGACACCGAGGTCGTAGCCGTCGAGCACCACGTAGAGCAGCATCGCCAGCGCCATCAGCGCCGTGAACACCACCGGGAGCAAGGTCTCCATCTCAGGCCTCCTGCAGGCCGGCGACGGCCGGTTGGTGGTCGGGCTTGCCGCGGTGGCGGGCCAGGTAGAACAGCACCGAGACGTAGGCCGACAGCAGCGCCACGTACAGCAGCAGGTAGGCGGTCAGGCTGATGCCGATGATCGGGGCCGGCGTTGCCGAGATCGCGTCCACGGTGCGCAGCACGCCGGTCACGAGCCAGGGCTGGCGGCCGATCTCGGTGACGTACCAGCCGGCCAGCGTCGCCACCCAGCCCGAGAAGGTCATGGCCAACAGAGCGCGCGCCTGCCACCGCGTGGGCTCCGCGTTCTGGCGCAGGCGCCAGGCGCTCCACCACGACACCGCCAGCATCAGCAGGCCCGTGCCCACCATCACCCGGAAGCCCCAGAACACCGGCGCCACCGGCGGGTGCGCGTTGGGGAAGGAATCGAGGCCCCGGATCTCGCCGTCCAGCGAGTGGGTCAGGATCAGGCTCGCCAGCTTGGGGATGGCAATGGCGTAGTCGTTGCTGCGCGTCTCCTCGTTGGGCAGCGCGAACAGCAGCATCGGCGCGCCCTTCTCGTCCTGCCAGACGCCCTCCATCGCCGCGACCTTGGCCGGCTGGTGCTCGAAGGTGTTCAGCCCGTGCAGGTCACCGACGAAGATCTGCACGGGGATCAGCAGCGCGGCGACGGCGACGCCGGTGCGCATCGCGGCCATCACGTCGGGCGCGCGGTCGCGGCGCAGCCAGCGGTAGGCCGACAGCCCGCCGACCAGGAAGGCCGCGGTCAGGCCCGAGGCCAGCAGCATGTGCATCAGCCGATAGGGGAACGACGGGTTGAAGATGATGGCGAACCAGTCGGTCGGATGCGCCACGCCGTCGATCATCTCGAAGCCAGCCGGCGTCTGCATCCACGAGTTCAGCGCCAGGATCCAGAACGCCGACAGCGTGGTGCCGCCCGCCACCAGCACCGTGGCCAGCGTGTGCACGCGCTCGCCCACGCGCTTGCGCCCGAACAGCATGATCCCGAGGAAGCTGGCCTCGAGGAAGAACGCCGTCAGCACTTCGTAGGCCAGCAGCGGCCCGGCGATGTTGCCCACGGTTTCCATAAAGCCCGGCCAGTTGGTGCCGAACTGGAAGCTCATGGTGATGCCGCTCACCACGCCCAGCGCGAAGGTGAGCGCGAACACCTTCACCCAGAAGTAGTAGGCGTCCAGCCAGTGCTGCTTGCCGGTGCGCAGGTAGCGCAGCTTGAAGAACAGCAGGAACCATCCCAGCGCGATCGTGATGGTGGGGAACAGGATGTGGAAGCTGATGTTGGCCGCGAACTGGATGCGCGCCAGCAGGGCCGGGTCGAGTTCGCTCACGACGCCTTCTCCTCGTTGGCCGGCGCCGCCCCCCGCATCTTGTCGGTGAACTGCAGCAGCGCCGTGGCCTTGGCGCCCAGCGACATCAGCTTCTCCAGCGTGGACGGCGAGAGCTTGCGCACCTCGGCGAACCACTCGGTGAGCTGCTCGATCAGGTCATGCATCTCGCGCATGCGCGCCTGGGCATGCTTCTCCTCGGGCGAATCCGGCGTTTCGAGCAGGGCATCGCGCAGCATCGACAGCGTCGGGTCCACTTCGCGCCGCTGCCGCTCCTCGGCCAGGATCTTGAAGATGGCCCAGACGTCCTCGGGCGCGGCGTAGAAGTCGCGGCGGTCGCCGGGCTGGTGGCTCAGGCGCACCAGCCGCCAGGACGAGAGCTCCTTCAGGCCCATACTCACGTTCGACCGGCTCACGCCCAGCCGCTCGGTGATCTCGTCGGCGGTCAGCGGCTGGGCCGAGATGAACAGCAGGGCGTAGATCTGCCCCACCGTCCGGTTGATGCCCCAGCGGCTGCCCATTTCACCGAAATGCAGCACGAAGGACTGGCTGAGCGGGGGAAGGTCCATGACCGGCCTCGAAGTTTCAGAAATTTCTGAAACATTAGACTTGGATCATTGACAACCCGCAAGACCCCGGTTCCACCTGTTCAGGAACCCATCACCCCGCACCCCTGTGGGAGGGACTTCAGTCCCGATGCTCTTGGCCGGAAAGCATCGGGACTGAAGTCCCTCCCACAGCGGCCGCCGGGTCAGTTGGCGAAGCGGTAGCTCACCTTGACCAGCAGCTGCTCGGTGTCGGCCAGGGAGCTGGCGTCGCCGAACAGGTCGGCCAGCGAGCGGCCGCTGTCGCGCTGGTCCAGGCCGCCGCGGCCGTAGACGATGTACAGGTCGGACAGCGGCGCCAGCTCGTAGCGGTAGCGGACCTGGAAGCCCAGGTTCGCGAGGCTGAAATCGGTGATGTCGGCGGGCGTGGCGGTGGCAATCGGCTCGCCGTCGGCGCGCACGGCCCAGGCCTGGCGCAGGCGGGCGTCGAGGGCGATGGTCTCGAGCTTCACGCGCAGCTCCTGGCGGTGGCCGATCTGCCACTGCAGGCTGGCCCCCAGCGTCGCGATGTCGGCGCGGTAGCTGCCCAGGCGGTTGCCGCCGCGCCAGAGCAGCCAGTCGGGCAGGTGCTGCACGCCCACCCCCAGCTCCAGCGCCAGGCTGTCGCTGAAATGCAGGGTCGGCTCGAGCTCGAGCTCCAGGCCCGCCCCGGACGCGCCCTCCAGGCCTTCGCCGGCGACCCGCGCGCTTGCCTCCCACGACAGGAAGCCCTGCCGCGGGCGCGCGCGCTCCCAGAACGCGTAGATCTTTTCGGGCACCCGCACCACGCCGTTGCCGCGGGTGATCAGGTCGTCATGGCCCGACGACCAGGCGGCGATATCGAAGAACTCGTTGCCGCCGTCGCGGCGCTCGCTGATCCGCTGGATGGCGGCGGCCTCGGCGATGGAAATCCCGCTGTCGTTGCGGCGCGTGGAGGCGGCCCAGCGCCATTCGTGCGAGGCGTACTTCGAATCCTCCGGCTGGTTCGGGTAGCGGCGCGCCAGCTCGTAGCGCAGGTAGTTGAAATCGTTGCGGTCGATGAAGCCGATGTCGTTGAGCTGCAGCTCGTCGCCCAGGTGCAGCAGGTAGGCCTGCTGGCGCCAGCCGTTGCCGAGCTCCTGGTCGGCGCGCACCTGGAAGCCGCTGTCGTCGCTGCGCGTGCCGCCCTGGCGGACGCTGGACGCCACCACCTGCGAGCGGATGTTCCAGGCCGGCGTCGGCGACCACAGGTGATCCACCGAGGTCACCGTCGCCTCGCGGTCCGCGAAGGGCACGTCCACGCGGGTCAGCATGCCGCCCAGGTCCTGGGCGCCGAAATCGCGCGTGGCGCGCAGCGCGAAGAAATCGCGGCCCAGGTCGCCGTCCTCCGTGGCCGCCAGCACGCCGTAGCGCACCTGGCCGAGGCTGCCGTTGAGCTTCACCGCCGCGTCCACGTCGGCGAACTGGCCGATGCGGCGCGTGTACAGCAGCCGGCTGTTGCCGGCGCCGAAGGGCACGTCGAACATGCCCTGGTTCTCGGTGAAGAACGGCCGCTTGTCGCCGAAGAAGGTCTCGACCGCGCCGAAGTTCACCACCAGGTCGTCGCTTTCCACCTGGCCGAAGTCGGGGTTCAGCGTGGCCGACAGCTGGAACTGGCCGTTGGGCTTCCAGAACAGGTCGGCGCCGGCGTCGAAATCGGTGCCGCCGTTGGCGATGTCGCTGACGCCGACCACGTAGGGCGTGACCGCGACCAGCGCCTGCTCGTAGTGCGGCACCTGGATCTTCGCGAACTCGGACAGGAAGCGCGGCCGCTGGAAGCTGATGCCCGGCCAGCCATAGCGCTCGCCCGTGCTGCCGACCACGCGGTCGACGTAGATGCCCAGCGTGCGCTGGCCGTCCGCGGGCTTCGCCATCGGCGCCACGTGCCAGGGGATCAGCATCTCGACGCTCCAGCTGTCGGCGTCCTGCGACACCGCGTGGTGCCAGTGGCCGTCCCAGTCGGTGTTGAAGTTGCGCTCGCTGGTGATCACCTCGTCGCTGATGCCGTTGCCCACCGTGACCATGAAGTCGTAGCCGGTGCGGCCGTCGCCGTCGAAATCGACCATGAAGTTGACGCGGTCCAGCGCCCCGTCCTCGTCGCGGCGGGTGCGCTGGGTGGTGCGCGGCACGTCGGCCGGCTGTGCGTTGCGGAAGGCCACGGCCAGGCCGTTCGGCGTGGCCAGCACCCAGGCCTCGGTGCGCAGGCGCGCCGGCTCGCCGTTGAGCGGCTGCACCATCTCGAAGTCGGTGATGTGGCGGGCACCGGCCCATTCGGACGCATCGATGCGGCCATCGACGTCGATGGCGAGGGCGGGCGCGGCGGCGAACGCCAGGGCGCCGAGGCAGGCAGCGAGTTTCATTCAGGTTCCAGGGTGAAGCGACGCGCGAATGATCGGCGCATTGGCGCCGCGTCGAGCGGGTCGTAAGTCATGCCCGGCCAGCGCCCTGCGTGAGGGCTGTAGGAGGGCCTTCAGGCCCGAAGCTTCTCGGCAAAGGGCTTCGGGCCTGAACGCCCTCCTACAGCCCTCCCACAGGGGCGATGGTCAGCGCTTCTTGGCCGGCGGCTTGGGCTGCAGCATGGTGCCCGTGCAGTGCTTGGAGCCGCAGCGGCAGGCCCAGAGCTTCTTCAGCTTCGCGGTGTGCGGCTCGTGCAGCACGATGCCGTAGTTGTAGGTCAGCTCCTCGCCGGCGGCGATGTCGCGCATCGCCTCGATGTAGATGCGGTCCTTGCGCTTCTTCTTGCCGTCCTCGAGCCAGGTGGCCTCGCAGTTCGGGTCGCAGCTGTGGTTGATCCAGCGGGCGTCGTTGCCGTCCACGTTGGCGTCGATCACGTACTTGTCGTTGAGCGTGAACAGGAAGGTGTGGCCGGTGTCGGCGTCGTCGGCGTACACCGCGTCCACTTCCTCGTGGGTGCGCAGCAGGCCCTTGTAGCGGATCACCCGCTCGCCCTTGGCGATCGCCTCGGTGGCGAAGACGCCATTGCCATGGATGGCGGACTGGCGGGCTTCGATCTTCTTGGGCATGCGGTACATCCGGGGAGCGACGGGGCCGCCATTGTCGCCAATCCGGGCGCGCGGCGCAGCCCCGGCATATGCTGGGCGCGTCACGGGGAGACGCGCGATGGATCCGGCGAACAGTTGGAACGAGGAGAAGCAGTCGGCCTGGCTGTACCGGGCGCTGGCGGAGGCCGAGCGCGACACGCGCATCGCCCGCCTGTTCCGCGACCTCGCGGACGCCGCCGATCGCCAGGCAACCACCTGGGAGCAGGCGGCCCGTGCCGCTGGGCAGCCGCTGCCCGGCGCATTCGAGCCCACCAAGCGTGCGCGCCTGGTCGCCACGCTCGCGCGCCGGCTGGGGCCACGCCGCGTCAAGCCCGCACTCGCGGCGCTGAAGGTGCGCGGCCTCTCGGCCTACACCGCGGCGCTTTCGGGCCATTTGCTGCCCACCGACCTGGCCCAGGTCGGCGTCAGCCACCGCAGCGTGGGCGGCGGCAACCTGCGCGCCGCCATCTTCGGCGTCAACGACGGCCTGGTTTCGAACGCCAGCCTGATCCTCGGCGTGGTCGGCGCGCAGGCCAGCACGGGCACGGTCCTGGCGACCGGCATCGCCGGCCTGCTCGCCGGCGCGCTGTCGATGGCCGCCGGCGAATATGTGTCGGTGCGCTCGCAGCGCGAACTGTTCGAGTACCAGATCGGCCTGGAGGCGGACGAGCTCAAGCAGTATCCGGAAGCCGAGGCCGAGGAGCTGGCGCTGATCTACATCGCCCGGGGCATGGATCCGGCGCAGGCGCGCGCGTTCGCGCAGCAGCTGGTGCGCAACCCGGCCCAGGCGCTCGACGTGCTGGCCCGGGAGGAGCTGGGCCTGAACCCCGACGACCTGGGCTCCCCGGTGGGGGCCGCGGCGTTCTCGTTCTGCGCCTTTACCGTCGGCGCACTGGTGCCGCTGGTGCCCTTCTTCGCCGGCAGCGCCCTGCCCCAGGCGGCCTACTGGGGCACGGGGCTGGCGGCGGTCGGCCTGTTCGGCACCGGCGCGGCCATGAGCCTGTTCTCGGGCCGCAACCCGATCCTCGGCGGCCTGCGCATGCTGGGCATCGGCGCCCTGGCTGGCGCCACGGTCTTCCTGATCGGCCACCTGATCGGCGTGGACGTGGCCTGACGCGAGCCCCCGCACCAGCCCCCGGGACGGCTTCACGCGCCGTGGATTGAGCCGGCCCGGGCCAAAGCGTACAATTTCGGTCCTGATTCAACCCGCCAGGCCGACGCCATGCTTCGCGTCACCAAGCTCACCGATTACGCCACCGTCATCCTGGTCGCCCTGGCCGAGGCGCCCGGCCGCGTGCATTCCGCCGCCGAGCTGGCCGAACGCTCGCGGCTCGAGGCCCCCACGGTCGCCAAGGTGCTCAAGCCGCTGGCCCATGCCGGCCTGGTCGAAAGCTTCCGCGGCGCCAGCGGCGGCTACCGCCTGGCCCGCCCCGCCGCCGAGATCCCGCTCAAGGCGGTGGTCGAGGCGATCGAAGGCCCACTGAACATGACCGAATGCTCCGGCGAACACTCCAGCTGCGAGCACGAGGCGCACTGCGGCGTGCAGTCGCACTGGCGCCGCATCAACGACGTGATCGCCGACGCGCTCGGCGGCATCACCCTGGCCGACATGCTCCCGCCGTCGGCCGCCCGCAAATCCATCCCGCTGCAGCTCGCGGCGGCAGGAGGCTGAGATGGCCATCCAGAACCAGGAAATCGTCGAAAAGCTGGCGCGCCGCTACGACGCCGGCTTCATCACCGACATCGAGTCCGACACCTTCCTCCCGGGACTGAGCGAGGACGTCGTCCGCGCGCTTTCGGCCAAAAAGGAAGAGCCGGAATGGATGACCGACTGGCGCCTGGCCGCCTACCGGCACTTCCTCACCATGCCGGTGCCGGAGTGGGCCAAGCTCGAGATCGCGCCGATCGACCTGCAGGCGCTGAGCTACTACAGCGCGCCCAAGGGCCCGAAGTACAAGTCGCTGGCCGAAGTGCCGCAGGAGCTGCTCGACACCTACGACAAGCTCGGCGTGCCGCTGCACGAGCGCGCCAAGCTCGCTGGCGTGGCGGTGGACGCGGTGTTCGACTCGGTCTCGGTTGGCACCACGTTCCGCAAGGAGCTGGCCGAGAAGGGCGTGATCTTCTGCTCGATGTCCGAGGCGATCCGCGAGTACCCGGACCTGGTGCGCCAGTACCTGGGCAGTGTGGTGCCGGTGGGCGACAACTACTTCGCGGCGCTCAATTCCGCGGTGTTCTCCGACGGCTCCTTCGTGTTCATCCCCAAGGGCGTGCGCTGCCCGATGGAGCTGAGCACCTACTTCCGCATCAACGCCGGCCATACCGGCCAGTTCGAGCGCACGCTGATCATCTGCGAAGAGCGCGCGCACGTGTCCTACCTCGAGGGCTGCACCGCCCCGCAGCGCGACGAGAACCAGCTGCACGCCGCAGTGGTGGAGCTGGTGGCGCTGGAAGACGCCGAGATCAAGTACTCCACCGTGCAGAACTGGTACCCGGGCGACGAGAACGGCGTCGGCGGCATCTACAACTTCGTGACCAAGCGCGGCGAGTGCCGCGGCGCCCGCAGCAAGATCAGCTGGACCCAGGTCGAGACCGGCTCGGCGATCACCTGGAAGTACCCGAGCTGCGTGCTCAAGGGCGACGACTCGGTCGGCGAGTTCTATTCGGTGGCGCTCACCCACCACCGCCAGCAGGCCGACACCGGCACCAAGATGATCCACCTGGGCAAGAACACCAAGTCCAAGATCATCAGCAAGGGCATCAGCGCCGGGCGCGGCCAGAACACCTATCGCGGCCTGGTGAAGATGGAGAAGACCGCCGCCGGCGCGCGCAACTACACCCAGTGCGACAGCCTGCTGATCGGCAAGCAGTGCGGCGCGCACACCTTCCCCTACATCGAAGTAAAGCACCCCACGGCGACGGTCGAGCACGAGGCCACCACCTCGAAGATCAGCGACGACCAGCTCTTCTACTGCCGCAGCCGCGGCATCGGCGAGGAGGACGCGGTGTCGATGATCGTCGACGGCTTCTGCAAGCAGGTCTTCAAGGAACTGCCGATGGAGTTCGCGGTGGAGGCCAAGAAGCTGCTCGAAGTCAGCCTCGAAGGCGCCGTCGGCTGACAGATTCCCTTCTCCCGCTTGCGGGAGAAGGTGCCCGAAGGGCGGAAGAGGGCAAGTTCGCGATGCCCTCTCCCCGGCCCTCTCCCGCAGGCGGGAGAGGGAGAAAACCAACTACGGATGCAACACTCATGCTGAAGATCGAAAACCTCCACGTCCGCGTCGCCGGCAAGGACATCCTCAAGGGCCTCTCGCTCGAGGTGAAGCCGGGCCAGGTGCACGCCATCATGGGCCCGAATGGCGCCGGCAAGTCCACGCTGGGCAACGTCATCGCCGGGCGCGAGGGCTACGAGGTGGTCGAGGGCTCGGTGCAGCTCGAAGGCATCGACCTGCTGGCGCTGGAGCCCGAGGCGCGAGCCGCCGCCGGCGTGTTCCTGGCCTTCCAGTACCCGGTC
The DNA here is from genome assembly GCF_036275555.1 of Arenimonas sp. Classification (GTDB taxonomy): domain Bacteria; phylum Pseudomonadota; class Gammaproteobacteria; order Xanthomonadales; family Xanthomonadaceae; genus Arenimonas. The sequence goes on from NZ_DASUDO010000012.1 coordinate 19,225, forward strand.
GAGATCCCGGGCGTCAACAACACCTACTTCCTGCGCACCGCGCTCAACGCCCAGCGCAAGGCGCGCGGCGAGGAAGAGCTCGATTCCATGCAGTTCCTCAAGCGCGTGCGCGAGAAGCTGGCCGTGCTGCACCTCAAGGACGAGCTGCTGCATCGCGCCGTCAACGAGGGCTTCAGCGGCGGCGAGAAGAAGCGCAACGAGATCTTCCAGCTCGCCCTGCTCGAACCCAAGCTCGCGATCCTGGACGAGACCGATTCGGGCCTGGACATCGACGCGCTCAAGGCCGTCGCCGACGGCGTGAACCTGATGCGCTCGCCCGAGCGTGCCTTCCTGGTCATCACGCACTACCAGCGCCTGCTCGACTACATCAAGCCGGACGTGGTGCACGTGCTGGCCGACGGCCGCATCGTCGAGAGCGGCGGCCCTGAACTCGCGCTCGAGCTCGAGGCGCACGGCTACGCCTGGGTGAAGGACCGGATCGCGCCGGGGGCGTCGGCCTGAGCATGAGCGCCCTGCTGCAATCCTTCGAAGCCGGCTTCGCGGCGCTGCCCGCGGCGCGCGTGGACGCGCTGGGCCTGGGCCCGGCCCGGCGCGCGGCGCTCGCCACGGCGCTGGCCGCCGGCCTGCCCGGCCCGCGCAGCGAAAGCTGGAAGTACACCTCGCTGCGCGCGCTGTCGGCGCGCGGCTTCGTGGCGCCGGCCGAGGCGACCGTGGACGCCGCCGCGCTGGCCGCGATCCCCTCGCCTCGCCTCGTGTTCGTGAACGGCGCCTTCGATGCCGCGCTGTCGTCGCTGGCCGACCTGCCGGCGGGCGTCGAGCTGCGGCCGATGTCGCAGGCGCTGGCCGCCGACGATGCCCGCGCGGTGGCCGTGTTCGGCCGCGTGTTCGACGAGGCCGACGCGCTGTTCGCGAAGTTCAATGCCGCGCTGGCGCTCGAGGGCGTGCTGCTGCGCGTGGCCGAAGGCGTGCGCGCGGACGCGACGCTGAACCTCGTCTTCGTCGGCGCGCCCGCGGCGGGCGATGCCGCCGCGCACCTGCGCCACCTGGTCGAACTGCGCGCAGGCGCGTCGGCCACCGTGGTCGAGCACCACCTGGGCGTCGGCGCCCACCGCCACCTCGCCAACCACGTGATGCACGTGCACCTGGCCCGCGACGCGCGCCTCGTGCACGCCCGCGTGCAGGCCGAGGACCCCGGCGCCAGCCTGTTCGCGCGCACCGACGCGGTGCTGGCCGCGGGCGCCGAGTACCGGCGCGCCGACCTGGAGCTCGGCGCCGCACTGTCGCGCCACGAACTCAACGTCGACCTGCAGGGCACCGGCGCCGCCGTGCTGGCCGGCGGCGTGCTGCTGGCCGACGGCCGCCGGCACCTCGACACGCGCCTCGGCATCCGCCACCAGGCCCGCGATACGCGCTGCGAGCTGCCCTGGCGCGGCCTGGCCGACCAGCGCGGCCGCGCCGTCTTCCACGGCGGCATCGAGATCCAGGCCGGGGCCGACGGCAGCGACGCCAACCTGTCGAACAAGAACCTGCTGCTCTCGGACGCCGCCGAAATCGACAGCCAGCCCGTGCTGGTGATCCACGCCGACGAAGTGAAGGCCGCGCACGGCGCGACCGTCGGCCGGTTGGACGAGACCGCGCTGTTCTACCTGCGCAGCCGCGGCATCCCCGAGGCGAAGGCGCGCGCGCTGCTGGTGCAGGCCTTCCTGCGCGAACCGCTGGCGGTGCTGGGCGACGCCGGCCTTGCCGAAGCGCTCGGCGAAGGCCTCACCGCCCGCCTCGACGCCCGGAGCACCCCCTGATGACCGCCGCCACCCGCCCCGACTGGCTGAGCATCCGCGCCGACTTCCCGGTGCTGACCCGGCAGGTGCACGGCAAGCCGCTGGTGTACCTCGATTCCGCCAACACTTCGCAGAAGCCGCAGTCGGTGATCCGCGCGGTGGACGCCTTCTACCGCGAACACAACGCCAACGTCTCCCGCGCCGTGCACGCGCTGGGCAGCGAGGCCACCGAGGCCTACGAGGGCGCGCGCGGCAAGCTCGCCGCCTTCCTCAGCGTGCCGGCGAACGAGCTGGTGCTGACCTCGGGCACTACTTTCGCCCTCAACCTGGTCGCCTACAGCTTCGCGCTGCCGCGGCTCCAGGCCGGCGACGCCATCCTGCTCACCCGCATGGAGCACCACGCCAACATCGTGCCCTGGCAGCTGGTGGCCGAGCGCACGGGCGCGGTGATCAAGGTCGTGGAGATCACGCCCGAGGGTGCGCTCGACCTCGACGACCTGCGCGCCAAGCTCACCGGCGAAGTGAAGATCCTTGCCTTCACCCACGTCTCTAACGTGCTGGGCACGGTGAACCCGGTGGCCGAGATCTGCCGCGAGGCGCGCAAGCGCGGCGTCACCACCGTCGTGGACGGGTCGCAGGCGACGCCGCACCGCGCGGTGGACATCCCGGCGCTGGGCTGTGATTTCTATGCCTTCACCGGCCACAAGATGCTGGGGCCGACCGGCACAGGAGGGCTGTGGGCCAGGCGCGAGCACCTCAAGGCGATGCCGCCCTTCCTCGGCGGCGGCGAGATGATCAAGGAAGTGCGCTTCGAAAAGACGACCTACAACGACCCTCCGCACAAGTTCGAGGCCGGCACGCCCAACATCGCCGGCGTGGTCGGGCTGGGCGCGGCGGTCGATTACCTGCAGGCGATCGGCATGGCCGAGATCGAGGCGCGCGAGCAGGCGCTGCTGCGCATGGCCGAGGCGCGGCTGTCGGCGATCCCGGGCCTGCGCATGTTCGGCACCGCGCCGGGCAAGGCGGCGGTGATCAGTTTCCTGGTCGAAGGCGCGCACGCGCACGACCTGGCGACGCTGCTCGACCTCGAGGGCATCGCGGTGCGCTCGGGCCACCACTGCGCGCATCCGCTGATGGCGCACTTCGGCGTGCCGGCGACCTGCCGGGCCTCGCTGGCCTTCTACAACACCCACGTCGAGATCGAGGCGCTGGGCGACGCGATCGAGAAAGTGAGGAAGCTGCTCGCATGAACTGGCAGAAGGATACGCCCGGTGCGGGCACCGTTGCGGCCCCGGGCACCGCGGCGGGCGGTGGCACCGGGGACGGCTGGCTGCCGCCGCTCGAATTCCGCGCCGCCACGCCGGCCGATGCCGGGGCCATCGTCGCCTTGGTCGAGTCGGCCTACCGGGGCCACGCGAGCCGCGCCGGCTGGACCACCGAGGCCGACCTGCTCGACGGCCGCCGCACGAACACCGACGACGTGCTCGCGCACATCCAGCGGCCGCGCAGCCAGGTGCTGCTGGGCTTGCGCGCCGGACAGGTGCTCGCCTGCGCCCACGTGGCGGTCGAGGACGGCGCCGGCTACTTCGGCATGTTCTCGGTGCTGCCGACGCTGCAGCGCAGCGGCATCGGCAAGGAAATGATGGCCGAGGCCGAACGCATCGCCCGCGACGACTACGGCATGCTGGTGATGCGCATGACCGTGATCGACGTTCGCGACGAGCTGATTGCCTGGTACGAGCGCCGCGGCTACCGCCGCACCGGCCTCAAGAAGCCCTTCCCCTACGGCGACGAGCGCTTCGGCATCCCGCTGCGCGACGACCTGCGCTTCGAGGTGCTGGAGAAGGCGCTGTGACCGCCTGGGTGCGCGTCTGCGCCGAGTCCGAGCTGCTGCCGGGCGAATCGCGCGTGGCCTGGGACGGCGACACCCCGATCCTGGTGGTGAACCTCGACGGCGAACTGTACGCGCTCGAGGACAAGTGCACCCACGAGGACTTCGAACTCAGCGCCGGCCCGATCGACGGCGACCAGGTCGAGTGCACCCTGCACGGCGCCCGCTTCGACCTGCGCACCGGCGAGGCCCTCTGCGCCCCGGCTTACTCGGCCGTGCCGAAATTCCCGGTGAAACGCGAAGACGGCGCCATCTGGACCCGCGACGACCGCTAGCGCGGCGTGAGTTTGGCGAGGAGGAGTTCGCCGCCGCCGTCGAGGATGCGGCGCGAGGGGCTGGCCGGATCGTGGGTCATGAGCAGGCTGTCGCCCTGGGCCAGGTGCAGGGGGCGGGCGAGGTCCTTCACGTGCGCCTGGCCGCGCATCAGGTGCACCAGCCAGGTGACGCCGGGTTCGGCGAAGAACACCATCGCGCCGACCAGCGGCCGGTGCAGCAGCGTCGCGTCGAACGCCTCGCGGCGCCAGATCAGGTTGAAGTCGTGGGTCGGGCCGGCCACCAGCTCGGCGTGCAGCGCGCGCTCGCCGGCGAAACGCAGCCGGTCGTGCGGCGGCATCATCGGCACGCGCTCGCGCTCGCCGTCGTCGAACTGCAGGTGCATGCCCTCGCCCGCCAGCAGCACCAGCTCGCGGTCGCAGCCGGGGAAAGGCGAGAACGGCGCGTCCTGGTCGATCTCGGCGATGGAAGCACGCCACTGCCAGTCGGCGGAACCCTCGGGATGGCGGTGGATCTCCCGGGTCCAGCCGCGCTCGTTGCGCCAGCGCTCGCGGCGGTATTCGTGCGCGGGCAGGTGCAGCAGGCGCATCAGGCGGCCTGCAGCGCGGCGAGTTCGCGCGTCGAGCGGGCCAGCGACTCCGCCCACGAGAAGCCGACGATCGCCTCGCCGCTGGCGGCGTCACGGAACGCTTCCTGCTCGCCCTCCGGCAGCAGGTGGCGGTAGTCCACCGTCAGCTCCTCGCCCGCGCGCAGCGGCCGCGCCGCGAAGATGAAGCCCAGGTGCCACAGCCCGTTCGGCGAGAAGCTGTGGTTGACGTAGCACTCGTCCGGCCAGTCCAGGGACACCGTGCACTGGTCCTCGAACCATCGCACCGCCGCGGCCATCGCGGCCGCCGCGTCCGGCCGCGCGCGGATGCTCTCCCAGCGCTGCGTCGCCGGGATGTTGTCGGGCGCGACGACGATGCGGCCGGGCGCCACCGCTTCTTCGAGGAACAGCCCGCGTCCGGCGCCGGGAATGGAGGAGTCAGCGATGCGATAGCGCGGCAGGATCATGGCCAAAGTCTAGCGCAGGCCCCGGCCGCGCCCATCAGCCCGTGGACGGGTCGTCGGCGTCCCGCACCGCGGCCGGGGCGCCGCGGCCGGCGTCCGGCGGCAGGTCGCCCGGCTGCAGCCACGCCGCGTTCCAGTAGGCGTAGTCCGCCAGGCTCGCCACCAACCCCGCGCGCAGGGGGTTGGCCACCAGGTACCGGCCTTCGGCCACCGGGTCGTCGTCCGGCCCGAGCACGCGGTCGGTGAAGCCTCGGCCCCACAGCCAGCCGTTCACCCGGTGCCGGTCCTCGACCGCGCGCGAGGTGATCGCCTTGAACCGGCCCACCAGCGTCGACAGCGAATCGCGCTCGCCCAGCGTGACCAGCCCATGCCAATGGTCGGGCATCAGGACCCAGGCCAGCAGGCAGGCGTCCCGCCAGGGCCAGGCGGCCGTGTGGACCCGGCACACCGCCCGGGCCGCCTCGTCGTCCCGGAATACGGGACGCTTATATAAGGTGTTCACCGTCAGCACGTAGGTGCGGCCCGGCACGGAGCGGTGCTCCAGCCGCCGGGCGCGGTAGCCGCTGGAGGGCCGGGCCGAAGCCGGCAGGATCGCGGACATCGAGGGCCTCCTGGATCGCGGGGAACGGAGGACCCGGCGAAGGCCGGGCCCCGCGCTGGAAAGCCTCAGCCCCCGGCCGGCGCCGGCGACTTCGGGGCCGCGTCCTCCGCCGGCGGCGCCTTGGCGGCCGCGGCGCCGGCGCCGACCGTGATGCGCTCGCGGTTGGCCTCGATGGTGGACAGGCCGATGCCCTTCACCTCGGCCAGCTCGTCGGCGCTGCGGAAGGCGCCGTGCTGCTTGCGGTGCGCGACGATGGCCTCGGCCTTGCTGGGGCCGACGCCGTCGAGCACGCGATCGAGCGTGGCCGCGTCGGCCGAGTTGATGTCCACCTTCTCGGCGGCGTGGGCGGCGCCGGCCAGCAGGGCCGACAGCAGCAGGGTGGAAAGCAGTGAAATGGACTTGCGCATGGCGATACCTCTCGGGAATGGGTGGGCCGGTCGCGGTCGGCCCGCACCGGCAGCGCCAGTCTCGATCGCTCGCGCGCGCGGCCCCATCGCCGTTCGCAGGCCAACGCCCTGCGAAGCACGCGCCAACCCGCGTCGGCGCCTTCCTACCCGCGTTCGGCAGGGTCCCGGCCATCGGGGGTAAAATCCGGACATCCCCTCGCTGCAAGAAGGAAAGCCATGGACACCGCCAAGACCGACCGCTTCATCGCCGACGCCTGGGACGGCGACATCGTCCCGCAGCTGGTCGAGTACATCCGCATCCCGAACAAGTCGCCCATGTTCGATGCGCAGTGGAAAGAGAACGGCTACATGGATGATGCGGTGAAGCAGCTCGCGGGCTGGGCCAGGGCGCAGCCGATCGCCGGCATGACCGTGGACGTGGTCGAGCTCGAGGGCCGCACCCCGCTGATCTTCATCGAAGTGCCCGGCGAGGGCGACGACTGCGTGCTGCTTTACGGCCACCTCGACAAGCAGCCCGAGATGACCGGCTGGGCCGACGACCTCGGCCCCTGGAAGCCGGTGATCAAGGGCGACAAGCTCTACGGCCGCGGCGGCGCCGACGACGGCTACGCGCTGTTCGGCTCGCTCACCGCCATCCGCGCGCTGAAGGAACAGGGCAAGCCGCACAGCCGCTGCGTGATCCTGATCGAAGCCTGCGAGGAATCCGGCAGCTACGACCTGCCCTTCTACGTCGACCACCTGGCCGACCGCATCGGCAAGCCCTCGCTGGTGGTGTGCCTGGATTCGGGCTGCGCCAACTACGACCAGCTCTGGTGCACCACCTCGCTGCGCGGCCTGGCCGGCGGCAACCTCAAGGTCAGCGTGCTCAGCGAAGGCGTGCACAGCGGCGACGCCAGCGGCATCGTGCCTTCCAGCTTCCGCATCCTGCGCCAGCTGCTGTCGCGGCTCGAGGACGAGGCCACCGGCAAGATCCTGGTCGAGGACCTGTACGTGGACATCCCCGACCAGCGCATCGCCCAGGCCAGGCGTGCCGCCGAAGTGCTGGGCACCGAGGTCTGGGACAAGTTCCCGTTCCTGCCCGGCATGACCCCGATGCACCCGGACCTGGCCGAGCTGGTGCTCAACCGCACCTGGCGCCCGGCCCTGTCGGTGACCGGCCAGGACGGCATGCCGCCGCTGTCGAGCGCCGGCAACGTGCTGCGCCCGCACACCGCGGTGAAGCTGAGCCTGCGCCTGCCGCCGACCCTGGAGCCCAAGAAGGCCGGCGAGATCCTCAAGCGCGTGCTCGAGGCCAACCCGCCCAACGGCTGCAAGGTCGAGGTCGAGCTGGAAAAGGCCAGCACCGGCTGGAACGCTCCGCTGCTTGCGCCTTGGCTGGAGAAGGCCATCGACACCGCCAGCCAGGAGTTCTTCGGCGCCCCGGCCATGTACATGGGCGAAGGCGGCACCATTCCTTTCATGGGCATGCTGGGCGAGAAGTTCCCGGGCGCCCAGTTCATGATCACCGGCGTGCTGGGCCCGCACTCCAACGCCCACGGCCCGAACGAGTTCCTGCACATCCCCACCGGCAAGCGGGTCACCGCCGCCGTGGCCCGGGTGATCGCCGAGCACTACGTGGCCAGCGAACAGGGCAAGACCCAGGGCGTCGGCGTCAAGGCCGGCGCCGCCCAGTTCGGCGACCACGGCTGCTGCTGAGCCCCCCCCCCGACCCGGGACACCCCTGTGGGAGGGACTTCAGTCCCGATGCTTTTCGGTGAAAAGCATCGGGACTGAAGTCCCTCCCACATGCTTTTGGGGGGACGGCAGCGACCGTCGCGATATAGCGACAATAGCCGCCGTAATAATACCGTCGTCCCATTCAGGACAATGAATGGCGTGAAGGCGCTCTTGATTGCTTTCTTAACGACACTTTAATTAATGCCCGGGCCCGCTTATAGTCGGGCGGTCTGCCGGTTACCCGGGGTGCGTGGCTTCACGTCGGCGGCGGGCTCCCATGCCAAATCAAGAACCACTTGGAGAGTAGAGATGACTTTGAAGACCACCAAGCTCCGCGACGCGATCAAGTTCGCGCTCGTCGTGGGTGCTGCGTCCGCCATGAGCACCGGCGCCGCGATCGCCCAGGACGAAGGCACTGAGGACGAAGCCGCCACCCTTGACGCGATCGTCGTCACCGGTACCCGCATCCAGAGCCAGACCGTCACCGCCTCGTCGCCCGTCGTCGAGATCAACCGTGACGAGTTCCAGTTCGCCGGCGCCACCCGCGTTGACGACCTCGTCAACCAGTACCCGCAGCTGTCGACCTACTTCGACTCCTTCGCCAACAACGGCGCGACCGGTTACCCGACCATCGACCTGCGTGGCCTCGGCCCGCAGCGCACCCTGACCCTGGTCAACGGCAACCGCCTGCCCCCGGGCGCCGCGGAAGTCCGCGACATCTCCATCATCCCGGCTGCCCTCGTCAGCCGCGTTGACATCCTGACCGGCGGCGCCTCGGCCGTGTACGGCTCCGACGCCATCGCCGGCGTGGTCAACTTCGTGCTCGACACCGAGTTCGAAGGCATCTCCATCACGGGTGGCTACAGCGCCTACCAGCACAAGAACGACAACGAGTACATGCAGGGTCGCCTCGACGCCCGCAACTTCGACTACCCGTCGGGCAACTCGGGCTTTGACGGCGTCTCGAAGAACGTCGACATCGCCATGGGCGGCAGCTTCGCCGAAGGCGCCGGCCATGCCACCGCCTGGCTGACCTACCGCAAGAACGAAGCCCTGTTCCAGGGTGAGCGCGACTACTCGTCCTGCGCCCTGAACGCCCCGGGCACCGCCTGCGGCGGCTCGGCCACCAACGCGGCCGGCAACTTCTACGTGGGCCAGGACACCGACGGCGACGGCATCTACGACGACGGCTTCTCGACCTCGCTGAACCCGGACGGCAGCTGGGCCGGTTCCTACGGCGCGCCGTACAACTTCGCCCCGATCAACTACTACCAGCGTCCGGACGAGCGCTACACCTTCGGCGCCTCGCTCAAGTACGAGATCAACGAGCACTTCCGCCCGTACATGGAGCTGATGTACATCAACCGCGGCGACTCCTCGCAGATCGCCGAGTCCGGTGCGTTCTTCACCCTGGTCCCGGGCCTGGATTGCGCCAACCCGCTGGTGGGCAGCCTCTGCTCCGACCTCGGCCTCGACCCGACCCTGCCGTTCGACGTCTACGTCGCCAAGCGCAACGTGGAAGGCGGCCCGCGCATCCGCATCGACGAGACCAACTCGTTCCGCGTCGTCGCCGGCCTGGAAGGCTCGATCAACGACAACTGGTCGTACAACGCCTCGGTGCTGCGTGCGCAGACCCGTGACGACAGCCAGGGCCTGAACGACTTCCTGAACCAGCGCATCGTCGACGGCATCCTCGGCTGCCCGGCCGGCTCGTTCGCGGGTTGCATCCCGTACAACGTCTGGGTGCCGAACGGCGTGACCCCGGAGGCCGCGGCTGCCCTCGCCGGCACCTCGATCTACGAGACCTCGACCAGCCTGACGCAGTTCAACGCGTACGCCACCGGTGACGTTGGCTTCGGCTTCCCGTCGGCCGGCGGCGAGAACATCTCGCTGGTGGTCGGTACCGAGTGGCGCGAAGAGACCTACGACTTCAACGCCGACTCCGACAGCCAGGCCGGCAACTTCGCCGGCGCCGGCGGCCCGGCGACCCCGGTCAGCGGCGGCACCAAGGTGACCGAGTTCTTCCTCGAGTCGATCATCCCGGTCCTGTCCGACGTCGGCTTCGTCAACAGCCTGTCGTTCGACATCGGCTACCGCTACTCCGACTACGACCTGTCCGGCACCGCCGACACCTACAAGTTCGGCTTCAACGCCGACTTCGGCATGGTCCGCGCGCGTGGTGGTTACAACCGTGCGATCCGCGCCCCGGGCATCAACGAGCTGTTCGCGACCCAGTCGATCGCCCTGTGGGCGGGTTCCGACCCGTGCGCCGGCCCGACGCCGGAGTTCACCGTCGCCCAGTGCCAGAACACCGGCCTGGATCCGGCGCGCTACGGCCTGGTCCCGGACAACTCGGCTGGCCAGTACAACCAGTTCATCGGTGGCAACCCGAACCTGAAGCCCGAGCAGGCTGATACCTACACCTTCGGTGTGGTCATCACCCCGATCGACAACCTGCAGATCAGCGTCGACTACTACGACATCTTCCTGGAAGACGCGATCGGCACCATCGGCGCCTCCACCATCCTGACCTTCTGCGGCATCACCGGCGACCCGTTCCTGTGCGACCGCGTGAACCGTTCGGGCGGTGGCGACCTCTGGCGCGGCAGCGACCCGGCCACCTCGGGCTTCGTGACCAACCTGACCGACAACTTCGGTGAGCGTTCGTTCCGCGGTATCGACCTCGGCGTCAACTACCGCTTCGACGCCCTGGGCGGCCGCTTCGCGACCTCCCTGCAGGGCAGCTACCTGCTCGAGCAGGAAATCACCCCGCTCCCGGGCGTGAACGAAGATGCCACCTACGACTGCGCCGGCCTCGTCAACCCGAGCTGCCAGTCGCCGGAATGGCGCCACATCGCGAACGTGCGTTACTCGCGTGACTGGTACACCTTCAACCTGCGCTGGCGCTACTTCGGTGAGATGGACTACATCCTCACCGACGGTACCCGCGGCACCGGTGACACCCTGACGGCCGCCAACGGCGGTATCGATGCCTACAACTACTTCGACCTGTCGGCCTCGGCCTACATCGGCGAGTACGCGGAGCTGACCGTCGGCGTGAACAACATCGCGGACAAGGAGCCGCCGCTGGTCGGTGGCGCCCTGGCGCCGCTGAACGGCAACTCGCTGGGTGGTTACGACCAGGCTGGTCGTTACTTCTTCACCTCGGTGACGTTCAAGTTCTAAGCAACACTTAAGCAACACCTTGAGCGGCGGGCCTCGGCCCGCCGCTTTTTTTTTGCTGGGGGTATGGCGCCGGCGCCGCCGGTGCGTACCCGCCTGGTTTCGTGACGGAAGGCCCGTGGCCACGCGCTTCGATGCTTGCGCGTGTGCGATCCGGACCAAGGCGCGGCATCTTTCTTGCTGACCTGGCTGGCTGACCAGCGCACGGCAAGTAGCCGCGGACGGCCTATCGCGCGCGTCCCTTCGGACGCGAGATGAGGCTTCAAGGCCAGCGTGGAAGGTGGCCAATGCCATAGACCTATCCGCCCGGCGGCGGGTGGGGGTGTAAGGCGTGGAGCCTGGGTCCGTTCTTTTCCGATGGGCGGCTCGGCGATCCATCGCGCGCGAGCGGCGACCCAGGCGGCGGCTTTTCTCAAGAGCGATCGAGTGGCCTGGCCGTTGAGACGAAGCGATCGGAGTAGAACGGACCGATAAGAATCGCCAAGGCCCCACACCCGCCGCCGGGCGCATAGGACTCCCAATCTAGCCAACTTCCCGGCTCGCGCCGCCGCGACACCTCGCGTCCGAAGGGACGCGCGCGATAGGCCGCAGCGGAGTTAAGCGCGTAAATCAGTTAGACAAGCCGGATCAGCGAGAAAGATGCCCGGCCTTGGTCCGGATCGCACACGCGCAAGCATCGGAGTCGGACGCCGCGGGCCCTCCGTCCACCACACCAGATGACCCGGACCGGGGCCAGTGGCCAGAGTCAGGAGGCCAGGAAACCTTCGGCGGCCAAACGGTCGCGCAGCGGCTTGAGGCCGGCCTCGTGGCGGCGCCACTTGCCGACCGAGCCGGCGTGCACCGGCTCGCGCACTTGGGCGGCGCTGGCGCTGACGATAGCGCCCGGGTGCGCGGAAGGATCGAGCACGGCCGGGTTCCAGGCCAGGCCGCAGAAGTCGAGCATCCGCCGCGCCTGCGCCTCGGTGTCCGTTACCAGGTCCTCGTAGCGCACGTCCAGGATCGCGCCCGGCATCACCGCCTGCCAGTGCTGCATCAGGCGCCGGTAGGTGGCGTAGTACGCCGCCAGTTCGGCCTGGTCGTAGCTGAAGGGATAGGCCTGGTAGAACAGCGTCTTGAACACCGCGTAGCAGGTGTCCATCGGGTCGCGCACCAGGTGGATGATGCGGGCCTTGGGCAGCGCCTTGCGCAGGATGCCGCAGTACATGAAGTTGATCGGCATCTTGTCGATGAAATAGCGCTTGCCGGGCGCCGCCTGCCGCGCGGCGTGCATGTACCGGCGACCCAGCGCGGCGAAATCGATGCCCAGCGAGGCCTCCGCCACCGACAGGTGCGGCTGCGCCGCCTGCGCTTCCTGCGCGGCCAGGGCCAGCAGCTGGCCGAAGTCGAGCAGCTCGCCGGCGGAACCGACCTCGCCCTGGCTGGCCAGCATGCGCTCGGCCAGCGTGGTGCCGGTGCGGGGCATGCCGACGATGAAGATGGCGCCCTCCTCCTCGTGGCCCGGCGTCGGCCGCGCCATGACCTCGGCGGTGTAGAGGCTGCGCAGACCGTCGATGGACGCGCGCTCGGCGGCCGCGTCGTAGTTCAGCGCGCGGCGCTTGAGCGCCGCGCCGTCGGACAGCGCCTTGAACGAGGCGGCGTCCTCGCCTAGGTCCTCGAACTCCTTGGCCAGCGCATACAGGCCGGCGGCGGCATCGGCCGGCGAGGCCAGCTTGCCCTGCAGCCGGGCCTGGAGGTCGGCCACGTGGTTGTCGTTCCGGGTCTGGCGCCGCAGCACCGAGCGCAGGTACATGGCCTGGCCGTGCCCGGGTACGTGGGCCAGCACCCGCGCGAGGTTGCGGTCGGCGGCGTCGAACTGGCCGGCGAAGAACTGCGCGCTGGCCAGGTCGAAGTTCAGGGCCCAGTGGGTCATGCCCGCCGCGATCGCCGCCTCGTAATACGGGCAGGCCGCCGCGGCGTCGCCGCAGTTGGCGAAGATCTTGCCGGCCGCCCACTGGCTGCGCCCGTCGCCCGGCGCCAGCGCGGCCGCCGCGGACGCCAGCTGCCGCGCCTCGGCGCGCTCGCGCTGCAGCACGAGCACGTGCGCCTTCTTCAGCATCACCGCGGCATTGCCCGGCATGCCGGCCAGCGCCGCGTCGGCGGCTTCGGACGCGCCTGCCAGGTCGCCGTTCGCGAGGCGCACCTCGCAGGCCAGCATCATCACCTGCGGGTCGGCCGGATGCGCCAGCACCAGCGCGCGGCAGTGCTGCGTGGCCTCGGCCAGCTTGCCCTGCTGCAGCAGCGTGAAGCCCTGCGCGACCGCGCTCCCCGGCGCCGTGCCGGCGCCCTGCGTCCCTGTCTCTTGCATCGTCAACTCCTGGGGTATGCGGTTGTCACGCCTGCAGTTGGAACTCGGCCGAGGCCGCCGACAGCGCGCGCATCATCTCGCGCTCGGCCGGGGACAGCAGCGGGTTCCAGATGTCGAAGATCAGCACCACGCGCAGCTCGTCGCTGTCGTTGCGGGCCTCGTGCTCGATGCTGTCGTCGAAGATCAGCAGCTCGCCCACCGTCCAGCGACGGCGCTCGTAGCCAACGCGGTAGAGGCAGTGGTCGGGCACCACCAGCGGCAGGTGCACCACCAGGCGGGCGTTGGTCTCGCCATGGTGCGGCGGAATGCGGGTGTGCGGCGCCAGCGCCGAGAACATCGCGTTCGGGCACAGCCCCCCGATGTCGGCCATGTCCACCGCCTCGAGGGCACGCGCGGTCTCCGGGCAGCGCGCCAGGTGCTCGGCGATCGGCTGGCCGTGCTGCCAAAGGAAATAGCTGCTCCAGCGTTTGGAGTGGTTGAGCTCCTGCCACTGGTTCACCGGCACGCCGGCCTCGTAGGCGATGTAGGGCCGGAAGCCGGTGGCGTCCTCGGTCATCGCCGCGCGCATCTCGGCGATGATCGCCTCGGTGCGCGATTCGACCTCGGGCACCCAGTCGAAGCCAGCCCGGTCGAAGAACGGGATCGCGGGCAGGCGCGGCACCTGCAGGCGGCTGCACACCGACGGATAGGGTGCCGACTGGCCGGTCATGATCGCGCCGGCCTCGCGCCAGCGCTCGGCCTCGGCGGGCGACAGCGCCGCGGCGCGGGTGCCCAGGCGCTCGGCCAGGAAGGCCTCCATCTCGCGGCCGACCTTTTCCACCAGCGCGCGCCCCTCGAGCAGCTGGGCGCGCAGCGGCGGCGGCCACTGCGACTCGTTGGGCACCACCTTCAGCGCATTGCGGTAGACGTCGGCCGCGGCGCGCAGCTTGCCGAGCCGCTGCAGGCAGGCCGCCTTGGCCACCAGGGCGGGCAGGAAATAGGGATCGGCGACCAGCGAGGCCTCGATCGCGCGCAGCTCGCCGGCGGCATCGCCGGCCTCGCGCAGCACCATCGCCAGCGAGATGGCGACGGCGGGCTCGCGCGGCGCGGCGGCGTGCGCGGCCTGCAGCATGGCCTGGGCCTCGGCCAGCTGGCCGCGCTTGAAGGCGTGCACGCCCAGGCTATAGAGCGCCTGCGGGTGGCGCGGGTCGACCGCCAGCACCCGGCGCCAGAGCTGCTCGGCCTCCGCCCAGCGGCCCTGTTGGGCGGCCGCGGCGGCGGCCTGCACCAGCCCCGGGAGCGGTTCGCTCATGCCGGCACCATGTCGAAGGCGACGGTGACGCGCGGCTGCTCGTCCTCGAAGGGCACGGTGCCGTGCCAGAAATAGGACGGGAACAGCGCCAGGTGTCCCGCCTGCGGACGCAGCACGCGGCGCGGCGCGAGCGACAGGCCGAGCTCGACCGGCGGCTGGCCGAACTGCAAGTGGCCGGCCTGGCTGTCGCCCGCGGGCTGGCGCACCGAGGGCGGCAGCGACACGTAGAACGCGGAGCTCATCCAGCCCTCGGGGTGGATGTGGTTCACGTGCAGGCCGGACGACCACAGCTTCACCGACCACGAGCCGCTCATGCGCATGCGCCGGGCCTTGCGCGAGAGGAAGGGATGGCTGTCGTCGGTGGGCAGGGTCGGCAGCCAGCGCGCGATGGCCTGCTCGATCGCGGCCTGCAGTTGGCCGACCAGCGGATCCTTGCGGCCGAACAGCCGGCCGGGGGTCTGCGAGCCGCCGCGCAGGCTTTGCTGCACGGGTTCGCGGCCGGCCAGGTGCAGCGTGTCGAGGCGGGCGCGCAGCGCCGCCAGGAAGGCCTCCAGGTTTGCGAAGCCCGCCGGCGTTTCGATCTGCAGGCTGGTGACCAGGCGCTCGTAATCGCAGAGCCAGTGCTCGCGCGCGTCGCCCAGCAGGCGCCAGGCCGTGCCCAGGTAGGCCCAGCCTTCCTGGTGCTGCGGCGCGATGCGGGTGGCTTCTTCGGCGCGCGCGGCGGCCGCCTGCCAGTCGCCGGTGCGCAGCAGGTGGCGGGTGTAGGCGTTGAGGAAGAACGGCAGCTTCGCGAGCGGGCCACGGGCGATCGCCTCGAAGGCGGTGCGGGCCTGGCCCGGGTAGCCCAGGTCGTCCAGTGCCTGGGCTTCCATCAGCGCGAGGCCGGGGGCGTCGGTCTTCACCCGCAGGTGGCGCACCCGATCCAGCGCCTCCTCGGGACGGCGCGCGGCCATCAGGAAACGCGCGAACTCATGCGTAAGCGACAGGTTGGCGGGCTGCGCCTCGACGGCGGCGCGGAAACCGGCGATGGCATCGCGCCCCGGCGCCACCTGCGGGCCGTACTCCCACAGCAGGTGCGCCAGCGTGACGTGGCCCGGCACGTAACCGGGGTGGGTTTCGACCACGCGCGAGGCCTGTGCGATGGCCTGCTCCACCTTGCCTTCGTCGAGCAGGGCGCCGGCGGTCGCGTCGCCCAGCTCCGGACCGCGGAAGCCGGCCACCGCGGCACGCTCGAAGCAGGCCAGGGCTTCGTCGGAACGTCCGCGCAGGCGCATCACCGCGCCGAGGTTGAGCCAGCCCGCGCTGTAGCCCGGCGCCAGCTTCAGCGCCTTCAGGAACGCCGCTTCGGACGGTTCCCACTGCCCGAGTTCGCGATACGCGCTGCCCAGCGCGCTCCAGGCCATCACTGAATCCGGCTGCGCCTGCACCGCGCGCTCGAGCGCCGGCGCCGCCTTGTCGGGCAGGCCCAGGTCGAACAGCGTGTTGCCGAGCTCGAGCCAGGCCTTGCCGAACTGCGGCGCGACTTCGGTGGCGCGCTGGTAAAGCACCAGCGCCTCCGGCACCCGCGCGACCTTGCGCAGCAGCGTGGCCAGGTTCACCAGCAACAGCGGCTGGTCGGGCGAGAGCTCGAGCGCGCGGCGGAAACCGCGCTCGGCCAGCGCGAACTCGCCGGCCTCGGACTGGCACATCGCCACCAGCTGCAGGGCATCGGGCGAACGCGGCACCTTGGCCAGCACGCCCTCGGCGATGCGAAGCGCGTCGGGCACCTTGCCCTCGCGCAGCAGGCCTGCCGCGGCCTCGCACTGCCTGGCCTCGTCGGCGGTGAGCGCCTGCGGCGCGGTGGCGAGGGTGTTCATCGGCTCAGAGCACCCGGCGCACGCGCAGCGTGACGCGGCCCGGCGTGCGCATCAGGTAATTGCCGATCACGCCGCGGCGCACGACGATCTGGTCGCCGGGCTTGAGCTGGCCCTTGTCGGTGGTTTCGGTGACCAGCCAGATCTGTTCGTTGTCGAGCGTGACCACGCGCTGGCCGTTGGCGCGGGTGGTGACGCTGGCGACACTGGCCTCGACGCGCTCGGGTTCGGCGGCGCGGTCTTCCTCCGAGGCCTGGTCGCGCTTCTGCACGACGCTGAGGCCGAAATCACGCCTGGCCTGCTCGCGGCGCGCCTCGGCGAGGCCCGCGGCGGTGGCCACCGGCGGGAAGGCTTCGTCGTAGCACGCCAGGCGCGCCTCGGGATCTTCGGTGGCAGCGCAAGGGTGCGACGGCGACTGCGCCAGCGCGAAGCTTGCGGAGGCGAACAGGGACAGCGCCACGACGGCGAGGGAACGAGACTTGGGGGCTTTCACGGGGACTCCTTGCGAGGGCGCCACGGGGACGGCGAATCCACGCGCGGAGCGCTGCGGGCGCGGGATTTGCCGTGAATGGATCGTGATAATATTCCCCGGTTTCCAAGGAGCGCACAAGCTTGAGCCTGGACCAGTGGGAGACCTTCCATCGCAGCGGCGCCATCGTCACGGGGCCGGCTGGCCCCGACGGCGGTTACGACCTTGAACTGCGCGCCGCCTGGGTGGAGTTCTTCTCCACGCTGGGCCCGACGGCCAGCGTGCTCGACATCGGCACCGGCAACGGCGCGGTCCCGCTGATCGCGCGGCAGGCGGCCCAGGCCCAGGGCTACGCCTGGGACATCCACGGCATCGACCTGGCGCGCATCGACCCGGTGCGCGACGTCGCCGATGGCGCGCGTCGCTTCGAGGGCATCGGCTTCCACCCCGGCGTCGCCGCGGAAAAACTGCCGTTCGAGGACGCGCGCTTCGACGCCGTCACCGGCCACTACGCGCTCGAATTCACCCGCACGCCGGAGGCGCTGGCCGAAATCTTCCGCGTGCTCAAGCCGGGCGGCGACGCCCAGTTCATCGTCCATCACGCCGATTCCGTCCTGATCCGCAGCGCGCGCCAGTCGCTGGCCGAATGCGACCTGGTGCTGAAGGAAACCAAGCTCTACCGCCGCCTGCACGCGCTGGTGACGATGGAGCAGGTCACGCCCGGCAGCACCGAGCACGCCACCAACGAGCTGCGCGCGGCCATCCAGGCCGTGAAGCAGGCCATTCCGCAGGCGCGCCACGCCGGCGGCGGCCGCGTGCTCGACGTCGCGCTGGACGCGGTGCAGAAGCTGCTCAACGCCCGCAAGCAGGCGCCGGCCGCCACCGTCGGCCTCGAGGTGGATCGCGCCGAGGCCGACCTGCGCGCCTCCGCCCGCCGCCTCAACGACCTGGTCGAACACGCCTGCCCCGAGGCCCGCATGGACGCGCTGCAGGCCGAGGCCGCCGCGGCGGGCTTCACCCTGATCGAACGCCTGCCGCAGTACCACGCCGGCAACAACCTCGTGGGCTGGCAGCTGCTGCTGCACCGCCCCTGACACCGCGGGAACCCCGATGACCGAGCCGTCCCAAGACCTCCTGGCCCAGGCGGCCGCGCTGCACCGCCAGGGCCGCCGCGCCGAAGCCATCGACCTGTTCCGGCAGGTGCTGGCCGCGCGCCCCGAGAACGCCGAGGGCTGGTACGAGCTCGGTTACCTGCTGCGCGCCGAGGGCCGGCACCAGGAAGCCTTCGATGCCTACGGCGAAGCGCTGGCGCGCGGCATCCGCCGCGCCGAGGAAGTGCACCTCAACCGCGCCGCCCTGCTGTCGGATTTCCTTCGCCGCGACGACGAAGCCGAGGCCGAACTGCGCGCCGCGCTGAAGCTGTCGCCGCGCTACCTGCCGGCCGCGCTCAATCTCGGCAACCTGCACGAGGAGCGCGGCGAGCGCGACCAGGCGCTGGCCTGCTACGACGAGATCCTCGCCAGCCCGCCGCCGGCCGACCGCGCCAGCGACGAGCTGCGCTACGAGGCACTGGCCCGCACCCTGAACCTGCGCACGCCCACCGGCGTGGATGACCCGCTGCTGGCGCGGGTGAACGAGGCCGCGGGCAAGGTGGTGGGCAACCTCACCGTGCGCGCCAACCTGCTGTTCGCACTCGGCCGCGCCTACGAGAAGCTCGGTGCGCACGACCTCGCCTTCGACGCCTACGCGCGCGGCAACCGCAGCCTGGTGCGCCAGAACGGCCGAAGCTACGACCGCGCGCAGCAGGCCGCGCTCACCGACGCGATGATCGCGGCGTTCCCGACGGCGGCCGCCAGGACCGCGCAGGCGCCGTCCGGCCCGGCGCCGCTGTTCGTGCTGGGCATGTTCCGCTCCGGCTCCACGCTGATCGAGCAGGTGCTGGCCGCGCACCCGCAGGTGACGCCGGGCGGCGAGCTCGAGTTCCTGCCGCGGCTCGCGGCGCAGCGGCTGGCGCCCTTCCCCGCCTCGGTGGCCGGGCTCGACGACGCGCGCTGCCGCGCCTTCGCCGCGGAATACCGCGCCGAGCTGGCGCGCAAGTTCCCGCAGGCCGCCGACGGCCGCTACCTCACCGACAAGCGCCCGGACAATTTCCAGCTGGTGGGTTTGATCAAGCGCCTGTTCCCGGACGCGAAGATCATCCACACCCTGCGCGACCCGATGGACACCGGGCTGTCGGTGTTCACCCAGCACCTGAACCTGCGCGTGGCCGGCTACTCGGCCGACCTCGGCGACATCGGCCACTACTACGGCCAGTACCGCCGCCTGATGGCGCACTGGAAATCGCTGTACGGCGACGACATCCTGGACTTCGACTACGACGCCTTCGTGCGCGAGCCGCGCCCGGCGCTGGAGAAGCTGCTGGCCTTCCTCGGCCTCGATTGGGACGACGCCTGCCTGCAGTTCCACACCCAGGCCAACACGGTGAAGACCGCCAGCTACTGGCAGGTGCGGCAGCCGCTCAACAGCAAGGCCTCGGGCCGCTGGAAGCCGTTCGGCGCGCACCTGGCGCCGCTGCGTGCCGCGCTGGAAGAAGCGGGCGTCAAGGCGGGCTGAGCCGCCGCGGTTGCGCGTGGCGCACTGATCCGCATTGCGTCGCGCGGGCGCGCGACGCAACACCACCGAATCACTCGCCGGCGTCGCCGGTGCTGATGCGGATGTCGCCGGAGAAACTCTCGAGGCGAAGGTCGGCCGAGCCGTCGCCCAGCTTGCCTTCCAGCGTGCTGCCGGGGCCGTATTCCTCGGTCACCACTTCGCCCACCGGGCTGCGGATGCTGCCGCTGAAGGACTCGGCCTGCACGCGGCCCGAGGCGTTCGCCGGCAGGCGCAGCGTGAGGTTGCCGCTCAGGGTCTCGGCCGTGACGCGGGCACCCGGCGCCAGCGCCAGCTGCAGGTCGGCATCGCCGGAGACGCTGCTCACGTCGAGCCGGTCCACGGCGCCGGCACGCAGGCCGAGGTCGCCGGACACCGATTCGAGTTCGACCCGGCCCACGATAGCGCCGCGCAGGCGCAGGTCGCCGCTCACGGTCTCGGCGCTGGTGCTGCGGCTGTTGATCTCGACGTCCACGTTGCCGCTGACCGACTCGAAGCTGGCCTCGCCGGCGCGGGCGCCGCGCACGGTGAGGTCGCCGCTGACCGATTCCAGCCCCAGGCGCGCGCCGCGGGTGCCGGCGACGTCGATGTCGGCGCTGACCGCGGACGCCTTCAGGGCCGCGGTGGCGGGAATGGTGAGCTCGAGCGCGGTGGCCTCGCCCTTGGCTTCGCCCCAGCTGAACCAGCCGCTGCGCTCCGGGTAGCGCACGTGGATGCTCAGCCGCTCGGCGCTGCCTTCGATCTCCAGCTTCTCGACGCCCTCGCCCAGGCTGCCGGTGATGCGCACCTCGGGCCGGTCCCAGGTGCGCACCGTGATGCTGCCCTTGAGGTTGTTGACGTTGACGTGGCCCGTGGCCGACAGCGGCCGGGTTTCGTTGATGGGCGTGGCCGCGAGCGCGCTCGCGCCGGCGAACAGGCCGGCGAGCGCGGTGGCGCGCAGCAGGGCGTGGGTGCTCATGGTGGTCTCCGTGATCAGGTTCATGCGGGGGTCGCGCCGGCGGCGCGCTGGGTCAGTTCGAGGCGGCGGGCGTAGGTGCGACGCAGCTGGCCGAGCAGGAAGGTGGCATCGGGATCGGCGTCGAGGGCGGCGCGGATCTCCACGGCGCTGCGGTCGAGCGTGGCCAGCGCGGGCGCGATCGGATCGGGCACCGGCGCGCCTTCGAACTGGCCGAGCGCGGCCAGGTATTCGCGGGTCATCGCCTCGGCCTCGCGCTGCACCAGCTCGGCCTGCGGATCGAGTGACGCGGCGGTCGGCGTGCGCAGCTGCCAGGCCAGGCCGATCGCCAGCGACACCGAGGCGGCCAGCGCCAGGCCGCCCAGCCAGGGCGCGATGCGGCGACGCGGCGCGGGCGCCGGCAGGCGGGCGGCGATGCCCGGCCACAGGTCGCGCGGCGGGTCGATTTCAGCGGGCAGCTGGCGCAGCTGCCAGCGCAGTTCATTCTCGCCCATGGGCTTCTCCCAGGCGCACGCGCAGCAGGCCGCGGGCGCGATGCAGTTGTGCTTTCGAACTACCGACCGCCATGCCGAGTTCGGCGGCGATCTCCTCGTGTTTCCAGCCTTCGATGTCGTGCAGCACCAGCACCGCGCGGGCGCGCGGCGGCAGCGTGGCCACGGCGCGCTCGAGGTCGAGCCCGAGCGCGGTGCGCTGGCCGGCGCTGTCGCCGGTGGCGTGGAATTCCAGCGCGGCATCGTCGTCTTCCAGCGCCTCGGCGCCGCGGCGCGAACGCAGCTCCATCAGCGCGGTGTTCACCGCGAGCCGGTGCAGCCAGGTTGAGAACGCGCTCTCGAAGCGGAACGCCGGCAAGGCCTGCCAGGCGCGCACGAAGGCTTCCTGCACCAGGTCCTCGGCCCGCGCCTCGTGGCCGCACAGGCGCCAGAGCACGGCGTACACGCGGCGCGAGTGCTTGCGGTAGAGCTGCTCGAAGGCGCGCACGTCGCCGCCGCCGGCGGCACGCACGAGGGCGTGGTCCTCCTCGCGCGGCGGGGCGGCAGGCAGGTCGGTGGCGGCGTCGAGGGTCACGGCGAGGCTCAGCATACCCACTCGGATGCGGCGGGCCGCCGGAGGGTTTAGAGGCCGGCCAGGGTCCGGTGGTGCTGGGCCGCCGACTTCACCGTCGCGGCGTGGATGTCGACGATGTCGTCCACGTCCGGGGCATAGCCGCCGGCCATGCACACCGCCAGCGGCAGGCCGTGGCGCCGGCAGGCGGCCAGCACCTGCCGGTCGCGCTCGGCCAGGCCGGCCTTGCTCAGCGCGAGGTGGCCCAGGCGGTCGCCGACGAAGGGGTCGGCCCCGGCCAGGTACACCACGGCATCGGCCCGGGCGCGGTCGATCGCCTGCGGCAGGTGTGCGGCCAGGGCGTCGAGGTAGGCGTCGTCGCCGGTGCCGTCGGGCAGGGCCACGTCGAGGTCGGAGGCGGGTTTCACCGCCGGGTAGTTGCGGGCCGAATGCATCGAGAAGGTGAACAGGGTCTCGTCGCCCGCCGCGATCATCGCGGTGCCGTCGCCCTGGTGCACGTCCAGGTCCACCACCAGCACGCGCGCAGCCAGCCCCTGCGCCTGCACGTAGCGGGCCGCCACCGCGGCATCGTTGAACACGCAGTAGCCGCCACCCCGCGCCGGACCGGCGTGATGGGTGCCGCCGGCAAGGTTGACGGCAATGCCCTCGCCCGCCAGCGCGTCGCGCAGCGCCATCATGGTACCGCCGGACGAACGCCGCGAGCGTTCGACCATCGCTTCGGACCACGGGAATCCGACCCGCCTCATCACCGCGGGATCCACCGTGCCGTCCGCCATCGCACGCACGTACCCGGGATCGTGGGCACGGCCCAGGTCCTCGTCCGTGGCCGGCGGCGGCTCGCGCAGGACCACGCCGAGTCCGGGCGCCAGGCCGACCACGCGCTCGTGCAGGCGCGCGTACTTGGCCATGGGGAACGAGTGGCCATCCGGCAGCGGCAGGACGAAATGATGGCAGTAGTACGCATTCATCGCCCGCAGGATAACGGACGGCACCCTGCGCCCGGTGAACCCCTGGCCTGCCCTGCAAAGAAGAAGGCCCGCGCGGGGCGGGCCTTCCCATGCGCCGCAGGCGGCCCCGCGTCAGGGGGACGCCACCGCCCGCGATACCACCGCATCGACCCGGTAGTTGGTCAGCAGGCTGGCGTAACCGTTGACCCGGATCCGATAGGTGCCGGGCAGCGTGACCTGGACATCGAGCACTTCGGGGTTGGCCAGGCTGGCCGCACTTGCGATCGCGCGGCCCTCCGGATCCAGCAGCTCCAGGTCGAGGTCGGCGACGCCGGACCAGCCGAGCTGCACGCGGACCGAGACGCCATCGGCCGGGACCTCCAGCGCGTACTCGTCCACCTCGAGGTTCTCGACCGAGGGACCGATGCTGCCCTCGAACCGGGACGACTGCTGGACCAGCGATACCGTCGGCTCCAGCAGCGCGCCGTCGACGAGCACGCCGTCGAGATACACCTGGCCCTGCACTGCGCGCAGCTCCACCTGGTGCACGCCCGTCTCCAACCCGGCGACGGCGAAGCGCGCATCGGATTCTGCCGTCGCCGAGAGGTAGCTGACGCGGCCGCGCAGGACGCCGTCGACGTACACGTCGGCCTGGCCGCCCGACGCGTTGCGCGGGAAGCGCAGCTGGAACGCGCTGCCCGAGAACGCGAAACGCGCGCGCGGGACCTCCCGCTTGCCCAGGCTGGCGCTGGTGAAGGCACCGTCCACGGCCGTGGCGTCCGACACGGCGCGCCAGCGGCCCTCGAGGCTGATGTTGTCGTTGTTCTCCGCGGCCGTGTTCCAGGCGCCCTGGCTGGACCAGGCGGTCGCGCCGGCGAGGAACGCCGTCCGCTCACCAACCTCCAGCGCCGCCGCCTCGACGGCGCGCGCGACGTTGATGTAGCCGCCGCCGACGTCCTGGTAGGCCTGGCCCGGCATCGGATTGGCCGTTTCCATCAGCAGGCGCTCGATCTGGTCGGGCGAGAGCTCGGGGTTCACTTCGAGCATGAGCGCGGCCGTGCCCGCGACGAACGGCGTGGCCATGCTGGTGCCGCTGATGCAGTGGTAATAGGCCGTGTAGGTCGGGTCGGTCGCGTCGAGCAGGGTGCCGGTGGCACCGATCGCGGTGCCGATGGCGCGGGTCGAGCAGATGCCCGAGCCCGGGGCCACCACGTCGATGTGCTTGTAGAAATCGCCCGCGAGGCCGCGGCTGGAGAAGTCGGACAGCGCCTTGTCCTTGGTACCCGATCCGACGTTCACCACCCAGGGAACGATCGCATAGGGGTTGAGCGTGTCTTCGGTGGGGCCGTCGTTGCCGGCGGCGAAGGTCACCACCATGCCGCGGCGGTAGGCCTCGTAGCTCGCGCGGTTGATGGGGTTGCTCGGGTCGTAGACGCTTTCCGAGGAGCCCCAGGAATTGGTGACGATGTCGATTCCATAGCGCTGCTGGTTGGCCAGCACCCAGTCGAAGCCCTGCAGCGCGAAGAAGATGTTCAGGCCTTCGCCGGCGCCGAGGCCGATCAGGCTCGCCTCCGGCGCGATGCCGTCGTAGTAGGCGGCACGGCGCGGATCGTTCGCCGAGGCGGCGCCGGTGCCGGCGACGGTACCGGCGACGTGGGTGCCGTGGCCGCTGCTGGTGTCGGTATTGGGCTGGTTCTCGATCGCGGCGGCCACGCCGGCCAGGCCGAGGTCGCCGACCAGCTTCACGTTCTGCACGGTGGTGCTGCCGTAGCTGAGGTCGGGATGGTTGGCATCGATGCCGGAGTCGATCACCGCGACGGTGACGCCGGCGCCCTTGGCGCCGTACTGGTCGTGCACGAAGTGGCCGCCGGTGATCTCTGCCGCCTCGTGGTTGCCGAAGGACAGCGGTTCGTTGAGATAGATGCTCTCGACGTCATCGCGCGCCGCCAGCGCTTCGATCTGCGTGCGCGTGAGGACCGCGCCCGCCATCGGAAGCTCGCTGAGCAGCTGGTATTTCAGGGTGTAGAGCGAAATCGAGCGGGCGGCCTCGGTGTCACGGAACGTCACGATGACCTCGTGCGTGCCGCCCTGCCCGAGGACGTCCTGCAGGGAGCTGCCGAGCCGGGCCTCGGCGGACGCCGCGTTGGCGCCGAGCGCCAGCGCCAGGGTGATGGACAGGGAAAGGGTCGTGCGCATGGCGGGCTCCAGGGTGGAAGAAGACCCCTCCACCCTGCGCCGGGTCCCTGCCCGCGCCCATCCGGAATTTCCCCCACGCCCGCCCCGGGCCTACCCCCAGGGCGGGACGGCCGCTCAGGCGAGCTGGGCGGCGATCTTGGCGCGTTCGGCCTTGAGGGCGTGCGGGGTACGGTCGCCGAACTCGTCGAGGTACTCACCGATGCTGGCCAGCTCGGCCTTGTAACCCTCGCGGTCGACGGCGAGCAGCTGCTCGAGTACCGCGGCGTCGAGGCCCAGGCCGTCGGTGTTGAGGTCGGACGGCTTGGGCACGTTGCCCACCGGCGTTTCCAGCGCACCGGCCTGGCCGGTGGCGCGCTTGAGCACCCACTCGAGCACGCGCAGGTTGTCGCCGAAGCCCGGCCACATGAACTTGCCGTCGGCATCCTTGCGGAACCAGTTGACCTGGAAGATCTTCGGCAGCTTCGCGCCCGGCTTGTCGAACGACAGCCAGTGCGCGAAGTAGTCGCCGAAGTTGTAGCCGGCGAACGGCTTCATCGCCATCGAGTCGCGGCGCACCACGCCGACCGCACCGGTGGCGGCGGCAGTGGTCTCGGACGCCATCGAGGCACCAACCAGCACGCCGTGGGTCCAGTCGCGGGCCTCGAGCACCAGCGGCACCAGCGAGGCGCGGCGGCCGCCGAAGATGATCGCGCTCAGCGGCACGCCCTGCGGATCCTCGGCCTTGTCGGTGTAGCTCGGGCACTGCTTCGCGCTGACGGTGAAGCGCGCGTTCGGGTGCGCGGCCGGGCTGACGGCCTTGTCGTACGGGCGGCCCTGCCAGTCCTGCGCCGGCGTGCCCGTGGTCATGCCTTCCCACCACGGCTGGCCATCGGCGGTGACGCCGACGTTGGTGAAGATGGCATCGTGGTTGAGCATGGCCATCGCGTTGGCGTTGGTCTTCTCGCTGGTGCCCGGCGCCACGCCGAAGTAGCCGGCCTCCGGGTTGATCGCGTACAGGCGGCCGTCGGCGCCCGGGTGCATCCAGCAGATGTCGTCGCCGACCGTCCAGACCTTCCAGCCGTCGCGGCGGTAGCCCTCCGGCGGGATCAGCATGGCCAGGTTGGTCTTGCCGCAGGCCGACGGGAACGCGGCGGCGACGTAGTGCGTCTCGCCCTTCGGGTTCTCGATGCCGACGATCAGCATGTGCTCGGCCAGCCAGCCCTCGGTGCGCGCCTGGTAGCTGGCGATGCGCAGCGCGTGGCACTTCTTGCCCAGCAGCGCGTTGCCGCCGTAGCCGGAGCCGAAGCTCTGGATGCTGAGCTCTTCCGGGAAATGCATGATGAAGCGGCGGTTCGGGTCGAGCTCGCCGATCGAGTGCAGGCCTTTGACGAACTTGCCCTCCCGCTCGATGCGCGCCTGCGCGGCGGCGCCCATGCGGGTCATGATGCGCATGTTCGCGACCACGTACGGGCTGTCGGTGATCTCGACGCCGCAGCGCGACAGCGGCGAGTCGATCGGGCCCATGCAGTACGGCACCACGTACATGGTGCGGCCGCGCATGCAGCCGGCGTAGAGCGCGTCCATCTGGGCGTGGGCCTCGGCGGGCTCCATCCAGTGGTTGTTCGGGCCGGCGTCGGCCGGATTCGTGGTGCACACGAAGGTGAGGTGCTCGACGCGGGCCACGTCCTGCGGGCTGGAGCGGTGCAGGTAGCAGTTAGGGTGGGTCTGCTCGTTGAGCTTGTGCAGGTCGCCGTTGGCGAGCATCAGCTCGACCAGCTTGGCGTTTTCGGCGTCGGAGCCGTCGCACCAGTGGACCTGGTCGGGCTGGGTGAGGCGGGCGACGTCGTCGACCCACTGTTTGAGGCTGGCGAGCTGGCTGGGCATGGCGTAAGGGCTCCTGGCGGGGCCGGTCAAGGGGAAAGCGGGGACGGCGCGGGGACCCAGCGCCGGACGTCGGGGGCCATTCTAACCGCTCGCTCCCGGCGGTGCGTCGCCGCCGCGCGAACGCGCGCCCTCACTCGGGGATCAGGGTGGTCATCACGTGGCCCACGTAGGCCTCGAACTCGTCGTGGTGCAGGCGCGGCTGGCCGAGCTGCAGCGAGAGCTGGAGGAAACCGACGTAGGCGGCGTAGGTCAGGCGGGCGCGGTTCTGGGCATCCAGGCGCGGCAGGCCGGCCTGGCGGAAGCTGGCGGTGAGGTAATCCATGCGCCGCTGCGACACCCGGTGCAGCACCGGCTGGACCACCGGGTGGTCGAGCGCCTTGAGCAGCTCGCTATAGATGATGTGCGGCTTGAGCTCGTGCGCCACCAGCTGGAACAGCGACTGCAGGCGCGCGCGCGGGTCGGAGATGGCCTCGAGCTGGCCGAACACGGTTTCCTGCTCCATCACTTCCCAGCGCTCCAGCGCCGCCACCAGCAGCGCTTCGCGCGACGGGAAATGCCAGTAGAAGCTGCCCTTGGTGACGCCCAGCCGTCGCGCCAGCGGCTCGACCGCCACGGCGGCGAGGCCTTGCTCGGCGATCACGTCGAGGGCGGCGAGGGCCCAGTCCTCGGCGCTCAGGCGCGAGGGGCGTTCGGTTTTGGGGGCGGAGGCGACCATACGGCGGAGTCTACTGGCTGCAGGGGAGCCGGGTAAGCCTTCACGGGCTCTCCGGACGGGCCCATGATGCACCATACGCTTTGGTATTGACAGGCCCATTGCGGCCAACCCATACTCGCCCGTATGGACTCAACCGCCCAAGCTGCTGCCGTGCCCGCCCCCGTCGCGCTGACGCTGCAAGCGCGCGACGGGCTGGCGCTGGCCGCCGAGCACCTGCCGGGCGCCGGCCCGGGGCTGCTGCTGGCGCACGGCTTCGGCCAGACCCGGCAAGCCTGGCGCAGCACCCAGCAGCGGCTGGCCGAGGCCGGGCGCGCGAGCCTGGCCTGGGACGTGCGCGGCCACGGGCAGTCGGCGCGCAATCCGGTGGCCTCGCGCTACGCCGGCGAGCAGTTCGTGGACGACGTGGCCGTCGCGGCCCGCGCGCTGGGCCCCGCACCGATCCTGGTGGGCGCCTCGATGGGCGGCCTGACCGGGCTGATGGCGCAGGCCCGCGACCGGGCGTTCTCGGCGCTGGTGCTGGTGGACATCACGCCGCGCTGGGAAGCCGCTGGCGTCGAGCGCATCCTTGGCTTC
The DNA here is from genome assembly GCF_036275555.1 of Arenimonas sp. GTDB lineage: Bacteria > Pseudomonadota > Gammaproteobacteria > Xanthomonadales > Xanthomonadaceae > Arenimonas. Next base: position 47,041 of record NZ_DASUDO010000012.1, read on the forward strand.
ATGACCGCGCACCCCGACGGCTTCGAGTCCTACGAGCACGCGGCCGAGCAGATCGCGGCCTACCTGCCCCACCGCCGCGAGAAAAAATCTCCCGCGCAGCTCGCGCACCTCCTGGTCCGGCGCGCCGATGGCCGCCTCGGCTGGCACTGGGACCCGCGCCTGCTCAGCGAGTTCATCCCCGACACCGACGGCCTGCAGGGCACCATCGAGGACGCCTGCCGCGCCCTGGACGTGCCGGTGCTGCTGGTCAGCGGCGGCCGCAGCGACCTGGTCACCGACCATACGGTCGAACACTTCCTCGAACTGGCGCCGCACGCGCGCCACGTCCGACTGCCACAAGCCACCCATATGGTGGCCGGTGACGACAACAGCGCCTTTACCGATACCCTGCTTTCATTCCTGCACGACCTGCCGGCCCCCACGGCCGCCCACGGAGATCCACGATGAGCATCCTCGCCCCCTTCCTCGCGCTGGCCCTGGCGATCCTGCTGGTGGCCTACCACCGGCTCAGCCTCGCGGTGTTCACCGCGGTGGCCGCCACCCTGCTGGTGGCCGTCGGCCTCGCCGGCGCCAACCTCACGGCCACCTACGTCGCGGCCGCGCTGCTGGCCGTGGTCACGCTGCCGCTGCTGATCACCCCGCTGCGCCAGGCGGTGATCACCCGGACCCTGCTGGGCATCTACAAGAAGATGCTGCCCAAGCTCTCCGACACCGAGAAGACCGCGCTCGACGCCGGCACCGTCGGCTTCGAGGGCGAGCTGTTCTCGGGCATGCCGAAGTGGAACGAGCTGCTGGCCCAGCCCAAGCCGGAACTCACCGCCGAGGAGCAGGCCTTCCTGGACGGCCCGGTCGAGCAAGCGTGCAAGATGACGAACGACTGGGAGATCACCCACGTCCGCAACGACCTGCCGCCCGAGCTCTGGGAGTTCCTGAAGAAGAACAAGTTCTTCGGCATGATCATCCCGAAGGAATACGGCGGCCTGGGCTTCTCGGCGCTCGCCCACCACAAGGTGATCCAGAAGCTGGCCTCGATCTCGGCCACGCTCAGCTCCACCGTCGGCGTGCCCAACTCGCTGGGCCCGGCCGAGCTGCTGCTGCACTACGGCACCGACGAGCAGAAGAAGCACTACCTGCCGCGCCTGGCCGACGGCCGCGAGGTGCCCTGCTTCGCGCTGACCGGCCCGACCGCCGGCTCCGACGCCACCTCGCTGCCCGATTTCGGCATCGTTTGCGAAGGCGAGTGGAACGGCGCCCGCGTGCTCGGCGTCAAGCTCACCTTCGACAAGCGCTACATCACGCTGGCGCCGGTGGCGACCGTGATCGGCCTGGCCTTCCGCCTGCATGACCCCAACAAGCTCCTCGGTGGCGAAAGCGACCGCGGCATCACCCTGGCGCTGATCCCGCGCGATACCCCGGGCCTGAACATCGGCCGCCGCCACTTCCCGCTCAACTGCGCCTTCCAGAACGGTCCGCTCAACGGCAAGGAAGTGTTCCTGCCGCTGAGCCAGCTGATCGGCGGCGAGCAGTACATCGGCCAGGGCTGGCGCATGCTGGTCGAGTGCCTGTCGGTGGGCCGCGCGATCACGCTGCCCTCGACCTCCAGCGGCGCGTCCAAGCTGGCGGCCGTGGTCACCGGCGCGTACGCGCGCATCCGCAAGCAGTTCGGCCTCTCCATCGGCCGCTTCGAGGGCGTGGAAGAGGCGCTGGCCCGCATCGCCGGCAACGCCTATGCCTGCGCGGCGCTGTCGCAGGCCACCGCCGCTGCCGTCGACCGCGGCGAGAAGCCGGCCGTTCCGTCGGCCATCGCCAAGTACCACGCCACCGAAATGGCGCGCATGGTCGCGGCCGACGCCATGGACATCCACGGCGGCAAGGGCGTCATCCTCGGCCCGATGAACTACATGGGCCGCGGCTGGCAGGCAGCGCCGATCTCGATCACGGTCGAGGGCGCCAACATCATGACCCGCACCCTGATGATCTTCGGCCAGGGCGCGATCCGCTGCCATCCGTGGGTGCTCAAGGAAATGCAGGCGGCCCAGAACCCGGACGCCGCCGCCGGCCTGCGCGAGTTCGACCGCAACCTGTTCGGCCACATCGGCTTCGCCATTTCCAACGCCGTGCGCAGCTGGGTGCTGGGCCTGGTGGGCGCGCGCATCGGCAAGGTGCCGGGCGACGCCTACACCCGCCGCTACTACCGCAAGCTCAACCGCTACTCGGCCAACCTGGCGCTGGTGGCCGACGTGTCGATGCTGACGCTGGGCGGCAAGCTCAAGTTCAAGGAAAAGATCTCCGGCCGCTTCGCCGACGTGCTCAGCCAGCTCTACATCGCCAGCGCGATGCTCAAGCGCTACGAGGACGAGGGTCGCCCGGCGGCCGAGCAGCCGCTGCTGGCCTACGCTTTCCACGATTCGGCGCACAAGATCGAGCTCGCGCTGTCCGGCGCGCTGCGCAACTTCCCGATCCGCCCGGTGGGCTGGCTGATGTGGATGCTGGTGTTCCCGTGGGGCCGCCGCGCCCAGCTGCCGTCGGACCGCCTGGGCCGCCGCGCCGCCGCGCTGCTGATGTCGCCGTCGGACGCGCGCGACCGCATGGCCTCGGGCATTTTCCTGACGCCCTGCGAGAACAACCCGGCCGGCCGCATCAACAGTTTCCTGCCCAAGGTGATCCTGGCCGAGCCGGTGGAGCGCAAGTTCCTCAAGGCGCTCAAGAACAGCGACATCGAGGCGCTCGACTTCCCGTCGCAGCTGGCCGAGGGCGTCGCCGAGGGCTGGATCACCGCCGAGGAAAAGACCCAGCTCGAGGAGCTGCGCGCCCTGACCTGGGAAACCATCACGGTCGACGACTTCGACCCGGCGGATTTGGTGTCGGCGTCGCTGCATCGCGGTGAGCGGACGCAGCAGCATCGCGCAGCGTGAGAGCGAGGAAATAGGAAATAGGAAATAGGAAATAGGAAATAGGAAATAGTAAAGAGGAAATAGGAACTAGTAAGAGCATTCCCGGGCTCGCGGGCGCGCTTTTCACTAGTTCCTAGTTCCTAGTTCCCAGTCACTACCTCCTACCTCCCACCTCCTACCTCCTACCTCCTACCTCCTACCTCCTACCTCCTACCTCCTACCTCCTACCTCCTACCTCCTACCTCCTACCTCCTACCTCCTATCTCCTATCTCCTACCCCCCATGCCCGACAGCCCGCTCCTCCGGCTCTACCGCAAGTTCACCCGCTACCCCGCCGGGCACTGGCTGTTCAGCCGCGCGGTCTGTTTCAAGGCGCCCTACTTCGGCAGCATCAAGCCGACGATCCGGGTGCTGGAGGCGGGCCGCTGCGAAGCCACGATCCCGCACCGCCGCGCGGTGCAGAACCACATCGGCACCGTGCACGCGATCGCGCTGTGCAACCTGGCCGAACTCTGCGCCGGCGTGATGACCGACGCCTCGCTGCCCAAGGACATGCGCTGGATCCCGAAGGGCATGACGGTGTCGTACCTGAAGAAGGCCAACGGCACGATGCGCGCCATCGCCACGCCGATGATCCCGATTGTCAGCGCCGCCGAGGGTTACGACCTGCCGGTGAACGTGGATGTGCTGGATCCGGCCGGCGAGAAGGTCTTTCATGCGGAAATCCGCATGTGGCTGAGCGCCAAGAAGTAGGAAATAGTGAATAGGAGATAGGAGATAGTGGGAGGCGGGAGCCTGCGAGACTCCGCTTTTCACTATCTCCTATCTCCTCTTCACTATTTCCTTGTTCCCAGAAACTCAGAAGTAGTGCACCGCGATGGCCGCCAATATAGCCGGCACGGCCTGCACGTAGAGGATCGAGCGCTTCACGGTGGCCGCGCCGAACAAGCCCGCCACCACCACGCAGCCCAGGAAGAACAGGCAGATGCCCTTGTCGTCCAGCCACAGGCCCCAGGCCAGGCCGGCGGCGAGGAAGCCGTTGTAGAGGCCCTGGTTCATCGCCAGCTTGGCGGAGTCGCGGGCCACCTGCGGATCGAGCCGGAACACCTTGCGGCCCAGCGGTTTCGTCCAGAAAAACATCTCGAGCACCAGGAAACCCACGTGCAGCAGGGCGACGAAGGCCGTCAGCACGATTGCGGTCAGGGACATGGCTTCTCTCCGGTCAGTCGGCAAGCGCCGCGGCGTGGTGCCGCAGGTGGTCCTCGATGAAGCTGGCGATGAAGTAGTAGCCGTGGTCGTAACCAGCGTGGCGGCGCAGCGTCAGTGCCTGCCCCGCCTCGGCGCAGGCGGCCTCGAAACGCTCGGGCTGCAGCTGCAGCGCCAGGAACTTGTCGTCCAGGCCCTGGTCGATGAGGATCGGACCGCCGAACGGCCGCCGCTTCACCAGCTCGCAGGCGTCGTGCTCGGCCCAGGCGCGGTGGTGCTCGCCGAGGTAGCGGGAGAAAGCCTTCTCGCCCCAGGGCACCCGGCTCGGCGCCACGATCGGCGCGAACGCCGACAGGCTGCGGTACTTGTCCGGATGCCGCAGCGCCAGCACCAGCGCGCCATGGCCACCCATCGAATGGCCGAAGATGCCCGCCCGGCCCGGATCGGCCGGGAAATGCTCGGCCACCGCGGCCGAAAGCTCGTGCACCACGTGCGTTTCCATCCGGAAGCGCGAGGACCACGGCGCCTGCGTGGCATCGAGGTAGAACCCCGCCGCCTCGCCGAACTCCCAGTCGCCGGTGGCGCCGTCGATGCCGGTGTCGCGCGGGCTGGTGTCGGGCATCACCAGCATCAGGCCCAGCTCGGCGGCGACGCGCTGGGCGCCGGCCTTCATGGTCGCAGTCTCTTCGCTGCAAGTCAGGCCGGCCAGGAAGTACAGCACGGGCACCCGCCCTTCGCGCGCCTGCGGCGGCTGGAACACGGCGAAGCGCATCGACCCGCCGCAGGCCGGCGAAGCCATGCGGTAGAAGCCCTGCACGCCGCCGAAGCAGCCGTGCTCGCTGGCGACCTCGACCGACATCAGTACACGACCACGCTGCGGATCGACTCGCCGCGGTGCATCAGGTCGAAGGCGTCGTTGATCTTCTCCAGCGGCATCGTGTGCGTGATCAGCGAGTCGATGTCGATCTTGCCGTCCATGTACCAGTCGACGATCTTGGGCACGTCGGTGCGGCCGCGGGCGCCGCCGAAGGCGCTGCCGCGCCAGTTGCGGCCGGTGACCAGCTGGAACGGCCGCGTGCTGATCTCGGCGCCGGCCGGGGCCACGCCGATGATCACGCTGGTGCCCCAGCCCTTGTGCGCGCACTCCAGCGCCTGGCGCATCACCTGGGTGTTGCCGATGCACTCGAAGGTGTAGTCGGCGCCGCCCTTGGTCAGCGAGACCAGGTAAGGCACCAGGTCGGCGCCCACGTCCTTCGGGTTGACGAAGTGGGTCATGCCGAACTTGCGGGCCATCGCCTCGCGGTTCGGGTTGAGGTCGACGCCCACGATCATGTCGGCGCCGGCCAGGCGCGCGCCCTGGATCACGTTGAGGCCGATGCCGCCGAGGCCGAACACCACGACCTTCGAGCCCACCTCGACCTTCGCGGTGAAGATCACCGCACCAATGCCGGTGGTGACGCCGCAGCCGATGTAGCAGACCTTGTCGAAGGGCGCGTCCTCGCGGATCTTGGCCAGCGCGATCTCGGGCACCACGGTGTACTGCGCGAACGTGGAGGTGCCCATGTAATGCAGCACCGGCTTCCCGTCGAGGCTGAAGCGGCTGCTGCCGTCGGGCATCAGGCCCTGGCCCTGGGTCGAGCGGATCGCCTGGCACAGGTTGGTCTTCGGGTTGAGGCAGTACTCGCAGGTGCGGCACTCGGGCGTGTAAAGCGGGATGACGTGGTCGCCCTTCTTGAGCGTGGTCACGCCCGGGCCCACGTCCACCACGATGCCGGCGCCCTCATGGCCAAGGATCGCCGGGAACAGGCCCTCGGGATCCGCGCCGGACAGCGTGAACTCGTCGGTGTGGCAGACGCCGGTGGCCTTGAGCTCGACCAGCACCTCGCCGAAGCGCGGGCCCTCGAGGTCGACGGTTTCGATGGTGAGCGGTGCGCCCGCCTTGTGCGCGACGGCAGCCTTGACCTTCATGCGGAATCTCCCCGGGAACGATAGCGCCCAGCGTACCGCAGCGCGCCGCGGCGAGTGTCGCCGGGGCGCGAAGGCCGGCGCGCGACCCGGGAGCCGAAAGGCGGTCGAAAGGCCTGACTCAGTGCCGGTCGGACGGGAGCCTGGCCTGCTCGCGCACCACGCGCCAGGCGCTGGCGGTGAAGGCACCCGCGACCAGGATGCCGCCCGCGAACACCCCTGAGGACCCGAACGCCGCCATCAGCTTGTGTAGCCAGGCGAAGGCCAGGTCGCCGCCGCGGTAAACCACGGTGTCGATCGCGGCCTTGGCCTTGTAGCGTGCCTCGCGGTCGACGCGGGTGTAGATGGTTTCGCGCGCGGGCTTGGACAGCGAGAACTCGGAAGCGCGGGTCAGCACCTGCACCACCGCCACCAGCATCGGCAGCGGCGACGCGAACAGCACGCAGAAGCCGGCCATGATCGCCAGCGCCGGCACCAGCAGCAACGGCGCCACGCCGTAGCGGGTCAGCAGCGTGCGGGTCAGGAATACCTGCACCACCAGCACCACCCAGTTGATCCACTTGTCGATCGTCGAGAAGAAGGCCGTGGCCTGCTCCGCAGCCGCAGGGTTGCCGGCTGTCATCTCGCGCACGATCGCGTTCTGCTCGTTGTAAAGCAGCGTACCCACGCCGACGCCGAAGAACATCAGGAAAGCCAGTGCCCGCAGCAGCGGATCGGCGGCGATACGGCGAAGACCCTCCAGGACGCGGCCGCCCATCGCTTCGTCTTCGGCGAGGTTGCCGCGGTTGCGCTCGCGCTGGCGCGCCCAGGGCCCCAGCCTGAGGATGCAGACCAGGCAAAGGCCCAGGAACCCCGCCGACACCAGCAGCATGTTGCCCACGCCCAACTGGCTGACCAGTCGCGAGGTGATCTCCGGCCCCAGTAGGCCGCCGACCGTGCCGCCCGCGGCGATGAAGCCGTACAGCCGGCGTGCCTCCGGGTCGGTGTAGATGTCGGCCATGAAGCTCCAGAACACCGACACGGCGAACAGGTTGAACACCGCCACCCAGATGAAGTACGCCCCGCCCCGCCCCGGCATGTCCATGTCGAAGGCGACGTAGAAGCCGAACAGGCAGGCGATGAACACCAGGTACACGACAGGGAGGAACACCCGCCGCGGGAACCGGCTCACCAGCGCCCCGTACACCGGCTGCAGGAGCAGCATGGACAGGAAAGTGCCGGTGAACAGCGCCTGGATCTGGAACTCGCCCAGGTCCACGCCGCGCAGCGCGAACCACTCCACCATCGCCGGCGGGAACACCATGGCTGGGTCGTTCGAGGCCGCCACCGCGTCGCGCACAGGTCGCATGACGTAGTAGCCAGTGAGCAGGAAGAAGAAGTACAGGAAGGACCAGATCAACGGCGGGAACTCCCGCAGCGCGCCGCGCAGGTGGTCGAAGCGGCCGGCGGTGTGCTGTTCTGGTTGCATGCGCTTCCCGGGGGGTCGGCGCACGATAGCCAACCCGCCCGGTGGCCGCCAGTCCGTTAACCGCGTGTGAGCCCCGTCACACCCCGCAAACGCCGCTGCCGCGCCCCGAGTGTTTGCTCTAGAACGGGGGCCTAGCCTCGGACCGTGACCGAATGAAGAAGACATTGTGTACGACTACATCATCGTAGGCGCCGGCTCCGCCGGCTGCGTCCTGGCCAACCGCCTCAGCGAAGACCCGGCCTGCCGCGTGCTGCTGCTCGAAGCCGGACCGTCCGACTGGCACCCCTTCATCCACATGCCCGCGGGCCTGGCCAAGCTGGTCGGCAAGAAGGGCGTGAACTGGGACTACAACACCGCCCCCGAGCCCGCGCTCGATGGCCGCTCGCTGTGGTGGCCGCGCGGCAAGGTGCTCGGCGGCTCCAGCTCGATCAACGCGATGTGCTACATCCGCGGCCACGCCGGCGACTACGACGAGTGGGCCGCGATGGGCGCCGAAGGCTGGCACTGGTCCAACGTGCTGCCCTACTTCAAGCGCAGCGAAGGCAACCAGCGCGGCGGCAGCGAGTTCCACGGCGGCGACGGCCCGCTCGGCGTGTCCGACCCGCGGCACAAGAACCCGCTGTCGGAAGTCTTCATCGAGGCGGCGCGACAGGCCGGCCACGCCGGCAGCGATGATTTCAACGGCGCCCGCCAGGACGGCTTCGGCTGGTACCAGACCACCACCCGCGACGGCGCCCGCAGCTCCAGCGCCCGCGCCTACCTGGCGCCGGTGCGCCAGCGCCCGAACCTCACGGTCGTGACCCGCGCCACCGCCAGCCGCATCACCTTCGACGGCGACCGCGCCAGCGGCGTCGAGTACGCGGTCGGCGGCAAGGCCGGCTTCAGCGAGACCGCGAGCCGCGAGGTGATCCTGTGCGGCGGCGCGCTCAACTCGCCGCAGCTGCTGATGCTCTCGGGCATCGGCCCGGCGGAGCACCTGCGCGAGCACGGCATCGCGGTGCGCCGCGACCTGCCGGGCGTCGGCGCCAACCTCCAGGACCACCTCGACGTTTGCACCATGACCCGCTGCACCCAGGGCCTGAGCTACGACAAGCTCAGCGACGTCTCGGTGGCGCTGCAGTACTACCTGTTCAAGTCCGGTCCGGGCACCAGCAACATCGCCGAGGCCGGCGGCTTCCTGCGCAGCCGGCTGGCGGAAGACGAGCGTCCGGACATCCAGTTCCACTTCGTGCCGGCCCAGCTCGACGACCACGGCCGCAACCGCCTGCCCGGCAACGGCTACACCCTGCACGCCTGCGGCCTGCACCCGCGCAGCCGCGGCCGCCTCCGCCTGGCCAGCGCCAACGCCGCCGACAAGGTGAAGATCGAAGCCGGCTACCTCAGCGATCCCGAGGGCTACGACCTGAAGGTGATGCTCGAGGCGCTGCGGCTGTCGCGCGAGATCCTGGCGCAGCCGGCGTTCGCGCCCTACCGCGGCGAGGAGCTCTTCCCGGGCGACCAGCTGCAGGACGAGGCCGACCTCGTCGCCTTCATCCGCCGCAAGGCCGAGTCCATCTACCACCCGGTCGGCACCTGCCGGATGGGCGCGGAGGACGATGCCGACGCGGTGGTCGACCCGCAGCTGCGCGTGCGCGGCGTCCGCGGCCTGCGCGTGGTGGATGCCTCGGTGATGCCCAAGCTGGTCGGCGGCAACACCAACGCGCCGACCATGATGATCGCCGAGCGCGCCGCCGACCTGATCCGCGGCCTGGCGGCCTGATCAGACTTCCAGCATCGGCGGCAGCGGGCAGCGCAGGGTCGCGCAGACCGCCCGCAGCAGTTCGGCCTCGGCCACGCAGATGCGGCCGTCGTGGCTGACGGCCGCGACCAGGCCTTCGAGCAGCAGCTCCTTGCCCATCGGCTCGACGGCGTCGAGCTTGGGCAGCGCTTCGTCCAGCGCGCGCAGCGGGTCGGCGGGCGGGCGGTAGGGCGCATTCAGGCGCGGGAACACGCGCGCCAGGCCGGCGAGGTAGGCACGCAGCGCCGCCGCCGGGTCGTCGTGGCCGGCCTGCGCCAGCACCGCCATCACTTCGACCGCGGCCGCGCTGGCGTCGGCCAGCCGCTGCGTCGCCGGTCGCGAGCTGCCGGCCGGATCCAGTACGTGCTTGACGTGGCTGCCCAGCAGGCGGCCCAGGCTGTACTCGAACAGGCTGACCTGGCCATCGGCGTGGGTGAGCACGTAGCAGGCGTCCATGAACTGCTCGAGCTCGGCGCGCGGGCGGCGCCGCAGCGACGGCATCGCCATCGCCGCCAGCGGCAGGCACAGGATGCGCGGCAGGTCGGCCAGGCGGTCGGCGTAGTCCAGGGCCTGCCGCACCACGCGCTCGTCGAGGCGGCTGCTGAGTTCGAACTGCTGGCGCTCGCGCACCTTTCCCGCGGGCGCCATCAGCAGGCCGAACAGCAGCGCCGGCACCTCGTCGCGCTCGTGCGCGGCCCGGCGCAGGGTTTCCGGGAGGGCGTTGACCAGCGCGCCGGCCCGCTCGTAGTCGTTGGCTTTCGGCGCGCCCACCTGCGCCACCACCGCCGGGGGCGTCACCTGCAGCTCGGCGCGATCGCCCGGCAGCGGCGGCGACGTCCTCGCGTCCAAACCCAGCGCGATGTCCTCGTCCAGCCCCGAGGGCGGATGCATCTGCCAGCGGGCGGACTGCTCGACCAGCGCCTCCGGCCGGAACGAGGGCTCCAGCGCCTGGATGCGCTCGATGAGCGGCGGATGGGTGGCGAACAGCGACCGGTAGCCGACGCCATCGCCGAACAGCATGTGCGCCACTTCCTCGGTGTCGCCGCTGGCCAGCTTCGAGCCGCCGTGCAGCCCGCCGATCTTCTTCAGCGCGCCGGCCAGGCCCTTGGTCTGGCGCGTGAACTGCACCGCGGAGGCATCGGCCAGGAACTCGCGCTGCCGGCTGACGCCCGCCTTGATCAGGCGGCCGAAGAACAGGCCGGCGTAGCCGACCAGCATCACGGCCAGCGCCAGCAGGATGATCGGCACGCCGTCGCGCGACCCGCCGCGGGCGTGCATCAGCACCTTCCGGCCGATGACGGTGAGCGCCAGGATGCCGAACAGCATGCCCATCAGCCGGATGTTCAGGCGCATGTCGCCGTTGAGCACGTGGCTGAACTCGTGCGCGATGACGCCCTGGAGCTCATCCCGGTTGAGCTTGTCGAGCGCGCCGCGGGTGACCGCCACGGCAGCGTCGCCGGGCGCGTAGCCGGCGGCGAAGGCGTTGATGCCGGCCTCCTGCTCGAGCACGTAGAGCTGGGGCACCGGCACGCCCGAGGCGATCGCGATCTCCTCGACCACGTTGCGCAGGCGCCGGTAGTGCAGGTCCGTGGTGTCTTCCGGAACCGGCGTGCCGCCCATCTGCAGCGCCACCGCGGCGCCGCCGCCGGCCAGGCTGGAGATGCGGTGCATCGACGCCACCGCGATGATGCCCACGGTGACGATGCTGACCACGAGCATCCCGCCCAGCACGTGGCGCGGCGAGCCCTCGTCGGGCAGGCCGCCGACGGCGATGAAGTACACCAGGTTCACCGCGGCCACGATGGCCAGCACCGCCAGGCCGAACAGGATGACGAGTCGGCCCGACTGGCGCCGGGCCTGCTCCTGGCGCTCGAAGAAGTTCATCCGTCAGCTCAGAACGAAACTTTCGGCGCCTCGCGCTTGGCCGGCTCGGTGATCTCGAGCAGGGCGGCGGCGGCGAAGTTGAACAGGCCGGCGATGAGGTTCGAGGGGAACACCTCGCGCTTGTTGTTGTAGGCCATCACCGAGTCGTTGTAGGCCTGGCGCGCGAAGGCGACCCGGTTCTCGGTGGAGGTCAGCTCTTCCGTGAGCTGCATCATGTTCTGGTTGGCCTTGAGGTCGGGGTAGGCCTCGGCCACCACCATCAGCCGCGACAGCGCGCCGGCCAGGCCGGTCTCGGCGCCGCCGAGCGAGGCCATCGCATTCGGGTCGCCCGGGTTGGCCTTGGCGGCGGCCAGGCCGCTGACGGCGGCGGCGCGGGCCTGGATCACGGCCTCCAGCGTCTCGCGCTCGTGCTTGAGGTAGCCCTTGGCGACTTCCACCAGGTTCGGGATCAGGTCGTAGCGCCGGGTCAGCTGCACGTCGATCTGGGCGAAGGCGTTCTTGAACGCATTGCGGGCGGTGACCAGCCCGTTGTAAATCCCGACGCCCCAGGCGGCGGCGACACCGACGACCAACACCAGCACGAGCAAAGTGATCATCATGGACTCTCCCCTGTTCAGTCCCCCGGCGCGGAACGCGCGCTAGAATGGGGCTGTTCCCCAAGCATACGTCGGACATGCCACGCAAGAAAGCCAACGCGCCGTCCCGCCTGCCCGCCGCTCTCGCGGCCCTCTGGCTCGCGGTCGCGGGCACGGCCGCCGCCGCCGATGCAGCCAAGGCGCCCGACTTCACCGCGCAGGCACGCGAGCTCGAGGTCCTGGCCGAAGGCGTCGTCACCCAGTCGCGCATCCCGGGCATGGCCATGGCCATCGTCCAGGACGGCAAGGTGGTGTCGATGCGCGGCTACGGCGTGGTCGACAGCCGCAACCCGCAGCCGGTCGGCACCGACACCGTGTTCCGCGTCGCCTCCCTGTCCAAGGCCTTCGCCGGCACGCTGAGCGCGATGCTGGTCAGCGAGGGCGCGATGAGCTGGGACGCCCCCATCGCCAACCAGCTGCCCGCCTTCACCCTGCGCGACCTGCAGGGCGCGCAGCGGCTGACGGTGCGCGAGGTGCTCAGCCACCGCGTCGGCCTCGGCTACAACGCCTTCGACCGCGACCTCGAGGCCGACCAGCCCTACCCGCTCCTGGCCGAAAAACTTTCCGACGCGCCCCTCACCTGCGCGCCGGGCGACTGCTACGCCTACCAGAACATCGCCTTCAGCCTGGTCGGCGACCTCGTGTTCGCGGTCACCGGCGACTTCTACCACCACCAGGTCGAGAAGCGGCTGTTCCACCCGTTGGGCATGTACGGCGCCACCTTCGGACGCGACGGCCTGGAGGCCAGCCCGAGCTGGGCGCGCCCGCACGTGCGCAGCGGCGGCAAGTGGCTGCCGGTGCGCCCGAAGGAAACCTACTACCGCATCCCGCCCGCGGCCGGGGTCAACGCCAGCATCCGCGACATGTCGCAGTGGCTGGTGGCGCAGATGGGCCACCGCCCGGACGTGCTGCCGCCGGAACTGCTCAACGAGATCCAGACGCCGCAGGTCGAGACGCCGGGCGAGATCCGCGGCAACAGCTGGCGCCGGGAGCGGCTGCGCAGCGCGTACTACGGCCTGGGCTGGCGCATCTACGACTACGCCGGCCACACGCTGGTCTACCACGCGGGCGCGGTGCAGGGTTACCGGGCCATGGCGGCGTTCCTGCCGGACAAGGACATCGGCGTGGTCATCCTCTGGAACTCCGAATCCTCGATGCCGGCCGCGCTGCTGCCGACCGCGCTCGACCGGGCCCTGGGCCTGCCCGCGCGCGACTGGCTCGCGCCGGAACCGGTGAGGCCGCGCCGCCGGCGCTGAGGCTGGGCCCGGCGCCGGCGCCAGAACAAAACAAAACGCCGGCCCAGGGCCGGCGTTCTCTTTGGAGCTTCTGGAAAGTCTCCCTCCCCGCCTGGGCAATACGGGGAGAGAGCCCAGATACCGCGCTTGCGATCCGTCTTAGAGCGACGGAGCCACCGGGGCGGCAGGCATCGCCATCGCCGGCTTCTTGGCAGCGGGCTTGCGCGCCGCCTTCTTCTTCGCAGCAGGCTTCTTGGCAGCCTTCTTGGCGGCCGGCTTCTTGGCAGCCTTCTTGGCGGTCTTCTTGACCGACTTCTTGGCAGCCTTCTTGGCGGCCGGCTTGCGGGTAGCCTTCTTCGCGGCCTTCTTGGCCGGCTTCTTGGCGACCTTCTTCGCGGCCTTCTTGGCCGGCTTCTTGGCAACCTTCTTGGCCGCCTTCTTCACGGTCTTCTTGACGGCCTTGACCGCCTTCTTGACCGTCTTCTTCACGGACTTCTTCGCGGCCTTCTTGGCCGGTTTCTTCGCAGCTTTCTTCGTAGCCATGGTGTCAACTCCTCGTCAGTTGGCGTTTGGACTGCCCAGTCACAAAAGCATCGCCGCGGGAGGATTCCCGCGACGCAGCACCGCCACCGCGCCAAGGGCGCCGTGGACGGATCGGGTCCGGCGCGGGGCGGCGCCGGAAATGAAAACGCCCGGGCCATGACCGGCCCGGGCGTTGGAATGGCGGTTCTTGCGGACGGTCGATTTCGATTTCGCGGAGGGATGGTTGCCCTGATCCACCGACGACGGAGTCCGGGTGGAGTTCGGTGTTGTGGCCCGCGTTGTCGATTCGATCCTGATCACTCGTTTCCGCAGTTGACATCTGCTGGGCGAAAGCTAATCACGGGAAATCTTGATGTCAACAACTTTGCAGAAAAAATTTCAAGGGCCCCTCGCCATGTTCTGGTGCCGAACGCGTGGTCGGCGCGACTGGGAAGAACCACCCGCGATGCGTGCGAAAAAAGCGCATGCGAAAAAAGCGCTGGAAAAAAGCCACGCGCGTCGCGATGCGCGGCGCCGCGCGCGCGCCGCACCGGCGCGCGAAGTGCGCTCCGACGGTCGGGAAAGCACGCCTGGCGCGCCCGAAAAAAACTTTCCGGCGGGGCGCCGAACCGGCGCGTTTCGATGCCCCGGATGGCCGAACTGCGCGAACTTCCGCCGCCGCCGCCGACACCGGCACCGACTTTCCGACACCCGGAAACGACACCGGCCGCACGTGGCGGCCGGTGTCGGATGCTTCGGTCGGGCGGGCCGTCAGTGGCCTTCGTCCTCGAGCAGCTGGGCGTAGTCGTCGGGCGAGAGCAGCTCGTTGAGCTGCTCCGGCTCGCTGGCCTCGAGCACGAACAGCCAGCCTTCGCCGTAGGCGTCCTCGTTGATGGTCTCGGGCTTGTCCGACAGCGCCGAGTTGACCTCGACCACCTTGCCCGCGACCGGGGCGTAGACGTCGCTGGCGGCCTTGACCGACTCGACCACGGCGGCGGCGGCGCCCTGCTCCAGGCTGTCGCCGACGTTGGGCAGCTCGACGTAGACCAGGTCGCCGAGCAGGCCCTGGGCGTGGTCGGAAATGCCGACGGTGATGCGGCCGCTGTCTTCGACGCGGGCCCATTCGTGGGACTTGAGGAACTTCAGGTCGCCGGGGATCTCACTCATGACAGGCCTCGATGGTCGGTGCGTGGCGGGGGGTGGTCGATAGTCTAGCGGGGAGCGCGGGCGAAGGCATCCGCCGCGCGCGGTGGCTCAGGCCAGCACGCCCGGCTGGGCGGCGCCGTCGCGGACGAAGGGATACTTCACCACGCGCACCGGCAGGCGCTTGCCGCGGATGTCGACCTCGACCGCGCCGACCTCGCCGGCCGGCACGCGGGCCAGCGCGATCGCCTTGCCGAGCGTCGGCGAGAAGGTGCCGGAGAGGATCTCGCCCTCGCCCGCCGCGGTGAACACCGCCTGGCCGTGGCGCAGCACGCCCTTCTCGTCCAGCACCAGGCCGATCATCTGGCGCGCGGCGCCGGCGGCCTTCTGCGCCTCGAGCCGGGCGCGGCCAGTGAAGTCGCGACCTTCGTCGAGCGCGACCGTCCAGGCCAGGCCGGCCTCGAACGGGGTCGCCGACTCGTCCATGTCCTGGCCGTAGAGCGCCATGCCCGCCTCCAGGCGCAGCGTGTCGCGCGCGCCGAGGCCGGCCGGCTTGACGCCCGCGGCCAGCAGGCGGTTCCAGAAATCGACCGCCTGCGCCTCGGGCACCATCACCTCGAAACCGTCCTCGCCGGTGTAGCCGGTGCGGGCGACGAACAGGCCGTCGGCCTCGCAGGCCACGAACTTGCCCAGCTTGCCGGCGCGCTGCGCGGCGTCCGGCGAGAGCAGGCCCAGCACCTTGTCGCGGGCATTCGGACCCTGCACCGCGACGATGGCCAGGTCGCGGCGCTCCTGGATCGTGATGCCGAAGGGCGCGGCCTGCGCCGTGATCCAGGCCAGGTCCTTGTCGCGGGTGGCGGCGTTGACCACCAGGCGGAAGAAGTCCTCGGCCAAGAAGTAGATGATCAGGTCGTCGATGACGCCGCCGTTGGCATCAAGCATGCAGGCATAGAGCGCCTTGCCCGGCTTCTGCAGCTTGTCCACCGAGTTGGCCACCAGCTGGCGCAGGAAGGGCCGCACCTGCTCGCCGCGCAGGTCCAGGATGGTCATGTGCGAGACGTCGAACATGCCGGCGTCGCGGCGCACGTGGTGGTGCTCCTCGATCTGCGAGCCATAGTTGATCGGCATGTCCCAGCCGCCGAAGTCGACCATCTTGGCGCCCAGCGCCCGGTGGGTTTCGTTGAGGACGGTCTTCTTGCTCATGGCCTGCCAGTGCGTTCGGGGAAGGCCGCCATTATCGCACCCCGCCCCGTCCCGGACACGTGATCCGCAACGCGGACCGTGGGGTGGTTCTCAGCGAATGCGGAAAACTACCGCTGCTGGCGAACCAGCCACCACACGGGGGCGAGGCCGACCAGGCACAGCCACAGGGCGGGCCACGCGGCCTGCGCCCACAGGCCTTCGGTGGTGTAGCCGTAGATGCGCACGGCCAGCGTATCCCAGCCGAAGGGGCGCAGCATCAGCGTGGCGGGCAGTTCCTTCACGGTCTCCACGATCACCAGCAGCAGCGCCGCGACCAGGCCGGGCCGGAGCAGCGGCAGCACGATGCGGCGCAGGCGCGCGCCCGCCGGCACGCCCAGCACGCGCGCCGACTCGAGCAACGAGGGACGCAGCGACTGGAACGCGGACTCGGTCGCCTCGTGGCCCACGCGCAGGAACCGCACCGACAGCGCCAGCAGCACCGCCACCAGGCTGGAACTCAGCGCCAGCCCGCCCAGCCACGGCATCGCGCGCTCGGCCGCGACCAGCAGCCACATCGCGCCGACCGCCAGCACCGTGCCCGGCACCGCGTAGCCGAGGCCGGCCGTGAACCCCGCCGCCTGCACGATCCGGTCACCGCCACCGCGCCGGCCCAGCAGGGTGAAGGCCAGCGCGATCGCGAGCACCAGGCCCGCCGCCATCGCCGCGAGCAGCGCAGTGTTCAGCGCCGGCGCGCCGACGTCGGGCAGCGCGGCGCGGGACTGCCAGGACCAGGCCAGCAGCTGCGCCACGGGCACCACGAACCCCAGCGACACCACCACGAGCGCGGCCGCCGAAACAGCCCAGCCGCGCCAGCCCGCCAGCGGACGCCGCGGCGGCGGCATCAGCTGCGGCCCCGCGTGCCGGCCCCGCCCGCGCCCCAGCCGCTCGAGCACCAGCACCAGCGCGACCAGCGCCACCATCGCGCACGCCAGCTGTGCCGCGGCCGTCAGCGAGTACAAGCCGAACCAGGTCTTGTAGATGGCGGTCGCCAGCGTATCCACGCCCAGGATGCTGACCGCGCCGAAGTCCGCCAGCGCTTCGAGCAGCACCAGGCTGAGCCCCGCCACCCAAGCCGGCCGCGCCATCGGCAGCGCCGCGCGGAAGAAAGCCGACAGCGGCCCGTGCCCCAGCGAACGCGCGGCATCCATCGCGGCGCTGCCCTGCCGCAGGAAAGCGGCGCGCACGATCAGGAAGACGTAGGGATAAAGCACCAGCGACAGCACCAGCGCGGCCCCCGGCACGCTGCGCAGCTCCGGGAAGCCGTTGGCCGCACCGCCCAGCGCGCGCCATGCGGACTGCAGCGGCCCCGCGTAGTCGGTCAGCCCGACGTAGACGAAGGCGACCACGTAGCCGGGCAGCGCCATCGGCAGCACCAGCGCCCAGTCGAACAGGCGCCGCCCCGGATACTCGTAGCGCGCGCTGGCCCAGGCCAGCCCGACGCCCACCAGCAGCGACAGCGCCGCGATCAGCCCGAGCAGCACCAGCGTGTTGCGCACCGCGCCGGGCAGCACCTGCGCGAACAGGTGCGGCCACACGTCGGGCGCCGGCGTCGCGAACGCGCTCGCCAGCCACAGCGCCGGCAGCAGCAGCGGCAGCGCCAGCGCCCAGGCCAGCACCCGCGGCCAGGCGGCGCGCGCGACGGCGGCGCTCATCCGGTCAGCGCCAGCCGGCGCGATCCATCAGCTTCACGGCTTCGGCCTGGCGCGCGCCCGCCACCGACACGTTCACCGGATCGGCCTTGAATGGACCCCAAGCGGCGACCACCGGATCCAGCGCCACGCCCGGGCGCGCCGGGATCTCGAAGTTGACGCTGGCGAAGTCGGCCTGCACCGACTCCGAGGCCAGCCACTCGAGGAACTTGCGCGCCTCGTCCTTCTGCTTCGAGGCGGCGACGATGCCGGCGCCCGAGACGTTCACGTGCGCGCCGACGCCGGCCTGGTTGGCCCAGAACACCTGCACCGGGAACGCCGGGTCGTCGTGCTGCAGGCGGCCGAGGTAATAGGTGTTGATCAGGCCCACGTCGCACTGGCCGGCGGCGATGGCCTTGGCCAGCAGCGTGTCGTCGGCGAAGGGCTCAGTAGCAAGGTTGGCGACCCAGCCGCGCACGACGGTCTCGGTGTACTCAACGCCGATGCGCTCGATCAGCGTGGCCACCAGCGACTGGTTGTAGACCTTCTTGGACGAACGCAGGCAGAGGCGTCCGCGCCACTTCTTGCGCGCCAGGTCGCCGATGCCCGACAGCTCGGACGGCTGCACGCGCTCGGTGGAATAGACGATGGTGCGCGCGCGCTGCGACAGCGCGAACCAGCGGCCCTGCGGATCGCGCAGGTTGGCCGGGATCGCCGCCTCCAGCGCGGGCGACTGCACCGGCGCCAGCAGGCCGCGCTCGGCTGCCTGCCACAGGCTGCCCGCGTCCACGGCCATGAACACGTCGGCGCGGGTGTTCCCGCCCTCCGCGGCCAGCCGCTCGATCAGCACCGGGGCGCCATCGGACAGCAGCTGGATCTTCGTGCCGGTCTCGCGCTCGTAGCGTTCGAACAGCGGCTTGACCAGCGGCTCCTTGCGCTCGGTGTAGACCACCAGTTCGGCCGCCTGCACGGCCGGGGCCAGCAGGCTGGCGAGGAGTAGCGAAAGCGTGAGGCGCGACATGGCGGGCTCCGGTCCGGGGAATGGGAAAAATGATAATGATTCTCATCCTAGCCGCAAAGCCGGGGCGTGGCGAGGGGCGCCGGCGAGCCTTCGCTATTGCGAATCATTCTCGCTTGCAGTAACCTTTTGCCCATTCCGGCCCCGGCCCCCGACTTCCCTTACTTCTCCAGAGACTCCCCCGCCATGTCGCCCAGCCTGCGCCTCGCGATCTCCCTCGCCCTGCTGCCCACCGCCGCCCTCGCCAGCGGCGCGCCCTCGCCCGAGCTGCAGCGGCTCGACAGCGTGAACGTCTTCGGCACTGCCGAAGACACGCAGAAGGCAGCCGGCTCGGCCCACTACGTCGACCAGGAAACGCTGGAGCGCTTCAACTACCGCGACATCAACCGCGTGCTGCGCCAGGTGCCCGGCGTCTACCTGGTCGAAGAGGAAGGCTACGGCCTGCGCCCGAACATCGGCATCCGCGGCTCGGGCACCGACCGCAACAGCCGCATCACGGTGATGGAGGACGGCGTGCTGATCGCGCCCGCGCCCTACGCCGCCCCGGCCGCCTACTACTTCCCGACCATGGCCCGCATCGATGCGGTCGAGATCCGCAAAGGATCCTCCGCCATCCAGGCCGGCCCGCGCACCACCGGCGGCGCCATCAACCTGATCTCCACGCCGATCCCGTCCGAGGGCGGCGGTGAGCTCGACCTTTCCTATGGCTCCGACGCCACCGTGCTGGCCCACGGCTGGGCCGGCGGCATGGGCGAGCGCTTCGGCGGCATGGTCGAGGTGGTGCGCCAGTCGACCAATGGCTTCAAGCAGATCGACGGCGGCGGCGACGCGGGCTACGAGCTCAACGACGTGGTGGCCAAGCTGCGCTGGGTCAGTGCGCCGGACGCCGGCGTCTACCAGCAGCTCGACCTCAAGGTCGGCCACAACACCCAGGACAGCAACGAGACCTACCTCGGCCTGGCCGACGCCGACTTCCGCGCCGACCCGAACCGCCGCTACGCCGCTTCGCGCCTGGACAACATCCAGACCGAACAGAACCTGCTCGAGCTGCGCCACCTCATCGAGCTCGGCGACAACACCACGCTCAACACGGTCGCCTACCGCACCGAGTTCTCGCGCAACTGGTACAAGCTCAACGACGTGCTGAACCCGCTCAACGGCAGCTACGTCGGCATCGGCACCATCCTGGCCGACCCGGCCACCTGGGCCGACCAGTACGCCTGGCTCACCGGCGAGGACAGCCCGGCCAACGCGCTGCGCCTGCGCAACAACAACCGCAGCTACTACGCCCAGGGCCTGCAGACCGTGCTCGGCACGCGCTTCGCCACCGGCGCCGCCAGCCATGAGCTGGAAGTCGGCCTGCGCGTGCACCGCGACCAGGAAGACCGCTACCAGGACGACGACCGTTACCGCCTGCAGGGTGGCCAGTTCGTGCTGACCCGCGACGGCGCACCCGGCACCCAGGACAACCGCGTCGGCGACGCCGAGGCGCTGTCGCTGTTCGTGCACGACACCATCAGCTTCGGCAAGTGGATCCTGACCCCGGGCGTGCGCTACGAGCGCATCGACCTGGCCAGCACCCGCTATTCCACCGCCACCGGCCTGCGCGACGTGGTGCTGTCGAAGGTGGAGACGGAAGTGGACGAAGTCATCCCGGGCTTCGGTGCCACCTACCTGCTGAGCGATTCGCTGACGCTGTTCGGCAGCGTGCACCGCGGCTTCAACCCGCCAGGCCCGGCCTCGGGCGCGCTGTCGGAGAAGAGCGTGAACGGCGAGTTCGGCCTGCGCTGGAACCAGGGCGCGACGGGCGTCGAGCTGGTGGGCTTCGTCAATGACTACTCCAACCTGGTGGGCACCTGCACGGCCTCGAGCGGCGGCAACTGCAACCTCGGCGACCAGTTCGACGGCGGCGAAGCGCGGGTGAGCGGCCTCGAGGCCAGCCTCGGCTACGACTTCAACGAAGGCGGCGCGGTCTCCGTGCCGTTCTCGCTGGCCTACACCTATACCCAGGCGGAGTTCCGCAACGCCTTCGTGTCCTCGTTCGAGGAGTGGGGCACCGTGGCCGTGGGCGACCAGCTGCCCTACCTGCCCGAGCACCTGGTGCACGCCGAACTCGGCCTGGCCGGCGAGCGCTGGCGCCTGGGCCTGGCCGCCAACTACCTCGACGACATGCGCACCGAGGCCGGCAGCGGCCCCGGCGAGCGCACGGATTCGGCGATGGTGTGGGACCTGACCGGCGGCTACCAGCTCAACGACAAGATCGAGCTCTACGCCCGGGTCGAGAACCTGTCGGACGAAACCTACGTCGTCGCCCGCCGCCCGGCCGGCGCCCGCCCGGGCCAGCCCCGCAGCGCCTTCGTGGGCATGCGCATCGGCTTCTGACCGCCCGGCGCCGCCCTCCTGTGGGAGGGACTTCAGTCCCGATGCCTTTCCCCGGCAAGCATCGGGACTGAAGTCCCTCCCACATTGTTTTCGGGCCTTCCGGCAGGGTTTACAGGGCTGTCCGGCAGGCACAGGCTGCCCGCATGCAAAATCGCCTGCGACGCTTTCCCGCTCCGCCGCATCCTTGACCGATGTGAGCCACCCCTCGTCCTTCGCCATCGATGTCCCGGCCGCCCTGGTCGACCGCGCCCGGCGCGGCGAGGCCGGGGCGTTCGAGCAGATCTACCGCCTGTTCGAACGTCCCGTCTTCACCCTGGCGCTGCGCCTCACCGGCGAGCGCGAGGAGGCGCAGGACGTGCTGCAGGACACGATGCTCAAGCTGTTCGACCGCATCGGTGAGTTCCGCGGTGATTCGCCCTTCTGGGGCTGGCTGCGCCAGATCGCGGTGAACGAAGCGCTGATGCGCCTGCGCCGCCGCGGCCGGCTGCCCCAGACCGAGGAGGCGGTGGACGCCGAGCTCGAGAACCATGACGTGATGCTGCCGGCCGCCGCCGCCGATGCCGCCCTGCTCACCCGCGCGCTCGGCCGCATGGCCGACGCCACCCGCAGCGTGCTCTGGCTCTACCACGCCGAGGGCTACACCCACGACGAGATCGCCGGCCTGATGGGCCGCACGCCCAGTTTCTCCAAATCCCAGCTCGCGCGCGGCACCCGCAAGTTGCGCGAACTGCTGAAGATCGAACAGGAGTTGTCCCATGCCTGACGCCCGCGCCCACGACCCCGGCCTGCCGATCGCCGAGGCCCTGCGGCAGCTGCCGCTGGAAACCCCGGACCGCAGCGCCTGGCCGCCGTTGCAGCAGCGACTCGCTGCACGCCAGCACAAGACCCGCATTCGCTGGCCGTTCGCGCTCGCCGCCGCGGCCGTGCTGGCCCTGGCGGCGCTGCTGCCCGGCCGCATCGCCACCCCGCCGGTCGCGCCCGACCCCGTCGCCACCGCGGCGGCGCCCGACGTCGACGCGCTGATGGCGGAATCCGCACGCCTCGAGCACCTGGTCAGCGTCGTGTCCCCGCAGGGCATGGCCTCGGCCAGCGGCACCCTGCTCGGCCTGGAGTTCGAGGACCGGCTGCAGCAGATCGACACCGCGCTGTCCGACCCCGCGCTCGGCCCCGACGGCCGCGCCGCCCTCTGGCAGCTGCGCGTCTCGCTGCTGCGCGAATACGCCGGCTTCCAGGGCACCCGCCAGTACCTGGCCGCCGACGGCGACACCGTGGATGGCGCCCTGGTCGCCACGTTCTGAGCACTGAACCCGCCCCCGTTTTTCCTGAGCCCGTTTTCCTCCGAGGAATGCCCGCATGAAGCTTCGACTGATGTCCTTGATGATCGCCGCGGCCCTGCTGCCCGCCGCCGCCTTCGGCGCCGATGCGCCGAAGGACGAGGCCGCCACCCGCGCCGAACTGGAACAGGCCCGCGCCGAACTCGAGCGCAGCGCCCGTCGCGTCGCCGAACTCAGCCGCGCGCTGGGCGAAGCCGATGGCGTGCGCACGTATCGCCAGGCCATCGTGGTCGGCCCCGGCGGCAACACGCTCGACGTGGACGACCTGCGCATCAACCTGTCGGAAGCCGGCGACGGCCTGCGCCGCCCCGGCGTCGGCATCGTCATGGCCGAGAACGAGGCCGGCCCCGGCGTGCGCATCGCCGCGGTGACGCCCGACAGCCCCGCGGCCAAGGCCGGCCTGCGCACCGGCGACGTGCTGGTGCGGGTGGACGGCAAGGCCATCGACCAGCGCGGCGAATCCGCCATCACCCAGGCCCGCGAATCCCTGGGCAGCCTGTCGAAGGGCCAGAAGATCGCGCTGGGCTATACCCGCGACGGCAAGCCCGGCACCGCGAACGTGGTGGTGGACGACATCGGCCGCGTGATGGTCTTCAACCGCGCGGACGGCGCCGTCGCCCGCGCGCTCGCCTTCGAGCGCGCCCAAGGCACGCCGCTGATCGATCCGGACGTGGCGATCGAGATCGAACGCCTGCGCACCGCGCCCTGCGCGCCGGGCAGCGAGGACTGCCAGCTGCCCGTGCTCAGCCAGGCCTTCCGCTGGAGCGGCCTTAACCTGGCCTCGGTGGACGCGAAGCTCGGCCGCTATTTCGGCACCGACCGCGGCGTGCTGGTGCTCAGCGGTGGGCCGGGCTTGGAATCGCTGGAGCCGGGCGATGTGATCCAGCGCATCGAGGGCGACGCCGTGGCCACGCCGCGCGATGCGATGCGCGCGCTGCGCGAGCAGGACGCAGGAGAGAAGGTAAGCGTGCAGGTGCTCCGCGACCGCAAGCCGCGCACCGTCGAAGTGACCGTGCCCGACGCCCCGCCGCTGCGCTGGTTCGCCCCGCCGCCGCCGCCCGCGCCGCCCGCGCCGCCGGTGGCCCCGACGCCGCCCACCCCGCGCACGCCCGCCGCCGCGCCCCCCGCGCCACCGGCTCCGCCGAAGCCCCTGACCGCCGTCTGATCCGCCTCTTTGTGGGAGGGACTTCAGTCCCGATGCCTTTCGCCGGAAGGCATCGGGACTGAAGTCCCTCCCACAGGCTTTGGGTTGCCACGGGGTCCGGGAGCCGCTTTACTCCAGGCATCCCGTCTTCCGCAGGCCCCTGATTTTGACGAGCCGCCTCCGCCGCGCCCCCGCGCTCCTGCTGGCTGTCGTCCTGTGCATCTTCGCGATCCGCGCATGGTGGCCAGCGCCCGCGCCGCTCCCTTCGCCTGAACCGGTCGCGCCGCGTGCGCCTGCGGCGGTCGAGCGCGTGGCCACGCCACCCGCCGCGACCTCCGGAGCCACCGCGGCGCCGCCCGGCGAAATCACCCTTCGCCGCGCCAGCGACACCCCGTTGGCCGACATCGCCCCCGCCCTGCAGGCACGCGCCGATGCTGGCGATGCCCAGGCCGCCTGCCGGCTGGGCGTGGATCTGCTTCGATGCCAGGCCCTGGCCTACCTCACCGACGACCGGGCGCAGGCGATGGCGAAACAGGAACGTGAGCTGACCGAGAAAGGAGAACTCGATGCCGCCAACAACACTGCGGCAAAGCTCCTCGAGATGGTCGAGCTGCAGCGACAGTGCGCCGGACTGGACGAGGACCTCATCGCGCGCGGCGGGCACTATCTTCGACAGGCTGCGCTGGCAGGAGAACCCGATGCCGTGGTGCGGTACGCCGCAGGTGGCGCATTCGGGCAATCCGGATCGATGAACTTCATCACCACGCCGGAGTTCGACCAGTGGCGGCGCGAGGCCCCGGCCTTGGTCCAACGCGCGCTGGAGACGGGTCAGCCGGGCGCAGTGCTGCTGATGCTGCAGTCGCACTCCATGAACCACAACTTCCTTCCGTGGGTGACGCCGCCCGACGCGGAGGCGGCCGAGGCCAGCCTGGCCCTGGCGCGTCGCGTATTCGGCGTGGGATTCGACACCAGCCATTTCCAGATCCCGGTGCGCGATGATCCGCGGCATGCGGCCGTGGCTGAACGTCGCGCCGCAGAGTGGCACGACCGGCACTTCGACAATGCCACTCTCGACTTCGCGGATGCCGCCCACGGCCTGATACCCCTGCATGACGCTTTCGGCGGCATCGAATGGCCGCTGCCAGGCGCCACAGTGGCACTGGGCCAGGGCTGTCGCCCCGGGGAGAACCACTAATGATGCCGCGCATCCGACGCGCGCTTGGCATCGCGGCGATGGCAGCCCTGGCGCTGTTCGCAGTGACGCTGTGGCAAAAAGAGGCTTCGATGACGCCGAGTGCTCCGTCCGATGCTTTCTTGGGCGGCAGGGGAGAACCGTTGGTCCCTGCGCCTGGAACCACACGGCCGCGGCCCGTCGAACCCGCGGATGCCGAGCCCTTGCCGCCTGAGGATCGGCCATTGGCATCCCTCCTGGGCCCACTGGCTGCACGCGCCGACGCGGGGGACCGCAAGGCCGCCTGCCGGCTGGGGATGGAGCTGCTGCGCTGCGAACACCTGGAACACCAAGCAGCACTCATGGCGCCGCCGCCCGCCCCGCCCGATGACCAGGACGCACGCAAGGCGATGCGAAGCAGCGCGAGTGTCGACTTCCTCATGCGTGAACCGGCGTGGATCGCGGAGCGGCTAGCGCAGTGCAAGGCCGTACCCACCGCCCTCGCTGGCCAGGGCGCGAGATACCTGGAGCAGGCGGCCCTCGCCGGCGAGCCCGAGGCCATGGTGCGCTACGCCGAGGGACAGCACTGGCCACCGTCGAGCCGCGGCGCGATGGCGGACCCGTCCTTCGATCGTTGGCGCCGCAACGCGCCCGGCATGATGCGGCGGGCCCTGAAAGCCGGCTATCCGGAGGCGGCGTTCGCCCTGATGATCGCGTACCAGGACGACGGAGGCTTCCACGCGGCCCTGATCCCCAATGATCCCGAGCAGGCAGCGGTGATCGGGCTGCTGTACGCCAGGTTGTATGGAAGCCAGAGTATGGAAGGCCGCCTCAGGGGTATGGATGCCGCTTCCCAGGCCATAGCCATACGGCAGGCCGAAGCCATGCACCGGGAATACTTCCAGGGAAGGAGGTTCAGCGGCAGTGCGTACCCGTACCCCGCCTTCCTGCCGCCGGTTCCAGGCCAGACCACCCACGACTTCTGCCGCGAGCCCTGAGCCGCCGCCTGCGGGTATAATCGGCGCGCTTTCCCTGGCTTCGGGGAGTAGCCCAGGCCCTCCGGGCCACCTCGCATCAACATACTTGGCGATCGCCATGGTGCGCGGGCAAGGCACACGCCTTGCGGGCAAGACCGAAGGCCAGCGCGTCGCGAACCCGGGCCGGGCCGCGAGGCGCCGGCCTTCGTCCAAACCGCGTCCCGGCCCCGGAGTCTTTCATTGGACGCTTTCTACGTTTCCACCCTCGCCGTCGCCATCGCCGAGATCGGCGACAAGACGCAGTTGCTCGCGCTGATGCTCGCGGCGCGCTACCGCAAGCCCTGGCCGATCATCGCCGGCATCCTCGTGGCCACGCTGGCCAATCACGGCCTCGCCGGCTGGATCGGCGCCTGGGTCACCACGTTATTCAGTCCCGAGGTGCTGCGCTGGGCGGTGGTGCTGTCTTTCGCCGCGGTGGCCGCCTGGGCGCTGGTGCCGGACAAACTCGAGGACGGCGAGGTGAAGGCCTCGCGCTTCGGCGCCTTCGTCGCCACCACGATCGCCTTCTTCATCGTCGAGATCGGCGACAAGACCCAGGTGGCGACGGTGGTGCTGGCGGCGCAGTACTCGCCGCTGTGGCAGGTGGTCGCGGGCACCACGCTGGGCATGGCCGTGGCCAACGTGCCGGTGGTGCTGCTGGGCGCGAAGTTCGCCGCGAAGCTGCCGCTCAAGGCCGCCCGCTGGGCCGCGGCCGCCCTGTTCGCAGCGCTGGCGCTGTGGGTGGCGCTGCGGGGCCTGCCGGGCTGAGCCGAAGCCCGGCCTGACAGCGCGCCGGCGGCCCGGCTATGCTCCGGCCAGTTCTGGACAGGCCACGACCCCCCGCGTGAGTACCCTGCGCGAAACCTTCGAAGACCTGGCGGCCTCGCTGCGCGAGCCGCCCGACGAAATCCTGCTGGAGGTCGGCGCGGGCGGCGAACTGCTGGTGGCGCACCTGCGCGTCGGCGTCGCCAGCCTGCTGCTCCTGTTGCCGCTGCTCAACCGCTGGGCGGGCGGCACCCTGCACGAAACCCTGGCCGGCCTGTGCGGCGCCCTGCTGGCGCTGGGCTTGAGCCTGCTCTGGCTGCGCCTGGCCAGGCGGCCGCGGCGCGTGGCCGGCCTGGCCACCATCACGGCGGCCTCCGACATCACCATGGTGACCCTGGTGCTGGCCCTGCTGTCGCTCGAGACGCCGGTGGCGGCGATCAACAGCGCGGTGGTCTGGGGCTGCTACCCGCTCGCGATCTTCGCCACCGCGCTGCGCCACGACGTGCGCGTCACCCTGTTCGCCGGCGCGCTGGCGATGCTGCAGACCGGCCTGCTGTGGGCGGCCGTGGTGACGCTGAGCAGCGAGCCGCTAGTCTCGGCCACCTACGGCACCGTCAGCACCTCCACCCAGGTGCAGCGCCTGGTGCTGCTGCTGGCGGTGACCCTGGTGACCGCGATGGTGGTGTTCCGCGCCCAGCGCCTCACCCAGTTCTCGGCCACCGACGGCCTGACCGGCCTGCCCAACCGCAACTACCTCAACACCCGCGTGCCCCAGTTGGTGCGCGATGCGCGGGCGCAGGGCCATACCGTCAGCCTGGCGCTGGTGGACCTGGACAACTTCCGCCACATCAACGCCGAGCTGGGCCACCTGGCCGGCGACCGCGCCCTGCGCCACGCGGTGACGGTGCTGCGCAAGGAGCTGGCGCGCGAGGAGCCGATGATCCGCGTCGGCGGCGAGGAGTTCGTGCTGGTGCTGCGGCTGCCGATCGGGGCCGCCTGGGAGCGGCTGGACCTGCTGCGGCGCCGGCTGGAGGCCGCACCCTTCGTGCCCGAGGCGGGCGTGGAGCCACGCCGGATGACCCTCAGCGCTGGCCTGGCCAGTTGCCCGCAGGACGCCAATGACCTCTCGGGCCTGATGAAACGGGCCGACCAGCGCCTGCAGGTGGCCAAGCAGGCCGGCCGGAACCGGGTGGCCGCCCGCGACGAGGGCTGAGCCCGCCTTGCCGGGGCGGGGGGCCTGCTCTACCCTGCCGCATCGTCCCGGGGGTTCCGCCGCTCAATGATCACCAGCATCCTCTTTGGCCTGTTCGGCCTGTCCGTCCTCATCTTCATCGCCTGGCTGTTCTCCAACAACCGCGGTGCGGTGGACTGGCGCCTGGTGCTCACCGGCATCGCCCTGCAGGTCGGCTTCGCCGCGCTGGTGCTGCTGGTGCCGGGCGGCCGCGACGTGTTCGACGCCCTGGGCAATGGCTTCGTCAAGATCCTCAGCTTCGTCGGCGAAGGCTCGAAGTTCATCTTCGGCAACCTGATGGACGTGAACACCTACGGCTTCATCTTCGCCTTCCAGGTGCTGCCCACCATCATCTTCTTCGCCGCCCTGATGGGCGTGCTCTACCACCTGGGCGTGATGCAGTTCATCGTGCGCGTCATGGCGCTGGCCATCACCAAGGTGATGAAGGTGTCGGGTGCCGAGACCACCAGCGTGTGCGCCAGCGTCTTCATTGGCCAGACAGAGGCGCCGCTGACGGTGCGCCCGTACATCGGCCGCATGACCGAATCCGAGCTCATCACCATGATGATCGGCGGCATGGCCCACATCGCCGGCGGCGTGCTGGCGGCCTACGTGGGCATGCTCGGCGGCGGCGATCCGGTGGAGTCGGCCTACTACGCCAAGCACCTGCTGGCCGCGTCCATCATGGCCGCGCCCGCCACGCTGGTGATCGCCAAGCTGCTGATACCGGAAACCGGCAACCCGCTCACCCGCGGCACGGTGAAGATGGAGGTCGAGAAGACCACCAGCAACATCATCGACGCCGCCGCTGCCGGCGCCGCGGACGGCCTGCGCCTGGCGTTGAACATCGGCGCGATGCTGCTGGCCTTCATCGCCCTGATCGCCATGCTGAACTGGCCGCTGACCTGGATCGGCGAAGTGACCGGCCTGGCCGAGGCCCTCGGCCGTCCGACCGACATGGCCACCCTGCTGGGCTACCTGCTGGCCCCGATCGCCTGGGTGATCGGCGTGCCGTGGCAGGACGCGACCACGGTCGGCGGCCTGATCGGCCAGAAGATCGTGCTCAACGAGTTCGTGGCCTACCTGCAGCTGGCCGAGATCGTGAACGGCAACGTCGAAGGCGTGGCGCTGACCGACAAAGGCAAGCTGATCGCCACCTACGCGCTGTGCGGCTTCGCCAACTTCAGCTCGATCGCGATCCAGATCGGCGGTATCGGCGGGCTCGCGCCCGAGCGTCGCCAGGACTTGGCCAAGTTCGGCCTGCGCGCCGTGCTGGGCGGCACCCTGGCCACCTTCATGACCGCCACCATCGCCGGCGTCCTCACCACCCTCGGCGCCTGACGGACCCTTGTAGGAGGGACTTCAGTCCCGAAGCTTTTCGCCGAAAAGCCTCGGGACTGAAGTCCCTCCTACAGCATTAGCGGCGGGAGATCTTTCATGGCCAAGGTTGTGGTGGTGGGTTCGTACAACCAGGATTTCGTCTGGACCACCGATGCGCTGCCGGCCCCCGGCGCCACGCGCCTCGGCACCTTCGCCGGCGGCCCTGGCGGCAAGGGCTTCAACCAGGCCGTCGCCGCGGCGCGCGCGGGCGCCAGCACCACCTTCATCACCGCGCTGGGCGCCGACGACACCGCCGCCGGCGCGCGCCTGCTGGCCACCGCCGAGGGCATCGACCTGCGCGACGATGTTCACCCGGATCTGGCCACCGGCACCGCCGGCATCTTCGTGGATGCGTCCGGCCGCAACGTCATCGTGGTCGCGCCCGGCGCCAATGCCGCACTCTCTGCCGGTTTCGTGCAGTCGCAGGCCGACGCCTTCGCCAGCGCCCGCGTGGTGCTGGCCCAGCTCGAAGTCGACGCCGACGCCGTGCAGGCCGCGCTCGACGCCGCCGGACGGGCGGGGGTGCTCGCCATCCTCAACCCCGCGCCCGCGAACGCGCCCACCACCGATACGATGCTTGCCGTCGCCGACGTGCTGACGCCGAACGAAACCGAGTTCGCCGCGATGCTGGCCCGGCATGAAGGCCGCGAAGTCGACGCCGCGGCGCTCGCGGCGATGCCCGACGCCGGGCTGCACGCGCTGTGCCGCCTGCTAGCGCCGCGCGCCACCGTGGTGGTGACGCTGGGCGCCGCCGGTGCCTTCGTCTCGCACGGCGACTCGCCGCGCGGCGATGCCGCATCGGCCTACCGGGTGCCGGCCGCGCCGGCGCAAGCCGTGGACACCACCGGCGCCGGCGACGCCTTCAGCGGCGCGCTGGCGGCCGCGCTGGCCGGCGCCCCGCCGGACGCCGCCTTTGCCGACGCGGTGCGGTTCGCCACCCGGTTCGCCGCCCGGTCCACCGAGCGACGCGGCGCGGCGCTGGCGATGCCGCGCCATTCCGAGCTCGACAAGTAATCCTTCACGACAGGTACCGCGGGGCGCCCTGGGCCGCCCCATCCCGCAGCGTCTTTTGTTTGTAATTACGAATCATTCTTATTATCATGCGGCCACTTTCCTCCCCGGACCGCCTGCATGCCCCGCGCTTCCCTGCTCGCCCTCGCCGTCCTCGGCGCCCTGTCCTCGCCCCCGGCCCTCGCCGCGGATGACCTGGCCGTGCTCGACGAAGTCACCGTATCCGCCAGCACCAGCCGCCTGCCCTGGTCGGAGGCGGCCCTGCCCAACACCATCACGGTCATCGACCGCGCCCAGCTCGAGCAGCAGCTGGCCCTGACCCGCGACCTGTCGCAGGTGCTGGCGAACCTGATCCCGGCCTTCGCGCCCTCGCGCCAGAAGCTCACCAGCTTTGGTGAATCGCTCCGCGGCCGGCAGCCGATGTACCTCGTGGACGGCGTGCCGCAGTCCACGCCGCTGCGCGACGGCTCCCGCGACGCCCACACCATCGACCCGGCCATGATCGAGCGCATCGAGGTCATCCACGGCGCCAATGCGCTTCAGGGGCTGGGGGCCTCGGGCGGCATCATCAACATCATCACCCGGCGGGCGCCCACCGCCGACGGCAGCGCCTTCCACGAAGTGACGCTCGGCGCCAGCAGCGCGCTGCCGGGCGAGGACGACGGCACCGGCACGCGCGGCTCCTGGCTCTATGCGACACACCAGGGCTCGGTCGATCTCGTGGGCGGTCTCTCGTTCGCGCGCGAAGGGTTGCACTACGACGGCGACGGCCGCGCCCTGGCCGTCAACGGCGTGCAGGGTGACCTGATGGACTCGATCGCGACCAACCTATTCACCAAGGTCGGCTGGAACCTCGGCGAACAGCGCCGCCTGCAGCTGAGCGTCAGTCACTACGAGCTCGAGGGCGAAGGGAACTACGTCTCGGTGCCGGGCGACGTGGCGAGTGGCCGGACCGCGACCTCGGTGCGCGGCGACCTGCCGCTGGATCCGGCGCGCAACCGCTCGAGCCAGGTCGCCCTGGACTACCTCGACCGCGACCTGGCCGGCGGCTACCTGCAGGCGCAGGTGTTCTGGGTCGATTTCGCGGCCCGCTACGGATCCAGCCCCTGGGTAGACTTTTTCCGCAACGACCCTGGCTCGATCTGGCAGGACCAGTCGCAGAACGAGTCGGAAAAGTTCGGCGGCAAGTTCAGCTGGTCCCGCGGCGACCTGTTCGGGCTTCCCGTGCAGGCCACGATCGGCGTCGACCTGCAGCAGGACACCACCTCGCAGGTGCTGCTGGCCAGCGACCTGGCCTGGGTGCCCGAGACGACCTACACCTCGCTGTCGCCTTTCGCCCAGCTGCAGTGGACGATCGGCGAAGTGAGCCTGGTCGGCGGCTTGCGCCACGAGCGCGGCGAACTGGAAGTGGACGACTACGTGACGCTGCCGATCTACGGCGCGCAGCAAGTGGGCGGCGGCAACCCGGATACGCGCGAGACGCTGCCCAACGCCGGCATCGTCTGGCAGGCGACCAGCGCGCTCGCCTTCTATGGCTCCTACGCCGAGGGCTACACCGTCGCCGACATCGGTCGCGTCCTGCGCGCGATCAACCGACCCGGCCAGGACGTCGACCGCCTGGTCGATCTCTCCCCGGTGGTCGCCGACAACCGGGAAGTGGGCCTGGACTATGAGGACGGACGCTGGAGCGCCCATCTCGCCGCGTACTGGTCGGATTCCGACCTCGGCTCGCTGCTGGTCTACGACCCGGCCACCGACAACTACAACGTGAGCCGCCAGCGCACCGAGATCCGCGGCGTGGAAGGCAAAGTGGCGCTGAAGCTGTCACCGGCCGATCGCCTCGGCGTGGCCTATGCGCGCAGCGAAGGCCGCTACGACCGCAACCAGGACGGGGCGGTCGACACCGACCTCGAGGGCATCAACATTAGCCCCGATCGCGCCACGCTGTTCTGGGAGCGCCGCTGGAGCGAGGCCATCGCCACCCGCCTGCAGGCCAGCCAGGCCATGGACCGCGAGTTCGAGCGCTTCGGCACGCGCGTGGCGTCCTTCGAGGGCTACGCCACGGTCGACCTGCAGGCCACGATCGCGCTGCCCGTGGGCCAGCTCGCGGTAGGCCTGGAAAACCTGTTCGGCGAGCAGTACGTCAGCTACTACTCGCAGACCACGCCCTCCAACGACGACTACGTCGCCGGTCGCGGCCGCGTGCTCAGCGTCGCCTGGTCGCATCGCTTCTGAGGTCGGCCATGCCCGAGGGCGGACTCGACCGCGTCCGGAAATCCCGGCCGCGCCTGCGCGCGGCCCTGGCCTGGCTGCACCTGTGGCTGGGGCTGGTCGTGGGCACGCTGTTCGCATTGGTATCGCTGGCGGGCACGGTGCTCGTGTTCCACGACGAGCTGCTGCTCGCCACCCGCCCGGCGCTCGCCAGCCATGCGCCGGTCGCCGATGCCGCAGTGATGGGGCGACTGCTGGAGGAGGCGCCCTGGCTGGGCATCACCGCGCTCGACCTGCCGCGCGAAGCGCTGCCCGTGTGGCAGGGCTACCTGGCCGATGGCCGGCGCGCCTATTTCGCGCCGAAGGACGGCCGCCTGCTGCTGGTGCGCAGCCCCGGCGACGACTGGCTGATGTGGCTGCACCACTGGCACGTGGACCTGCTCGGCGGGGCCGTAGGCAAGGAAGTGCTCGGCGTGGTCGGCTGGATCTCGCTCGGCCTGCTCGCCAGCGGGCTATACCTGTGGTGGCCCAAGCGCCATCGCATGCTGGCCCAGCTGCGCTGGCACACGGGACCGCCCGCACGACGCTGGCTCAGCTGGCACCGCAGCAGCGGCGTGCTGCTGCTCCCGCTGCTCGGGCTCGCCACCCTGACGGGCGTGGCAATGATCTATTCGAGCGGCTTCCGCGCCGTGCTGGTGGCGACGCTGGGCGAGCGGCCAGCCCCCATCGCCGCCGCCCCTGAAACGACCACGACGCGGTTCGACTGGGAAGCGGTGCTGCGGGCCGCAGGCGACGGATTCCCCGGCGCAAGGGTCGCGCGCGTCGCGCCGCCGGCGGACGCGGCCCCGGGCGTGACGTTCCGCGTGCAGGCTCCCGGCGAATGGCATCCGGTGGGCCGTAGCCTGGTCGGCGTCAGCCGCGACGGCAGCCAGGTGCTGCTCCGCCATGACGCCACCGCCGACCGTCCGGGCGCCCGCCTCAGCGATGCGATCTACCCGCTCCACGTCGCCGCCGTCGGCGGACCCGGCATGAAGCTGGCCCTCGCGATCACCGGCCTGCTGCCCACGTTCCTGCTGGTCACGGGCTTCCTGTTCTGGCGGCGCCGCACCCGGCGCTGACCGGGGCGGGGACTCCCCGGGGCGGCTAGAATGCCGCCCCATGCAGATCGGCCCCTACCGCATCGAACCGCGCGTGGTGCTGGCCCCGATGGCCGGCGTCACCGACAAACCGTTCCGGATGCTGTGCAAGCGCCTGGGCGCGGGGCTGTGCGTGTCGGAGATGACCATCTCCGACCCGAAGTTCTGGCACACCAACAAATCGCTGCACCGGATGGACCACGCCGGCGAACCCGACCCGATCAGCGTGCAGATCGCCGGCACCGACCCGGTGATGCTGGCCGAGGCCGCGCGCTACAACGTCGACCACGGCGCACAGCTGATCGACATCAACATGGGCTGCCCCGCGAAGAAGGTGTGCAACACCTGGGCCGGCTCGGCGCTGATGCGCGACGAACCGCTGGTGGCGCGCATCCTCTCGGCCGTGGTGGCCGCGGTGGACGTGCCGGTGACGCTGAAGATCCGCACCGGCTGGGCCGCCGACCAGAAGAACGCGCTCACCATCGCGCGCATCGCCGAGGACAGCGGCATCGCCTCGCTGGCGGTGCATGGCCGCACCCGCGACCAGCACTACACCGGCCACGCCGAGTACGACACCATCGCCGCGGTGAAGGCCGCGCTGCGCATCCCCGTGCTGGCCAACGGCGACATCGATTCGCCGGAGAAGGCGGCCTTCGTGCTGCGCCACACCGGCGCCGACGCGGTGATGATTGGTCGCGCCGCACAGGGCCGCCCGTGGATCTTCCGCGAAGTCGCGCACTACCTCGCCACCGGCGAAAAGCTGCCCGAGCCCACGCTGCAGGAAGTGCGCGACGTGCTGCTGGGCCACCTCGCCCACCTGCATGCCTTCTACGGCGACGTCGCCGGCGTGCGCATCGCGCGCAAGCACCTGGGCTGGTACGCGAAGGACCGGCCGGAGAACGCCGCCTTCCGCGCGGTCGTCAATCGCGCCGACGACGCCGGGTCGCAGCTGCGGCTGACGCGCGAATACTTCGACGCGCTGGTGGCGGGCGTGCCCTGGGATGCCGCGGCCGCCGCGTAAGAGATTTCTTACGCGACCACCGGGAAGGCCGGTTTTCGCGCCACGCATCGTTCATTGGAAAGCGCACGATCGCGACGGGCGCATCCCCTGTTCGCAACCCCCGGAGCACTCGCATGATTCCGCACCCCCCCGTTGTCCCCGCGACGGCCGACCGGCCGTCCCCGTGGCCCGCGCTGTTCGCCGCCGCCCTGCTGTTCGCCGCCACCGCCCCCGCGCTGGCGGCGGAATGGGTCGCACGCCACGGGCTCACGCCCGCGCAATACCAATCCGCCTTCGAGGAGTACACCGGCAAGGGCTTCCGCCTCGTGTCGGTGAGCGGCTACGACGGCGGCCGCGGCCAGGCCCGCTACGCCGCGGTCTGGAAGAAGCAGGCCGGCCCGGCCTGGGCCGCGCGCCACGGCCTGAGCGCCGAGCAGTACCAGGCTGCGTTCAACAGCTTCAACGAGCAGGGCTACCGGCTCACCTTCGTCAACGGCTACGCCGTCGGCAACACCGCGCAGTACGCCGCGATCTGGACCAGGTCCGGCGGGCCGGCGATGGCCGCGCGCCACGGCCTCACCGGCGCGCAGTACCAGGCCGCGGTGACCGAACTTTCCGGCCAGGGTTATGCGCTCAAGCACGTCAGCGCCTACACGGTGGGCAACGCGCCGCGCTTCGCCGCGATCTTCGAGAAGGGCGGCCCGGCCTGGGTCGCGCGCCACGGCCTGACCTCGGCGCAGTACCAGGCGGCGTTCGACGAGTTCACCGGCCAGGGCTACCGGCTCAGCGTCGTCAGCGGCTACCGCGACGGCGGCAGCGACCGCTACGCCGCGGTCTGGACCAAGTCCGGCGGCCCGCAGTGGTCGGCGCGCCACGGCACGCCGGCGGCGCACTACCAGGCGGTGTTCGACAACCACCTCTACCAGTCGTGGGAGCCGGACTACGTCGAGGCCTTCAATGGCGCCGACGGCGTGCGCTTCAACACGATCTGGCGCAACACCACCTTCGCCGCGAAGGACCTCAAGCTGATCGAGGACAAGGCCCGCGCGTACATGCGCGCCAACGACATCCCGGGCCTGTCGATCGCGGTGATGCGCGACGAGAAGCTGGTCTATGCGGCCGGCTTCGGCGTGGCCGACAAGGACAGCGGCATGCCGGTCAGCCCGATGCACCGCTTCCGGGTCGCCAGCGTGTCCAAGCCGATCACCCATGCCGCGATCCTGAAACTCGCCAACGACACGTCGCTCGACACTGGCGACCGGGTGTTCGGTGCGAACAGCCTCCTGGGCGGCACCTTCGCCACGCCGGACAGCAACCCGGATATCGAGGACATCACCGTCGACCACCTGATCCGCCATCGCGCCGGCTTCCGCCGCATCAACAGCGACGGCGCCAAGAGCGACCCGATGTTCGACTACACCGGCACCGGCCACACGGGCCTGATCAACTGGGCGCTCGAGAACTATCCGCTGGGCTACACCCCCGGCACGACGCCGGCCGGACTAACGAGCGACGACATGTATTCGAACTTTGGCTACTGCCTGCTGGGCCGCATCATCGAGGCGCGCTCGGGCAAGTCGTACGAGGCCTACGTACGGGACGCCCTGCTCAAGCCGGCGGGCGCGGGCGACATCGTCATCGGCGGCGACAAGCTGGCCGACCGCAAGCCCGGCGAAGTGGTCTATTACGGCGGCGGCGCCTATTCCAGCGTCAAGCCTCAGCGCTTCGATTCGCACGGCGGCTGGATCGCGCGCCCGATCGACCTGCTCCGCTTCATGAAGCACGAAAGCTGGCTCGGCACGCCCTACGCGCACTACGGCGAGATGAGCGGCACCATGTCCACCTATCGCCGCCGCAGCGACGGCTTCGGCCTGGTGGCCGCCAGCAACAGCAACAACAGCAGCACCAAGGCGATGAACGACATGATGGAAGCCATCGCCAACGACGTGGACACGTGGCCGTCGGTCGACCTGTTCTGACCGGCTAGCGCGCCGCCTGGGTCGCCGCCCCGTCCGCCTCGGGCGCGGGCGGCGCCTCCCAGATCCGGTTCCACATCTGCGACAGCCGCCGGCTGGCCTCCCACGGCCAGCTGATTTGCTTCGGCGGGATTTCACGCCAACCCACGCCGTCGCGCTCGGCCACCACGAAGCGGAAGGTGTAGTCCGGCTCGGCGCCCATGCGCAGGTCGCTCAGCACCAGCTGCCGGTCGCGCACCTCGGCCTTCACGAAGGCGTGGTTGAACCACAGCAGCCGCTGCACGGCGGGGAATTCGCCGACGCGGGCCAGCGACTCGGTGTCGGACGAATACTTCCGGAACACCATCGGGCCGGAATCCGCGACCAGCGAACGCTCGCCCTCCAGGAAGCCGTCCGGCGTCATCACGACCACCCGCCACAGCAGCGTGTTGAACGGCATCGGCACCGAGAACCGCGGCGCCTCCTGCAGTCCCATCGTGGCCAGCGTGCGCTCGGCCTGCCGATCCACCAGCCACTTCGCCGTCAGCGACCAGCCGATGTAGGCGGTGCTCAGCGCCAGGCCGACGACCAGCGCCTTGCGGGCGGCCTCGCGCTCGCGCCAGGACCAGGCCAGCACGCAGGCCACCAGCAGCGGCAGCGTGTAAAGCGGGTCGATGATGAACAGGCTCGACCACATCGCAGGCGACACCGGGATCGGCCACCACAGCTGCGTGCCGTAAACGGTGAAGGCATCGAGGATCGGGTGCGTGACCAGCGCCAGCGCGATCGCCGCGAACCAGCGCCCGGGCGATTCGGCCACCCGCCCGCCCAGCGCGCGGAAGCCCGCCCAAACCAGGAAGGCCAGCGGCAGCAGCACGAGCAGCGAGTGCGAAGGCCCGCGGTGCCAGGTCATCATCGCCACCGGATCCAGGCCCAGCGGCAGCATCACGAAACTGTCGAGGTCAGGCAGCGTACCGAGCGCCGCGCCCGCCAGCAGCGCGGCGCGGCGATGGCCGGCCGGGGCGACGGCGGCCGCGAGGGCGCCGCCCAGTACGATCTGCGATAACGAGTCCATGCCGAGATGCTAACCGCGGCCGCGGTCGCCGTGGCGTGATGCACCGGACCCAGGGGCGGCCGCGCCGACGCCGCGCGGATCGGGCGGGCCGATGCGCCTCAGGCGGCCTGATCCAGCGTGAGCCGAAGTCGCGGCGCGCGCGCGGGCAGTCGCTCCAGCTCGGTGCCGTCGTGGCGCAGCAGCACCAGGCTGCCGTCGGCGTCTTCGGCCAGCGCGGTCAGGCTTTCGACCCAGTCGCCGTCATTGCCGTACACCAGCCCGTCCACCTCGCGCAGCGCCGCGCGGTGGATGTGGCCGCACAGCACGCCGTCAAGGCCACGCCGGCGCGCATCGTCCAGCCCGGCCTGCACGAAGCGGGCGATGTAGCGCTCGGCCGCCCCGCTCTGGCGCTTCAGGAAGTCGGCTAGCGACCAGTAGCGCAGGCCCAACCGGCGCCGCGCCAGGTTGGTCACGCGGTTGCCGGCCAGGATGCGGTCGTAGAGCCAGTCGCCGAAGCGCTCCTGGAAGCCGCCGAAGTGGGTGGCGGCGTCGTAGTCATCGCCGTGCGTCACCAGCAGGCGGCGGCCGTCGGCGATCTGGTGGATGGCGCGGCGGCGCACCTGCATCGCCGGCAGCATCAGCCCGCAAAAACGGCGAATGGGCCGGTCGTGGTTGCCCGGCACGTAGATGAGCTCGGTGCCGGCGCGGGCCAGTTCGTGCAGCGCCTCCACCACCCGGTTCTGGTCGGCACCCCAGGCGGCGCGGCGCTGGGCCATCCACCACAGGTCGACGATGTCGCCGACCAGGTACAGGCGCCGCGTGCTGAGCCCGTCGAGGAAGACCGCCAGCTCGGCCGCGTGGCAGTTGCGCGAACCCAGGTGCACGTCGGACAGGAAGACCGCGCGCTGCCGGCGCGTCGCGGCCGCCATCACGCCGCGTCGCCCGCCGCGAGCGCCGCCGGCACCGGTCCGAGGTAGCGCTCGCGCTTGCGCGGCCGCACGCGCGACAGGTCCACTTCCACCAGCCCGTCCACGGCATTGTTGAAGGCCGGGTCCACGCCGAACGCCAGGAAGCGCGCGCCGCCGGGTTCGCACAGTTCTGTGTACTGCTTGTAGAGCGTGGGCACGCGCGTGCCGAGCGCGCCGAGGTTGGCCTTCAGGACGCGGAACGCGTCGTCGGCGCCGAGCTCGCCCCAGGCCGGCGGCGCGGCCAGGAAGCGGAACGGCCGGTTCGCGACGACTTCGCCGCGATGACCGCCGAAATAGCGGTCGTAGTAGGCCACGAGCTGCTCGCGGGCGGCGATCGGCAGCTCGGCGCTGATCGTCACCGGGCCGAACAGGTAGCGCACGCCCGGGTGCGCGCGCAGGTAGGCGCCGATGCCCAGCCACAGGTAATCGAGGCTGCGCGTGCCCTGGTAGGCCGGGGCGACGAAGCTGCGGCCCAGCTCCATGCCCTGCGCCAGCCGCGGCAGCAGTTCGCAGGGGTAGCGGAACAGCGACGCCGTGTAGAAACCCTCGCGGCCACGCTCGGCCAGCACGCGCTCGCCGTCGGCGATGCGGTAGGCGCCGGCGATTTCCAGCGCCTCCGGGTCCCACAGCACCAGGTGGTCGTACCAGCTGTCGTAGGCGTCGAGATCGAGCTTGCGGCCGGTGCCCTCGCCTGCCGCGCGGAACGTCAGCTCGCGCAGGCGGCCGATCTCGCGCAGCAGCGGCGAGTCGGTGTCGAGCCGGCCGGCGCGGATGCGCTTGCCGTCGGGCGTGCTGCCGAGCAGCGGCAGCTTCGCCAGCTCGCCCACCAGAAAACGGCGGTCGACCGCGTGCACCAGTGGCTCGGGGCCCTTTGCCGCGGCCTCGCGCCGCGAACCAATGGCGTACAGCGCCTGCCGCACCGAGGCCAGCGCGTTCGCCGGCGGCTGGTCGTCGGCCAGCACCAGCGGCCGGCCGATGCGCAGCGCGATGCGGCTGCCGCGGCGGGCGAACAATTCGCGCGGCAGCAGGGCCGTGCCCGCCGGCTTGAACAGCGCCGACGCGCCGTAGAACAGCGCCGAATTGCGCGCCCCGATCCGCACCGGAAGCACCGGCGCCCCGCTCGCCTTCGCGAAATGCAGGAAGCCCTTGCGCCAGCGGCCGTCGCGCACGCCCTGCAGCCCCAGGCGCGACACCTCGCCCGCCGGGAATACGATCACGCACTCCTCCCGCGCCAGCGCTGCGTCCACCGCGGCCAGGCTGCCGGCATCGGGCTTGCCGCCGAGGATGCGCAGCGGCAGCAGCAGGTCGCGCAGCGGTTCGACGGCGTCAAGTAAATCGTTGGCCAGGATCCGCACGTCGCGGCGGACGCCGGTGACCAGATGCAGCAGTGCCAGCGCATCCAGCGCGCCCGACGGGTGGTTGGCGACGATCAGCACGCGCCCGGACTGCGGGATGCGCTCGCGCTCGACCTGGTCGACGGTGTAGCGGACCTCGAGGTGGTCCAGCGCCGCCTCGATGAATGCGCGGCCACGCAGGTGGCCGTTGTCCGCGAGGAAGCGCTCGGCCTCTTCCAGCCCCGACCACTTGCCCAGCCCGCGCACCAGCGGCCGCGCCAGCCGCCCTTGCGGGCCCTCGAACCACCTCGGATAGCGTTCGGCCAGGCGACGCTCGAGCTCGATCATGGACAGCCCCCGTGCTTGCGACGGCGGCAGCTTCGCGCCCGCGCCTGACAGCCCGGTGAAACCCCGGCGTCAGCGGGGTGACAGCCGGCTTAACCGGGAGGCAACATGGCGGGGCGCAGGATGCACCCGGGGGTCCGGGCGTGTATCATGCCCGCCCCACCCATCCTTTCATCTCAATCAAGGGATATAAGCGACGATGTCCAGCTACCTCTTCACCTCCGAGTCGGTCTCCGAAGGCCACCCGGACAAGATGGCCGACCAGATTTCCGATGCGGTGCTGGACGCGATCCTCGCCCAGGACCCGAAGGCCCGCGTGGCCTGCGAGACGCTGGTGAAGACCGGCGCCGCCATCGTCGCCGGCGAGATCACCACCTCCGCCTGGGTGGACATCGAAGCCCTGGCCCGTGGCGT
This sequence comes from Arenimonas sp., assembly GCF_036275555.1. GTDB lineage: Bacteria > Pseudomonadota > Gammaproteobacteria > Xanthomonadales > Xanthomonadaceae > Arenimonas. The sequence goes on from NZ_DASUDO010000012.1 coordinate 87,509, forward strand.
GATCAACGACATCGGCTACGACAACTCGAACGTTGGTTTCGACGGCCACACCTGCGCCATCGTCAACATGATTGGCAAGCAGTCGCCCGACATCAACCAGGGCGTGGACCGCAAGAAGCCGGAAGAACAGGGCGCGGGCGACCAGGGCCTGATGTTCGGCTACGCCTGCAACGAGGCGCCGGAGTACATGCCGGCCGCGATCTATTACGCGCACCGCCTGGTCGAGCAGCAGGCCAAGGTCCGCAAGGCCGGCAAGCTCAAGTGGCTGCGCCCGGACGCCAAGAGCCAGGTCACCCTGCGCTACGAGAACGACAAGATCGTCGGCCTCGACGCCGTGGTGCTGTCCACGCAGCACGACCCGAACGTCAAGCACAAGGACATCGTCGCCGGCGTCATGAAGCACATCCTCGAGCCCGTGCTGCCGAAGGCGTGGCTTAAGGCGCTGCCGAAGTCGAAGATCCACATCAACCCGACCGGCAACTTCGTGATCGGCGGCCCGGTGGGCGACGCCGGCCTGACCGGCCGCAAGATCATCGTCGACACCTACGGCGGCATGGCCCGCCACGGCGGCGGCGCGTTCTCGGGCAAGGATCCGTCCAAGGTCGACCGTTCGGCCGCCTACGCGGCGCGCTACGTGGCCAAGAACATCGTGGCTGCCGGCCTGGCCGACAAGTGCGAAGTGCAGGTGAGCTACGCGATTGGCGTGGCCGAGCCGACCTCGATCTCGGTCACCACCTTTGGCACCGGCAAGATCGGCGACGACAAGATCGAGAAGCTGATTCGCACCCACTTCGACTTGCGCCCGTACGGCATCACCAAGATGCTGGACCTGCTGCACCCGATCTACCGCCTCACCGCCAGCTACGGCCACTTCGGCCGCAAGCCGTTCCAGGTGACCTACACCGACGGCAAGGGCAAGAAGCACACCGCCACCGCCTTCTCCTGGGAGAAGACGGACAAGGCCGACGCCCTGCGCAAGGCCGCCGGCCTCGACAAGCCGTCCACCGCCAAGAAGAAGTAACCGCCTTGCCCCCTCTCCCGCTCGCGGGAGAGGGCCGGGGAGAGGGAAAAACGGGCCGCGAAAGCGGCCCGTTTTCATTGCACCCCCCGGCATTCATCCCTCCATCGCGAACTGGCGATACAATGGCGCCCGGTCTGGAAAGACCCGCACCCCCGGCAGCCGCCCCGCGGCCCGCCGGACCCTCCGCCGAGGGGCGCTGCAAGCCCGGTCCGCGCTGCGGACAAGGGATCAGGCTCGGCTGAGGTTCCGTACCAACCGCGCCCGTTAGATTGAGACGGCCCGTCGGGGCTGAAGCCCCTCCCACAGGGGTCCGCGGCCGTCCCACAAAACGGAGCAATACCCAAATGAACGCTGTCGTAAACCTCAAGCACGACTTCAAGGTCGCCGACCTGTCCCTGGCCGAATGGGGCCGCAAGGAAATCGACATCGCCGAGCAGGAAATGCCGGGCCTGATGTCCATCCGCGAGAAGTACGCCGCCGCCAAGCCGCTGAAGGGCGTGCGCGTCACCGGCTCGCTGCACATGACCATCCAGACGGCCGTGCTGATCGAGACCCTGAAGGACCTCGGCGCCGACGTGCGCTGGGCGTCCTGCAACATCTTCTCCACCCAGGACCACGCCGCCGCGGCCATCGCCAAGTCGGGCACCCCGGTGTTCGCCTGGAAGGGCGAGACGCTGGAGGAGTACTGGGACTGCACGCTCGACGCGGTCACCTTCCCGGGCGGCAAGGGCCCGGAGCTGGTGGTCGACGACGGCGGCGACGTCACCCTGCTGATCCACAAGGGCTATGAGCTCGAGAAGGGCGACACCGCCTGGGTCAACTCGCCCTCGGGTTCGCACGAGGAGCAGGTGATCAAGGACCTGCTCAAGCGCGTCGCCAAGGAGCGTCCGGGCTTCTGGACCAACGTGGTGAAGGACTGGAAGGGCGTCTCGGAAGAGACCACCACCGGCGTGCACCGCCTCTACCAGATGCTGGAAGCCGGCAAGCTGCTGGTCCCGGCCATCAACGTCAACGACTCGGTCACCAAGTCGAAGTTCGACAATCTCTACGGCTGCCGCGAGTCGCTGGCCGACGGCCTCAAGCGCGCGATGGACGTGATGCTGGCCGGCAAGGTCGCGGTCGTGTGCGGCTACGGCGACGTCGGCAAGGGCTCGGCCCACTCGCTGCGCGCCTACGGCTGCCGCGTCGTGGTCACCGAGATCGATCCGATCAACGCCCTGCAGGCCGCGATGGAAGGCTTCGAGGTCAACACCGTCGAAAACACCCTCGGCCGTGGCGACATCTACGTGACGACGACCGGCAACAAGGACGTCATCACGCTCGAGCACATGCAGCAGATGAAGGACCAGGCCATCGTCTGCAACATCGGCCACTTCGACAACGAGATCCAGATCGACCGCCTGAACAGCTCGGGCGCGGTCCGCCTGAACATCAAGCCGCAGGTCGACAAGTACACGTTCGCCAACGGCAACTCGATCTTCATGCTGGCCGAAGGCCGCCTGGTGAACCTCGGCTGCGCCACCGGCCATCCGAGCTTCGTGATGTCGAACTCGTTCTCGAACCAGACCCTCGCGCAGATCGACCTGTGGGCCAACAAGGACACGTACGAGAAGAAGGTCTACATCCTGCCGAAGAAGCTGGACGAGGAAGTGGCCCGCCTGCACCTCGAGAAGATCGGCGTGAAGCTGACCACGCTGACGAAGGCCCAGGCCGACTACCTCGGCGTGCCGGTCGAAGGCCCGTACAAGCCCGAGCACTACCGCTACTGATCGACCCCACGGGGCGGGGTTCTCCGCCCGGCTTCCGGAACGGCGCCCTCGGGCGCCGTTTCCGTTGATGGGGGGCGAAAGCGCGCGCGTGCGGGCACGTCCGATCGGACGATGCCATGATGGGTCGGGCCGTCGGCTGGGGAGCCGGGATGAGCAGGGGCGTTCAGCGATCTCGCTGCGGGCGGGGCATCGACTTCCGATGAGCGGGTCGAGGCACTACGCCGCATTCATCAGCTACAGCCACGCCGACGAGCGCTGGGCGACCTGGGTCCACCG
>NZ_DASUDO010000013.1:0-94589 GCF_036275555.1 Arenimonas sp.
GCGACGTAGCCGGCGTCCTCGTACAGCGCGAGGGTCAATTCAAGATCGCCGCGGCCGGTCTCCCAGATGGTGGTCAGGGAGTAGCGGTAGACGGCGATGCTTCGTCCGCTCGCCTCGGTGGCCTGCAGGGGACCGTCGAAACGGCCGGCGCCCGGCGTCGCGGCCTCGGGCGGGGGCAGGATGCGGCCCAGCGAGGACGCCGACTCCCAGCGCAGGCCCTCGCCCACCACGCCGGCGTACAGGCCGCTGCCCGGGCGGTCGAAGCGCGGATCCGGCGGCACCTGCGGCATCACGATGGCGCCGGAGCGCAGCACCTCGGCGCCGTTGAGGTAGGCCTTGGCGAAGTTCTCGAGGCGTTCGCGCTGGCTGGTCAGCGCGGCCTCCGAGAAGGCGCGGTCGAGCGCGTAGCCGGTCAGCCCGAGGAAGGCCACGAGCGCGAGGCCCGCGGCCAAGAGCTGGCGCGCCTGCAGCGAGAGGCGGCGGCGCACCATCGCCACGGGCGCTTACTCGTTGCGCGGGATCGCGAAGCGGTAGCCGCGGCCGCGCACGGTCTCGATCGGCTTCAGCTCGCCGTCCGGATCGAGCTTCTTGCGCAGGCGGCCGATGAAGACCTCGAGCACGTTGGAATCGCGGTCGAAGTCCTGCTGGTAGATGTGCTCGGTGAGGTCGGCCTTCGAGACCAGCTCGCCCGCATGCAACATCAGGTACTCGAGCACCTTGTACTCGTAGCTGGTCAAGTCGACCGACGCACCGCCGACCGTGACCGTCTGCGCCGACAGGTCGAGCTTGACCGGGCCGCACTCGAGCGAGGGCTTGCTCCACCCGGCGGCGCGGCGCAGCAGCGCGTTGATGCGTGCCAGCAGCTCCTCGACGTGGAAGGGCTTGACCAGGTAGTCGTCCGCGCCGGACTTCAGGCCCTCGACCTTGTCCTGCCACGAGGAGCGCGCGGTCAGGATCAGGATCGGGAACTTCTTGCCCTCGGAGCGCAGGGCCCGGACCAGGTCCATGCCCGACATCTTCGGCAGGCCGAGGTCGATGATGGCCATGTCGAAGGGCACTTCGCGGCCGTGGTACAGGCCTTCCTCGCCGTCGCCGGCGGTATCCACGGCGAAACCCTCGCGCTTGAGGCGCGCAGCCAGGGTCTCGCGCAGCGGGGCTTCATCCTCGACCAGCAGTACGCGCATGTCGTCTCCTTTCGACAGGGGCCGACCCTTGCGGGCAGGCAAAACAGGAACGGGATCGAATCAGTCGCGCTCGCGCGGCATCTCGTCGCCGGGCGGGGGCGGGGCAACGGGTTCGCTTCGGACCGGGGCACGCGGGCGGATCAGGCTGTCCCGGCGGCTTTCGCGCTCGCGGAGCTGGAACCGCGCCTCGCGCGGCGGCGCGCGCGGGGACATGTCCTGGTCCTGCAGCACGCGCACGCGGCCTTCCGGGGTGAGCACCTTGAGGCGATAGACCTGGCGGCCGCCGCGCTGCATCGGTTCGGCCTGGAGCACCCGGCCGCCGTCGCGCTCGACCTGGCGGACGCGGGCCCCGGCGTCGTCGCGCTGGCTCGGGCGCGGCGCCTGGTCCTGCGCCTGCACGGGCGCCATCGCCACGAAGGCGATCAGCAGCAGCACGGGGCGAAGGACGGTCGGCATCGTCGGGATACTAGCTCCAAGGGGGTCCGCTAGCCAGCCGGACCATGCGGCGAAGTCTGGGCGGGATGCGGTGAATCCATTCTGAACCCTAAGCCCTTCAAGTACTTGGCCGCGGGCGGGGTTCAGCACTCAGTAGATTTCCGCCACGCAGCAGCGCAGCGAGCCGCCGGCCTTCTCGATTTCATCCAGCGGCACGGCGCCGACCTCGAAGCCGGCGGCGGCCAGCACGGCGCGCTGGTCGTCGCGCAGCGCCGCGGCGCCGGCCGCGCTGAACCAGGCGCGCCCGGGCGCGAGGGCGATGCAGTTGCCGGCGAAGGCGGCCTTCTGCCCCGGATCCAGCACCACCACCGCCGGGGCGTACAGGCCCGCGATGGCGGCGGCCACGCCGGGGTCGGCGAAGCCTGCCGGGCAGACCACCAGGGCGCGGCCGGCCAGCACGCTCATCACCACGTTGGCGTGGTACTCGCCGGGCGCGAGGTCGAACAGCAAGGTCGCGCGCAGGCCGAGTGCGTCGTGCAGGGCCGCGGCGCCCGCTTCGTCGCAGCGCTCGCCGAGGCCGGCGAAGGCGATGCCGCGGGCGCGGTCGACCACCACCGAGCCGGTGAGTTCACAGACCCCGGGCCGGTCGCGCAGGTCGTGTTCCTCGCGCCCCATGGCGCGGAAGAAGCCACGGATGTCCATGCGCTCGGCCTCCCGCTGGCGCACCGGGTGGCGCATGCGCCCGACCATCAGCCGGCCCGGCGCGGTGGCGAAGACATTGTTCGGGAACAGGCCGTCGGGCGCCTCGGGATCGCCCGGGAAGGCGATGACCGGCAGGTCCTGCGCCAGCGCGCGCTGCAGGCCGCGGTGCTGGGCCAGCGCGCGCGCCGGGTCGACCGCCGCCGACAGATCCATGTAGGCGTTGTCGCTCGCCGACTGCTCGGCCAGCGCGAAGCCCTCGGGCGTCACCAGGAAGGCCGCCGACGCGCACCCCGGGCCAAAGTCCGGCGCCAGCGCGCGTGCGTGGGCCACGAAGGCGTCGGCGTCGCGCGTGATCATGCGGCGCGCCCCGCGCGCACGGTCATCGCCAGCGCCTGTTCGATCAGCTCCCAGCCCGCGCCCGGGCGCGGCGCGCCCTCGCTGATGACCTGCCGGAACGCGCGCCCGCCGGGCTGCCCGTGGAAGAGGCCGAGCAGGTGCCGGCTGACGTGCTTGAGCGCGACGCCGCGCGCGCGCTGCGATTCGATGTAGGGCCGCAGGGAGCGCAGCAGTTCGGCGCGGTCGCGCGGCGGCGCGCCCGGCGCGAACATCGCCTGGTCCATCAGGTGCAGGCGATAGGGCTCGTGGTAGGCGGCGCGGCCGATCATCACGCCGTCCACGTGGTCCAGCGCGGCCACCGCGTCCTCCACGGTGGCCAGGCCGCCATTGAGCAGGATGCGCAGCTTCGGCCGCTCGCGCTTGAGGCGGTGCACCCAGTCGTAGCGCAGCGGCGGGATCTCGCGGTTCTCCTTCGGGCTCAGGCCCTGCAGCCAGGCCTTGCGCGCATGCACCACGAACAGGCCGCATCCGGCCGCGGCGACGGTATCGACGAAGGCCAGGAAGACCTCGTAGTCCTCCATCTCGTCCACGCCCAGCCGGCACTTCACCGTCACCGGCACCGGCGAGGCGGCCGCCATCGCGGCGACGCACTTGGCCACCAGCCGCGGCTCGCGCATCAGGCAGGCGCCGAAGCGGCCGGCCTGCACGCGGTCGGAGGGGCAGCCCACGTTGAGGTTGATCTCGTCGTAGCCCCAGTCGGCGCCGATGCGGCTCGCCTCGGCCAGGTGCGCCGGGTCGCTGCCGCCCAGCTGCAGCGCCACCGGGTGCTCGATCGGGTCGAAGCCCAGCAGCCGGTCGCGGTCGCCGTGGATCACCGCCTGCGCGTGCACCATCTCGGTGTAAAGCCGGGCGTTGGGCGCCAGCAGGCGGTGGAAGACGCGGCAATGCCGGTCGGTCCAGTCCATCATCGGCGCCACCGTCAGGCGGGTGGCTTCGGGGGCGGGCAGCGGGATCATCGCGGCAGTTTACCGGCTCGCGGCGCCCCGCCGGTGCCGGGGATGACCTGCGTCAAAACGGACCGCGGTCCACGGCGGCACACTGGCGCCATCCCCCCTCAGGAGAAGCGCGATGAACCGGGTCCAGGGCAAGGTCTGCATCATCACGGGCGCCGCGCTCGGCATCGGCAAGGCCTGCGCCGAGCGGCTGGCCGGGGAAGGCGGCGCGGTCGCGCTGTTCGACCTGCACGACGCCGAGGGCGAGGCCATTGCGGCCGCCCTGCGCGCCAAGGGGGCCCGCGCCCGCTACTGGCACGTCGATGTCAGCGACGAAGCCGCGGTGAAGAAAGCGATCGACGCGGCTGCGGCGGAATTCGGCGGCGTGCACGTGCTGGTCAACAACGCCGGCATCTCGGGCTCGACCAAGCTCACGCACGAGATCACCGAGGCCGAGTGGGACAAGGTGCAGGCGGTGAACGTCAAGGGCGTGCTGTTCTGCTGCAAGCACGCGATCCCGCACATGAAGGCGGCCGGCGGCGGCAGCATCATCAACCTCTCCTCGATCTACGGCCTGGTCGGCGCGCCCGACGTGCCCGCCTACCACGCCTCCAAGGGCGCGGTGCGCCTGATGAGCAAGACCGACGCGCTCTGCTACGCCGCCGACAAGATCCGGGTGAACTCGGTGCACCCCGGCTACATCTGGACGCCAATGGTCGAGAACCACCTCAAGGCCAGCGGCGCCACCGACATCGCCGCCGCGCGCAAGGCGGTCGGCGAGCTGCATCCGCTCGGCCACATGGGCGACGTCGACGACATCGCCTGGGGCATCGTCTACCTGGCCTCCGACGAATCCAAGTTCGTCACCGGCGCGGAGCTGGCCATCGACGGCGGCTACACCGCGCGCTGATTCGTGATGCTGGCGCCGGCGCCACCGCGGAAGCGAAGGTCGTCTCGGTGCCGGCGCCACCGCGGAAGCGAAGGTCGCTTCCTGCTCAGTGAAGACTTTTATTTCGCAGGAAGCGACCTTCGCTTCCGCGGCGTCGCCGGTGCGTGACATCTGGTTTGGTGAACGAAGGGCCCGCAGCCGCGCGCTCCGATGCTTGCGCGTGCGGGATCTGGACCAGGGCGCGGCATCTTTCTCGCGGACCTTGCCTGATTAACCCGTTCGCGCCCTGAACTCCGCTGCGGCCCATCGCGCGCGTCCCTTCGGACGCGAGGTGTTGCGCCGGCGCGAGCCCGGAAGGTGGCCAGATTGGGAGACCTATCCGCCCGGCGGCGGGTGTGGGGCCTTGGCGGCTCTTGTCGGTCCACGCTTTTCCGACCGCTCCGTCGCCACGGCATGGGCACTCGATGGTTCTTGAGGAAAGCTGAGGGCTCAAGCGCTTCGTTGCTCGGGCCCAGCGAGAGCGCAATAAATTGCCGGGGCGCCATCGGAAAAGCATGGGCCGAGGCGCTACGCCTCGCACCCACCCCCGCCGCCGGGCGGATAGGTGCTTCGAACTGGCCACCTTCCAAGCTGGCCAGAAGGTGACATTCCGCGTCCGGAGGGACGCGCGCGATAGGCCGTCTGCAGCCACTTGAATTGCGCTGGTTAGCCAAGCCAGGTACGCGAGAAAGATGCCGCGCCTTGGTCGGTGATCTGCACGCGCAAGCATCGGAGCGCGTGGCCCCGGGCCTTCCGTTGGGCACCCACGCCGCCATGCACCGGTGGCGCCGGGAAAGCGAGGGTCGCTTTCTCCGACATAAAGGCTTCACGGAGGAGAAAGCGACCCTCGCTTTCCCGGTGACGCCGGCGCCATACCCTCGGTCCGAAAAAAAAGGGCAGCCAACGGGCTGCCCTTTTCGTCCGGATGCAGGGGGCGACTCAGCGGCCGCCCTTGTCCTTGCCTTTGCCCTTGCCCTGGCCGCCGCCGGGACCGCCGGCCGGGGCCGGGCGGCCACCGCCGTTGCCGGGGCCGGGCGCCGCCGACATGCGCGCGCTGCCGCCACCCTGCGCCTGCGGACGGCCACCGCCGTTGCCGCGCATCTTGCCGTGGCCCTGGCCCACGCGGCCCTTCAGCGAATGGAAGGCCGGCGAGCCCGGCTTGATGCCCAGGCGCTGCGCGATCGCACCCCAGCCCTGGCCGTGGTCGCGCTCGTAGATGTTGAGGATCTCGAGGCACGGGCGGCCGAGCTGGTAGGCCAGCGCGCAGGCGTAGTAGATGTCGCCGGGCGCCCAGCGGCGGTCGACGTAGTACTCGCGCACCAGGTAACGCGGCGCGCCGTAGCTGACCACCACGTCGTCGATGAACCCGTCCGTGTTGCCGCGCGCGAACACGTTGATGTCGCCCAGCTGGGCATCCACGGCCACGTCGCCCGTGCGCGGGCTGAAGCCGATGGCGAAGCTGTCCACGATGGCGTGGGCACCCGCCGAGAACACGAGGGAGAGCGTGAGCAGGCTGCCGGCGATCAGGGTCTTCATGGCGGGTTCCTTGGTGAGGGATGCTACGGGGCGCAGTGTGCCGCCAGGCGCTGAATGCCGCGTGAGCCTGGCGGCAATCCGGTCGCCCGGGGCGCCAGGTCAGCCGGGGCGGTCGAAGTGGCCGGCGAATAGTAGCGCACGCTCGCCCCGGGGCGTGGCGGCGCTGACCGCGACGCGCACCGGGCCGGGGCCCGGCGCCGGGCGGTGCCGGAACTCCCAGCCGGAACGCGCCAGGCGGGCATCGCCCAGCACCCGGGCGACGTCTTCACGCAGCCCCCCGGTGGCGCAGGCGAAGCGCTCGCCTTCCACGGTGATCTCGACGGCATCGAGCGCACCGTCGTCCAGCGATGCGGCCCAGCCGCGCAGGTGCAGTTCCCCGTCGGGCAGCCGGCGGCGCTCGTCGGCCCAGCCCCAGGGGCCGCGCCGGAACGCGCGCAGCGCGGCGTAGTCGCGGCCGGGCGCCTCCGCCACCAGGTACAGGTCCTGCTCGTGCGCCAGCCCGCGCGGGATGCGGTGGTGGCCGTGGCCTTCGCCGCACGTCCGCGCGATCACGTCGGCGACGTAGCCTTCGGAGACGTACATCGTGCCGTACAGCGCACTGTCGAGGTCGGCGTTCTCGCTTTCCGGATGGAACAGGAAACCGGACGCCGGCAAGGGCTGGCCACCCGGCACCATCCAGGCGTCATGCACGCTGAAGCAAAGCACGCCGCCGGGCGCCAGGCAGGCGTGCAGCCGGCGCAGCCAGGCCTCGAACAGCGACGGCGGCAGGTGCGAGAACAGCGACGCTACCCAGATGAAGTCGAAGCGGCGCCCCGGCTCGAACAGCGCCGGATCCGCCGGCGACGCGACGGTGGCGACGCCGAAGGCATCGCGCACGAACACCAGCGCCTCGGGCTGGATCTCGGCCGCCAGCAGCCGGTCCGCCGGGTGCGCCAGCGAGAGGAAGCGCAGCAGCCGGCCGTAGCCGCAGGCGAAATCGAGCACGTCAGCCTGCGCCGCGCGCTCGCCGAACAGCGCCGCCATCACCTGCCTTGCCGCGTGGTACTGCTGCAGGGCCACGTTGAAGTACTGGGCGAACGAGGCATTCGCCTCGCCGTGGTGGCGCAGCGAGTGCGCCAGCATCTGGTCGCCCGGATGGATGCGCAGGTTCACGCGGTCGGCCCCGACGCCCGGCGGCAGGAAGCCGCAGTGGCGCCAGACCGCTTCGCGCAGGGCCGGGTCGTCGCACAGGCGGTCGGCCTGCGCCCACAGGCCCGCCAGGTCGCTCACAGCCGCTGCAGCCGGTACAGCACGCCATCCACGGCCGGCCGGCCCTCGGCCTCGAGCATTTCCAGGGCCCCGTCGGGCTGCAGCCAGAACCAGCGGGCCGGGCCGTCCGGGTCCAGGCGATAAACCACCGCCGGCGCGCCGTTGATCTGCACGGTCTCCTCGCGCCATTCCCCTTCCTGCAGGAATTGCTGGTTGCCCTCGCCGCCCAGGTAGGTTTCCTCCAGCAGGTACCGCGCGCCGTCGGCGTCGGCCCGCAGCTGCAGGCGGGTCTGGATCCCGTCGCAGTCGGCGCAGGGCAGCACGCCCAACCAGCTGCGGTCGAAGGCCTCGGCCTCGTGCGCCGGCGCACTCTCGGCCTGGGCCGGCGCCGGCGGCGCGGGCGCCGCGTCCCCACCCTCGCGCCCGCACCCGGCCAGGGCCACCAGGCCCAGCAGGACGAACGCAGGCAAACCTCGGAATTTCGCAACCATCGGGGCCTCCGGACTACGGCCTCATCTTAGGTTCTTATCCGGACCGCGTGGTAGCCGCGCGCCGGATCGCGTCCGGCAACCCCGTTTGCCGACCCCGCGCGTTGAAGGCAGTGCCAACCCGCACCGGAGGTGTCCCATGATCCAGCGCAGCCTGCCCCAGCCCTCGCCTTTCGCCGACGTGGATGCCAAGCGCATCGCCGGCAACACGCTGGCCATCGCCCTCCACGCCGCGGTGTTCGCGGTGCTGCTGGTGCCGAGCACCTGGACGCCGCCGGCCAAGCCGACCCGGGTGGAGCGCATGACCGTGCTGCCGGAGTTCGTGCCGCCCGAGGAAATCAAGGTGATGCCGGCCCCGCCCGAGCAGCCGGTGATCGAACGCCCGCGCCCGACGCCGGTGACCAATCCGGTCCAGACCACGGTGCCCGTGATCGACTCCCCGCCGGTCATGGACGAGGGCAGCGAGCAAGCCGTCGCCGTGGACCCGGGCCCGCCGGTCGAGGACAGCTTCGAGCCCGGCCCGCCCCAGCTCGCCACGCTGGCTTACGACGTCTACCCGCCGCCGCGTTACCCGCGCCAGGCGCTGCGCAACGGCGACACCGGCACGGTGCTGCTGCGGGTACTGGTGGATGAGCAGGGCTGGCCGAAGGAAGTCGCGGTCGAGACCAGCAGCGGCCACCGCGAGCTCGACCGCGCGGCCCGCGAACAGGTGCTGTCGAAGTGGCGCTTCCATCCGGCCACCCGCCAGGGCCGCCCGATCGCGGCGTATGCGCTGGTGCCGATCGGCTTCAACCTGCCCTGAACCGCCGGCGGGAACGGGCGGGCCCTGAACGGCCCGCTCACACCGGTTCGACGGTTCGCCTTCACAATGGGTGAACCCCGAACCGGTGACCGCCATGAACAAGCCCCTGCTCGCCTGCGCCCTCCTCCTCGCCGCCGCGCCCGCCTTCGCCCAGCCGGCCGAGGGCCAGCGCCAGCCGCCGCCGCGCTGGACCTTCGGCGTGCTGGCCGCCGATCGCGACGCGCCCTACGTCGGCCTCGACGAAGGCCTGCTGGTGGTGCCGCTGGTCCGCTTCGAGGGCGAGCGCGGCTACCTGCGCGGCCTGCGCGGCGGCTGGCGACTGCGCGACACCGACACGCACGAGCTGGCGGTCTTCGCCCAGGCGCGCACCGACGGCTACGACCCGAAGGACTCGGCTTTTCTCGCCGGCATGGCCGAGCGCAAGTTCTCGCTCGACCTCGGCGTCGCCTCCGCCTGGACCATCAAGAAGGTCGGCGTGGTCGAGGCCGCGCTGTCGGCCGATGCGCTCGACCGCAGCGGCGGCTACGAGGCGGCGTTGTCCTGGAGCGGCCTGTTCCGCGCCGGCGGCTTCACCTTCGTGCCGGGTGCATCGGTGCGCTGGCAGTCGGACGACATGATCGACTACTACTACGGCGTGCGCGCCGGCGAAGCCCTGCCCGGCCGGCCGGCCTACCAGGGCGAGGCGGCGGTGATCCCGGACGTCTCGCTGCTGGTGCAGCGCAAGCTGGGCCCGCGCTGGACCCTGTTCGCGCGCGCCAGCCACCCGTGGCTGCCGTCGGAAGTGAGCAACAGCCCGATCGTCGGCGACGACAACCCGACCTCGGTGTTCATCGGCCTGGGCTGGTCGCCCGGGGAGTAAGCGCTCAGGCGTCGAGCACGACGCGGTTGCGGCCTTCGCGCTTGGCGCGGTAAAGCGCGGCATCGGCGCGCGCCACCAGGTGTGCCGGCTCCTCGTCGTGCGTGGCCTGGGCCGCGCCGATGCTCACCGTCACCGGCTCGTAAGGCCACGCGGTGCGCTCGAGGTCGCGGCGGATGCGCTCGGCCACCTTCACCGCCAGCGCGCCGCCGATGCCCGGCAGCAGCACCGCGAACTCCTCGCCGCCGAAACGCGCGGCCACGTCGCCCGGCCGCAGCGCGGCCTGCAGCGCCACGCCCACCAGCCGCAGCACGTCGTCGCCCGCCGGATGGCCGTGGCTGTCGTTGTAGCGCTTGAAGTGGTCGATATCGATCATCAGCAGCGCGAAGTCGCTGTCGCGCTCCCGGCGCTGCAGCAGCATGCCTTCGATCGCCTGCTGGAACGCGCGGCGGTTGCCGAGCCCGGTCAGGGCGTCGGTGTGGGCATCCTCGCGCAGGCCGCGCACCAGCTGCCGTTCGCCCTCGATGCGATCGAGCAGCGCGCCCACCGACCAGACCAGCCACGCGACCAGGCCACCCGAGGCCACGGCCAGCAGGGTCAGCGTCGCCTGCGGCGTCAGCACCTCGTTCGACTGCAGCCATTGCGCCCCGAACGCCAGCACGCTGGGGATCAGCAGCGAAGGCAGCAGCGCGCGCCGCGTGAGCACGCCGCCGAAACTCCCGGACGACAGCACGCGCATCATCCCCTCCTCCGGGCGCGCGGCCAGCCAGCCCAGCGCCAGCACCAGCAGCACCAGGGCCGTGTGGATGGCCACCGGGAAGAAGGGCGTGACCGAGGTGGGCGAGGCCATCTGGTAGCCGTACGTGGACATGGCGTACAGCGCGATCAGCACGACGCCCAGGGCGCAGGCCTGCGCCAGCCCCAGCCGCCGGGGCGAACAGTGGGCCAGGCCCGCGAGGCCCAGCAGCGCGAACGCGAGCGTGGTCAGTTCGGACATCCGGCCCGGGATGCGGCCGCGCTCGAGCGCCTCCGGGTCCTCGTGGAAAAGCGTGTCGATGCCGAGGTCGATGCCCCAGGCAAACTGCGCCATCGTCGCCAGGCCCAGCGCCAGCACCGACAGCGACAGCAGGCCCGAGGCCGGCCCGCCGCGCGTGCGCGGCCACTGGCAGGCCAGCAGCGCGAGGCCGCAGGTGCCCACGCCGATCGCGGTGTTGATCTTCATCGTGGCCTGGCCGGGCAAGACCGACTTCATGGCCTCGCTGTCCAGCCACCAGCCGAGCAGCACCATGGCCGAGACCGCCATCGAGAACAGCGCGGCGCCGATGGCCACGCGACGGAAGCCGGCCACCACCCGCGGGTTCGACGTGCGCCTCGCTGCCTGCTCCACGCCACCTCCCTCCGGGAACGCCCCGGAACCAGCCTAGCCCAGCGGCACCGCGCCGCCTAGCGGGCTCACAGCACGTCCGGCGGGGTGTCCAGCGCGCAGCGGTCGAGCGCGGCCAGCAGGGCCGCGTCGTGTTCGATGGTCGGCAGTTCGTGCACGAAGAACCAGCGGCAGGCCGCCAGCTTGCCGGCGTAGAAATCGCGGTCGGCGGCCGAGGCCGGCGCCGCCGCGCTGGCCACGCGCGCCTGCCGCAGCCAGATCCAGGCGATCGCCACGTGGCCCACCAGGCGCAGGTAGCGCGACGCGTTGGCCAGCGCCAGCCGGACCTCGCCACGCGCCATCGCCTGGCCCAGCACGCCCGTGGTGCGCGCCACCAGGCCGGCGGCGCGCACCAGCGCCAGCGCGTGCTCGGCCAGCGCCGGCACCTTGCCGGCCTCGGCGGCGGTGGCGGCGATTTCGCGCAGCAGCGCCTTGAGCGCCGCGCCGCCGTCCATCATCGCCTTGCGGCCCAGCAGGTCCAGCGCCTGGATGCCGTTGGCGCCCTCGTGGATGGGATTGAGGCGGTTGTCGCGCCAGCACTGCTCGACCGGATACTCGCGCGTGTAGCCGTAGCCGCCGAGCACCTGGATGGCGAGGTCGTTGGCCTCCAGGCAGGCGTCGGCGGACCAGGCCTTCACCACCGGCGTCAGCAGCTCCAGCAACCGGTGCGCCTCGGCGCGGCGCGCCGGGTCGGGATCCTGGTCGTGCGCATCGACGAGGGTCGCCGCGTGCATCGCCAGGCCGAGCGCGCCCTCCACGCGGGCCTTCTGCTGCAGCAGCATGCGCCGCACGTCGGCGTGTTCGATGAGCGCGACCGGCGGCGAGGCCGGGTCCTTCTGGTCGGGATGGCGGCCCTGCCGGCGTTCGCGCGCGTACTGCAGCGCGTAGCGGTAGCCGGCGCTGCCGAGCATGATCGCGCCGACGCCGACGCCGATGCGCGCCTCGTTCATCATGTGGAACATCTGCGCCAGGCCCTGGTGCGGCGCGCCGACGAGTTCGCCGAAGCAGTCGCCGCGCTCGCCGAACTTCAGGAAGGTGTTGACGATGCCACGCTGGCCGAGCTTGTGGTTCACGCCGGCCAGCTGCACGTCGTTGCGCGCGCCCAGCGTGCCGTCGTCGTTGACGCGGAACTTGGGCACGATGAACAGGCTGATGCCCTTCACCCCCGGCGGCGCATCCGGCAGGCGCGCCAGCACGAGGTGGATGATGTTGTCCGACAGGTCGTGCTCGCCGCCGCTGATCCACATCTTGGCGCCGCTGAGGCGATAGTGGCCGTCGCCCGCGGGCTCGGCGCGGGTGCGGATGTCGCCCAGCGAGGAGCCGGCCTGCGGCTCGCTCAGGCACATCGTGCCCAGGAAGCGGCCCTGCAGGATCGGCGTGCGGTAGCGCGCGCACTGCGCCGGCGTCGCGTGCGCCCGGAGCAGGTTGGCAACGCCGCGCGCCAGCAGCGCGTAGCCGGCGGTGGACACGTTGGCCGCCGCGAACATCGCATCGCAGGCCAGCGCCACCGTGTAGGGCAGCTGCATGCCGCCCTCCTCCGCGTCCGCCAGCAGCGCGCTGAAGCCGGCCTCGGCATAGGCGTCGAGCGCGTCCTTCACCGCCGGAAGTATTTTGACGCGGCCGTCGACGAAGTGGGGCTCGCTGAGGTCGGACGCGCGGTTGTGACTGGCGAACTTCGCCATCGCCAGTTCCGCGGCGGCATCCAGCGTGGCGTCGAAGGTTTCCCGCGAGTGATCAGCGAAGCGCGGGTGGCGGCACAGCGCGGAAACGCCCTCGACCTCGTGCAGCAGGAAGTCGAGGTCGCGGCGGTCGAAGGGAACGTGTGCGCTCATGCCATGGCCGCCTTCGCCCGCAGCCCAGCCACGGCCCGCGGGATGCCCGCCGGCGCGTCCGCGGTGGCGATGCGCTCGCGGTGCGCGGGCTCGAGCCCGTTCTCCAGTTCGTGCGCCCAGGTCACTTCGTAGGGCATGTGCACGCCCCAGCCGCCCAGCCGCACCACCGGCTCGATGTCCGAGCGCAGCGAGTTGCCGACCATCGCGAAGCGGTCGGGCGCGACGCCGAATTCGGCCAGCACGCGCGAGTAGGACCGCGCGTCTTTCTCGGAGACGATCTCGATGCGCCTGAACAGATCGGCCAGCCCCGAGGCCGCGACCTTGGCCTCCTGGTGGAACAGGTCGCCCTTGGTCACCAGCACCACCGGCAGCTCGCGCGCCACCGCCTCCACCGCCTCGCGGATGCCGGGCAGCAGCTCCACCGGATGCGTCATCACCTCCTTGCCGATGCCGACGATGCGGTGCAGGTCGGCGGCGCCGATGCGGCCGCCGGTGACTTCGAACGCCGCCTCGAGCATGGACAGCGTCATGCCCT
The DNA here is from genome assembly GCF_036275555.1 of Arenimonas sp. Taxonomy (GTDB): domain Bacteria; phylum Pseudomonadota; class Gammaproteobacteria; order Xanthomonadales; family Xanthomonadaceae; genus Arenimonas. The sequence goes on from NZ_DASUDO010000013.1 coordinate 13,298, forward strand.
TGGCGCCGTAACCGAACAGCTTGAGGTTGGCGCGCTCGGTGGCCAGCAGGCGGTCGTGCAGGCGGGCGTCGGCGAGGTCGACGTAGCGGCCGACGATGGCCTCGAAGGCTTCGTTGGCCGCGCGGTAGTAGAGCTCGCTGTGCCAGAGCGTGTCGTCGCCGTCGAAGCCGATCAGTTCGATCATGGGTGTGGACCATCGCAGGGAAGGGGGCAGTCTACCCGCCCGGCAGCGCGCCCCGCGATGCGTCATGATGGCGGCCGCCGCCCGCCGAGGAGCACGCCATGACCCCCGTCCTGAAACCCGTCTCGATCGCCCTGGCCTTGCTGGTGCTGGCCACCGGCGCCGTCCACACCGCGCAGGCCGAGGACTGGAAGGACCGGCTCAAGCGCAGCCTCAACCGCGGCGGCGCCGTCACCGAGCAGGAAGCCGCCGGCGGCATCCGCGAAGCCATGGCCCAGGGCGTGCAGCGCGCCGTGCTGCAGCTCGGGCAACAGGACGGTTTCTACGGCGACGAGGGCCTGCGCATCCGCGCCCCGGGGCAACTGCGCAAGCTCACCGACACCGCCCGCCAGCTCGGCGCCGGCAGGAAGGTGGACGAGTTCGAGCTCGCCATGAACCGCGCCGCCGAGAGGGCCGTGCCGCTCGCCGCCGACGTCTTCGCCGACGCGGTGCGCCAGATGACCGTGCGCGATGCGCTCGACATCGTCCGCGGCGAGCCCGATGCCGGCACCCGCTTCTTCCGCCGCGTCACCGAGGACCGGCTGCGGGCCGAGTTCCTGCCGATCGTCAGCAACGCCACCGCGCAGGCCGGCGTCACCCAGCGCTACAAGGCGCTGGTGGGCCGCAACAGCGGGCTGCTCGCCGCACTGGGCGGCAGCGAGGCAGTGGACCTGGACCGCTACGTCACCGACGAGGCGCTCGACGGCCTGTTCGCGGTGGTGGCCGAACAGGAGCGCGGGATCCGCGAGGACCCCGCGCAGCGTTCGACCGCGCTGCTGAAGAAGGTGTTCGGCGGCCGCTGAGCGCGGCTCAGCGCTCGGGCTCGGGCTGGAATTCGCTGCCGCCGATGATCACCTGGCCCGCGACCAGGGTGTAGCGTGCGTCATGCGGGCGGCCGAACACCGCCTGCGTCGCTTCCGCCAGCGTCGCGCCGGGTTCGGCGGCGAACCAGTAGCGCCCGCAGGCATCGCCCATCGCCGCCGAACGCTCCAGCCGCGAGGGGCCCAGGCCCTGGCCGGTGATGCGCTGCGGCAGGTCGCCGCTGGCGAAGATCGCGGTGACCCTGGTTTCCGGCGACACGCGCACGGCCCAGGCGCTGGCGTCGGGCGCGGTGAGCAGCAGGGCGACCTCGCCCGGCACCACCACCTCGACCCGGCGGATGGTTTCGCGACCGGGCTCGGCCAGCTCGCCCGGCTCGCCGCCGTCCACCACGAACAGCTTGCCCGGTACCGGCAGCGCCACGCCGGGCAGGCGGCAGCGGCTCCAGTCGAGGCCCGTGGTTTGGGCGGGCGTGACCACGATGTTCTCGTCGGCCGAGGGCGCCGGTGCCTCGTCGCTGCAGGCGGCGAGGCCGATCAGCAGGGCGAGTCCGGGGGCGGCGCGGAAAACAGGGGTCATGGCGTGGATCCAGGGGGCGGTGTCCGAAGCATAGCGGCCCCGCGCGGCGCTGCCACCTGTCAGGGATGCTCGGCCTCGGCGTGCACCCGCTCGCGCCGGATCAGGTAGATGCCGCTGGCGACGATGATGCCGGCGCCGGCGAAGGTCCAGCCGTCCGGCAGCGCCTGCCAGATCAGCCAGTCCAGGCCGAGCCCCCAGGCCAGCGCGCTGTATTCAAACGGCGCCACCACCGAGGCCTCGCCGCTGCGGAAGGCCTCGGTGATCGCGACCTGGCCCAGGAAGCCGCTCAGCCCGACGCCGGCGATCACCCAGGCGTCGCTGGCCTGCAGCGGCCGCCAGTCCGGCCAGGCCAGGGCGGCGGCGCCCGCGCCGGTCATCAGCAGCATCCAGAACACCATGCTCTGGCCGCTGTCGGTGCGATGCAGGACGCGCACCAGGATCGACGACAGCGAATACGCGCTGGCCGACACCAGCACCGCCAGCCCCGCCAGCGTCATCACGCCCTCGCCGGTCGGCCGCAGCACCACCAGCACGCCGAGCAGCCCGACGAAGATCGCGGTCCAGCGCCGCGGCCCGACCTTCTCGCCCAGCAGCGGCACCGACAGCGCGGTGATCATCAGCGGCGCGACGAAGAACAGCGTGTAGGCGCCGGTCAGCGGCATGCGCTTGAGCGCGTAGGCGAACGCCGCCAGCATCACGATCGACAGCACGCCGCGCAGCAGGTGCAGCGGCCAGCGGATCCGCAGCAGGGCCAGCGCGCCGCCGGTGGCGATCACCCACGCCATCACCAGCGGCAGCGAGGACAGGCCGCGGATCGCCGCCACCTGCATCGGCGGATAGTGCGCCGCGAGGTGCTTGAGGCCGCCGTCCATCAGCGAGAACAGGCCGACGGCCAGCAGCATCGCGAGGATGCCGCGCAGGTTGGTCTTGGATTCCATGCCGCCATTGTGCGGCATGGCGGGCGCGGATCAGGTGCCGGTGGCGTCCGACACCGGGCCGTCCGGATCGCGGCAGGTGCGGATCACCCAGCTGCGGATGCGCTCGCGCTGCGACTGCGTCAGCTCCAGCCAGGGCATGCCTTGCGTGGCCTCCTGGAACTCGTGGGCCAGGGTGCATTCGCTCTTGGTGGGGGGGCGCTCGGCCGGCTCGGCGGTGGCCTCGCGGCGTGCCTGTTCCTCGCGCTCCAGCCGTTCGGCCAGGCGCTCGAGGTTGGCCAGGCGGGCGGCTTCGGCCGCACGGGCGGCCTCGGCTTCGGTCGCGGCGGCCTGTGCCGCTTGCTGCTCGGGCGTAGGTTCGGGATCGGGCGCGGTGTCGCGCTTCCACACCTGGGTCATGCCCTTCGGGCAGGGTTCGGACTGGATGCTGACCGCGCCCTTCTCGCCGGTGCACTTGTACAGCGACTCCGCCTGGGCCGCGGGCGCCAGCAGCAGGGCGAGCAGGACGAATCGGGAAAGCGGCATGGCGGACTCCTTGGCGTCGGCCCGCACAGGGTAGCGCGACCCGACCCGACGCGAGCCTGAACGGGGGCGCGGCCGCGGCCGGCGCCCCCGCGGCCGGCCTCAGGGCGCCGGGGGCGGCGTGGCCGCGCCGTTGCGCAGGTGCTTGTCGAGGAAGGCCAGGATGCGGCCGTAGCCCTCGATCTGGTTCTTCTTCTTGCTGAAGCCGTGGCCCTCGTCGTCGAACACGACGTACTCGACCGGCACGCCGTTCTTCTCGACCGCGGCGACGATGTCGTCGGACTCGGGCTTGATCACGCGCGGGTCGTTCGCGCCCTGCAGCACCATCAGCGGCACGTTGATCTTGTCGGCATGGAACAGCGGCGAGGTTTCCATCAGGAACTCGCGCTGGGTCTCGGGGTTGCCCACTTCCTGGTACAGCGCCTCGCGGAAGGACTCCCAGTAAGGCGGGATCGACTCCAGCGTGCGGATCCAGTTCGAGACGCCGAAGATGTTCACGCCCACCTTGAACTCGCCCGGCTGGAAGGCCAGCGCCGACAGCACCATGTAGCCGCCGTAGCTGCCGCCGATGATGCCGATCTTCTCGTCGTCCACGTAGTCGAGCGACTGCAGGTACTTCTTGGCCTCGACCGTGTCCCACAGCGGCTCGCGGCCGTGCTTGCCGTCGTCGGCGGCGAAGAAGGTCTTGCCGTAGCCCGAGCTGCCGCGGTTGTTGATGCCCAGCACCACGTAGCCGTGGTTGGCCAGGTACTGGATCACCGCCGAATGCGCGCGCGTGGTCTGGCCGCCCGGGCCGCCGTGCACCCACACCAGGGCCGGCGCCGGGGCGTCGGGCGTGGCCTGGTGCGGCTTCCAGAGGATATTGGGGATCTCCATGCCGTCGAAGCTCTTGAAGCGCACGACGGTGGAATCGACCAGGTCGGCCGGGTCGATCGCCGGGTTCAGCGAGGTGGTGAGCTGCCTCGGCTCGCCGCCGAACTCAAGCACGTAGAGGTCGTTGGGCTGGCGGTCGCCGTTGAGGTAGAAGGCCATCTTCGTTTCGGAATCGGCGATGCGCAGGCCGCGGATCTCGCCGGCCGGCAGCGCCGGCAGCGGCTGCTCGGCGCCGGTGGCGGCGTCGTGCAGCTTCACCCGGGTGCTGCCGTCGACATTGGTGGCCACGGCCAGGTATTTGCCGTTCTTCGAGAAGTAGGCGGCGACGATGTCCCAGTCGGCCGACTGCACCGGCTCGTGCGCCCAGGTGGCGAGGTTCACGCGCCGCAGCTGCGCGAACTCGCCCTGGTCGTTAGCGGTGTAGTACAGCCACTGGCCGTCGGGGCTGAAGTCCTGGGCGCTGAACGCGGCCTGGCCCTCGTGCTCGGAGACCTTGGTGGACTGGCCGGTGGCCAGCTCGACCACGAACAGGTCGCTGTCGTTGGTGGTGTTGGACTGCGACAGGGCCAGCCACTTTCCGTCGACGGAGACGATCGCCGGCTCGAGGCCGGTGGTGTTCTCGTAGACGCGGGTGCGCTCGTAGCTGGCGCTGTCGTAGCGGTAGACGTCGAAGTAGCGCGGGTCGCGTTCGTTGCTGATGACGTGGAAGGCGCTGCCGTCGGCGGTGAAGCCGAGGAAGTCGGCCTTGAGGTCCTCGCCCGGGGTCAGGTCGCGTTCGCTGCCGTCGGCTTCGATCACGTACAGGTGGTTGAGCTCGTTGCCGCCCTGGTCGCGGGTGACGAGCACGCGGTCGTCGGCCGGGAAGTAGGACACGGCGTAGCTGTTGTCGGTGTCGGAGCGCGTCACGTCGGTCCACTCGCCGCCGGCCACCGGCATCGAGTAGGCGTTCCAGACGCCGCGGCGGTTGGACGAGAACAGGATGCGGGATTCATCGGCGTTGAAGGAGGCGCCGGCGACGCCCGTGGAGGCCACGAAGTCCTCGATCGCGTACTGCTTGGCCGGGCGCGCGATCGTTTCGGCAGCGGCGGCGGGCGTAGCGGCCTCGCCTTCGGCCGGGGCCGGCGCCGGCTGGCAGGCCCCCAGCGACAGGGCCAGGGCGATGGCGAGCGGAAGCGCGGTGCGGCGGGCAAGCGACATGGCGGGACTCCAGGGGACGGTGGGCCGACTCTACGCCCGCCGCCGCCGACTTCCCAATCAGCCGAAGGTCATGCCCCGCCCGGCCCCCGGAACACCAGCGCCGGCCGCGCCGCGCGACGGGCCGCCGCACGGGCGAGGATGTCCTCGCGCTCGCCGGCCTCGGCGGCGCCCCAGCGCAGGATCTCGTCCACGTGCCGCCCGCAGCCGATGCACACGTCGGCATCGTCCAGGCAGCAGTTGCGGACGCAGGGCGATTCGGGCAGCGGTGAGTTCTTGTCCACGCAACCAGCTTACGCCCAACGGAAAAACGGATCCAAAAAAGGGGTCAGAGTAAATATTTGTTTGAAACAAATATTTACTCTGACCCCTTTTTTTGGTCGCGTCAGTGGTAGTCGTGCGACGAGACCTGCAGCGCGCCCATCAGGTGGCTGAAATCGTGCAGGCGGCCGGCGATCAGGTGGCTGACGCCGTCCACCTTTTCCCAGCGGCCATCCACCGCCAGCAGCCGCGCATTGGCCAGCTCGCGGCGCTGGCGTTCGCCGAGGTCCTGCCAGATGACCACGCTGACGCTGCCGTCCTCATCCTCGAGCGTGACGAAGGTGACGCCCTTGGCCGTGCCCGGCCGCTGGCGCAGCGTCACCAGGCCGGCGTGCCGGATGTGCGCGCCGTGCGGCAGCGTGGCCAGTTCGCGCGAGGGCCGGCAGCGCTGCGCGCGCAGCTGTTTCCTCAGCAGCCGCAGCGGGTGCGGGCCGAGCGTGGTGCCGGTGCTGGCGTAGTCGGCCAGCACGCGCTCGCCGGGCGTGGGCGGCGGCAGCGCCACGCGCGCTTCCGGCGAGGCGGCCATGCCTTCGAACAGCGGCAGGCTGGCCTCGACGCCGCTGGCGGCCCAGCGCGCGCGGTTGCGGTGGCCGGCCAGGCCGCGCAGCGCGTCGGCCTCGGCCAGCCGGTCGAGCGCGCGGCGGTCGAGGCCGGCGCGGTGTGCGAGGTCGTCGAGGTGGCGGAAGGGGGCGCGGGCGCGGGCGATCATCAACCGCTCGGCGGCGGCTTGCGGGAAGCCGAGGATCTGGTTGAAGCCGAGGCGTATGGCGGGCTGGGGAGAGATCGGGACTGAAGTCCCTCCCACAGGAGCGGCCTTTGTGGGAGGGACTTCAGTCCCGATGCTTTCCAGCGTGCACTCCCAATCGCTGTAGCGCACGTCCACCGGCAGCACCCGCACCCCCTGCCGCCGCACGTCCTGCAGCAGCTGGTTCGGCGTGTAGAAGCCCATGTGCGTCGGCGTGTTGATGAGCGCGCAGGTGAAGGCCGCCGGCTCGTGGCACTTCAGCCAGCAGCTCACGTAGGCCACCAGCGCGTAGCTGGCCGCGTGCGATTCGGGGAAGCCGTAGCTGCCGAAGCCCTTGACCTGCTCGAAGATGCGCTCGGCGAAATCGTCGTCGTAGCCGCGCTCGCGCATGCCGGCCAGCAGGCGCTCGCGGTGCGGCTCCAGGCCGCCGTGGCGTTTCCAGGCGGCCATCGAGCGGCGCAGCTGGTCGGCCTCGCCCGGCGTGTAGCCGGCGGCGACGATGGCGATCTGCATCACCTGTTCCTGGAACAGCGGGATGCCGAGCGTGCGGCGCAGCACTTTCTCCAGCGCGGGCGACGGATACACCACCGGCTCGCGGCCCTGCCGGCGCTGCAGGTAGGGATGCACCATCTTTCCCTCGATCGGGCCGGGGCGGACGATGGCCACCTGCACGACCAGGTCGTAGTAACAGGCGGGCTTCAGGCGCGGCAGCATCGCCATCTGCGCGCGGCTTTCGATCTGGAACACGCCGACGGTGTCGGCGCGCTGGATCATGGCGTACACCGCCGGGTCTTCGGCCGGGATGCCTTGCACGGTGAGGTCGCGCCGGCCGCTGGCGCGCAGCAGCTGCAGGCAGCGGGCGATGGCGCCGAGCATGCCGATGCCGAGCACGTCCACCTTCATCAGGCCCAGCGTGTCGAGGTCGTCCTTGTCCCACTGGATGACGGTGCGGTCGGGCATCGCGGCGTTTTCTACCGGCACCAGGGTGTGCAGCGGCGCGTCGCTGATGACGAAGCCGCCGGGATGCTGCGAGAGATGCCGCGGGAAGTTGAGCAGCTGGCCGGTGAGCGCCAGCACGCGCTTGACGGTCGGGTTGTCCGGGTCGAAGCCGGCCTCGCGCAGGCGGTCTTCGGCCGGCAGCGCGCTGTCCCAGCGGCCCAGCGTGCGCGCCAGCCGGTCGACCTGGTCGGGCGAGAGGCCGAGCGCCTTGGCGACGTCGCGGATCGTGCTGCGGCCCGAGTACGTGGTGGCCACGGCGGTGAGCGCGGCGCGTTCGCGGCCGTAGCGTTCGTAGACGTACTGGATGACTTCCTCGCGCCGGGTCGAGTCGAAGTCCACGTCGATGTCGGGCGGCTCCTTGCGCTCGCGCGAGATGAAGCGCTCCATCAGCATGCCGATGCGCGCGGGGTCGACCTCGGTGATGCCCAGCACGTAGCAGACCACCGAGTTCGCGGCCGAGCCGCGGCCCTGGCAGAGGATGCCGCGGCTGCGGGCGAAGCGGACGATGTCGTGCACGGTGAGGAAATACGATTCGTACTGCAGGTCGGCGATCAGCGTGAGCTCGTCGTCGATCTTGCGCTGCACGTCGTCCGGCACGCCGGCGGGCCAGCGCCAGCGCGCGCCTTCGTCGCTGAGCTGGCGCAGCCAGGTGGCGGGGGTGTGGCCTTCGGGCACCACTTCGCGCGGGTACTCGTAGCGCAGCTGGTCGAGGGTGAAGGTGCAGCGGTCGGCGATGCGCAGCGTTTCCGCCAGCAGGTCGGGCGGATAGGCCTGGGCCAGCACGTCCAGGCGGCGCAGGTGGCGCTCGCCGTTCGGGAACAGGCGCGCGCCGGCCTCGCGCACGGTGGTGCGGTGGCGGATGGCGGTGACGGTGTCCTGCAGCGCGCGGCGGCCGCGGGCGTGCATGTGCACGTCGCCGGCGGCCACCAGCGGCAGGCCCAGCGTGGCGCCGAGTGCGCGCAGCTGCTGCAGGCGCGCGGCGTCGTCGGGGCCGCGGTGCAGCTCGACCGCCAGCCAGGCGCGGCCCGGGAACGTCGCTTCGACCCAGGCGCCATGCGCGGCCTCGGGCGCGGCATCGGGAATCCACAGCGCCAGCATGCCCGCGGTGTCGCCCGCGAGGTCGGCCATCGTGAGCCGGTACCCGCCCTTGCGCATGCGGCGGCGGCCGAGCGTGATCCAGCCGCACAGGCGCTGGTAGCCGGCCAGGGTTTCCGCCAGCAGCACCAGCTTCGGCCCGCGCTCAAGCTGCAGCTCGGTGCCCGTGATCATCGCGATGCCGGCGTCGCGCGCCGCTTCGAACGCCCGCACCACCCCCGCCATCGACGCCTCGTCGGTGATCGCCAGCGCCCGGTACCCCAAGGCCTTCGCCCGCCCGAACAACTCCTTCGCCGAACTCGCCCCCCGCAAGAAACTGAAGTTCGAAAGACAATGCAGCTCCGCGTAAGCATCAAATGAACCAGGTTCATTTGCCTTGCCGGGAAAGGCGTTCGCACGACCATGCGCCGCGGGCAAATGAACCTGGTTCATTTGATGCTCAGGCGAACCAGCCGTGGAGCATGTAGGGGCCGGATTCGCCGGGGGCGCAGAAGGCCCAGGCGCGCTGGCCGCGGGAGGTCTCGAGGACGTAGTAGTCGCGCTGCACGTCGCCGCCGTCCCACCAGCCGGTTTCGATGCGCTCGGGGCCGGCCAGCAGGCGCGGGGCCGGGTCGCGCAGGGGGATGGGACGGTGCAGCAGCCAGGTGGGGCGCGGCCCCGCGGGGCCTGCTGCCGGCGGCGGCTCGGCCACGCCCTCGCGGCGCTTGAAGCTGCGCTCGGGGCGATGGTCGGCGACCGGATCGAGGCCATACACCGACTCGTTGCCCAGCCGCGCGCGCAGGCGCTCGCGCAGCGCCGGCCACTCCACCGCCTGCTGCGGCCGCGCCTCGAACAGCTCGCGCGCCGCCGGCACGAACGGCGGCAATTCGCGCGCCACCAGCCGCAGCGTGCGCACCGGCGCCGGCACCGCCACCCGCTCGAGCCGCCCGCGCGCGAGTTCGAACAGCATGCCCGGCTGCCGCTCCGGCGCCAGCAGCCCGACCACCACTTCGGTGTCGTCGCGATCCTCGTGCCCCAGCCGCAGCACGAAGCGCGCCACGCCGCCGTCGCGCCCCGCGAGGTAAGCCGCGAGGTCGGCCGTGAGCCGGCGCAGCGGGAACAGCAGCGCCTGCGAACTCTCGACGTCGTAGTTGAGCTCGATCTTGGCGTCGAAGACGTCCGGCGGCTGGTACAGCGGCAGCACCTCCGGCGCCTGACCCAGCAAGCGATCGAGATGGTCGAGCAGTTCGACCCCATGGCGCTTGCCCAACGAAGCACGGGGCAGCGCGAACACCTGCCCCAGCGTGCGCACCGCCATCCGCGACAGGGCCGGCGCCACGCCGCCCGGCAGCCGCGCCCGCGCCACCGGCACCGCCGCCAGCGCACGCCGCAGCGCATCGTGCGAGGTGACCGCCAGCCCGTCCTGGTGCGCGGCCAGCACCGCCGCGCCCACCGCGCTGGGCGCCAGCGCGATGCGGTGCCGGAAGCCCAGCGCCTGCAGGTCCTCGCGCAGCGCCGCCTCGAACCGCGGCCACGGCCCGAACAGCCCCAGGCTGCCCTGCACTTCCAGCAGCACCGCGCCCGGCAGCGCCGTGCTGACCTGCGAGCTGTAGCGATAGGCCCAGGCCGCGAGGAAATCGCGGGCCCGCGCCAGCCGCGCCGGGTCGTCGTCCACCAGCCGCACGCCCTCGCACAGCGCCTCGGCCGCGGCCACCGGCTGGCCGCGATGCAGGCCGCGCGCGGCCGCCGCCTCATTCACCGCCGACAGCACCCGCCGCGGCCGCGGCCCCGCGACCAGCGCCAGCGGCGCCTCAGGCGAAGGGTGGCGGCGAAGGACGGTGTCCAGCGCCAGGTGCGGCAGCAGCAGGCAAGCCCAGAGCATGGCGCGCCCGCATCAGTGCAGCGGGAAGGGAACGGGATGCGCCGGCGCCAGGCCGCCGCGGCACTTGAGCACCTGCAGCTGGCCCGGCCCGAGCTGCAGCCGCAGCGCCGCCGGCGAAGGCTGCGCGGCGGCGCGCGCATCGCGGAAGGCGAACACCAGCGCCTGCCCGCTCTCGGCCGCCACCTGCAGCCGGCGCAGCGCGCGGTCGTCGACCTTCTGCGGCCAGCACAGCACCGCCGACAGGCAGCCCGCCCGCAGGCACTGCTCGGTGGCCCACAGCGCGTCGCGCGCGTCGGCCGACACCAGGTGCAGGCGCGCGGTGTCGACGCCCGCCGCGCGCCAGGCCAGCGGATTGGGCACGTAGGGCGGCGCCACCAGCGCGATGTCGCGCCCGGCGCCGGTGTGGCGCGCCAGCGTGGGCAGCACCAGGCGCAGTTCGCCGAGGCCGTCGGCGGGCAGCAGCACTTCCACCAGCGCCGACTCGGGCCAGCCGCCGGCGGGCAGCACCGCGTCGAGCGCGGCGTGGCCGGTGGGCTCGGCGCTGGCGGGCCGCGCGGTCGGCTGGCCGCGCCAGAGCCGGCGATCGGCCAGCAGCGTGTCGAGGGAAACGAGCGCGCCCACGGCTAGCCCCGGCGCACCAGGCCGCAGTACAGGCCTTCGATGGCGAAGTCGGCGTCGGCCGGCACTTCGATGGGGGCGTAATCGGGGTTGCGCGGCAGCAGCAGCAAACGATCGCGCTTGCGCTGCAGGCGCTTGACGGTGATCTCGCCGTCGATGCGCGCGACCACGATCTGGCCGTTCTCGGCCACGGCGCTGCGGTGCACCGCGATCAGGTCGCCGTCGAGGATGCCGTCGTCGCGCATCGAATCGCCCTTCACCCGCAGCAGGTAGTCGGGCTGCGGGAAAAACGCCGCGCGGTCGAACAGCATCTGGCCCTCGTGCCCGGCCGCGGCGCCGATGGGCGCGCCGGCCGCGACCCGGCCCAGGATGGGCAGCGACAGCAGCTCGTCGCGCCGCGCCGCCTTGCGCGACGGCGCCGCCGCCGGCAGCCGGATGCCGCGCGCGCGCCCGGGCAGCAGCACCAGCGCGCCCTTGGCCTCGAGCGTGCGCAGGTGCTTGTGGGCGGCGCTGTCGTGGATGCCGAAGGCGCGCGCGATCTCGGCCACCGAGGGCGCGCCTTCGGTGCGCAGCCGCTCGGCGATGAAGTCGTACAGGGCCTGCTGGCGGGGGGTGAGGTCGGGGCTCATGGGTGAATATTTATACACCTTGGCGGGCGGCTGTCACCCCCCTTCGGAAGCGCCAAGGGATTCAAGCACTTGCCTGTCTCACCGGATGAGGCGGCCCGCGCGGACCGGCGACGTCGCCCCGCCGCGGGGCCGGGCGACGTCGCCACGGATCAGCGCCCCGGCACCCGGCAGCACTGGGCCGTACCCTCGACCGAGATGGTGCCGTTGGTGGTGTTGGTGCCCGAACAGAACGCCGCCAAGACCCCCGGCGAGGCCCGGAAGAGGCCGTTGATGGCCCAATTGGCCTGGTTGAACCCCGGCGTGCGGCAGCCCGCGCCGGTCACGCGATAGCCCGTCGGGCAGGACGGCAACTGGATGTCGAAGCTGCCGTTGGCCGGCACGCTCTGGATCGCGAAGGTTTCGCTGCACTGCAGGCCCGTGGCCTGTGGCGGCAGGAAGTAACCGACCACGTCCGCCACCAGGTGGGTCTGCGCGAACGTGTAGACGCTGACGTCGCTGCCCGCGGGATCCGCGTCCAGCGGCACGATCGTCTGGTTGCCGCGGACGTCGCCGGCCGTGTAATTCACCGTCGCCGCCAGCGGCTGGCTGCCGCCGGCCGGGAAGGCCGTGACGTAGCCGGCGGCGTTCGGGGTGACCACGGTGAAATTGACCACCGCGGCGCTGATGCCGGCCACGTTGCCGACGCCGCAGTTCGAGGCCGATCCGCCCTGGGCGCTGTAGTTGGCCACCGACGCGACGTCGAAGCCGCGAGTCGTATTGGCCGCGATGACGCCGCCCGCCACGCGGGTATCGAGCAGGCGGCAGGGCGTCACCGGCACGTAGACCAGGTCGGCATTGGCGTCACCGAGCGCCAGCGTGCCGTCGCCGGCCTTGCCCAGCAGCACGTCGTTCATGTCTTCGAAGCTTCGGGCCGTGGCGGCCGACTGCAGGCGATCAAGCGGTACCGACGCCAGCAGCGGCATCATCTCCTCGGTCCAGGCGTCAGCCGGGCGGGCATAGGCGGCCTCGACATGCCCGGCCCATTTGCCGACGATGGCCGCCGCGAGGTCGGCACGGATCGCCGACTCCGCGCCCGCGGCTGGCCCGGCCGAAGCCGGCTGGGCACCGCTGCTGGCATGGACGCTGGCGACGCCGCCGGCGAACGCGACGCCGAGGGCGAGGAAAAGAACGGAAGGCTTCATGGCGGCTCCTGGTGGGGACGGGGAGATCCCGTCCGGGCAACCGAGGAAACGCCGGTGCATGCCGCCTCCGGCCAGCCGCGCCGCGGCGCTTACTTCGCGGTATTGGCCTGCAGGAAGGCGCCGATGCGGTCGAGCATCGCCGCGCGCGCCACCGAGTCCACGAGGCTGTGCTCGAGGCCTTCGTACACGACCAGCTCGCTGGGCTTGCCGGCGGCGCGCAGCTTCTTGTCCATCTCGCGCGAATGGCCGATGCGGACGTTGAGGTCCAGGTCGCCATGGAACATCAGCACCGGCGCCTGGACGCTGGCCACGTTCTGCAGCGGCGAGCCTTCGCGGGTGTGGTTGCCGGTGCCCACCATCTCCACCACCAGGTTGCGGCCAACGTAGACGCGCGCGTCCGACTTGAGCATGTCCAGGTCGGTCACCGGCGCGATCGCCACCAGCGCCTTGAACAGCCCCGGCTCGGTCGCGCCGGCCTGCAGTGCCGCATAGCCGCCGTAGGACCAGCCGACGATCGCCAGCCGGTCGGCGTCGGCGATGCCCTGCGCCACCAGCCAGCGGGCGCCATCGGTGACGTCGCCGATCGAGGTGCGCCAGCCCTGGAACCCATTCTCCTGCAGCCACGCATCGCCGAAGCCGGCCGAACCGCGGTAGTTCGGCTGCAGCACCGCATAGCCCTGGTTCGCCAGGTACTGCGCCAGCCAGTCGAAGCCCCACTCGTCGCGGGCGCTGGGGCCGCCGTGCGGCAGCAGCACCGCCGGCAGGCCGCGGGCGTCGGCCTTGCCCGGCGGCAGCGTCAGGTAGCCCGGGATCGGCGTGCCGTCGCGCGCCGGGTAGCTCACCGGCTTCACGCTGGCCAGCGCCACGCCTTCCAGCGACGGGCGCGCCGACAGGATTTCGTTGAGCGAACGCGAGGTCTTGTCGAACACGAAGTAGCGGCCCGGGTCCGAATCACTGCCGGCATGGATGAGCAGCTTGCTGTTGTCGGCCGAGGAGCCCATGAAATCCACCATCGGCAGGTTCGGCAGCGCCTTGCCGAGGCCGCGCGCCAGCGCGCCGTATTCCTTGTCGAAGTAAATGGCGTGGCGCTTTTCCTCGGCATAGGTGACGCCGATCACCCGGGCGCCGCGGCCGATGCGCAGCACGCCGTCGACGTCCACGCGGTCGTTCTTGTAGACCAGCTCGGTGGCCATCGAACCGTCGAGCTTGACGCGGTACAGCGCCTGGCGCCCGTCCAGCGGCTGCAGGGCGTAGGCGCAGCCGCAGTTCGCGTCCACTTCGATCGGCGTCAGGCCAGCGCCGCCGTCCTCGACGGTGGAGAACGGCTGCCACGCGTCGGAGCCGTCGGCGCGGTACTGGTAGACCACCTTGGTGGCCAGCTGGGTGGTGGCGCCGATGCCAGGGCGATAGCCCTTGATGCGGACCTTGCCGCGGCCGTCGGTGAGGTAGAAGTCGGCGTCCTTGGCCGGACCCTCGACGCGGCTCACCTCCATCGTGGCCAGGTCGATGCGGTCCACGCCGAGGCCGTCCTCGCTGCGCACCACGCGCGTGTTCATCTTGCCGGCCTCGGGGATGTACTCGCGGGTCATCAGCACCGCGCCGGGCTCGCCGGGCAGCCAGTCCAGGATGGCGCCGTCGAACTGGCGCAGGCGCGCGTCGTAGCGGCTGCTGCGCTGGCCCAGCATGGCGCCGTTCTTGCCGTCGGCATCGATGGCGACCAGGCGCGAATACGGCACCAGGATGCCGGCCTCGTCCACCACGCCGGTGATCTGGCAGACCAGGCGCGTATCGGTGGCGAAGTTGCACCAGCGCAGGCGGTCCGGATCGCCGCCGGACTCCACCACGAGCTGCGGCGGCGCGCTGCCGTCGATGCGGGCCACGTAGACCGAGGTGGCGCGGCCGTAGCCCGGCGTCAGGTACACCACATGCTGGCCGCCGGGCGAGATGTCGGCGTATTCGATGTTCTCGCGGGTGCCGAAAAGCGCGCCCGCGGTTTCCTTCGCGGCGGCCGGGGCCTCCTGCGCAGCAAGGAAGGCGGGGGCCGCGGCGAGGGTGATGGCCGCAGCCAGCAGGAGTCGACTCATCGGGCGCATTTCCGGGGGACAGGGAAGCGGCAGGGTAGCCACACCCTGCCGCTGCCCACAACCCGAAGCTTTCGCGCGACCCGCGCCCGCCGTCTTCACATGGCGGCGGTCTTCACGGCGCCGCGGCGGCCTCGACGTGGTCGCGCACGTAGCGGTCGAGCAGGCGCACGCCGTAGCCGGTGGCGCCCAGCGGCACGGTCGGCAGCACCGGCGCTTCGCGCCAGGCCATGGAGGCGATGTCCAGGTGCGCCCAGGCCACGCCGTCCTGGATCCACGAACCGATGAAGAACGCACCGACGCTGGCGCCGGCGCCGGGCGTGCTGCCGCCGTTGCGCAGGTCGGCGATGGGCGACTCCAGGTCCTTGGCGTAGCTCGGGTGCAGCGGCAGGCGCCACACGTCCTCGCCCGAGGCCGCGCCCGCGGCCTGCAGCTGGCCGGCCAGCGCATCGTCCCAGCTGAACAGGCCCGCGTACTCGTCGCCCAGCGCCGTCACCTGCGAACCGGTGAGCGTGGCCACGTCCACCACCACGCGCGGGCGGTCGCGCTCCTGCACGAACCAGATCGCGTCCACCAGCACCATGCGGCCCTCGGCGTCGGTGCTCATGATCTCGTAGGTCTTGCCGCTCATCGTACGCACCACGTCGCCGGGGCGGCCAGCGGTGCCCGAGGGCATGTTCTCGGCGAGCGCGGCGACGGCAATCGCGTTCACCTTCGCGCCGCGCTTGGCCAGCGCCAGCACGGTGCCGGTGACCGAGGCCGCGCCGGTCATGTCGTACTTCATGCGCCACATGTTGGCGGCGTCCTTGAGCGAGATGCCGCCGGAGTCGAAGGTGATGCCCTTGCCGACGAAGGCCAGAGGCGCCTCGTCGCGGGCGCCGCCGCGGTAGCGCACCACCAGCAGGCGCGGCGGGCGCTGGCTGCCCTGGCCGACGTGCAGGATCGAGTTCATGCCGAGCTTCTGCATCGCCGGCACGTCCAGCACCTCGATGCTCACGTTCGGCACGCCGGCGAAGGCGGCGCGGGTGCGCTCGACGAAGGACTCGGGGTAGATCGCGTTGGCCGGCTCGGTGACCAGGTCGCGCGAGAAGCGCACGCCTTCGGCCACCGCGCTCCAGTCGGCATCCCAGGCGCGGCGCGAGGCGTCGGCATCGGCGACGCGCAGCACGAGTTCGCCCTTGCCCAGCACCGGCGCGCCGGGCTTGGCGTTGCGGTAGGTGCGGAAGGTGTACTGGCCCAGCGACGCGCCCAGCGCGAGGTGGGCACCGGCGGCCGGCAGGCTGGCGTCGGGCCAGAGCAGCTCGATGCGCGGCACCGCGCTGAGCACGCCCCACTGGCCGACCAGGCCACCGACGTCCTCCAGCAGGCGCGCGCTGGGCGCATCGCTGCCCACGCCCACCAGCAGCACCTGGCGATATGGCCCGACGCCGGGCAGGTTCAGCACCACGCCGCGGTCGCCGAGGAACCCGGCCGCGGCCACCGCGCGCTGCAGCGCACCGTTGCTGGCGCGGTCGACTTCGGCGAACGCGCCCTCCAGCGGTGCGCCCTGGCGCACGGTCACCGCGACGGCGCCTTCGGTCGGCACGGCGTAGGGCGCGAAGTCGAGCGTGCGCTGCGCCGCGGCGGGCGCGGCCAGGCACAGGGCCGCGAGCACGGCGAAGAGGGAAGCAAGTCGGTTCACGGGACCTCCGGGGCGAAAGACCGGCGCGGCGAACCCCGTGGGGACGCCGGACGATTCAGGGGAAAGGCGGAAGATGCCGCCGCGAATGTAAACGCCGCGTCACGCCCCACCCCCTGCCGAAGGTCACGGCCCGAGGTCGGCCCGCTAGCGCAGCGTGCGCTGGCGCGGCCGCAGTGCGTCCAGGCGCGATTCGTACAGGGCCTGGTCGGCGGGCGTGGTGCTGTTCTCCAGCGCGACCTGCAGGTGCCGGCGGGCCGCGTCCACCTCGCCCAGCTCGAACAGCGCGGCCGCCAGCCAGGCGTGGAATTCATGGTGGGTGGCGGCGCGCTCGACTTCCTTCTCGAAGTTCTGGCGCGCCAGCTCGTACTTCTTCTCGGCCATGGCCTGCAGGCCGATGTCGAAGTAGTGGAACGGCGGCACCGCCTCGATGCGGCGCAGCCGCTCGTCCAGGCGCGCGGCCTCGTCGGTGCGGCCGCTGGCCTTGAGCAGGCGCGAGAGGTTGGACATCGGCACCGCGTTGCCCGGCTCGAGTTCGACCGCGTTGCGCAGCAGCTGCTCGGCCTCGGCCAGGTGGCCGCGCCGGCGGTAGATCACGCTCAGCGTGTTCTGCGCGGTGAGGAAACCCGGGTCCTGCTCGATCGCGGCGCGCGCCCACCAGTAGGCGTCGTCCAGGCGGCGCGCGCGCAGCGCTTCGGCGGCCTTGTTGTTGAGGTACATCGCGACGATGGTGGCTTCGCGCACCACCCGCGCCCGCTGCCGGCCCTGGCCTTCGGCCGGGATGAAGTCCACGGTCAGCGGCTCGTTGGCGAGGTTCACCAGGCGGCCTTCCGGCGCGGTCGGGCGCAGGGTCAGGTTGATGTGGTTGCTGAGGTACACGATGCCGTCGCTGCGCGAGGCCGCCTGCTCGGAGAACACCACCTGGTACTGCACCTGCAGGCCGAGCTCCTTGGCGAAGGCCGCGGTCATCAGCACCAGCGACAGGCAGTTGCCCGAACGCGCGTCGAAGGCCTCGGCGGCGTTGCGGGTGAGGGTGGAGTCGTACTCGAGCTTGAGCTGGGCGCTGGAGTAGAGCGCGTCCACCAGCGCGTGCTGGCGGGCGCGGGTGCGCTGGCGGCTGGCGATCTCGGTGGCGAGGTAGGCCTCCATCGCCGGACTGAGGGCGAACAGGTCGTCGGCGCCGATCGGTTCGGACGGCGCCGCGAAGCGGTCGTCGAGGAACATCGGGTTGCCGCCGGTCCGCGCGGGCGTACCCGCGCAGGCGGACAGCAGCACGGCAATGCCGAATACGAGGATGCGCCACGTCTTCACGCCCGATGCCTTCACGTCCACGTCGTCCTGGCTGCCCCTGCCCAGCCTATGCCTTGGCGCGCCGAGTGCAAGCGGCCGATGGTCACGGCTGGCAACGGGGCACCAATCTCACCGCATGAGACGCGGCTGCGGTGTGCTGTGCCTCCCTCCCCGCGGCCCACCGACATGCCTCCCGCCACCCAGCTCGCGCCGCACCGCCACGCCACCGGCCTGCTGCCGGTGCCCGAGAAGACGTCGCAGGCCCTGGCCTCGCGGCTGGGCCACAAGTACGGCGACCGCATCACCGGCTGCTTCCACCTGCCCGGGCGTGAAGGCGAGTACGCGCCCTTCCCCGACGACCTGCCGCCGGCGCTGGCGGCGGCGCTGCGCGCCCGCGGCATCCAGCAGCTCTACAGCCACCAGGCCGAGGCCTGGGCGGCGGCGCAGCGCGGCGAGCACACGGTGGTGGTCACGCCCACGGCCTCGGGCAAGACGCTGTGCTACACGCTGCCGGTGGTGGCCGCGGCGATGCGCAAGCAGGCCAAGGCGCTGTACCTGTTCCCGACCAAGGCGCTGGCGCAGGACCAGGTGGCGGAGCTGCTCGAACTCAACGCCGCCGGCAACCTCGGCGTGCGCGCCTACACCTTCGACGGCGACACGCCCGGCGATGCCCGCCAGGCCGTGCGCCTGCACGGCGACATCGTGGTGTCCAACCCCGACATGCTGCACCAGGGCATCCTGCCCCACCACACCAAGTGGGCGCAGTTCTTCGAGAACCTGCAGTACGTCGTCATCGACGAGATCCACAGCTACCGCGGCGTGTTCGGCTCGCACCTGGCGAACGTGCTGCGCCGGCTCAAGCGCGTATGCGCGTTCTACGGTTCGAAACCGCAGTTCATCCTGTGCTCGGCCACCATCGGCAACCCGAAGGCGCACGCCGAGGCGGTGATCGAGGACACGGTGACCGCCATCACCCGCTCCGGCGCACCCACCGGCGACAAGACCGTGATGCTGTGGAACCCGCCGGTGGTGAACCCCGACCTCGGGCTGCGCGCGTCGGCGCGCTCGCAGTCCAACCGCATCGCGCGGCTGGCGATCAAGGCCGGGCTCAAGACCCTGGTGTTCGCGCAGTCGCGCACGATGGTCGAAGTACTGACCAAGTACCTCAAGGACGTCTTCGACCACGACCCGCGCAAGCCACCGCGCATCCGCGCCTACCGCGGCGGCTACCTGCCGAACGAACGCCGCGCCGCAGAGCGCGACATGCGCGCCGGCCGCATCGACGGCATCGTCAGCACCTCGGCGCTGGAGCTGGGCGTGGACATCGGCTCGCTCGACGTGGTGGTGCTCAACGGTTACCCCGGTTCGATCGCCGGCACCTGGCAGCGGCTGGGCCGCGCGGGCCGGCGGCAGCAGGCGGCGCTGGGCGTGCTGGTGGCCAGCTCGGATCCGCTCGACCAATACCTGGTGCGGCATCCGGAATTCTTCGAGGGCGCGCCGCCCGAAAACGCGCGCCTGCACGCCGACCAGCCGCTGATCCTGCTCGACCACATCCGCTGCGCCGCGTTCGAACTGCCCTTCCTGCGCGGCGAGACCTTCGGCCCGGTCGATGCCCAGCCCTACCTGGAGCTGCTGGCCGAAACCGGCGTGCTGCACGGCGAGGGCGGGCGCTGGGAATGGATCGCCGACAGCTACCCGGCCAATGCCGTGAGCCTGCGCGCCGTCGCCGACGGCAATTTCGTGGTGGTGGACCGCACCGAGGGCCGCCAGGCCATCATCGCCGAAGTGGACTACAGCGCCGCGGCGCTTACCCTGTACGAGGGCGCCATCCACATGGTGCAGTCGGTGCCCTACCAGGTCGAGAAGCTCGACTGGGACGGCCGCAAGGCCTACGTCACCCGCACCCACGTGGACTACTACACCGATGCGATCGACTACACGAAGCTGAAGGTGCTCGAACGCTTCGACGGCGCGATCGCCGGCGCCGGCAGCTGCCACCACGGCGAGGTGCACGTGGTGCGGCGCGTATCGGGCTACAAGAAGATCCGCTACTACACGCACGAGAACATCGGCTACGGGCCGGTCACCCTGCCCGACCAGGAGCTGCACACCACGGCGGTGTGGTGGCAGCTGCCGCAGGACGTGCTCGAGGCCGCGTTCGCGTCGCGGCAGGCGGCGCTCGACGGCTTCCTCGGCGCGGCTTATGCACTGCACCTCGTGGCCAGCGTGTCGGTGATGGCCGAGGCGCGCGACCTGCAGAAGGCGGTGGGCAGCGGCGACGGCGCCTGGTTCGCCTCCTCCGACGGCCGCGGCCGCGGCCAGCTGCGCGGCGGCGATGGCCGGCCGATGGATCCCGCGGCCACCGACCAGTTCGTGCCCACCGTGTACCTTTACGACGCCTACCCCGGCGGCATCGGCCTCAGCGAACCCCTGCACCAGCGCCGCGACGACCTGGTGCGCAAGGCGCGCGGGCTGCTGGCGGCCTGCGACTGCCGCGCCGGCTGCCCGGCCTGCGTCGGCCCTGTCCTCGCCGCCGACGAAACCTCGGCCGCGCCGCCAAAGTCCCTCGCCGACCAGGTCCTGGCCCTGTTGGAAACCGCAGGAACCGGAGACACGGCGCCGTGAGCGCCACGCTCGAGCGCCTGCGTGAGTTGCGTCAGCAGGCGGGCACCGTGGCGCCCCCGGCTCCGAATGCCGTGAGGGTGCGGCCGTGCGACGCCGTCGCGGTCGATGCCGTCCGCGCGCCGCGCAGCGAAGTGCCCGAGCACATCCGCCGCCTGCTGGGCCTGCGCGAACGCCTCCGCCTGCCCCGCCCCGCACCGACGCCACCGTCGCTGGCCAGCGACCGCCACGTGCCCGGCGAGGAAATCGAGGCCGGCCTGCATTACGTCGAACAGCTCACGCCCTGGCGCGACGTGCCGGCCACGATCGACGCCAGCTTCGGCAAGCTCGGCACCTTCGCCCGCGGCCAGCTGCTGCACTTCGACACCGAAACCACCGGCCTGGCCGGCGGCACCGGCACCCGCGCCTTCATGATCGGCGCCGCCGACTGGCAGCCCGAAGGATTGCGGCTGCGCCAGCTCACGATCACCACGCTGACGGCCGAGGCGGCGATGCTGCGCCACTTCGCCGGCTGGCTCGCGCCCGACACGGTGCTGGTGAGCTACAACGGCAAGTGCTACGACGCGCCCTTGCTCAACACCCGCTACCGCCTGGCACGCCTGCCCAGCCCGCTGCCCGGCCGCCCGCACCTCGACCTGCTGCACCCCAGCCGCCGCCGCTGGAAGGGCCGCTGGGAGAACTGCCGCCTCGGCACCGTGGAGCGGCAGGTGCTCGGCGTGGTGCGCGAAGACGACCTGCCCGGCTCGGAAGCCCCGCGCGCCTGGCTCGACTACCTGCGCGGCGGCAGCGCCCGCGACCTGCGCCGCGTCGCCGACCACAACGCCCAGGACCTGCGCAGCCTCGCCGCCCTCTGCCTCCACCTCGCCACCTGACCGATGCCCCTGTGGGAGGGACTTCAGTCCCGATGCTTTTCACCGACAAGCATCGGGACTGAAGTCCCTCCCACAGGGATCGGGCGTAATCTTCCGGCATGACGTCGCCCCTGATCCGCGTCGGCACGGCCAGCTGGACCGACCCCAGCCTGATCCAGTGCAAGCGCTTCTACCCGCCCGGCTGCACCAGCGCCGAGGGGCGGCTGCGCTACTACGCCGACAAGTTTCCGCTGGTGGAAGTGGACAGCAGCTACTACGCCCTGCCCTCGGCACGGAACGCGCACGCCTGGGTCGAGCGCACGCCCGACGACTTCGCCTTCAACCTCAAGGCCTTCCGTCTGTTCACCGGCCACCAGACGCCGGCGAAGGCGCTGCCCAAGGACGTGCAGCAGGCGCTGGCCGGCCACTTCGCCGCGAAGAAGAACCTCTACTACAAGGACACGCCCGCCGAGATCCGCGACCTGCTCTGGCACCGCTTCGAGAGCGCGGTGCGTCCGCTGCGCGACGCCGGCAAGCTGCGCGCGCTGCATTTCCAGTTCGCGCCCTGGGTGACGCGCAGCGCGCGCGCCAAGGACCACATCCTCGAATGCCAGCAGCGGCTGGCCGGCTACCACCTCGCGGTCGAATTCCGGCACCGCTCGTGGTTCGAGGGTGAGGCCGCCGGCGACACCCTGGGCTTCGAGCGCACGCACGACCTGACCCACGTGGTGGTGGACGAGCCTCAGGGCTTCGAGAACAGCATCCCCACCGTGTGGGCCGTGACCTCACCGAAGCTGGCCATCCTGCGCCTGCACGGCCGCAACGCCGCCACCTGGAACATCGGCGGCGAGGCGGCGTCGGACCGCTTCAACTACGACTACAGCGACGCCGAACTGGGCGAGCTCGTCGCCCCGCTGCGCGAAACCGCCAGCCTGGCCGGCGAAACCCACGCCATCTTCAACAACAACTACGGCGACCAGGGGCAGCGCAACGCGTCCACGCTGCAGGCGTTGTTGGATGAGGCGTGATTTATTGACGCGGATTGACGCGGATGAACGCGGATAAAGCCAAAGCATTCGGAATGGGTCCTCGCACACTGATTGCGCTGGCGAGGAGCTAACCCTCTGTTGCTCCATCCGCGTTTATCCGCGTTTATCCGCGTTTATCCGCGTCAAGATCCGCTTCCTTGCCCCGCCCCAGCGCCAAGTACCTCCCGCGGACCAGGGCCGGGCCGTAGGCGCGCTCGAGGCGGCGGATGATGAAGTGGCCGCGGGCGGCTTTCTGGAAGTGGCTGATGAAGACGTAGTTGAGCGCGGCGCCACTGGCCGCGCCAACGAAGGGCGCGGCCTGGGCCAGCGCCTTCTGCGACACCGGGATCGAGAAGCGGCTGGCTACGGCGTGGATCACGCGCAGCACGGCCGGCGCGCCGCCGGCGGCGACCTGCTGCGCGAGGTGGCCCGACACCGCGCTGACTTGCTGCGCCAGCGCCGCGCGGGTGGCGAAGTAGCCGGTCTCGGCGCCGTCGTCGTCGCGGCGGCGGCCGCCCAGCGCCAGCACCTCGATGCAGGCGAGCCGGGTGGCCATGTCCGTCGGCGACTCCCCCTCGCTGCGGGCGATGTCGGCGATCGAACGCAGCATGGTCGCGGTGGTCACCGGCAGCTCCACCAGCAGCCCGGGCAGGCCGAAGAAGCCGCCGACCGCGCCGCTGCCGACCACCGCGACCTTGTGCATCCGCTCGCTGGCCCGGGTGCCGGTGCGATCGCCACCCAAGGTCCAGGTCGCCGCTTTGTAACCGGCCTCGACGGCGCGCCGCGCGGCGCGATCCACCAGGCCGCTGGCCACACGCGGCAGCTTCGTCGTGAGCAGATATTCCACCGGCGAACCCACGGCGTTGGCCAGCTGGATCGCCAGCGACGGCGATTCCAGCAGCGCCTTCGCCCGCGCCAGATCAGCGAGGTCGGCGGGCGCGAGGCTGCGCACGAGTGCGCCCATCAGGCCCACAGCTCGCCGTTGCCACTCTCGGCCTCGTAGACCGGCGTCACGGCCGCGACTGGCGCCACTGCGCGAGTTCGGCCTCGGCCTGGCCGGCCTGGGCCGGCGACATCGCGGCCTTGATCGCCGCTTCGAGCTTGGGCTCCGGGGCCAGGCCCAGCGCGATCGCCTTCTGGTAGTTCACCCAGGCCTGCGCGGCATCAGCCGGGGCGCCCTGCCCGGCAAGGTGCAGCAGGGCCAGGTCGCGGTGCGCCTGCGGCTGGCCGGCGCGCGCGGCGCGCTGGTAGAGCGCGCGCGCCATGCCGAAGTCCTGGGCCACGCCGTCACCGGCGGCGAGCAGCGCCGCGAGGCTGGCCATGGCGTCGGGGCTGCCGGCCGCCACGGCGCGCTTGAGGTAGTCCACGCCCAGCACGATGTCGAGCGGCCGGCCCTGGCCGCGCACGTGCGCCATGCCCAGGCGCCACAGCGAGAACGCATCGCCCTTGTTGGCGGCGCGCGCGTACCAGACGAGGGCCGCGTCGAGATTGCGCGCGATGCCGTCTCCGGTTTCCAGCGCGCGACCCATGTCGCGCTCGGCCTCGGTGACGCCAGCGTCGGCCGCGCGCCGGATCAGCGCCAGCGCCTTGGCCATGTCCGGGCCCAGCCCGCACTCACCCCGGGCGGTGGCCAGCCCGAGGTAGTAGCTCGCGACCATGCCCACTTCTTCCTTCACCAGCACCTCGGCGAACAGCGCGCAGGCGGTGGCGACGTCGCGCGGCAGGCCCAGGCGGCCCTGGTAGAGCATCACCGCGTAATCGGCGCGCGCCACCACGTCGCCGGCCTTGGCGGCGCGCTCGAGGAAGCCGCGCGACTTCGCCGCATCCACCGGCACGCCCCAGCCGTTGCCGTGGATCAGCGACAGCAGGTAGAGCGAGGGACCGTGGTCTTTCCCGGCCGCGCGGTTGGCCAGGCGCAGCGCCTGCGCGTAGTCCTCGGTCGCCGTGGCGGTGGCCGCACCCTGCAGCTGGCGATTGAGATGCGCATAGGCCAGCGCGTAGTCCACTTCGGGGCGCGCGGCCTCGCGGTGCGGCGCCAGCACGTCGATGACTTGGGCGTACTTCGACTCCGCCTCCAGGGCCCGCGCCCGCTCGAGCGCCTGGTCGACGGATTGCGCGAACGCCGCGGGCGACAGCGCGAGGCCGAGGGCGAGGACGAAGGAGGCGCGGCGGTGGATCGTGGGCATGCGGAAAGTCCAAGAGGCAGTGGCGGCCGGCTGAAATTGGCCGGAAGGCAGGCCCCGATGATATCGGCTGCCCCGCGGTGCCGCGAACGCGGGGCGCGCCGCCTGCGCGTGGCGTTCAGGCAGCGTGTGCCTGCGGCGATCCGCGCGGGGCCCATCTTCCTCGATCACCGCGATCACCGCGATCACCGCGATCACCGCGATCACCGCGATCACCGCGATCACCGCGGCCAGCGCGGACAGCGCGGACCGCTCAGGCCGCGTGGGCGGCCAGCAACACCGCCGCGATCTCCGCCGGCGGTCGCCGCAGCAGCGTCGGGTTCACCTGCAGCGTGAACTCCGTGGCCTCCGGCGCCGCGAGCGGCAGCCGCACGCCGTGCTCGCGGGCGTGCATCGCCAGCGCGTCGCGGGCGCCGCCTTCGGGCGCCAGGAAGAAGCGACTGGTGCCGTCGGGGAGCTTGCGTGCGCGGTAGCGGCCATCGGCGTGCAGGCGCTCGATCAGTTCATCGGCCACGCGCCAGGCCGCGGCGTAATCGTCGAGGTAGGTCGCCGCATGACCCGGCACCAGCGCCACCTGCGGCCAGGCCGCGGGCAGTGCGCCGCCGAACATGCGGCGCACGTGGAAGAGCCCGTCGATGAAGTCCGCTTCACCCGCGAGGATCGCGCCCGAGGCGCCGTTGAAGTGCTTCCACAGGGAGACGTACACGGTGTCGAAGGGCGCGGTGAGTTCGGCCAGCGAGCGGCCCGTGGCGTGCGGCAGGTTGAACAGGCGCGCGCCGTCGAGGTGCAGGCGGATGCCCTGCGCACGCGCCCAGGTGCTGATGCGTTCGATCTCCGCGGGATCGACGAGGGCGTGGTCGCGACGGCGCACCGGGCTCTCGATCGAGATCACGCCGACGGGGTTACGCACGCGGCCGCCTTCGGAGCGCGCCACCCAGCGCTGCACCGCCTCGAGCGTGAGGCCGGTGTCACCCTCGGCCAGCGGCACCAGGTTCAGGCCGGCGAGGCCTTGGGCGCCGTCGCCGCTGTCGTTGTAGAGGTGGCTCTCCGCCTGCACCAGCACGCGGCGGTCCGGCCCGGCCAGCGTGCGCACGGCGACCAGGTTGGCCAGCGTGCCAGTGGGCAGGAACATCGCCGCGGGCTTGCCGAGCAAGGCCGCGAATTGTTTCTCCAGCGCCTCGATCGCGCCGCCGAGCGAATAGTTGTCCGGCACCAGCGGTCCATCGGCGGCCACGGCCTGCAGGCCTTCGGCGTATTCGACCGGCGTCAGGCCCAGGCCTTCCGTGCTGAAGTTGACCACGCGCGTGGCGAACCCTGGATCGGCCGCGCCGGCGCCCGTGCCGGCGATGGCCGGCGGCACCAGCGTGGAGGCGGCGGCGAGCCCGCTGCTGGCGAGGAAATGGCGGCGGTCCATGCAATCTTCCGGGTCAACGGGGGGAGGTCCGAGCATAGCGGGCCGCGCCGGGGCGCGCGCGACCGGGTGGGCCGATCAGGCGCGCAGAATCTGCCGCGCAGCTCCAGGCGTGTTCGCCCGCGTAAGATCGATGTCGCTTACGGACTCCGACGCGGAAACGTCAGAGGCTCTGGCTGTCGAGCAGGAAGCCCGCGTCTTCGTCGTCCGCCGCCGGGCTGGATTCGAGGTGCTGGATCAGCGCCCGGGCCAGGTCGGCCTCGCTGTCCTCCACCACCACCCGGATCAGGCCGGTGGCCGGCACTTCGGGAATGGCCCCGGCCACGTTCGGGCCGAAGACGTGGGCGGTGATGCCCGAGCCCAGTAGCAGGTCCTGGACGAGCTGGGCATCCAGCTCGCTCTCCGCGATGTACACCGGTGTCATGGCCGTTCCCCGTTTTCCCCGCGCCATTAACCGGGCTTCTTCACGCGTAAAACGTGAACTGGTTCACACTTTGGCGTGGAATTGGAGCGCGTGGTGGGCTGGGGCTGACGAGCGGCCGGCCGGGCGGCGGTTTCAGGCGTCGGGAGCCGCGGGCGACGGCGGCAGCTGCGCGAGCCGGACCTTGGGATCCGCGGCGCGGCGCTGCTCCTTGGCCACGTGGCGGTCCAGCCCGGGGCAATCGCCAGGCGTCTCGCCCCTTTCCGCGCAGAACAGCACCGGGGTCTCGATGCGGGTCGGCTGTGCCACGCCGGCCACTTCCTCCACCTGCACGACCCAACCCGCCACGGCCTCGAGGACCGACGCCGACAACTGCTGGGCATAAACGCGCCCGCGGCGGGACTCGGCGCCAAACCGGGACAGCTGCACTTCGCTGACGCGACTGTTGGCCATGTCGACGCGGCCGTCCGGCAGCACGGCGAGGTCCACCAGTACGCGGCCGCTGATGCGGTCGACCAGCGCCTCGCGCGGGTAACGCGGCGGGGACATGCGCACCTTCGCGCGCTCGACGTCGACCACGCTCGCGGTCAGGGACCCGGCCTCGCCCGGGGTCAGCTGGAGCGTCACGACCACGGCGGTGCGGCTGGCCGCGGGCACGCCATCCACCGTCGCCGGCTGGAAGCCCAGCGATTGCACCGCCTGCCGCACGATGTCCACGAGCGGGGCGGGTACGTCGGGAGCAACGTCCACGGAAGCCACGGTGCCGTCCTCGGAAACGTGCGCATGGGCCGCGAAGCTGCGCACGACCGGCGCCGTGGGAGCCGCGGCCGGTGGCGTGGCCTCGATCGCGGGGGCGCACAGCATCGCGGCGAACAGCAGCAGGTGGCGCATCGTCATTCCCGGCAGTCGTTTGTCATCCGGACGCTATCGGCTATGCCGGCCCGCCACAACCGGGTGAGCAATTTTCTTACCCGGTTGCCTGCGTGGCGCCGATCATGGCAGCCACGCGCGGGCGGCTCGGCAGCGCGTGCCGCAGGATGCGCCACGCCACCTGGCCGAACTGCCGCGGCAGCGAGCCGGTGTTGTAGTGCTGGCCGTAGCGGGCGCAGATCTCGCGCACCTCGACCGCCATGGCCGCGTAGCGGTTGGCCGGCACGTCGGGGAAGAAGTGGTGCTCGATCTGGTGGCTGAGGTTGCCCGACATCAGGTTCAGCAGTTTTCCGCCGGCGATATTGGAGGAACCCCGGAGCTGGCGCAGGTACCAGCCGCCGCGGCCCTCGGTGCGCACCGACTCCCGGCTGAAGGTCTCGGCGTCGGCGGTGAAGTGGCCGCAGAAGATGATCACCCAGGTCCAGAGGTTGCGCAGGACGTTGGCGATGAGGTTGCCCGCCAGCACAGTCAGGAAGAACGAGCCGGCCAGCAGCGGGAAGAACACGTAGTCCTTCAGCATCTGGCGCGCCATCTTGCGACCCACCGGGCGGAATTCCTGCAGCAGTTCCCGCGTTTTCTTCTTGCCGGCGAACCAGCGGCCCAGGCGCAGGTCCTGGACGGCGATGCCCCACTCGAAGAGGATCGCGAACACCACGGCGACCAGCGGCTGCGCGAGGTAGAACGGGCGCCAGCGCTGTTCGGGGAAGATGCGCAGCAGGCCGTAGCCGATGTCGTCGTCGAGGCCGCGCACGTTGGTCCAGGTGTGGTGGCGGAAATTGTGGGTCTTGCGCCAGTTCTCGCTGGTGCCGGCGATGTCCCACTCGTAGGTGCGGCCGTCCAGCGCCGGGTCGTTCATCCAGTCGAACTGGCCGTGGATGACGTTGTGGCCCAGCTCCATGTTCTCGAGGATCTTCGAGAGCGCCAGCGCGAGCACGCCCAGCGTGCCCGCGATCCACAGCACGGGCGCGGCGAAGGCGCCGGCGATGGCCGCCACCATCAGCAAGGCGCGGCCGGCGAAACCGAAGTAGCGCACCGCCTTGTACACGGCGCGGATGTAGTCGGCGTCGGCCTGGCCCACGGTCGCGAGGGTGCGGGCGCGCAGGGCGTCGAGCTCGGCGGCGAAGGCGTCGAGTTCGTCGGGCGTGAGGGCGCGGTTCTGGGTCTTGGCGGTCATCGGGTCACAGGTCCAGGACGAGATCGCTGCGCGCGCTGCTGACGCACAACCGCAGGGCGGAGACGGGTTCGTGCTCCACCTCGCCGGTCAGCAGGTGGCGAGTGAGGCCCGAGGACTTGCCGCAGGCGCAGGTGTTGCACAGGCCACGGCGGCAGCCGTGCGCGGGCGAGAGGCCGGCGGCTTCGAGCGCGTCGAGCAGCGGCTGGCCGCGCGGCACCTCCAGCGTCCGGCCGCTGCGCGCGAGGGTGAGTTCGACGGTGCCGGCGTCGGTGTTTTCGAACACCGGCGGCGAGAAGGATTCGGCGGCGAAGTGGGCGGCGCGGTTGGCCAGCAGCGTGCGCGCGGCATCGACGAAACCGGTGGGGCCGCAGGCCAGCACGTGTGCCCTCGCATCGAGCCACGGCGCGAGCTGGTCGGCGTCGAGGCGGCCTTCGGCTTCGTCACCGGCCCCGGCGCGGTCGCGGGTCAGCAGGAACCGCACCTGCAGCGCGGGATGCGCCGCCGTGATGGCGCGCAGCTCGTCCACGAAGCAGCGCTGGTCGCGGGTGCGGGTGGAGTACAGCAGCGTGGTCGGCGCCGGATTCGCTTGCGCGGCCAGCGACGCGAAGATCGCCATCATCGGCGTGATGCCGCTGCCCGCGGCCAGCAGCAGGCGCGGGTTGCCGTCGTCGGCCGGCAGCGCCAGGTCGCCGAAGGCTTCGCCCAGCGTGAATACGTCGCCGACCTTGGCGTGGTCGTGCAGGAACCGGCTGGCCTTGCCGCCCGCGATCACCTTGACCGTGATGCGGAAGCGGCCGTCCGGCGCGGCCGGGGCGCTGGGGCTGTAGCTGCGGACCACGCGCCGGCCGTCGATCTCGACGCCGAGGTTCAGGTGCTGGCCCGGCCGGAAGCCGCGGAAATGCCGGTTCGGCTTCAGGACCAGGCTCACGGCGTCGGCGGCGGCCTGTTCGCGGGCCACGACCCGGGCCAGCGGACGGTTCCAGCTCCAGGCCGGCGCCCACCTCTGGGCCCAGAAGTCCAGCAGGGCCGGGGAAACCAGGGCCGAGCGGGCGCCGCGCCCGGAGGAGCGGGTCGGGGCCGGGCCGGGGACAGGGTCGGGTCGCATGGGCGGCAGTATACATCGCTGCATACGCATGTCTATACAACTGTATATGCATGCCGTCGCTATGATGGCCGCCTACCCCGAGCCGGCCCGCCCGTGACGCCCACCTCCTCCGCCGTCGATGCCGACCTGCACCCGGTCCGGCGCACACCGATCACCCGCGCCGACCTGCTCGACGCCGCCCTGCGCCTGATCGGCCCGCACCGCAGCGTCTCCAGCCTGAGCCTGCGCGAGGTGGCGCGCGAAGCGGGCATCGCGCCCAACAGTTTCTATCGCCAGTTCCGCGACGTGGATGAACTGGCCGTGGCCCTGATCGACGTGGCCGGCCAAAGCCTGCGCAAGATCGTCGGCGCCGCCCGCCACCGCGCCGAGGCCGAGCACGGCGTGGTCCGCGGCTCGGTCGAGGCCTTCATCGAGCAGGTGCGCGCCGACGACAAGCTGCTGCACGTGCTGCTGCGCGAAGGCACCGTCGGCTCCGACGCCTTCAAGCGCGCCGTGGACCGCGAGCTCGGCTTCTTCGAGGACGAGCTGCACCACGACCTGGTCCGTTTCGCCAAGCTGCGCAACCGCCCGATGGCCGAACCCGCGCTGGCCGCCAAGGCCATCACCCGCCTGGCCTTCGCGATGGGCGCCACCGCCCTCGACCTGCCGCCCGAGCGCGACGCGGAACTCGTGGACCAGCTGACCACGATGGTGCGGATGATCCTGGTCGGCGCGCACGCGATGCCGAAGTAAGTGGCGGGCGCCCCGCGCATCCCGGACCAGACCCTGCTGCAGGTCTTCCTGCGCTTCCTGCGCTTCGGCGCGCTGGCCTGGGGCGGGCCGGTGGTGCAGATCGCGATGATCCGCCACGCGCTGGTGGACGAGGAGCGCTGGGTCGACAGCGACCATTTCAATCGCGCGCTCGCGGTGTACCAGGTGTTGCCTGGCCCCGAGGCGCACGAGCTGTGCGTCTACTTCGGCATGCTGGCGCGCGGGCGCCTGGGCGGCCTGCTGGCGGGGCTGGGCTTTATGTTGCCGGGCTTCGTGCTGATGTTGGCGCTGTCGTGGGCGTACGTCAGCTACGGGCTGGGCATCGAAGGACTGCAGGGCGTGTTCGCCGCGGTGCAGGCGGCGGTGGCGGCGCTGGTGCTGCGCGCGGTGCTGCGCATCGGCGGGCACGTGGTCACCGATGGCTGGCTGTGGGCGATCGCGATCGTGGCGGGGTTTGCGCAGTTGGCCGGCCTGCACTTCGGCTGGATCCTGGCGGGCGGCGGCGGGGTGTATCTCATCGCGCGTCGCGGGTGGCAGGCGGCCGCGGTCGCCGGGATCGCGCTGGCCGCCGCGACCGTGGTGGCGCTGGCAGTTCGCCACGGCGGGTTGCCCGGACTCGAAGCGCTCAGCCTTGCCGAGGTCGCGGGCGTGGCGACGGACGCGAGCGCCGTGTCGGTGTGGCTGCTGTTCTGGGCAGGCCTCAAGGCCGGCCTGCTCACCTTCGGCGGTGCCTATACCGTCATCCCCTTCCTGCAGCGCGATGCCGTGACGCAGGGCGCGTGGATGAACAACGGCCAGTTCCTCGACGGCCTGGCGCTGTCGGGCCTGCTGCCGGCGCCGCTGGTGATCTTCGCCACCTTCGTCGGCTACGTGGGCGGCGGGCCCTGGGGCGCGGTGGCGATGACCGCCGGCGTGTTCCTGCCGGCCTTCGCCTTCACCCTGGTGGCGCACGAGCCGCTGGAGCGGCTGGTGCACCAGCCGCGCGCGCGCCAGTTCCTCGAAGGCGTCACCGCCGGCGTCGTTGGCCTGATCGCCGGCACCACGCTCGCGTTGATGCGCGCCAGCCTGACCAGCCTCGAGGCGTGGGCGCTGTTCGCCATCGTGTTGGCCCTGCTGTTTGCCTCGAAGGCGCGGCTGCTCATTCCCGCGGTGATCGCCGGCGCGGCGCTGTGGGGCTGGATCTTCGGCGGCTAGGCTGACGCCGGGCGCAGACTGCGGCGCCTTCGACAGGGACATCACGGTGCTCACCGCGGACCGCAGGCCAGCCGGATCCGGTCGCCATGCCGACGCAGCCCATCATGCTTCACCCGCGACAGCGGCTGCGCCCGATAGGCCGCATCGGCGGCCTTCGCACTTTGGCAGGCTCGCGACGCCGACTTGCGCGGTGCGCTGGCACGCGGCGCGGCACGCACCGCGCGAGGCGGCCTCGCCACGGCTCGGGAAGCCTCCGCGCCCGGCGTCCTTGGAGCGATGTTCTCCCGACCGCTCCCGGCACCCGATGCAGACGCCACGTCGACATCGGGCGCCAGCGTGCGCTCCCACAGCTGAGTGTCGCCCGGCGCGCACGGCGCCGACTGGTAGCTGACGCGGCCTTCCCGGTCGCTGCATTTGAAGAGTGACGCGGCATCGGCACGCGCCGCCAGCGCCACCGCCAACCACATCGCGACCAACACGACGACCCTCCGGGCGCGGGTCCACGGCATACCAACCACTCCAGCCACATCGAAATCCGATGGCGGCCAGCATCCCGCGGCACCCCTCGCGAACCCATCCGTACCCACGCCGTCGCGGCGTAAGACTCCACCTCGATCCGATCGTAGAAATCCCGGACCGCGCCTCAATCCCCGGCGCGCGTCCCCACGCCAACCGCGGCCGCCTCGCCCAGCCCCAACACCCGCGCCAGGAACGCATACTGGATCGCCACGCTTTCCATCCAACCGCTCGGGCCGCCGCCGCCGTGGCCGCCCGACTGGCGCGACAGCATCAGGATCGGCGCGCCGCAGCCCTGGGCCGCCTGCAGCGCCGCCGCGAACTTGTAGGCATGCCAGGCCGGCAGCCGCTGGTCGTCGTGCGACGTGGTGACCAGCGTCGCGGGATAGCAGGTGCCCGGCGCGAGGTTGTGCAGCGGCGAGTACGCGCGCAACGCGGGGAAGACGTCGGCGTCGGCCGGCGTGCCCCACTGGTCCACCTGCTGGGCGCCGTTGCCGGCGATGTGCCGGCGCATCGCGTCGGTCACCGGCACGTCGGCCAGCACCGCGCCGAACAGGTCCGGTCGCTGCACCATCACCGCGGTCACCAGCATGCCGCCGTTGGAGGCCCCGGAGATCGCCAGCCGCTTCTTGTCCGTGCGGCCGCTGGCGACCAGGTGTTCTGCCGCGGCGATCATGTCGTCGTAGCTGGTTTGCTTGCGCTCGCGGATCGCCGCCTCGTACCAGGCGCGCCCGAACTCGCCGCCGCCACGCAGGTTGGCGATGGCATAAATGCCGCCCATCTGCACCCAGGCCAGCGCGTCCTCGCGGAAGTACGGCAGCTCCGACGTGCCTGAGGCGCCATAACCGTAGAGCAGCGTCGGATGGCTGCCGTCGCGGGCCAGTCCCTTCTTCGCCACGATGAACATCGGCACCCGCGTGCCGTCCTTCGATGCGAACCACTCCTGGCTCACTTCGTAGGCCGACAGATCCGGCGCCTGTTCGGCCTCCGATTCGACCCGCGTCTGGCCCGTCGCCAGGTCATGCTGCAGCAGCACCGGCGGCTGCACCAGGCCGGAGTAAAGGAGGCTCAACCGCGGCGATTCGGCACTGCCGTACAGGCCCTGCACGACGCCGGTGCCCGGCAGCGTGATCGAACCCGCCGGCTTCCCGGCGGCATCGAACACCCGCAGCACGCTATGCACGTTCTCGATCCAGTGCGCGACCAGGCGCCCGCCATACCACTGCGCGTTGGTCAGCACGCCCTCGCCTTCGGGGATGACAGGCTGCCAGCGCGCGGGCGCCGGGTCGCCAAGGTCCATCCAGACCACGCGCCGGCGCGGGGCATCCTTGTCGGTGAACACCAGCGCGCGGTCGGCCTCGACGTGCAGGACGCGATAGGCGGCATCGGGCTCGGTCAGCACGCGCGCGGGGGCGCCCTTGCGCGGATGGCCGCTGGCCTCGAGCTCGATCAGGTGCAGCTGCGCACGCGAGCCGCCGAGGTTGCCGTCATTCCAGGGGCCGCGCTCCACCGAGGCGAACAGCCGCCGGCGATCGCCCGGCAGGTCGAGGGACAGGCTCCAGTCGCGGCGATCCTCCGGCAGCGAAAACACCCGCGGGTCGTCGGCCACGGGCGTGCCCAGGCGGTGCAGGTAAAGCGCGGGATCCTCGGCGGGCGCCTCGGGGCGGCCGTCGCGGGGCGGCGCGAAGCGGCGATAGACCAGGCCTTCGCCGTCCGCCGACCACTGCATCGGGCCTTCGAAGCGGATGTTCGCCAGCACCGTGGGCGCAACGTCCGGCGCATCCACGTCCAGGATGCGGATCTCGCCCCAGTCGGCGCCGTTGCGGTTGAGGATGTAGGCGACGCGGCGGCCGTCCGGTGAAGGCACGAAGGCGCGCACCATGCCGCCCTCGCCCAGCGCGGCGGCATCCACCAGCGTGCGCGGCGCGGCGTCGCCGGGTCCGCTCACCATCAGGTGGATGCGGTCGTCGACCATCGCGCGATAGAACGTCCGGCCACCGGCTTCGCGGCCTGGCTCCCGGGTCGGATAGAGGTTCTCGAGCGCCTTCATGCGCGCCAGTGCCTGCGCGTAGGCAGGGTCGCCGCGAAGCCCGGGTTCGGAGCGCTGGTTTTGCGCCTCGATCCAGGTGGCCAGCTCGGGGCTGCGCAGATCCTCCATCCAGCGGTAGGGATCGAGCACTTCGACGCCGTGGAAGGTATCGGTGACGTCCGTGCGCCGCGCCGGCGGATAGTGAGCCGGCGCCTGCGACGTCGCTTCCTCCGGCGAACCCTTCGCGACCTCGGGAGCAACCGCGGCAACCTGGCCGGCGGCCAGGATCCATCCTGCTATCAGTACGCGCATGTCCGGCTCCTGGCGTGGTCTCCGGGAGAACGGCGGGCGCTACCGGCTCCGGCCAGCGCGGCGCGGGGTGTTCTCACCGCGCGCCGCGGGCCCGCGAGGCCGGGGCCCCGCGGGCTGGCCAAGCGCGACCTCAGCGACGCCGCGCGGGCTTGCAGCCGTCCAGCCAGACCTGGTGCAGGATGCCGTCGTACTCGGCGAAGCGGCCTTCGAAGCGCGCGGTCTCGCCGCGGCGGAAGGTCAGCGCCAGCGCGCGCTGCTCGGGCTTGAACACGCAGGCCACGCCGGTGCGCGGCGCGTTGTCGCCGGGCAGCTGGATGAAGGCCTCGCTGGTTTCCGGGATGTCGAAGCCGACGATGGTGTCGCCGTCCTGCTCCTGGATCGAGCTGACCTTGCCCTTGAGCGCGTAGCGGCGGCCGTCGTGGCGCGCCGACACGGCCGCGGCGTTGGCCTGGCCCTCGCGGGCGATGCGGCGCGAGAACACGTACACGTCCTGCTCGGTCACGTCGTCGACGTTCTGGGTGGCCGCGCCCGCCGCGGCCGCCTGCCGGCCGGCGTCGCCGCCCTGCAGCTTGCCCAGCAGCGTGCACATGTAGCCCTGGATCGAATCGGCCTTGGCGAACTGGCCCTTCTCGGTCTTGACCGTCATCTCGACCGCGGCCTTGCCGCCCTCGTCGTACACGCTGATGAGCGTCGGGATCGGGCGCGTGGTGTTGGTGGAGCGCTGCTCGACCAGCAGCGTGCCGTTCTCCACGTCCTCGGCGATCACGTCCATCTTCTCGCCGATCATGATGCCGCGCATCTGGCCGATGGCATCGGCCACCGACTGGTCGGGCACCACCACCACGCTGGAGAAGTCAGTGCCGGTGAACGGGCTGCCGGACTTCTTGAAGTTGTCTTCGCACTCGCCGGCATGGGCGGTGGTGGCAGCGGCGGCGAGCGCCAGGGTGAGCAGGGCGGGACGGAGCATTCGGGCCTCGTGGGGGATGGGGGACGCCACGCGAGTGTGTTGGAGCCGCTTGGCGAACTCAATACGGGCCGGCCGCGTTGCCGACCCGCATGCGAGCGCTTGTAGCGTGATACTTACCTGCTCAACCGCACTTGCTGTAGCCGCAATTCAGGCAAGTCGCGCAGCCATCCATGATCACGGTGGCCTTGGTGTTGCACTTGAAGCACATCGTCGCGCTGGGCGGGAAAGAGGCGCCCTCGCCGGTCACCTGCACCGCCTCGTCGGCGCGCGATGCGCCGTCGGTGCCGGAGGTCCCCGCGGGGGCGCCGCTCAGGCCGGATTCACTGGACTTTTTTTTTGCGCGGGCCTCGTAGGCGGCGCGCTTGTCGGCGATCAGCTGGCGCTGGGCCTCGCTGAGCTCGGGGTCGAGGATCATGCCGATCGACTTGAGGTGCTCTTCGACCACCGAGCCGATCTCGGCCACGATCGACGGCATGTACACGCCGCCGGCCTTGAAGTAGCCGCCGCGCGGGTCGAACACCGCCTTCATCTCGTCGACCAGGAAGGTGACGTCGCCGCCCTTGCGGAACACGGCGCTCATGATGCGGGTCAGGGCCACGATCCACTGGAAGTGGTCCATGTTCTTGGAGTTGATGAACACCTCGAACGGACGGCGCAGCTCATGCTCGGTGCCCGGGTTGAGCACGATGTCGTTGATGGTCACGTACATCGCGTGCTCGACCAGCGGCGACTTGATCTTGTAGGTGTTGCCGATCAGCACTTCGGGGCGCTCGACCTTCTCGTGCATCTGGATGATGTTCGAGGCGGGCTCGAGCTCGACCACGGGCGCGGCGACGGGCGCGGCGGCTTCCTTGGCCTTGTCCTCGGGCTTCTGCACGCTGTAGCCCTTGATTTTCTTGCTGATCTTGATGGCCATCTGTTTCTTTTCGCTTATGGAATTCGGTGGGTGGATCTCCCGGAGCCCCCCGCCGCCGGGCGGCGGGGGGACGGGGTACGACAATCGGGACAGCCTCAGGCTTTAGCGCTTCCTGGCAACCTTTCGGGCCGTCGTCTTGCGGGCCGCCGGCTTCTTGGCGACCTTCTTCGCCGCCTTGCGGGCCGGAGCCTTCTTGGCGGAAACCTTGCGCACGGCCTTCTTCGCCGCGCCCTTCTTGGCGGCGACCTTGCGGACCGCCTTCTTCGCCGCCGGCTTCTTGGCGGCGACCTTCTTCTTCGCCGGCGCCTTCTTGGCAGCCGCCTTCTTCTTCGCGGCCGGCTTGGCGCCGCCGACCTTGGCCTTGACGGCCTTCACCGCCGCCGCCGCCTTCTTCTTGGCGCCGGCCACGGCCTTCTTGACCGCCTTGCCGGTGTCGGAACGCTCGGCCCTCTTGATCTCGGCCTTGGCGCGCTTGATCGCCGGGGCCGCCTTCTTCTTGGCGGCCTTCACCACCTGGTTGGCCTTGTCGGCGATGGCGCCGCCGATTTCCGAGGCCTTGTCGCTGACGCTTCCAGCGGCATTGGAAATGGCCGCCGTGACACCGTTGCCGTTGCTCATACCGCTCTCCTCGTCGATGAAACCGCGGCGATCGCCGCGGGCCTTCCAAACTTAGCGCGATTCCAAGCCGAGTGCGCGCACGGCGTGCGCGTGGCAGGGCCCAGAACTTGCCGTGAGCCTTCCGAACTAGAACTTTCCGTAATAGCCCTCTTTCAACGCGTCGAACAGGTTGGCGGCGCTGTGCAGCTCGCCGTCGTATTCGATTTCCTCGTTGCCCTTGGCCTCCACCACGGTGCCGTCCTCGAGCTCGAAGCGGTAGGTGGTGTTCTCCAGGTCGGCTTCCTTCACCAGCACGCCCTGGAAGGCCGCCGGGTTGAAGCGGAAGGTCGTGCAACCCTTCAGGCCCTGCTTGTGGGCGTACATGTAGATGTCCTTGAAGTCCTCGTACGGGTAGTCCGTCGGGACGTTCGCGGTCTTGGAAATGGACGAGTCGATCCACTTCTGCGAGGCCGCCTGGATATCCACGTGCGCCTTGGGCGTGATGTCGTCGGCCGAGATGAAGTAGTCCGGCAGGCGCGACTTGTCGTCGGTGCCGAAGGGCATCGCGTCCGGGTTCACCAGGGTGCGGTAGGCCAGCAGCTCGTAGCTGAAGACCTCGACCTTTTCCTTCGACTTCTTGCCTTCGCGGATCACGTTGCGGCTGTAGTGGTGCGCGAACGAGGGCTCGATGCCGTTGGAGGCGTTGTTGGCCAGCGACAGCGAGATGGTGCCGGTGGGCGCGATCGAGCTGTGGTGGGTGAAGCGGGCGCCGGTCTCGGCGAGCTCCTTCACCAGCTCCGGCGCCACCTCCGCCACGCGCTGCATGTAGCGCGAGTAGCGGGCGTGCAGCTCGCGGCCCTTGATCTTCTGGCCGACCTTCCAGCCGTCCTTCTTCATCTCCGGGCGCTTGCGCAGCATCTCGGCGGTGACCTTGAACTCCTCCTCCATGATCGGGGCCGGGCCCTTCTCCTTGGCGAGGCTCAGCGCCACTTCCCAGCCGGCCACGGCCATCTCGCGGCTCACCTGCTCGGTGAACGCGACCGAATCCTTCTCGCCGTACTTCATGCGCAGCATGGTGACGGTGCTGCCCAGGCCCAGGAAGCCCATGCCGTGGCGGCGCTTGCGCATGATCTCGTTGCGCTGCTGCTCCAGCGGCAGGCCGTTGATCTCGACCACGTTGTCGAGCATGCGGGTGAACACCCGCACCACTTCCTTGTACTCCTCCCAGTCGAAGCTGGCCTTGTCGGTGAACGGGTCGCGGACGAAGGTGGTGAGGTTGATCGAGCCCAGCAGGCAGGCGCCGTAGGGCGGCAGCGGCTGCTCGCCGCAGGGGTTGGTGGCGCGGATGTTCTCGCACCACCAGTTGTTGTTCATCTCGTTGACGCGGTCGATCAGGATGAAGCCCGGCTCGGCGAAGTCGTAGGTGGACGCCATGATGCGGTTCCACAGCTGCTGGGCGCGGATGTGGCCGTAGATCTTGCAGGCCACCATGCCGTCTTCGCGGGTCACGTAGTTGGTGCTGTGCGGCCAGTCGCGCCAGACCACCTGCTTCGGGTCGTCGACGTTGATCTCGTTCTTTTCCTTGATGTTCACCGGGAACACCAGCGGCCAGTCCTTGTCCTGCTCGACTGCCTGCATGAACTCGTCGGTGACCAGCAGCGAGAGGTTGAACTGGCGCAGGCGCCCGTCCTCGCGCTTGGCGCCGATGAATTCCTTCACGTCCGGGTGGGACACGTCGAAGGTGCCCATCTGGGCGCCGCGGCGACCGCCGGCCGACGAGACGGTGAAGCACATCTTGTCGTAGATATCCATGAAGCTCAGCGGGCCCGAGGTGTAGGCGCCGGCGCCGGACACGTAGGCGCCGCGCGGGCGCAGCGTGCTGAACTCGTAGCCGATGCCGCAGCCGGCCTTCAGGGTCAGGCCCGCCTCGTGCACCTTGCCCAGGATGTCGTCCATCGAGTCGGTGATGATTCCCGACACGGTGCAGTTGATGGTGCTGGTGGCGGGCTTGTGCTCGAGCGCACCGGCGTTGGACGTGATGCGGCCGGCCGGGATGGCGCCGCGGCGCAGGGCCCAGAGGAAGCGCTCGTACCAGTACTTCTGCTTCTCGGCGGTCGGCTCGGCCTCGGCCAGGGCCTTGGCCACGCGCTGGTAGGTGTGGTCGATGCTGGCATCGACCGGGTCGCCCTGCTTGGTCTTCAGGCGGTACTTCTTGTCCCAGATGTCGTAGGACGCCGGCTGCATCTCGATGCCCTGCGCCAGCTTGTTCTTGACCGCCTCCAGGCGAACCGTGCTCATAAGTCCTGTCTTCCTCCCGGGTCGCCCCTCGGGTGGGGGCGCCGTGTTTATTGAATTCTTATCGGATCGTGCCGGCCGGGAATCCGGGGGAAGCGACGCCTGCCCGCGGGGCCAGGCCCCTGGGAAGCTGTGCTGTCCGGTCGGTATCCCGCATGCCGTCTCGCCGTACGCGTCGTGCAAGCCCTGACCCCAAGACTTGGGGCCTCCCCCGCTGCCCGACACAAGATGTAGTGGCAGCGGAAGGCAAAGCTACCCCTCGCTGGCGGGGGTGTCAACAGGCTCAAACGTGCCGAAATCACTGTCGGGTCAAGATGTTCCACGGGTCTTGGAGAGTTGGCCTGAACCCCTCCCGGACCGCGTTCGGGCGCTATCGGGGGCGGCCGCGGGCCCCCGTGGAACCAGGACCGCCGTCACGTTTCCGCGCCCCTTGTCCAGCCACCGTTGGGCTCCCATCTGCTATCACCCACCAAGACTTTTTCCCGCCGGAGCCCCGAATGCGCCTCTTGCCCGCCGCCGCCTGCCTCCTGATCGCCGCTGCCGCCGGGGCCGGCGCCAGCCGCTGGCTGGCCGAGCCGGTGGCGCCCGCGCCGAACGCGCCGCCGAGCCGGGCCGCCGCCGCCCTCGACGGCGCCGCCGCGCTGGCCCTGCCGCGCGCCGCCCAGGCCGCCTTGCCCGCGCAGATCGCCGGCACGCCGGTGCCCTCGCTGGCGCCGATGCTCAAGGACGTCACCCCGGCGGTGGTCAACATCTACACCCGCCAGGTGGTGCGGGTGCGAAATCCGCTGGCCGAGTTCTTCGGCATGCCGGGCGGCATGCCGCAGGAGCGCATGCAGCAGTCGCTGGGCTCGGGCGTGATCGTGGACGCCGAGCGCGGCCTGGTGCTGACCAACAACCACGTGATCGAGAACGCCGACGGCGTCTCGGTGACCCTGGCCGACGGCCGCACGCTCGAGGCCGAGATGGTGGGCGCCGACCCCGACACCGACGTGGCCGTGATCCGCATCCCGGCCGAGAACCTGACCGCACTGAACCTCGCCGATTCGGCCCAGCTGCAGGTCGGCGACTTCGTGGTCGCGGTCGGCAACCCCTTCGGCCTCGGCCAGACCGTCACCAGCGGCATCGTCTCGGCCGTGGGCCGCAGCGGCCTGCAGGGCCTGGGCTACCAGAACTTCATCCAGACCGACGCGTCGATCAACCCGGGCAACTCCGGCGGCGCGCTGGTGAACCTGCGCGGCGAACTGGTCGGCATCAACACCGCCAGCTTCAACCCGCGCGGCAGCGCCGCCGGCAACATCGGCCTGGGCTTCGCGATCCCCGCCAACCTGGCGCGCGAGGTGATGCGCCAGCTGATGGCCTACGGCGAAGTGCGTCGCGGCTCGCTGGGCCTGGACGGCGAGGACATCACGCCCTTCGTGGCCCGGCAGATGGACCTGGCCGAGACCCAGCGCGGCGCGCTCGTGGCCCGCGTCTACCGCGGCTCGCCGGCCGAAGTCGCCGGCGTGCGCCCGGGCGACGTGATCGTGGCCGCCAACGGCCAGCGCATCGACAGCGCCCAGGCCCTGCGCAACCTCGAGGGCCTGCTGCCGGTCGACCAGCAGGTGCGCCTGGACCTGCTGCGCGGCGACCAGCGGCTCAGCGTGCAGGCCGTGCTCAAGGCCCAGGCCAAGGAGATCGACGGCGGCGAGATCGACCCGCGCCTCGAGGGCGCCACCCTGGTCGAGCTGCCCGAGCGCTTCCGCCAGCAGGGCCTGTTCGGGGTGGTCGCCAGCAAGGTGGCGCCGGGCAGCCGCGCCGCCCGCAGCGGCCTGCGCGCCGGCGACCGCATTGGCCAGGTCAACCGCCGCAACGTGGCCGACCTGCCCGCGTTCCGCGCGGCCCTGGGCACCGAGCCGCGCGAGCTGGTGCTGAGCGTCGCCCGCGGCGGCCGCTTCGGTTACCTCGTCATGCAATGAGCCCGGCGCCGCGGTCGCGGCGACGGTGTAAGGTGAAGGCCTGATCCCCGCGGGAGCGAACCCATGAACCGTCCAAAGGTCGAACAACCGATCGAAGACACCAGCCATCTCGCCGCGGCGAAGGAAAACCTCGGCGAAGCCCGCGAGGCGCTGAAGTCAGGCGTCAACGAGGCGCTCGAGGCCGGCGGCGCCGCCGCCCGCGAGGCCAAGGCCGAGCTCGACGAGAAGCTGCAGGGCCTGCTTGACCAGGGCAAGGGCATGCTGGCCCAGGCCGAAGACCTGATCCGCAGCAAGCCGCTGGCCTCGTTCGGCGTGGCCTTCGCCGCCGGCTACCTGGTCGCCGCCCTCACCCGCCGCAAGTAAGCCGGCCGTGGACGAACAGGCCCCGGCCCGCGAAACCGCCGGCCCCCTGGCCGACGACGCCCGGGCGGTGCTGGACGCCGCGCGCGCCACCGCCCAAGCGCACATCGGTGGGCTCGACGCGCTGCGCCGGCTGTTCGCCGCCGAATTCGGCCTCGCCCGCGATGCCCTGGTGGCCGCGCTGGTGTGGCTGCTGGTCGCCACGGTGCTGCTGGGCACCGCCTACCTGCTGCTGACCGCGCTGCTGGTGAGCGGCCTGCGCGCGGCCGGCGCGCCCTGGCCGCTGGCCATCGCGATCCCGCTGGTGGTGAGCGTGGGCGTCGCCGTGTTCGGCGTGCTGCGCGCCAGGGCGATGCTGCGCCTCGCCGATTTCGAGGGTACGCGCCGGCAGCTCAGGCTGGGCTTTGGCGGCGGGTCCGCGGAAACCCCGGTCAATCCGACCCAACCCGGGGCCGCGCCGTGAGCCTGGCCGACAAGATCGCCGCGGTGCAGCGGGCCGAACAGGCCTGCATCGACCAGCGCGCGGCCGCCGCCGGGTCGCTCGATCGCCTGAAGTCCGAGCTGCGCCGGGGCGCCACGCCGGTGCGGATCGTGGTCTCGGGCTTCGCGCTCGGCGTCGCCAGCGGCTTCAGCGCGCCGACGGTGGGCGCCGCGGCCGGCCTCGGCGGACGCCTGGCCAGCGGCCCGATTTTCTCGATGCTGTTGGACACCGTGCTGCCGGGCCTGCTGGCCGGCATCACCGCCGCCGCCACCGCCACCGCGGCCGGCGACAACGAGGACGATGCCGATGCCGAAGCGACCGAAGACGAAGCCGCCGGCGACGACGCCGACGGCCCCGCCGAGGGACGCCGTGCCGTCGACGCCTGACGCCGGCGACCGCGGCGCCAGCGCCGAGGCCCTGGCCGCCGCCGCCCTGCACGAGCCGGCGCCGGGCGCGGCGCCTGAGAATGCGCGCCCGCCGGCACCCTCCGGCCATGCCGCGCGCCTGGCCGCGCTGCAGGTCAACGCGCGCCTGCTGTGGGTGCTGGTGCTGGCCCTGCTGCTCTACACCTGCTACTTCGCGGCCAGCCTGATCCTGCCGGTGGTGCTCGCGGCCTTCTTCGCGATGCTGCTCAGCCCGCTGGTGACGCGCGCGCCGCTGCGCTTCCTGCCGCGCGGCGTGGCGGCGGTGCTGCTGGTGGGCGCGCTGCTGGGCAGCCTGGGCGCGATCGCGGTGTTCGTGGCCAGGCCGGCGGGCGACTGGGCCAGCAAGGTGCCGTTCGCGCTGCGCGAGGCGGCGCCGCGGCTGCAGCAGATGGTGCAGCCGCTGCACGCGGCGCGCCGGGCCACCGCCACGCTCGATGAATTCACCGAAGGCGAACCCGCGCCCGGCGAGCGCATCGTGGTGCGGCCGCCCAGCGTCGACCTGGTCTCGGCGACACCGCGGGTGCTGGGCTACACGCTGGCGGTGATCCTGCTCACCTTCACCTTCCTGGTCTACGGCGACGACCTGCTGCGCAAGCTGCTGGAGATGCGCAGGACGCGCGCGCAGAAGCGGATCACCGCCGGCATCGTCCAGGAAATCCAGAGCGAGCTCTCGCGCTACATGCTCACCATCAGCTTCACCGCGGTGGTGCTGGGCGGCGCCACGTCGCTGTGGCTGGCCTGGCTGGGCGTCGAGGACCCGCTGCTGTGGGGCGTGCTGGCCGCGGCCTTCAACCTCGCGCCCTTCGTCGGGCCGGCGGTGGTGGCGCTGCTGCTGGGCCTGGTCGGCCTGACGGAATTCGACACCGTGTCGGCGGCGCTGCTGCCGGCCGCGGGCTACCTGCTGCTCAACGGCCTCGAAAGCCAGCTGCTCACCCCGATGGCGCTGGGCAAGACCATGAAGATCAACCCGCTGGCGATCATCCTGTGGCTGATGCTGTGGGGCTGGCTGTGGGGCGTGCCGGGCCTGCTGGTGGCGGTGCCGATGCTGGTTTGCCTGAAGATCGTCGCCAGCCGGGTGGATGGCTGGAACCACTGGTCGCGGCTGCTGGAGTAGCTTCACCCGCCCGGGCCGGCCGCCCGCGCTAGAATTCGCGGGTGAACCTGCGCCCGCTCGCCCTCAGCCTGGACCTCGACGACACCCTCTGGCCGATCTGGCCGGCGATCGAGCGCGCGGAGCTGGCCCTCGACGCCTTCCTGCGCGAACACGCGCCGCGCACCGCCGCGAACTTCCCGATCCACCGCATGCGCAAGCTGCGCGAACAGGTCGCGGCCCGCCACCCCGAGTACGCCCACGATTTCTCCCAGCAGCGCAAGCTTTCGCTGCTGCACGCGCTGGAAAGCTCGGGCGACCCGGGCCACCACCTCGAGCCGGCCTACGAGGCCTTCATCGCCAGCCGCAACCAGGTCGATTTCTACCCGGACGTGCCCGAGGCGCTGGCGCGGCTGTCGTCGCGGCTGCCGATCGCGGCCCTGACCAACGGCAATGCCGACCTGGCGCGGATCGGCATCGACCACCACTTCCAGGTCTTCGTCAGCGCCCGCGAGCACGGCCATGCCAAGCCCGACGCGCCGATCTTCCACGCCACCTGCGAACGCCTGGGCCGGGCCCCGGCCGAGGTGCTGCACATCGGCGACGACCCGCTGCTGGACGTCGCCGGCGCCCGCCGCGCCGGCCTGCGCAGCTGCTGGATCAACCGCGAAAAGCAGCGCTGGCCCGCCAACCTGCCGCGCCCCGACCTTGAATTCGCTACGCTGGCGGACCTGGCCGACTGGCTGGACCACCACGTCTTCGCCCCCGAAAACATCGCCACCACGGAAACCCGATGAGCCTGCCGTCCTGCTTCGCCCGCCCCGATGCCGCCGCCCGCGCCACGCCGCTGCGGCTGGTCGAACG
Organism: Arenimonas sp.; assembly: GCF_036275555.1. Classification (GTDB taxonomy): domain Bacteria; phylum Pseudomonadota; class Gammaproteobacteria; order Xanthomonadales; family Xanthomonadaceae; genus Arenimonas. The sequence continues at coordinate 57,414 of NZ_DASUDO010000013.1, forward strand.
CGTCGGGTTCGCCGGCTGGCGCGGGCAGCAGCCGGCGCCGGTGCAGGCCTGGCTGGACGCGCACGGCGCGGGCGCGGGTTCCGTGGCGCCGCTGGCCATTCCCGGCGACGACGGCCGCCCGGCCTACGTGCTGGCGGTGCTGGCCGACGCCGCCGACCCGCTGGCCCTGGCGCACCTGCCCAGCCTGCTGCCGCCCGGGCGCTACACCCTGTGCGCGCAGTCGCCGGCCGCGCTGCCGCCGGGCCAGGCCCTGCTGGGCTGGGGCCTGGGCGCCTACCGCTTCAGCCGCTACCTCAAGCCCGCGCGCGAGCCGGCGCAGCTGGTGCTCGAGGGCGAGGTGGACGCCGAGGCGCTGGCCCTGCTCGAGGCCAGCACCCTGGTGCGCGACCTGATCAACACCCCGACCGAGCACATGGGCCCGGCCGAGATCGAAGCCGCTGCGGCCGAGCTGGCCAAGGCGCACGGTGCCCGCCTCGACGTGGTCGCCGGCGACGACCTGCTGGCGAAGAACTTCCCCGCCATCCACGCCGTCGGCCGCGCCAGCCACCGCGCCCCGCGCCTGGTCGAACTCAACTGGGGCGACGACGCCCACCCGCGCCTGGCCCTCGTCGGCAAGGGCGTGTGCTTCGACACCGGCGGCCTGGACATCAAGCCCGCCGACGGCATGCGCAACATGAAGAAGGACATGGGCGGCGCCGCCCACGCCCTCGGCCTGGCCCGGCTGGTGATGGCGCTGAAGCTGCCGGTGCGCCTGCAGCTGCTGGTGCCCGCGGTCGAGAACGCGATCGGCCCGAACGCGTTCCGCCCGGGCGAAGTGCTGGCCACGCGCCTGGGCCTGAGCGTCGAGGTGGACAACACCGACGCCGAGGGCCGGCTGGTGCTGTGCGACGCGCTGGCCTACGCGGCCGAGTCGAAGCCGGCGCTGCTGATGGACTTCGCCACCCTCACCGGCGCCGCGCGGATCGCGCTGGGCCCGGACCTGCCGGCGCTGTTCACCAACGACGACGCCCTGGCCAACGACTACCTGGACGCCGGCCAGCGCGCGCGCGACCCGCTGTGGCGCATGCCGCTGTGGCGCCCTTACCTGAGCTACCTCAAGTCGGGCATCGCCGACCTGGCCAACTCCGGCGCCTCGCGCATGGCCGGCTGCATCACGGCGGCGGTCTACCTCGAGCGCTTCGTGCCCGAGGGCCAGGCCTGGACCCACGTGGACGTGTACTCCTGGAACGACAGCGAGCGCCCGGGCAAGCCGGCCGGCGGCGAGGCGCAGGGATTGCGCGCGGCCTGGGGCCTGCTCAGGGCCCGCTTCGGCTGAGCCGCCGGGCTGACAAACGTCAGCCCCGCCGCGTGATCGGCGGCACTGCCGGAAGAAAGTGCATTCCGGCACCTTGGCCTCACGGGGCCGCTGCGTACACTGGCTCCTCCCCCGGACTTCCGTGACGCGATGACTTCCCCCGACCTGCTCAACCAGCTCCGCATCGACCGCAGCGCCGCGCCGCCGCCGCGCAAGGGCCCGGGCAAGGCCGGCCTGTTCATCGGCCTGGCCGTGGTGGCGGTGGGTGCCGCCGTGGCTTTCGGGCTGCTGCGCGAAAAGCCGCTGCCGGTGACGGTGGCCGCCGCGCAGGCCGAGACCGGGGCCGCGTCCGGCGCCAGCTCGGTGCTCGACGCCTCCGGCTACGTCACCGCCCGCCGCATCGCCACGGTGTCCTCCAAGATCTCCGGCAAGGTGCTCGAGGTCTACATCGAGGAAGGCCAGAAGGTGGCCGAAGGCGAGATCCTGGCGCGCCTGGAGCCCACTGATGCCGACGCCCAGCGCAATCTATCGGCCGCCCAGCTCGCCGCCGCGCGCAGCGACGTGGTGCGCGCCGAGGCCCAGCTCAAGCTGGCCGAACAGACCCTCGCGCGCAGCCGCGACCTGGCGGCACGCCAGCTGGTCGCCGCCGCCGCGCTCGACCAGGCCCAGGCCGAGCGCGACGCGCTGGCCGCCCAGGTGCAGGCCGCGCGCGACAACGTGCGGGTGGCCACCGAGGGCCTCGCGCTGTCCGACATCGGCGTGGACAACACCGTGGTGCGCGCGCCCTTCGCCGGCGTGATCACCGTCAAGGCGGCGCAGCCGGGCGAGATCATCTCGCCGATCTCGGGCAGCGGCGGCTTCACCCGCACCGGCATCGGCACCGTGGTGGACATGGAATCGCTGGAAATCCAGGTGGACGTCAACGAGGCCTTCATCGGCCGGGTCAAGCCCAAGCAGAAGGTCGAGGCCGTGCTCAACGCCTATCCCGACTGGCGCATCCCGGCCGAGGTGATCGCCATCGTGCCCACCGCCGACCGCAGCAAGGCGACGGTGAAGGTGCGCATCGCCCTGCTCGAGCGCGACGACCGCGTGGTTCCCGACATGGGCGTGCGCGTGTCCTTCCTGGAGGAGCGCGCGCCGGCCGAGGCGGACACGCCCGCGGTGGTCGGCGTGAGCGTGCCGGCCGAGGCGGTGGTGCAGCGCGACGGCCGCAGCGTCGCCTTCGTGGTGAAGGATGGCCGCGCCGGGATGCGCAACGTCGAGGCGGGCGAGGCCCGCGATGGCCGGCGGCGCATCACGAGCGGGCTGGCCGTCGGCGAGCAGGTCGTCGTTTCGCCGCCGGCGGAGCTGGTGGACGAGGCGAAGGTTTCGGTGGGTTCCTGATCGGAAAGCTTCGGGGCTGAAGCCCCTCCTACAACGGCACGAGGTTCGTCATGGCTGATTCATTGGTACAGATCCGGCAGCTCACCAAGCACTACACCCGCGGCAAGCAGTCGGTCGAAGTGCTGCACGGCATCGACTTGGACATCCCGCGCGGCGATTTCGTGGCGCTGATGGGTCCCTCGGGCTCGGGCAAGACCACCCTGCTCAACCTGATCGGCGGCCTGGACACGCCCACCGCCGGCAGCGTCGCGGTCGACGGCAAGCGTATCGACCAGTACAGCGGCGGCGACCTGGCGCGCTGGCGCGCCGAGCACGTCGGCTTCGTGTTCCAGTTCTACAACCTGCTGCCGGTGCTGAGCGCGCAGAAGAACGTCGAGCTGCCGCTGCTGCTGTCGAAGATGGGCAGCGCCGAGCGCGCCCAGCGCGCCAAGGTCGCGCTGACCCTGGTCGGCCTGGCCGACCGCGCCGGCCACAAGCCCAGCGAGCTCTCCGGCGGCCAGGAGCAGCGCGTCGCCATCGCCCGCGCCCTCGTGACCGACCCGACCCTGCTGGTCTGCGACGAGCCCACCGGCGACCTCGACCGCAAGACCGCCGACGAGATCCTGGGCCTGCTGCAGGTGCTCAACCGCGAGCACGGCAAGACCATCATCATGGTGACGCACGACCCGAAGGCCGCCGAGTACGCCAGCCGCACGGTGCACCTCGACAAGGGCCAGCTGGTCGACGCCGCGCCGGCGCACTGAGGCCGCCGCCATGACCAAGACCGGCTTCATCCTCGCCAACCTCTTCCACAAGAAGACCCGCACCTGGCTCACCCTGCTGTCGGTGGTGATGGCCTTCGTGCTGTTCGGGCTGCTGCAGTCCTTGAACCTGGTGTTCAGCGCCAGCCCGGACTTCATCGGGGCCACGCGCCTGGTCACCCAGTCGCGGGTGTCGTTCACCCAGTCGCTGCCGATGCGCATGGTGCCCGAGATGGACGCCATCCCGGGCGTGCAGCGGGTGATGTACCAGCAGTGGTTCGGCGCGGTGTTCCGCGAGAACCCGCAGATCTTCGCCTTCGCCGTGGACCCCGAGCGCCTGCACGACGTCTACCCGGAATGGGTGATGCCGGAGGAGCACTGGAACGCCTTCCGCGACACCCGCACCGGCATGATCGCCGGCCGCCTGCTGGCGGAGCAGTACGGCTGGAAGGTGGGCGACAAGATCCCGCTGCAGTCGAACATCTTCCCGCAGAAGAACGGCAGCAAGGACTGGACCTTCGACCTGGTCGGCATCTACGACGGCAAGGACGACCAGTGGCAGCAGCAGACCGCCGGCGGCATGTACATCAACCACGCCTACTTCGCCGAGGCCACGCAGTTCGGCGGTGGCAACGCCGGCATCTTCGTGCTGCGGCTCGAGGACCCGGACATGGCCGAGTCGGTGGCGATGACGGTGGACAAGCGCTACGAGAATTCCGCCGATGAAACCAAGACCCAGACCGAGAAGGACTTCCAGGTCGGCTTCCTCAAGCAGCTCGGCGACATCGGCCTGATCGTGCGCTGGATCCTGTTCGCGGTGTTCTTCACCCTGCTGCTGGTGGTGGGCAACACCATGGCGCAGAGCGTGCGCGAGCGGGTGCCGCAGTTCGCGGTGCTCAAGACCCTGGGCTTCAGCGACAACAGCGTGCTGGGCTTCGTGCTGGCCGAGACGGTGGCGCTGTGCGCGATCGGCGGCCTGCTGGGCCTGTCGCTGGCGACGCTCCTCGGCGCCGGCATCTCCAAGGCCGCCGGTCCGATGATGCCGGTGGCCGTGGATGGCCGCGTGTGGCTGAGCGGCGTGATCGCCATCATCGTGCTGAGCCTGGTGGTGGGCCTGCTGCCCGCGCTGCGCGCGCGCCGCCTGAAGATCGTCGATGCCCTGGCCGGGCGCTGAGGAGAAACCCATGTTCCGACAGATCTTCGCCATCACCGGCCTGAACCTTCGCTCGATCCCGCAGCGCTGGGGCCCCTCGCTCGTCATCGTGATCGGCCTGGCCGGCGTGGTGGCGGTGTTCACCGCCCTGCTGGCGATGGCGCAGGGCTTCCAGGCCACGCTGCAGGACGCCGGCCGCACCGACAACGCCATCGTGCTGCGCGGCGGCTCGGGCGCCGAGCTCAACTCGGGTTTCGGCGGCGACAGCGCCGACCTCATCAAGCTCGGTCCCGGCATCCGCAAGGGCAGCGACGGCAAGCCGCTGGCCTCGGGCGAGCTCATCGTCATCACCGAGCTGCTGAAGAAGGGCGAGACCATCAATGGCGCCAACGTCACCCTGCGCGGCGTCGAGCCGGCGTCGTTCGAGCTGCGCCCGCAGCTCAAGATCATCGAGGGCCGGCGCTTCGAGCCGGGGCTGCGCGAGATCATCGTCGGCGCCGGCGTGGCGCGGCTGTTCGACGGCGCCGGCGTGGGCGAGACGCTGCGCATGCGCGGCTCCGACTGGACCGTGGTCGGCATCTTCGAGGCCGGCGACGCCAACGACAGCGAGATGTGGGCCGATGCCGGCACCGCGCAATCCACCTTCAACCGCGGCAACGGCTTCAGCGCGGTGCGCGTGGGGCTGGAGTCGCCCGAATCGCTGGAGACGCTGAAGGCCGCGCTGGCCGCCGACCCGCGGCTGACCGTGGAGGTGCTGCAGGAGCAGGCCTACTACAGCGCCCAGACCGGGCAGTTCCGCGCCACCATCTCGGTGCTGGCCGGCGTGGTGACGCTGATCATGGCGCTGGGCGCGATCTTCGCGGCGCTCAACACCATGTACGCCGCGGTCGCCACCCGTACCCGCGAGATCGCCACCCTGCGCGCGATCGGCTTCGGCGCGATGCCGGTGCTGGTGTCGGTGATGGTGGAGGCGGTGGTGCTGGCCTTCATCGGCGGTGCCGCCGGCGCCTTCATCGCCTGGGCGATGTTCGACAACCTGTCGGTGTCCACGCTGGGCCAGAGCTTCACCCAGGTCGTGTTCGCCTTCCAGGTGTCGCTGCCGCTGGTGCTGTCGGGGCTGGCGATCGCGATGGTGATCGGCTTCATCGGCGGCCTGCTGCCGGCGGTGCGGGCGGCGCGGATGCAGGTCACCACGGCGCTGCGCACGCAATAGCCCGGGGCGGCCTTTGGCCGGACCCCGGGCCCGCCGCGGGCCCGGATGCGCGCCGGGTCGCGGTCGGCTACCGTGGGTGGGTCGCGAGGCGCTCGCCGCGCCTTCGGATCGTCGACGCAGGGGCATGACGCGGATGGGGGACGCACGGGATGTCGAACGCCAGGACGTGGGTGAAATGGATCCAGTACGGCACGCTCGGGCTGTTCCTGGCCGGGCTGGGCCTCGGTTACGCGCGGGGCGATGGCCTGCTCACCGCCCTGGCCACGGCCGAGGCCCTGATGCTGGGCATCGCGCTCGCGGCGGTGGCGGCGGTGCTGGTGGGCCTGGGATGGAGCCTGCTGGGCGGCAATGGAAACCGCCTCGATGACCGGGTCACCGGCCGGGTGGAAGTGAAGCTGACCGGCGCGCGGCTGGCGACCGGGCTGGCGATCCTCGCCCTGCTGCTGCTCGCGGCGATCGTCGTTGGCTGGTACTTGTGGGCCGATACGGGCCGCGAGGCGCTGGGTCCGGTGCTCGAGTGGGACCCGGGGGCGCTGGCCCTCGGTGGCGCCTTCATCGCCATCTGGGCCGTGGTGCTGCTGGCGATGATCCTGCGCCTGGTGCGCAACGCACCCTGGTTCGTGCTCACCGAGCGCGGCTTCCTGTACGCGCCCGGCGACGTCGCGCCGGGCTTCGTGCGCTGGGAGCACGTGGTCGAACTGCGCGAGACCGAGATCGTGGCCACCGGCCGGAACGGCCGCGCCAAGGCCGCGCCCGTCCTGGCGGTGGGCCTGCGGGACCCGGAGCGCTATTTCGTGCGCTACAACCCGGTGCTGCGCGCGCTGGTGCGCCTGGGATCGAAGCTGCACGCGCAGCAGTCCGGCGGCGGCGCCGACATCCTCATCGACCCCACGCATTTCGGCGCGGGCTATCCGGAAATCCTGGCGCGGATGCGGGCGCTGCACGCCCTCGCCGCCGGCCGTGGCGACTAGTCGGCGGGCCTCGGGCATCACATCGTTGCAGGCACGGGACCACCGGGCGGCGGATAATCGCGGGCCAGCCCGGAGCCCGCCGTGACCCCAGCCCCCGCCATCGACCGCAAGGGTCTCGCCGCCGCCATCGCGTCCTACGTGCTGTGGGGCGTGTTCCCGCTGTACTGGTATCTGCTCAAGCACGTGCCGGCGATCCAGATCATCGCCCACCGCATCGTCTGGTGCGCGCTGTTCGTGGTCGGCTACCTGGTGATCCGCGAAGGCTGGGGCTGGCTGCGCGCCGCGCTGTCGCGGCCGAAGGTGGGCTGGATGCTGCTGGGCAGCAGCCTGCTGATCAGCTTCAACTGGGGCGTGTACATCTGGGCGGTGACCAACGGCCGCGTGGTCGAGGCCAGCCTGGGCTACTTCATCAACCCGCTGGTGAACGTGCTGATCGGCGTGCTGGTGCTGGGCGAGCGGCTCAACCGCGCGCAGTGGACGGCGGTGGCGATCGCGACGGTGGGCGTGCTGTGGCTGGCCCTGCTGCACGGCGACCCGCCGTGGATCGCGCTGGCGCTGGCCTTCAGCTTCGCCTTCTACGGCCTGATCCGGAAGCTCGCGAACGTCGACGCCGTGCCGGGCCTGGCGATCGAGAGCCTGATCCTGCTGCTGCCGGCGCTGGCCTGGCTGGGCTGGGCCGGCGTGCAGGGCGTCGGCGCGTTCGGCGACGGCAACCTCGGCAGCGACGTGCTGCTGGTGATCGGCGGCGCGCTGACCGCGCTGCCGCTGATCGGCTTCGCCTACGGCGCGCGCCGCATCCCCTACTCGCTGGTCGGCATCCTGCAGTACATCGCGCCGACCCTGCAGCTGCTCAGCGGCGTGTGGCTGCTGGGCGAAGGCTTCAGCGGCACGCAGGCCATCGGCTTCGCCTGCATCTGGGTGGCGCTGGGCGTGTACGCCGCCGACGGCTGGCGCCGCTCGCGCCGGCAGCCGCTGCAGGCCGCCCGCGAGCATGCGGCCGAGCAGGTGCCGACCTGCGACGGGGCGATGCCGCCGGCCGAGGACGTCTCGCCGCTGGCCGAGGGCACGCCTGCGCAGCGCTAGGCGGCTGCACGGCGGCGGGCCACCCCGGCGGCATCCGCGCCGCGGGAAAGGCGCGCCCTTCACGCGCCGCCCCACAGGCTGCCGGGCATGCCTGATGTCCTGAATCCCCTGTTCGCGCTGCTCGCGACCGTCGCGCTGGTGGTCGGTGGCGACGCGCAGGCGCGCGACCTGCACGAGCGCATCGCCCGGCCCGAGCGCGGCGATACGCCCTACGGCGGCGACAAATACCTGGCCTTCCTGCGCGAGGTCGGCAGCCCGCTGGAGTCGCTGGCGCGACCGGGCGAGCCGACGCTGGCCTTCGCGGTGATCGAGCCGCGCGACTTCGGGCTCGAGTACCGCTACCAGCGCGCGCCAGACGAACTGGGCATGCGCTTCGAATTCAGGCCCGGGGCGCCGCGGCGACCGCCGCCGGTGCGCGGCACGGTGGTGATGCTGCATGGCCTGACGATGGATGCCAGCACGCAGGGTCTCTGGGCGATTGCGCTCGCCGAAGAGGGCTACCGCACCGTGCTGCTGGACCTACGCAACCACGGCTTCTCCGGCGACGGCCCGGCCGGCTTCGGCACCCGCGAGGCCGGCGACGTGCAGGCGCTGCTGGCGCGGCTGCGTGCGCAGCGGCGGCTGGCCGAGCCGGTGGTGCTGTTCGGCACGTCGTATGGCGCGGTGACCGCGCTGCATGCCGCGGCCGGCGAGCGCGCGGGCATCGCCGGCGTGGTGGCGATGGAGCCGTTCGCGAACGCGGGCGACTCGGTGCGCCAGTTCGTGCAGCGCCTGAAGACCGGTGAAGGCGGCGGCAGCGCGCGACTGCTCGGCTGGTGGCTGCGCCGCACGCTGCCGCCGCACGAACTGGACGCGGCCATCGCCCGCGCGGGGGACACGCTCGGCCTGGACCTGGACGCACTCGACACCGCGACGCCGCTGGCCGCCACGCCTGCCTGCGTGCTGCACCTGCACGGCGCGAAGGACACGCTGGTGCCGGTGGCGGCGGCGAGGAGCCTGGCCCGCGCCGGCAACGGCCGCCTGCACTACGCCGAACTGCCCGACGAGAACCACTACTCCCTGCCCGCCCGCATCGACTGGCTGCGTACGCCGCTGCGCGACTGGCTGGCCCGCCTGCCGCCGCCTGGCACCGGCGCCTGCCCACCGCTGGCCCTGCCGCCCGACCCGCTGGCCTGAGTCCCGCCTTGCCGCCTTCGGGCACGCATGCGCTAATCGCAGGCCATGGCCGACTCCACCTCCTTCGCCGACCTGTATCGCGACCGCGTGCTCGACCACGGCCGCGCGCCCCGCCACGCCGGCCCGCTGGCCGACGCCAGCCACCGCGCCGTCGCGCACAACGCGCTGTGCGGCGACCGCGTCACGATCGAACTCCGCCTGGAGGCCGATGGCCGCATCGCCGCGCTGGCGCACCAGAGCGAGGGCTGCCTGCTTTGCCTCGCCTCGGCCTCGCTGATGGCCTGCGACGTGCCCGGCCGCGACGCCGCCGGCGTGGCCGCACGCCTGAAGGCCCTGCGCGCGGCGATCGCGAGCGGCGATGCCGCCGGCCTCGGCGAGATCGGCGCGCTCGCCGGCGTGGCCGCGCATCCCGCGCGCCACCGCTGCGTGCTGCTGGCCTGGGAATGCCTGCAGCAGGCGCTGCCGGGACCTGCGGAATGAGCACGATCGGCGGACTGCGCGGCGTGCTGGAGGCCGCCCGCGCCCTGCGCGCCGGCGGCCACGGGTTTGCACTGGCGCTGGTGACCGACACCGAGGGCTCGACCTATCGCAAGGCCGGGGCGCTGGCGATCGTGGCCGAAGACGGCGCGCGCACCGGCACGATCTCCGGTGGCTGCCTGGAACCAGCGCTGGTGATGCTGTGCCAGCAGGTCATCGCCGACGGCCGCGCCGGCGTGACGGTATTCGACACGCGCGGCGATGACGACCTGCTGTTCGGCTCCGGCTCGGGCTGCCGCGGTCGGATGCGCGTAGCGGCGTGGCCGCTGCCGGGCGCGGGCGATGGCCTGCTCGACGCACTGCTCGCGGCGGACGCGGACGGGCAGTCGCTGGCGCTGGTGGTTTCGTTCGAAGGCGGGGTGCCGGCGTGGCGCCGCGCGGATCGGGAAGCCGACACCCGCAATCGTTCGCTGCTCGCGGCCCGCCCGGGTGAAACCAACAGGCGCGCGACGACGGAACCCCAGGTTCCCGCAGCGCCAACCGAGATCGCGTTGCGGATCGCACCGGTGCCCCGTGTGCTGCTGCTCGGCGCGGGACCGGAAGCAGCGCCGCTGCTCTCTCTCGGCCAGGCACTGGGCTGGCACCTGCGGATCTGCGACCACCGCGAAGGCCTGCTGGGAGATGCGCGGATTCCGGCCGACGTGCCGGGGCAGGTCCTTCGTCCCGCCGCGGCGCTCGCCGCCGCCCGCCCGGACGACGCCGTGCTGGTGATGACCCACCTGGCCAGCGCCGACCTCGAGGCCCTGCGCGCGCTGGCGCCGCGGCCCGTGCCCTACGTCGGCCTGCTCGGCCCGCCCGGGCGTCGCGATGAACTGCTGGCCATGCTCACCGACGACGAGCGTGCGGCGCTGCAGCCGCGACTGCGCGCGCCGGTCGGCCTCTTCCTCGGCGGCGACGGACCGGAAGCCATCGCGCTCGCGATCGCCGCCGACCTGCAGCGCCACTTCCACGCCAGCCCGTGACCGCGCCGCGCCACGCGCTGCTGCTGCTCGCCGCCGGCGGCTCGCGGCGGCTGGGCCAGCCCAAGCAACTGCTGCGGCTGGACGGCGAAACCCTGGTGCACCGCGCCGCACGCCTCGGCCTGGCTACCGCGCCGGCCGAGGCCATCGTCGTTTGCGGCGCGAATGCCGACGCGATCCGGGACGCCGTGGCCGACCTGCCGCTGCGCAAGATCCTGTGCAGCGCTTGGGAAAACGGTCTTGGCGAATCGCTGGCCGCCGGCCTCGGCGCACTGTCGCCCACCATCGACGGCGCGCTGGTCGTGCTCTGCGACCAGCCCGCGCTCGACGCCGGCCACCTGCTGGCCCTGCGCGACGCCTGGCGCGGCGACCCCGCGCGCGCCGCCGCCAGTGCCTACGGCGGCGTGCTCGGCGTGCCTGCCTTGCTGCCGCGCGGCTGGTTCGCCGCGCTGGCCGGGGGCGGCCACGACCGCGGCGCACGCGACCTGCTGCGCTCGCACGCCGGGCAGGTGCACGCGGTCCCCGCCCCGCCGCTGGCCGACGACATCGACACCCCGGCGCAGGCCCGCGCCGCCACCGGGGGTTCACTTGGACCGAACCCGGCACAGGAGTAGGCTCGTCGGCAGCCCAGCCGCCGCGAGGTCCACCATGAAACTTACCGTCAACGGCGTCGAACACGACGTCGACGCCGCCCCCGACACGCCGCTGCTCTGGGTCCTGCGCGACCTGATGGGCCTGACCGGCACGAAGTACGGCTGCGGCATGGCCCAGTGCGGCGCCTGCACGGTGCACCTCGACGGGCAGGCGATGCGCTCCTGCGTGCTGCCGGTGTCGGCGGTCGCGGGACGCCCCGTCACCACCATCGAAGGCCTCTCCACCGACGGCAGCCACCCCGTGCAGCGCGCCTGGGCCGAGCTCGACGTAGTGCAGTGCGGCTACTGCCAGTCCGGCCAGATCATGGCCGCCGCGGCGCTGCTCAAGGTGGTGAACAACCCCAGCGACGCCGAGATCGACGAGGCCATGACCGGCATCGTCTGCCGCTGCGGCACCTACCCGCGCGTGCGCGCCGCCATCCATCGCGCCGCCGAGCTGGGCGACGCCTGATCCGCCGGCGACGCCCGCCGGGCGCGCCCGTTCAACGGAGAGTCCCGTGAACAACGACCACATCCCGTCCCGCCGCAACTTCCTCAAGGCCAGCGCCCTCGTCGGCGGTGGCCTCGTCGTCGCCTTCGTGGTGCCCGGCGGCCGCAAGCTCGCCTTCGCGCAGGCGCCCGCCGGCGCGACGCTGGTGCCCAACGCCTTCCTGCGCATCGGCGCCGACGACCGCGTCACCGTACTGCTGGCGCATTCGGAAATGGGCCAGGGCATCTGGACCACGCTGCCGATGCTGATCAACGAGGAGCTCGACGCCGACTGGTCGAAGATCAGCGTCGAGCACGCACCGGCCGCGCCCGCCTACGCCCACACCGGTTTTGGCGCGCAGATGACGGGCGGCTCCACCAGCACCTGGTCCGAGTTCGACCGCTACCGCCAGGCCGGCGCCACCGCGCGCACGCTGCTGGTGCAGGCCGCGGCCGCGCGCTTCGGCGTCGCGGTGGGCGACTGCCGCACCGAGAACGGCCGCGTCATCGCCGGCAACCAAAGCGCCAGCTACGGCGAGCTCGCCGAAGCCGCCAGCGCCCTGCCCCCGCCGGGCGAAGTCACGCTGAAGGCGCCGTCCGACTGGAAGCGCATCGGCAAGGACACGCGCCGCCTCGACACGCCGGAGAAGATCACCGGCCGCGCGGTGTTCGGCATCGACGTGCAGTTCGATGGCCTCAAGACCGCGGTGGTTGCGCGCGCGCCGGTGTTCGGCGGCAGCGTGAAGTCCTTCGATGCCACCGCCGCGATGGCCGTGCCCGGCGTGCGCAAGGTGGTGCAGGTGCCGTCCGGCGTCGCCGTGGTCGCCGATCACTTCTGGGCCGCCAAGCAGGGCCGCGATGCGCTGCAGGTGGAGTGGGGCCTGGGCCCGAACGCGGCGCTCGACAGCGACGCGCTGCGCAAGCAGTTCGGCGAACTGGCCGGAACTCCCGGCGCGGTCGCCGCAGAGGCCGGCGACGCCGCCAAGGCGCTGGCCGCGGCCGGCAAGGTGATCGAGGCCGAATACTTCGTGCCCTATCTCGCGCACGCGCCGATGGAGCCGCTCAACTGCACCGTGCGCCTCAGCGACGATGGCTGCGAGCTCTGGACCGGCACCCAGTTCCAGACCGGCGACCAGGGCGCCGCGGCCGCCATCCTCGGCATCAAGCCCGAGCAGGTGAAGATCAACACCACCTTCCTCGGCGGCGGCTTCGGCCGGCGCGCGGTGCCGGGCAGCGATTTCGTGTCCGAAGCGGTGCACGTCGCCAAGGCCGCGGGCATGCCGGTCAAGACCGTCTGGACCCGCGAGGACGACACCCGCGGCGGCTACTACCGCCCGATGTTCCTCGAGCGCGCGCGCGTGGCGCTGGGCGAGGACGGCCTGCCGGTGGCGTGGCACCAGGTGCTGGTGGGCCAGTCGATCATGGCCGGCACGCCCTTCGAATTCCTGATCAAGGACGGCGTGGATACCTCGTCGGTGGAGGGCGCGTCCGATTCGCCCTATGTCAAAGCCACGCCCGACCACCGCGTCGACCTGCACTCGCCGCGCACCGGCATCCCGGTGCTGTGGTGGCGCTCGGTCGGCCACAGCCAGAACGCCTTCGCGATGGAGAGCCTGGTGGACGAACTAGCCGCCGCGGCCGGCCAGGATCCGCTGGACTACCGCCGCCGCCTGCTCAAGGACCACCCGCGCCACCTCGGCGTGCTCAACCTCGCCGCCGAGAAGGCCGGCTGGGGCTCCAAGCTGCCGGAAGGCCGCGCCCGCGGCATCGCCGTGCATGAATCCTTCGGCAGCTACGTGGCGCAGGTGGCGGAAGTCTCGGTCGAGCGCGGCGCCGTGCGCGTGCACCGCGTGGTCTGCGCGGTCGACTGCGGCGTGGCGGTCAACCCGCTGATGATCGCGGCGCAGATGGAATCGGGCATCGTCTACGGCCTGAGCGCCGCGCTGCACGGCCAGATCCGCTTCAAGGACGGCCGCGTGCAGGAGTCGAACTTCCACGACTACCGCGTGCTGCGCATCGACCAGATGCCCGAGGTCGAAACCCACCTCGTCGCCAGCACCGAACGCCCGGGCGGCGTCGGCGAACCCGGCACCCCGCCGATCGCCCCGGCCGTGGCCAACGCCCTCTTCGCCTTGACCGGCCAGCGCCTCCGCGAACTGCCGCTCCGGCTGGGCGCGTAGAGCGGTTTTTAGCCACGGATAAACACAGATGAACACAGATAAAGCGAAAGCCGATTAGAGCTTCGCGAGCGCCATCAACCCGCGGCAAGCAATGCAGTCTTTTTTGCTTTATCCGTGTTCATCTGTGTTCATCCGTGGCTAAAAAGCCCTTAGGCACGCGCCTTGGCGCGCGTGATGATCACGACGCCGGCGAGGATGACGGCCATGGCGCCGATGGCGTCCGCGCCCACGCGTTCGCCCAGCAGCAGGGCGCCCAGCAGCACCGCGATCGGCGGGTTGACGTAGGCGTAGCTGGTCGCCAGCGCCGGGCGCACGTGGTGCAGCAGCCAGACGTAGGCGCTGAAGCCGACGATGGAGCCAAACGCCGCGAGATAGCCGACCGCCAGCGTGGCCTTGAGAGGTGGCACCTCGGTGATGCGCTCGCCGAGCAGCAGCCCGAGCACGCCCATCGCCGCGCCGCCGCAGAGCATCTGCGCCGCGGTGCTCATGAACGGCGCCGGCAGGTCGCGGCCGCGGCTCCAGACCGAACCGAAGGCCCAGGCGATCGGCGCCAGCAGCAGCGCCACCATGCCGACCACGCTGGCCTGCATCTCGCCGTCGAAGTTGAGCCACACCACGCCGCCGAAGCCGATCACCAGCCCCAGCCATTCGCCGCGGCTCGGGTTTTGCCCGCGCAGCACGCCGAACAGGCCGGCCCACAGCGGCATCGACGCCACCGCCACCGCGGCCAGGCCGGAGGACACCGTCTGCTCGGCGACGTTCACCAGCCCGTTGCCCAGCAGCATCATGAACAGCCCCATGATCGCGGCGTTCCGCCACTGCGCGCGCGTCGGCGGCGCGTGGCCGCGCCAGCGCAGGAAGGCGTAGAACACCAGGCTCGCGGCGACGAAGCGCAGGCTGCCCATCAGGAACGGCGGATAGCCGTCCAGCCCGACGCGGATCGCCAGGTAAGTCGAGCCCCAGACCAGGTAGACGGAGGTGAGCGCGATCGCGACCGCGAGGGCGGTCGGGGGCGAAGCGGCGTCCTGCTTCATGCGCGCTGCCTTGCCGGCGTGCGGCGGTGGGATTCGGCCTCGAGCAGGGCCTGCTTGCGGGGCAAACCCCAGCGATAGCCGCCGAGGCTGCCGTCGCCCCGGATCACGCGGTGGCAGGGCACCAGCACCGCCACGCGGTTCGAGGCGCAGGCGCGGGCGACAGCGCGCGCGGCGGTGGGCGCCTCGAGGCTGGCGGCGAGCTCGGCGTAGCTGCGCGTCTCGCCCGCGGGGATCTTCATCAGCGCCTGCCACACGCGCTGCTGGAACGCGGTGCCGATCAGCTCCACCGGCACGCTGCCGCGGCGCTGCGCGAGTGCATCGGCCACGGCCTGCAGGCGCGGCGCCAGGAACTCATCGCGGCCGCTGTCGACGCGCTGCAGCGTGGCGCGTGGGAACTCCGCGCGCAGGTCGCGCTCGAGCGCCGCCGCGTCATCGCCCAGCGCCACCGTGCAGATGCCGCGCTCGGTGGCGGCCACCAGGGCCTGGCCCAGCGCGGTGTCCACCAGCGACCAGCGGATTTCCAAGCCCTCGCCGCCGCGGCGATACGCCAGCGGCGGCATGCCCAGGCGCGCGGCGCCGTCCTCGTACACGCGGCTGGGCGAGCCGTAGCCAGCGTCGTAAAGCGCGTGCGTCACCGCCTGGCCCTGGCGCAGGCCGCGCTTGAGCGTGGCCAGGCGGCGCTGGGCCAGGTACTCGGCGGGGCTGAGCCCGAACTGTTCGCGGAACCGGCGCTGCAGGTGGCCGGGGCTGAGGCCGACGGCGGCGCCGAGCGCGTCCAGGCCAAGCTCCTGCGAATCCAGGAGCTGTCGGGCGCGTTCGAGGCGGGCGTCGGCGTGGGGAATGGCGCGGGTATCCATGCGCTCAGGCTAGCCGGCGCCCGGGGGTCCGGCTATCCGGATCTTGCGGAAGCCGTCATTCCGCCCAGACCGTGGCCTGGCGGGTCACCGGCAGCACCTGGGCGGTAAGACCGCGGTCGGCCGTGAGCAGGTCGAGCGCATCGGCCAGGATCGCGGCCGATTCACGCAGCAGCGGATCGGGGCGGTTCTTGGCCAGCTCTTCCTCGGCCGCCTGCTGGGCGACGCTGCGCTCGCTGGCAGTGAGGCCGTCGTCGGCGCGGGCGAGTTCGTCCTGGTCCAGGCCCAGGGCCTTGCGCTCGGCGGCGCGCGCCTGGCGCTCGGCCTCGAGGCGATCGCGTTCGGCGCGGCGCTCGGCCTCGTTGAGCGAGATCGACTTGCGCTCGCGGTCGGCGCGGAACTTGGCCACGTCCTCCGACCACCAGGTGAACTCCGGGTCGGTGGCGATGCGCGCCTGGTGCTGCGCCTTGAGCTGCGGCACCAGCCGGGTGAAGTTGCCGACGTTGGCGTGCGGCGCCTGGGCGATGCGGGTGGCCGGCAGCGCGTTGTCATAGCTCGACTCGCCGTACTCGCTGGCGTCGAGCGTGACCGGGAACTGCAGGTCGGGCACCACGCCGGCGTGCTGGGTGGTGCCGCCGTCGACGCGGAAGAACTGCGCCACGGTCAGCTTCACCTGGCCGAACTTGGCGTCGTCCTTGCGCGGGAAACGGTCGAAGTCCATCAGGCTCTGCACGGTGCCCTTGCCGAAGGTCTGCTCGCCGATGACCAGGCCGCGGCCGTAGTCCTGGATCGCGGCGGCGAAGATTTCCGACGCCGAGGCCGAGCTGCGGTTCACCAGCACGGCCAGCGGGCCGTCCCAGGCCACGCCGCCCTGGTCGTCGGCCGACACGCTGACGCGGCCGCCGGTCTCGCGCACCTGCACCACCGGGCCGGTGTCGATGAACAGGCCGGTGAGCTCCACCGCCTCCACCAGCGAACCGCCGCCGTTGTCGCGCAGGTCGATCACCACGCCGTCCACGCCTTCGGTGCGCAGCTCGCGCAGCAGCTTGGCGACATCGGCGGTGGCCGAGCGCGCGTCCGGGTCGCCGCGGCGCTTGGCCTCGAAGTCGAGGTAGAAGGTGGGCAGCTCGACCACGCCGATGCGACGCTCGCCGACTTCGATCACGCGCTTCTGCGCGGCCTGCTCCTCGAGCTTGACCTTGTCGCGGACGATGGTGACCTGCTGCGGCTTGGCGTCCAGGCCGGCTTCCGCGGGCAGCACGTCCAGGCGCACCTGGGTGCCCTTCTTGCCGCGGATCAGCGCCACCACGTCGTCGATGCGCCAGCCCACCACGTCCTGCATCGGGCCGCTGGCGCCCTGGCCCACCGCCATCACGCGGTCGCCGACCTTGAGCACGCCGCCATTGCCGGCCGGGCCGCCCGGCACGATGGTGCGGATGACCACGAATTCTTCCTGGCGCTGCAGCACCGCGCCGATGCCCTCGAGCGAGAGGCGCATCTGCATGTTGAAGTTCTCGGCGCTGCGCGGCGACATGTAGCTGGTGTGCGGATCGATCGAGCTGGCGTAGGCGTTCATGAACTGCTCGAACACGTCATCGCTGCGCAGCTCGTGCACGCGCTCGCCCAGGCCCGCGTAGCGCTTGTCGAGCGTCTTGCGGATGTCTTCCTGGTTGCGGCCGGCCAGGCGCAGGCGCAGGACGTCGTTCTTGACGTACTTGCGCCAGGCGTCGTCGAGCTCGGCCGGGCCGGCGGCCCAGGCCGCGTCCTCGCGGTCGTACTCCCAGGTCTCGGCCTTCGAGAAGTCGAAGGGCTGCGCCAGCAGCCGGCGCGCGTAGGCCACGCGCTCGTCGACGCGCTTCACGTAGGTGGCGAAGATGTCGTAGGCCGCGTTGAGCTGCTGGCTGCGGATGGCGTCGTCGTGGCGGTCGCGGTAGGCGTCGAAGCGCGTGATGTCGGCCTGGGTGAAGAACAGCTTCTGGCCGTCGAGCGACTCGAGGTAGCGGCGGTGGATCTCGCGCGACATCGCATCGTCCAGCGGCTTGGACCGGTACACGTAGCGGCTGTCGGACAGCAGGCCGTACACCAGGCGCGCGGCGGCGGCCTGCTCGGCGGTGGGCTGGAAGCTGGCGGCCGCCGGGGCGTTCGCCGGCGCGGCGCCGGGCGTCGTGGCCGCCGCCATGGCCAGGGCCAGCGGCAGGGCGGCGGAGAGGGCGATCAGCTTGTGCTTGAGCATGGCGTGGGTCCGGTGCGTAGGGGGTCAGCATGCGCCCCACCCCGAGGTGGAGCCTGTGCCGATAGTGCTATCGACGGGCGTTGGCCCGATGGTACCCCCGCCTGTGTTCAGGCGGTCCCGTCGACGAACCCGGCTTCAGCCGCCATTCGGTCGGCGTGGTAGGACGAGCGCACCATCGGGCCGGAGGCCACGTGCGTGAAGCCCATGGCCAAGCCTTCGACCTCCAGCGCCTTGAATTGTTCCGGCTCCCAGTAACGAAGCACCGGATGGTGGTGCGGCGTGGGCTGCAGGTACTGGCCGATCGTGACCATGTCGACGTCATGGGCGCGTAAATCGCGCAGCGCGCCGAGCACCTGGTCGTAGTTTTCACCCAGGCCGAGCATGATGCCGGACTTGGTGGGCACGTCCGGGTGCTGCGCCTTGAAGCGCTTGAGCAGCTGCAGCGACCAGTCGTAGTCGGCGCCCGGGCGCACGTTGGCGTAGAGCTCGCGCACGGTCTCGAGGTTGTGGTTGAACACGTCCGGCGGGTTCGTGGCCAGGATCTCCAGCGCGCGCTCCATGCGGCCCTTGCCGCGGAAATCGGGCGTGAGGATCTCGATCTTGAGCTCCGGCGACAGCGCGCGCGCCTCGCGGATGCAGTCGACGAAGTGCTGGGCGCCGCCGTCGCGCAGGTCGTCGCGGTCCACCGAGGTGATCACGACGTAGCGCAGGCCCATGTCGGCGACGGTGCGCGCGAGGTTGGCCGGCTCGCTGGCGTCGGGCGGCTTGGGGCGGCCGTGGGCGACGTCGCAGAAGCTGCAGCGGCGCGTGCAGACCTCGCCCAGGATCATGAAGGTGGCGGTGCCGTGGCTGAAGCACTCGTGGATGTTCGGGCAGCTGGCCTCCTCGCAGACGGTGACCAGGCGGTTCTCGCGCAGCTTGGACTTGAGCTTCGCGACCGCGTTGCCGGCCGGGATGCGCACCCGGATCCAGCTGGGCTTGCGCAGCACGGGCGCGTTCTCGTCGAACTTCACCGGGCTGCGGGCGATCTTGTCGCCGCCGAGCTGCTTGGCGCCCTCCACCAGGGGCGAACCCAGCACCTGCAGCGGGATGGTCTTGGCGGCGGGGTCGGACATGGCGGGGTGGCTCAGGCGGCGGGGGAAAGGTCGGGGAGTTCCGGACGGGACCGGGGCACCAGGCCCAGGGTCCGGGACAGGGCCTGGACCAGGTCGGGGGCCAGCGCGGCGGGGTCGCCGGGGCCGCCCAAGTCTAGCACCGAGGTCACTTCCAACCCCTGGTAACCGCAGGGATTGATGCGCCGGAACGGCTCCAGGTCCATCGCCACGTTGAAGGCCAGGCCGTGGAAGCTGCAGCCGCGCCGGACCCGCAGGCCGAGCGCCATTACCTTGGCGCCGTCCACGTAGATGCCGGGGGCGCCGTCCTTGCGCGCGGCGGCGATGCCGTGGCCGGCCAGCACGTCGATCACGGCCTGCTCGATGCGGCAGACCAGCTCGCGCACGCCCAGGCCCAGCCGGCGCAGGTCCACCAGCGGGTAGGCCACCAGCTGGCCGGGGCCGTGGTAGGTGACCTGGCCGCCGCGGTCGACCTGCAGCACCGGGATGTCGCCGGGGGCCAGCACGTGCTCGGGCTTGCCGGCCTGGCCCAGCGTGAAGACCGGATCGTGTTCGACCAGCCAGAGCTCGTCGGGCGTGTCGGGGCCGCGGGCGTCGGTGAAGCGCTGCATGGCGCGCCAGACCGGCTCGTAGGGCTGGCGGCCCAGCGTGCGGATGCTCCACTCGCGCGCGGCGGCGGGCGCCTCGCCCGCCACCGGGCAGGCCGCGGTCACAGCGTCCACTTCACCGCCGGATGCTCGCGCAGGGCGCCATGGGCGGCGTCGTAGTCCTCGCGCGAATGGGCTTCGAAGACCAGGGTCACCGAGACGTAGTTGCCCTTCGCCGACGGCTTCATGCGCAGGCGGTCGCGGTAAATGGTCAGGCCCAGGGCCTCGAGGACCATCGGCACGACCAGGTGCAGGTCGGCCTCGGCCGCGCCCATGGCGCTGATCTCGAAGACGCCCGGGAACTGGAAGCCATGCTCGGGGTTGTCGGACTGGATGCTCATGGCCGCCATTATGGGGGCGGGCGGGGTCCGTCCCAAGCCTTGGCGCGCGGTGCGTCAGGCCGTGCCGAGGTCGATCCTCACGCGGTTCCGGCCGTCGGTCTTGGCCTGGTACATGGCGCGGTCGGCGGCGCGGTACAGGTCGGTGCCCTCGGCGCGGCTGCCCGGGGCCAGGCTGGCGACGCCGATGCTGACCGTGATGGCGAGCGGCCCTTCGCGCAGCTGCAGCGGATGCAGCTCGAGGCTGGCGCGCATGCGTTCGGCGGCCTCTGCGGCGGCGCGCGCGTCCAGGCCCGGCAGCAGCACGCCGAACTCCTCGCCGCCCAGCCGCGCCAGGTGCACGCCGGGTGCGGTGAACACCTCGCGCATGCGGTCGGCGAAGCGCGTCAGGCAAACGTCGCCGGCATCATGGCCGAACTCGTCGTTCACGTACTTGAAGTGGTCCAGGTCCATCACCAGCATCGCCAGCGGCTGCCGGTGCATGCGGCACCCGGCCAGCAGGTGGTCCATGGCGCCGCTGAAGTAGCGGCGGTTGGCCAGGCCCGTGAGCGGATCGACGCGGCTGAGCGTCTCGAACTCGTCGCGCTGGTTGCGCACGCGGTCGTAAAGGTCGAGCTGGCCCTGGTACTCGCGGTAGCTGCGCACCATCACCAGGCCCAGGTACACCGTGTACACGCCGAGCGTGATCACCACCGAGGGGCTCTCGCCGCTGTAGGGCATCAGGATGGGCGCCGGCGCGTAGATCAGCGCGATGCCAAGCGCGGCCCGGCCGAGGCGCAGGCTGTAGTTGTGCGCGAACGCCGTGGCAAACGCGATGGTGCACAGCAGGGCGGCCGTGCGCCCCGGCGCCATGTGCGGGTCGAGCAGGGTCCACGAGAGCACGCCCCCCCACAGCGCCGCGGTGGCCAGCACCACCCACCAGCGCGTGTCGAGCCAGGCCTGCAGTTGCGCCATCGGCGCCTCCTCGGCCGGCGGCCGGGGCCAGTAGCGCAGGGCCGCCAGCAGCAGGAAGGCCACGCCCACCAGGGCACCCAGGGCGGCGTGGCTTTGCATGACGTCGCTGGGCGCCGCCACCACGAGCCAGCCCAGCAGGTAGAAGAGGCCGCCGGTGACCAGCCGCTGGCGCGTGTCGGCGACCTCGCGGACGAGGCGAGGCGCCTGGACTGGCGATGCGTCTTCACTCATCCGGCGCGCCCCCTGCACTGCCCGGCCCGTCGTGCGCGCACGGCGCACGACGGTCTGTCATTTCAGCTTACTCGCTTTCCCACCACAGCCAGAAATCGTCGCTCATGCGCTTGAAGAAGCCGCCCTCGGCGACGTCCTCGAGCGCCACCAGCGGGCGCTCTGCGACGACCTTGCCGTCGAGCGAGAGCTTCAGCGTGCCGATGGCCTGGCCCTTGGTGATCGGCGCCAGCAGCTGCTTGGGCACGTCCATGCTCGGCTGCAGCTCGCCGTAGCGGCCGCGCGGCAGGGTCACCAGCAGCGGCTCGGCCACGCCCAGCGCGACGGTGTCGGCGGCGCCGCGCCACAGGGCCTGGTCGGCCACCTTGGCGCCGGCGGCATACACGCTGTGGGTCTCGAAGAAGCGGAAGCCCCAGTTGAGCAGGGCCAGGTTGCCCTCTTCGCGCGCGCGGAAACCTTCGGTGCGGTTCGTGGTGTCGATGCCCAGCACCACCGAGATCAGGCGCTGGTCGCCGCGCTTGGCGGAGGCCGCGAGGCAGTAGCCGGCGGCCTCGGTGTGGCCGGTCTTGAGGCCGTCCACGCTGGCGTCCTTCCAGAGCAGGCCGTTGCGGTTCCACTGCTGGATGCCGCCGTAGGTGAACTCCTTGATCTTGTAGAGCGCGTAGTGCTCCGGGAACTGCGTGATCAGCGCGCGCGAGAGGATGGCGATGTCGCGCGCCGTCATCACGTGGCCTTCGGCGGTGAGGCCGTGGGCATTGACGAAGTTCGTGTTGGTCATGCCCAGCTGCTGGGCGTAGCGGTTCATCAGGTCGACGAAGGCCGCCTCGCTGCCGCCGACATGCTCGGCCAGCGCGATCGCGGCGTCGTTGCCGGACTGGATCACCAGGCCGTGCAGGATGTCGTCGAGCTTCACCTCGGAGTTGACCGCCAGCGCGCTGTAGCTGCCGTCGGTGCCGGCGCCGCCGGAACGCCAGGCGTTCTCGCTGATGCGCACCCTGTCGTCGGCCTTGACCTTGCCGCGCGCCATTTCGGCCGCGACCACGTACGAGGTCATGACCTTGGTGATCGAAGCCGGGTCGAGCGGCGTGTCGATGTTCTCGCCCGCCAGCACCTGGCCGCTGGTGTGGTCCATCAGGATCCAGGCCTTGCCCTGCGGCACCGGGGCCGACGGCATCGGCGCGGCGGCGGGTGCGGCCGGGGCGGCGGGCACGGGCGCCGGGGCCGGCGACTGGGCGAAGGCGACGGTGGCCAGCAGGCTGGCCAGCACGGCGGGGAAGAAGCGGGAAACGGACATCCGGGGCTAACTCCAGTTCAAGGGCCGGCGCGGCGCCGGCCAAAAAGATTGCAACATGCTAGACCTCATTCGCTGAACACGCGCGGGCTGGGCAGGCCCAGGCCGCGGATGCGCGCGAGCACGCCGTCCACCGCGGCCGGCGCCAGCGGGCCGACGCGCACGCGCCAGACCTTGCCGGCGTCGGTGCGCACGTCCTCGACGCTGACGTCGTCGATGCCGGCCTCCTCGAGCTGGCGGGCGATGCGGCGGGCGTTGTCGCGGTCGCGGTAGGCGCCGACCTGGACGCGCTGCGGGCCGGTGCCCACCGGCGCGGGCGACGGCGAAGACACCGGCGGCCGGGCGGCGGCCGGCGCGGCCGCGAGATCGGCGCCGCCGGTGAGCGCGCGCACTTCCACGCGCGCGGTCCCGGTGCGGTCGACGCCCAGCTTCACCGCGGCGGCGAAGCTGAGGTCGATGATGCGGCCGGCGTGGAAGGGGCCGCGGTCGTTGACGCGGACCACGACCTCGCGGCCGTTGTCGAGGTTGGTGACGCGCACGTAGCTGGGCAGCGGCAGCGTCTTGTGCGCGGCGCTGAAGCTGCACATGTCGTAGACCTCGCGGCTGGAGGTCTGGCGGCCGTGGAATTTCTGGCCGTACCACGAGGCGATGCCGCGCTCGACGTAGCCTTCGGCACTGGGGCGCACGCGGTAGCTCTTGCCGAGCACGGTGTAGGGCGAGCGGTTGCCGTAGGCCGCCGCCGGCTCGTCGCGCGGAACCGGCTCGGGGATGCCGCTGATGTCGAGCGGATGCTCGGGCGCGCTGTCGCTTACACCGGGCGCGTACAGGCCGCCCGGGGTGTAGTCCTCGTCGCGGTGTTCGCGCACCTGCAGGCAGGCCGGCGGCACGCCCTCGGCCGCGGGCGCGGTGGCCGCCGCGGCGCGCGGGGCGTCGGCGGCGGGTTCGCCCGCGGGCGGCACGGGGCGGACCGGCTTGTCGGCGCAGCCCGCCAACAGCACCAGCAGCGCCAGCCCGATCGCCTGCCTCATGGCGCGGCGAGGGCGTCCTGGCCCGCGGCGATTTCACGCGACAGCTGGTAGACGGCCATCGCGTACATCGGCGAGCGGTTGTAGCGGGTGATCACGTAGAAGTTCTTGAAGCCGAGCCAATGCTCGGTGCCCTCGTTGCCTTCGAACGTGACGAGGGTGGCATCGAGCGCGTGGCCCTGCGCCTGCGTCGGGCGGTAGCCACGCTCGCCGAGCTCGGCGAGGCTGTACTTGGCCTCCAGCGTGTCGGGCTTGAACGGCGCGGCGCCTTCTTCGGCGATCGCGCGCGCCACCACCGGCTCGCCCTTCTGCCATCCGTGGGCGACGAAATAATTCGCGACCGAGGCGAACACATCGGGCAGCGAGCCGAACAGGTCGCGGCGGCCGTCGCCATCGCCGTCGCGCGCGTAGGCGCGGTAGCTCGAGGGCATGAACTGGCCGTAGCCCATCGCGCCGGCGTAGCTGCCCTTGAGCGCGGGCAGGTCGAGCCTCTCTTCCTTGGCCAGCAGCATCACCTGCATCAACTCATCGCGGAAGAACTTGCCGCGCATCGCCTCGCGCTCGACCTGCTCGGGCTTGCCGCTGACGGGATAGAAGAAGCCGAGCGTGTAAAGCGCATCGAGCACGCGGTAGCTGCCGGTATTGCCGCCGTAGCTGGTTTCCACGCCGATGATGGCGGTGATCATTTCCGCCGGCACGCCGGTGCTTTCCGCCACCGGCTGCAGCGCGTCGCGATGCGTGGCCAGGAAGGCCTGGCCTTCGCGGATGCGCCGGTCGGAGATGAAGATCGGGCGGTAGTCCTTCCACGGCTTCACCGCCTCGGCGGGGCGCGACATCGCATCGACGATGCCCTGCTTGTACTCGGACTGCGCCAGCCAGGCCTCCACTTCGCCGCGTTCGAGCTTGTACTTCTCGCCGGCTTCGGCGATGAAGGCTTCGCGCAACGCAGCATCGGGCGCGGGCGCGGTCTGGGCGGAGGCAGCGGCGCCGGCGAAGGCCAGCATCAGCACGAACAGGCGGGAAAGGTGGCGGGGCATGGCGCTCGACGGTGGGCGGGATGCGGCAATTTACCACGCCGCGGCGCGCTCGCCGCCCCGCGCCGCGCGGTTCAGGTGCCCATGAATTTCGGGTGCGCCCGCACCGACATCACCATCCCGAACCCGGCCAGCAGGGACACCGCCGAGGTGCCGCCGAAGCTCAGCAGCGGCATCGGCACGCCGACCACCGGCAGCAGGCCGGCGACCATGCCGCCGTTCACCAGCACGTACACCGAGAACGTCATGGCGAGTGCCCCGGCGAGGATGCGGGCATAGCCTTCACGGGCCTCCGAGGCGATCCACAGGCAGCGGCCGATGATGAACAGGTACAGCGCCAGCAGCGTCACCACGCCGAGCCAGCCCCACTCTTCGCTGAGCACGGAGAAGATGAAGTCGGTGGTGTGCTCGGGCAGGAAGTCGAGGTGGGCCTGGCTGCCCTGCCCCCAGCCCTTGCCGCTGAAGCCGCCCGAGCCGATCGCGATCTTGGACTGGATGATGTTCCAGCCGGTGCCCAGCGGGTCGGATTCGGGGTTCACGAAGGTCAGCAGCCGCTCGCGCTGGTGCGGCAGCAGGAAGGGCCAGGCCGCGGGCAGCGCCGCCAAACCCAGCCCGGCGAACAGGCCGATGCGCCACCAGGCGATGCCGGCCAGGAACACCGCGAACACGCCCGAGGCCGCGACCAGCATGCCGGTGCCGAGGTCCGGCTGCTTGATGATCAGCGCCACCGGCAGGCCGATGATGCCAGCGCAGACGGCCAGGGTCGTCCAGCGCGGCGGCAGCACCGCCGAGTGCAGGTACCAGGCCAGCATCATCGGCACGGTGAGCTTGAGCAGCTCGCCCGGCTGCAGGTAGAACACGCCGAGGTTGAGCCACAGGTTGGCGCTGCGGCCGGTGCCGAACACGAACACCGCCGCCAGCAGCACCAGGCTGCCGGCGAAGGCCAGCGGCGTCCACAGCCGCAGCTTGGCCGGCGGCAGCCGCGAGATCAGCACCATCGCGCCCAGGCCGACGCCAAAGCGCACGCCCTGCGACAGCACCAGCCGGGTGTTTTCGCCCGAGGCGCTGGCCAGCACCACCAGGCTGATGAGCATCACGCACAGCAGGGCCAGCAGCAGCGGCAGGTCGACCTTCTCGAACAGCCGCGACAGCATTTCCCGAACCCAGCTCAGGAGGGCGATCATCGGGCGGTGTCCTCCGGCGGGGGCAGCAGCCAGGCGTCGAGGATGCGGCGCGCCACCGGGGCGGCCGCGCCCGAGCCCGAACCGCCGTGTTCAACCAGCACCACCACCGCGATCGTCGGCGCCTCGGCCGGCGCGTAGGCAATGAACCAGGCCTGGTGGCGCAGGTGGTACGGCAGGTCGGCCGGGTTGGTGGACTGCAGGCCGCGACGGCTGGTGCGCTGCGCGGTGCCGGACTTGCCGGCCATCCGGTACGGCGCACCGGCGGCGGCGGCGCGGCCCGTGCCGCTCGGCCCGTGCATCACGGCCACCAGGCTGTCGTGCACGGCGGCGAGGTGGGCTTCGTTGGTCACCACCCGGCGCGCCGGCGGCTGCGGTTCGGGCACGCGCGGACGGTCGAAGCCGTCCTGGCTCGACTGCACCAGGTGCGGCCGGCGCAGCCAGCCGCCGTTGGCGAGCATGGCCGTGCCCTGCGCCAGCTGCAGCGGCGAGGTCACCCAGAAGCCCTGGCCGATGCCGGCATTCACGGTGTCGCCCGGGTACCACTCCTGGTTGAGCTGGCGCCGCTTCCACGCGCGCGAGGGGCGCACGCCGGCGATTTCGCCGCTGAGGTCGATGCCCGTGGGTTCGCCGAAGCCCAGGCGCTGGAAGTAGGGATCGATGCGATCCACGCCGAGGTCGTGGGCGAGCTTGAAGTAGTAGGTGTTCACCGACTGCGCCATCGATTCGGTGAGGGCGACGCGGCCATGCCCGCCCGGCCGCCAGTCGCGGTAGCCGCGCGCCTGGTTGGGCAGGAAGAATTCGCCGGTGGAAAGCACCGTGGTCTCGGGCGTGATCAGCCCCGCGTCCAGGCCCGCCAGCGCCATGAACGGCTTGATGGTCGAGCCCGGCGGGAACCCACCCAGCACGTTGCGGTTGAACAGCGGCCGCGACGGCGCCTGCAGCGCCTGCCAGTCCTTGTGGCCGATGCCGTTGATGAACAGGTTCGGGTCGTAGCCCGGCAGGCTGACCATGCCCAGGATCTCGCCGTTGGCGGGATCGATCGCGATGGCCGCGCCGTGCTGGCCTTCGAACGCATCGACCATGGCCTGCTGCAGGCGCGCATCCACGCTCAGGTACAGGTCCGTGCCCGGCTTGGCGTCGTGCCGGCGCAGCACGCCGAGGGCGCGGCCCTCGACGTTGGTCTCGATTTCCTCGTAGCCGATCTCGCCGCGCAGGCGCATTTCGTAATAGCGCTCGATGCCGGCCTTGCCGATGTGGGTGAGCGCGGCGTTGCGGCTGTCGCCCATCGCCTCGAGGTCGGCGACGTCCACGCGGCCGACGTAGCCGATGATGTGCGAGAACAGCGGGCCGTAGGGGTAGCGCCGCGTCAGGTAGGGCACCACTTCGACGCCGGGGAAGCGGTGCCGGTTGACCGCCAGGCGCGCCAGTTCGCCCTCGTCCAGCCGCAGCTTCAGCGGGATCGGGCGGAAGCTGCGGGTGGCGCGGCGGGCGTCGCGGAAGCGCGCGAGGTCTTCGTCATCGAGCGCGACCAGGCGACCCAGGTCGGCCAGCGTTTTCTCGAGGTCGGTCACCTGCTCCGGCACCAGCTCGAGCCGGTAGGCCGGCACGTTGTCGGCCAGCAGGCGGCCGTTGCGGTCGTAGATCAGGCCGCGGGCCGGCACGATCGGGCGCGGCTTGATGCGGTTGGCCTCGGAGCGGGTCTGGTACTCCTCGTGCTGCAGCACCTGCAGCCGGAAATAGCCCGCGGCCAGGCCCAGCATGGCGACGGCGATGCCGAGGAAACCCACCAGCGCGCGGCGGCGGAACTGCTCGGCCTCGGCGTGCAGGTTCTTGAGCTTCTGCCGGCGGATCGGGCGCATGGATCAGGCGGCGCGCTCGCGCAGGCGCAGGCGCAGTTCGTCGAGCAGCAGGAACATCCACGGCCACAGCGCGAAGGCCACCAGCGGCGACAGCCAGCTGGACCACGGCGGCAGCCCCGCGCCGCTGGCGAACTGGATCGCGGCCGCGATCAGGCGGTCGTTCACGAGCAGCGCCGCCACCGCCAGCGCCTGCTGCCACAGCGGGAAGAAGCGCAGGCGGGCGCGGAAGCGTTGCACCAGGAACACCAGCACCACCAGCCGCAGCGCCTGCTCGCCGAACAGCGTGACGGCCACGAGGTCGGCGGCGAGCCCGGCAAGGAAAGCCACGCCCAGGCCGATGCGGTCGGGGGCTTCGAGCAGCCAGTAGCAGAGCAGCATCGCCAGCAGGTAGGGCCGCGCCGGCCCCAGGCCGCCCGGGATCGGCACCACCAGCACCAGCAGGCTGAAGACGAGGCTGCCGTAGAGCAGCCAGGCGGAAGGGCTGCGGGTCATCGCCGCACCTCGTCGCGCGCCGTGGCTTCCGTCGCGGCGTCCGTCGCGGCATCACCGCCTTCGCCGGCTGCTGGGGCGTCGGTGCCTGCGTCATCGGGCACGGCGGGCGGCGGCGGGGGCGCGGGCGGGCCGACGTCGGCTTCATCCACGGCGTTGCTCACCAGCAGCACTTCCAGGCTGCGGTCGATGAAGGCCGACGGGCGCGCCTGCGCCACCACGAACAAGCGGGTGTCGTCGGGCTCGAGCGCCTGCACCACGCCGACCGGGAAGCCGGCCGGGAAGCGGCCGCCGATGCCCGAAGTCACCAGCTGGTCACCGACGCGGATGTCGGCGCTCTGCGGGATGTTGGGCAGGCGAAGCCGGTCGCTGCGGCCGGTGCCGAAGGCGATGGTGCGCAGCCCCGACCGGGCTACCTGCACCGGCACCGCGTGCTCAGGGTCGGTGACCAGCAGCGCGGTGGCGCGGCGCGGCGAGGTTTCCACCACCTGGCCAAGCACGCCGCCGGCGTCGATCATGGCCTGGCCAACGCGCACGCCGTCGTTGGCGCCGGCATCGAGCACGATGCGCTGGCGGGTGGGATCGAGGTCGATGTCGATGATGCCGACCAGCTGGGCCGTGAGGCGGTAGCCGCGGGTGCCGCCGAGCAGTTCGCGCAGGCGCTGGTTCTCCTCGGCCACGGCGGCCATGCGGTGCAGGCGGCTGGCGTTGACCTGCAGCTCGCGGCGCAGCTGTTCGTTCTCGGCCAGCAGGCTGCCGCGCGAGGAGGTGAGCTCGCGACCCGCGTCAATGAGGCGACCCGGCGCATCGGCCAGCCACCACACCGGCTCGGCCAGCACACTGAGCTTTTGCCGGGCCTGGTTCGCGAATCCGCCGCGGTGGTCGCCGACCATCAGCAGCGTCGCCAGCGCGAGGTAGGCCAGCAGCGGCAGCGTGCCGCCGGCGCTCTCGCTCAGTCGTGCGGCAGGGGAACCGGGATAGGCCACGGGAAGATCCGGAGACGGTATTCAGCCCCGCCGCGCGGCGGGGCCCAGCAGGTGGCGCCGGCGGCCGGCGGGATGGCCGGCGTGCGCCTTCACTCGGGCGAGAAGAACTCGTTGCCGTGCATGTCGATCAGCTCGAGCGCACGGCCGCCGCCACGGGCGACGCAGGTCAGCGGGTCGTCGGCGACGTGCACGTGCAGGCCGGTTTCTTCCGAGATCAGCTTGTCCAGGTCGCGCAGCAGCGCGCCGCCGCCGGTGAGCACGATGCCGCGCTCGGCGACGTCGGCGCACAGCTCCGGCGGGGTCTGCTCCAGCGCCTGCTTGACCGCGCTGACGATGCCGCTGAGCGGTTCGTGCAGGGCCTCGAGCACTTCGTTGGAGTTGATGACGATCATGCGCGGCACGCCCTCGGCGAGGTTGCGGCCGGAGACTTCCATCTCCTTCACCTGCGCCTGCGGGAAGGCGCAGCCGATCTCGAGCTTGATGCGCTCGGCGGTGGTTTCGCCGATCAGGGTGCCGTGGTTGCGGCGCACGTAGTTGATGATGGCGTCGTCGAAGCGGTCGCCGCCGATGCGCACGGACTGCGAGTAGACGATGCCGTTGAGCGAGATCACCGCGACCTCGGAGGTGCCGCCGCCGATGTCGATGACCATCGAGCCGCGCGCCTCGTCGACCGGGATGCCGGCGCCGATCGCGGCGGCCATCGGCTCTTCGATCAGGTAGACCTCGCGGGCGCCGGCCTCTTCGGCCGACTCCTTGATGGCGCGGCGCTCGACCTGGGTCGAGCCGCAGGGCACGCAGATCAGCACCCGCGGGCTGGGACGCAGGAAGCGCGAGGTGTGCACCTTCTTGATGAACTGCTTGAGCATTTCCTCGGTGTGGGTGAAGTCGGCGATGACGCCGTCCTTCATCGGCCGGTGCGGGGTGATGTTGCCAGGGGTGCGGCCGAGCATCTTCTTGGCCTCGGCGCCGACGGCGGCGACCTCGCGGCCACCCTGGCTGTGGCGGACGGCGACGACCGACGGCTCGTTCAGGACGATGCCCTGGCCGCGGACGAAGATGAGGGTGTTGGCAGTGCCGAGATCGATCGACAGGTCGTTCGAAAACAGGCCGCGGAGCTTCTTGAACATCAGGGGGAAACCTTGGGAAATGGGGGGTTTCGGGGATTGGCTAGGTTAGCAACCACCCCCGGCCCCGGCAAGGCGAAATGCGGCGGATTCCCGTGCCTTGGCGCCGCCGCCACGCTACCATGTGCGCCTTTCCAAGGGGCGGCCCGCCGGCCCCCACCCACCGAGGTCCGACGATGCCTTCAGCCCTGATCTGTGGTTCCCTGGCTTACGACACCATCATGGTGTTCCAGGACCAGTTCAAGAACCACATCCTGCCGGACAAGGTCCACATCCTGAACGTGTCCTTCCTGGTGCCGCGCATGCGGCGGGAGTTCGGCGGCTGCGCGGGCAACATCGCCTACAACCTGAAGCTGCTGGGCGGCAACCCGATCCCGATGGCCACCGTGGGCCAGGACTTCGGCCCCTACCGCGAGCACTTCGAGGCCTGCGAGATCCGCCTCGACCACGTCAAGGAAATCCAGGACCTGTACACGGCCCAGGCCTTCATCACCACCGACCTCGACGACAACCAGATCACCGCCTTCCACCCGGGCGCGATGATGCGCTCCTACGAGAACCACGTCCGGGACGTGAAGGACGTCGGCTTCGGCATCGTCGGGCCGGACGGTTACGAGGCGATGCTGCAGAATTCGAAGGAGTTCGCCGAACTATCGATCCCCTTCATCTTCGATCCGGGCCAGGCCATGCCGCTGTTCAACGGCAAGGAGCTGACCACCATGATCGAGCAGGCCACCTACGTCACGGTCAACGACTACGAGTCGAACCTGCTGCAGGACAAGACCGGCCTGAGCGAGAAGCAGATCGCCGAGCGGGTGAAGGCCTACATCATCACCCGCGGCCCGAAGGGCTCCGAAGTGCACACCCAGGGCGGCGAGCTGCACATCCCGGCCGCCAACGCCATGCGGGTGGTCGATCCCACCGGCTGCGGCGATGCCTACCGGGCCGGCCTGATCTTCGGCCTGATGAACAACATGGACATGGCGACCACCGGGCGCATCGCCTCGCTGATGGGCGCGCTCAAGATCGAGCACCTGGGCCCGCAGAACCAGCGCTTCGATTACGAGGAGTTCGCGGAGCAGTTCCGCCAGCAGTTCGGCTACGCGCTGCGCTGAGGCCGGCGCGGGCCACCGGGCCCGCGGACCGAAACGAGACCGGCGCCCGAGGGCGCCGGCCTTGTTTCCGGGACAGGCTGGCTCAGAAGTCCTGCGAGAAGCGGACGCCGAAGGTGCGCGGCCGCGCCACGACGGTGTAGGCCTGCTCGCCGCAGACCGCCTCCGCGCACTGCGTGAACCGCGACTGCTGCGCGCGCTCGTCGAAGACGTTCCTGATGTAGAAGTCCACGGCCCAGTTGCCGCGCCCGAAGCCCGCGGTGAGGTCGAACAGCGTGTAGGCATCCAGGTCGCCGAGGATGCCGCGCTCCTCCGTGCGCAGGTCGGTGCTGCGCTTGCCCTCGTGGCGCACCTGGCCCTGGACGTGCGCTTCGTACTCGCCCACGTCGAAGGTGTAGCGCGCCGTGAGGTTGCCCTTGAAGTCGGCGGTGATCGGCAGGCGGGTGCCGGAGGGCGCCTCGGGCGTGGGGCAATCGGTTTCCGGGTTGCCGTTGGCGTCGGTGAAGCCGCAGTAGTTCTCGGTCAGCTCGGCGTCGTAGAACGCCAGGCCGCCGGAAATACGCAGGTTGTAGTTCACCGCCCAGCTGATGTCGGCCTCGATGCCGCTGATCCGGGCCTGGTTGGCGTTCTTGATCTCGGTGAGTCCGTTCTGGCCGAGGATCGCGAACTGGAAGTCCTCCCAGTCCTGCCGGAACACGGCGCCGTTGAAGGTCAGGCGACCGTCGGCCCAGCGCGTCTTCCAGCCCAGCTCGAAGTTGGTGAGGTAGTCGGACAGGTAGGGATCGAGCGTGCCGCGGCGGTTGATGCCGCCGGGCCGGTAGCCTTCCGACCAGGTGCCGTACACCATGGCGTCGTCGCTGAACTCGTAGCTGAGGTTGAACTTGCCAATCGAGTCGTTTTCCTTGACGCGCTTGTTGAAGACCTCGCAGGGCGCATTCGGGTACGGCGGCAGCGACTGCGTGTTGCAGGCGCCCTCGCCGTAGGTCGGGTTGGACGAGTAGCCATCGCTGAATCCGAAGAAGCCGCGCAGGCTGTTGTCGACCTCGAAGAAACGCATGCCGGCGGTGGCGGTCAGGCGGTCGGTGATGTCGTACGACATCTCGCCGAACACGGCCTGGTCGCGGTCCTCGCGCTGCTGGCGGGTCAGCCAGATGGTGTCTTCCCAGCCCGTGACCGACAGCACGTCGGCCAGGCCGTCCACCCGGTAGCGCTCCTGGATGTCGTTGTCCTGGTCCTGCCAGAACACACCCGCCACGAAGCGGAAGCGGCGGTCCGACGGCGAGGCGACGCGCAGTTCATGGCTGCGCTTCTTGTAGCCGTTGGTGGCCTGGATGTACTGCGACGGATTGATCAGGTCGCCGTTGTCGTCGTAGAAGTAGGTGCCGTAGCCGAACAGCGTGTCGTACCAGTAGGCGTAGTCGTTGTAGTCGGACTCGGTGTCGAGGTCGCGGTCGAGGTGGGCGAAGGCGTACGTGACGTCGAAGTTGCCGATCTTGCCCTGCACGGTCAGGGCCGACTGGGTCCAGCGGTCCTCGGAGGTCTGCGGGTAGAACTGCCGGGTCGACAGCTCGCCCACGTCCGGGTCCACGCCGAAGCTGCCGTTGATGTCCTGGCGCTGGCTCATCACCGACGGGGTGATCGTCCAGTTCTCGGTGAGGTCGATCTTGAGCGCGGCGCGGGCGCCGGTCGTGTCGGAGGTGTTGTAGTCGTCGCGGGCCAGGGCGCCGTTGTTGATCGTGATGCCCGAGGTCGGGAAGGTGCGCTCGCCGAACTCGTTGTCGATGTAGCCCGCGTCATCCCGGTCCCAGCCCACCAGGCGGATCGCGGCCCGCTCGCTGATCGGCAGGTTGATGAAGCCCTCGGCCACGTGGCCTGTACCGCCGTCCTCGATCGCGTTCAGCTCCAGCCCGTAGCCGGACGTGATGCCGGACGCATCCGGCTTGTTGGTGATGATGCGCACCGTGCCGGCCTGCGAGCTGGCGCCGTACAGCGTGCCCTGCGGTCCGGCGAGTGCCTCCACGCGCTGGATGTCGTAGGGGTGGACGTCGATGGCGCCGCGGATGGTGGTGACCGGCTGCTCGTCGACGTAGACGCCGACGCTGGGCAACGGGCCCGAATGGTTGCCGTCGCCGCCGCTGGCGACGCCGCGCATGTAGACCTGGAAGTTGCTGGGCACTTCGCCGAGGCGCTGGAACGACACGCTCGGGAACTGCGTGGCGATGTCCTCGAAATCGGCCACGTGCAGGTCGTCGAGCTGTTCGGTGCCCAGCACCTGGATGCTGATCGGGACCTTCTGCAGGTTCTCGCTTCGCTTCTGCGCGGTCACCGTGATCTCGTCGAGCATCGGCGCCGTTTCTTCCGGCGGGGTCTGCGCCCACGCCGTGCCGCTGATCGCCAGCACGATCGCGGTGGCCAACGCTCCCCGGGCCGGCCTCGTCGTCTTGCGAGGTTTGGATCTCGCCATCATGTCCCTCTCCCCAATTCCCTGGTCATTGCCGCGTGGACCGGTCCGCCGCCCGCGCGGGCGGCGGCTCCGGGTAGGTGTCGAGGGCTTCGCCCAGCGTCGCCTTCAGCTCGCCCAGCCAGGGTTCGAAGTGGCGCCATTGGTCCAGACCCTCGCGATTGATCGGTCGCCGCACCTGTTCGGAGCTGGCGGTGCGCACCGGCCGGTCGTTTTCGAAGAAGCGCAGGCAGGCCGGGTCGAACGGCAGCCCGCAGTAGTCGAGCAAGGCGCGCACCTGGGCCTCGGTGTCGTCCACCAGGTGTTCGTACACCACGCGGTGGATGCGTCCGGGCAGCACCTGGTCGAAGTGCGCCATCAGCTCGAGGTAGTCGAGGTAGTAGCGGCCGATGTCCTCCAGCCCGTAGCTGAAGTTCTGGCCGCGGGCGAAGTACTGCTTGAACCCCGAGAAACAGCAGGCCATCGGGTGCCGGCGGACATCGACGATGCGGGCGTTCGGCAGCATCAGGTGGATCAGCCCGACGTGGAAGAAGTTGTTGGGCATCTTGTCGATGAAGTGCGGCGCCGCGGTCTTGCGCTGGACGCGGGTGCGCTCGAGGTAGCGTTCGCCGAGTTCGCGCAGCCGGGCGCCATCGAGCGTGGCGAGCACGTCGTGGTAGGACGCGGCCCCGGCGTCGGCGCCCTCGCGACGCAGGTCATGGGTGAGCGAGATGACCTCGGGCAATTCCATCGTTCCCTCCACCGACGGATGGCTCGAGAGGATTTGCTCGACCAGGGTCGAGCCCGAACGGGGCAGGCCGACGATGAAGATCGGATCCGGGACCGCGCAGCCGCTGCCTTGGCGTTGCCCCAGGAAGGCCGGGGTGAACAGCTCGCGCGAGCGATGCACGCGGAGGCTGGCATCGTCGGCGCGGTACGGCAGCGCCGCGCGCCGGATCCGGTTGCCTTCGCGGTAATGTGCGAACGATTTGCCGTAGTCGGCCGCGTCCTCGTGGGCCTTGCCCAGCGCGAACTCAAACTGGGCGCGCTGCTCGTCGTCGATGCCGGGCCGCTGCCGCGCGGCCTCCATGGCCGCGATGTCGCCGGCGTCGAAACGGAAGGTCTTGAGGTTGGCGAGGCTCCACCAGGCTTCGCCGAAGCCCGGGTCGAGCGCGATGCTGCGCCGGTAGGCTTCGATGGCCCGCTCCCGCAGCCCCGCGGTCTTCAGGGCGTGGCCGTAGCTGAGCCAGATCCGGCCGTGGTCCGGGTATTCGCGCACGATGCCTTCGTACAGTTCGATGGCCGGCAGGTAGTCGCCCACGCGGCAGAGGACCACGGCCTTGAGGTTGCGGGCGCCGGGGTTGCCGGGCTCATCGGCCAGCAGGCGCTCGATCTGCGCCAGCGCCTGCTCGGGCTTGTTCGCGCGATGCAGGACCATGGCGTAGTTGTGGCGGGCGGCCTGGAATCCCGGCGCCAGCTCCAGGCAGCGCTGCAGCAGGGTCTCCGCGTCTTCGAGGCGACCGAGCCGGGCGGCCACTTCGGCCAGCATGCGGATCGCGGCCACGTCGGTGGGGTTCGCCTGCAGTTGGCCCCGCAACAGCCGCTCGGCCTCGGGGATGCGGTTCGCCACGAGGGCGTCGCCCGCCGCGATCAATACCGGATCGCTGGCGGCGTGCCGCGTATGCATCGAGTAAGCATGGTCGGCGCCGGCGTCATCGCCGGTCGCGCTGAGGTGATCGCCGAGGATGCGCCAGGCCTGCGGGTGCTCCGGCGCCAGGGCGAGGCCACGCCGAAGCCAGGTGATCGCCCGTTCGCCCTGGCCGGCGCGACCCAGCATCAGCCCGAATTCAACCTGGGCCGGTGCCCAGCCGGGATGGCTCGCCACGAGCGATTCCATGTCCGCGAGGGCCGCGGGCCCTTGCCCGCAACGTTCGAGGGCGATGGCCCGGACTAGGCTCGCCGGAGGATGCGGCCCCGCCTGGCGGATGATCTCTTCGGCCTGCTCCCGTGCGAGCGCGGGCGAGCGTTCGAGCAGGCGCAGGGCATGCGCCATGGCTTGCGCCAGCGACGCAGCCGGCCCGGCCACTGCACTCAAGGCTTGTCCCCCGTCGGGTCCTGGAAACCCATCTTGCCTTCCGAGCGGCCGGTGGCCGCAGCCCAGTCGGGACGGCGCCGGGACCGCGGCGGTCCGGCATTCACATCGTCGACTGTGACGGTTAGATAACACGCGCCTCGCGCGTTGTCGACGCGGCGTGAAGCGGTTCTTCGGGGAGGAATTCCTCGCCCGGTTCAGGGGCGCCGCCAGGGCCGGCGACGCATTGGAAGCCAGTCCGACCGAGCGGATGCTCTATTCGATTCCGGGAAGGTGGACTCGCCGCCACCCCAGGAGTCACGACCATGCGATACCGCCTCGCCCTGCTCTTGATCGTCGCTTCGACGTCCCTGGCCGCCTGCACCCGCGGCATCCATGTCGAAATCGCCAACAACGACAGTGCCGCCCTGGCCGAAGCGATCCGCGCCGCCAACGCGTCCCCGGGCCAAAGCACCATCCGGCTCGCCCGGCGCGGGCTTTATATCCTTGGCCAGGAGACTGCCGACGGGCTGCTGCTGCCGCCCGTGGCGGGAAAGCTGACCATCGAGGGGAACTACGCCGAAATCCGCGGCTACAGCCGGGCACCAGCCGCGATCCTGGAAGTCAGCGCCGGCGCCAGCCTGCGCATCGAGAACCTGGTGCTGGCCGAAGGCACCAACGGCACCGTCCGGAACTACGGCAGGCTCGGGCTGCAGAACGTCGGCATCGTGGATGGGTCGACCCAGACGGTCCCGGCGATCGTGCTCAACCATGGCCGGCTCGAGGCCGTCGGCGGCGAGATCGCCTACAACCATCTGCTGAGCAACCGGCGTGACGCCGGCACCGTGCTCAACTACGGGGAAGCCCGCTTCACCGATACCCGCATCCACGGCAACCGGGCCATCGGGCGTTACCCAACGCTGGCGGTATCGGGCGGGGTGCTGAACTTCGGTGAGATC
This sequence comes from Arenimonas sp., assembly GCF_036275555.1. Taxonomy (GTDB): domain Bacteria; phylum Pseudomonadota; class Gammaproteobacteria; order Xanthomonadales; family Xanthomonadaceae; genus Arenimonas. The sequence continues at coordinate 94,198 of NZ_DASUDO010000013.1, forward strand.
CGGGCCGACGGCCTTTCGTTCGCCGACAACGAGATACCCAGCGAACCCGCCAGCGGCCTGAGCTTCGGCGGCATCCTCAACGTCGGCAATGGCAGCGTCCGCGGCGAGACCCCGGTCGGGGATGTCCGCAGCGCCGAACTGGCCGACATCATCGCGACGCGCTGACGCCCGATCGGGATGCGCTGAAATCCGATCGCGATTCGCTGAAGCCCGATCGCGATTCGCTTGAACCAGCGTGCCGGCAACATCGCACGCAAAGAAAAACGCCGCCCTTTGGGGGCGGCGTTTTGGGATAAAAACCCTGGCGATGACCTACTCTTGCATGGCTTAGGCCACACTACCATTGGCGCAGCTGCGTTTCACTTCCGAGTTCGGGATGGGATCGGGTGGTT
>NZ_DASUDO010000014.1:0-2164 GCF_036275555.1 Arenimonas sp.
ACAGGGGGACCGGCGGCTAGAATGGGTTTCCATCTGTTAACACGGCGATGACGTGAGTCTGAAAAAGCTGGGTCGGTACGAAGTGATCCGGGTCCTCGGCAAGGGTGCCATGGGCGTGGTTTACGAAGGCCGCGATCCCAACCTGGACCGGCGCGTCGCGATCAAGACGGTCAAGGTCGAGAACCTGTCCGAAGAGGCCGCGGCCGAATACGAGCACCGGTTCCGCACCGAGGCGCGCTCCGCCGCGCGCCTGCAGCACCCGAACATCGTCAGCGTCTACGACTCCGACCGCGATGGCGACGTCGCCTTCCTGGTGATGGAGTACATCCAGGGCGACGACCTCAAGCACCACCTGGACCGGGGCGTTCGCTACTCGCTCGAACAGTCGCTCAAGATCATCCGCGACCTGCTGTCCGCGCTGGACTACGCGCACAAGCAGGGCATCGTGCACCGCGACATCAAGCCGGCCAACCTGCTGATCGAGCCCGGCGGCCGCGTGAAGCTCACCGACTTCGGCGTGGCGCGCATCCAGGATTCCGGCGAAGCGACGCGCACGCAGGGCAGCATGGTGGGCACGCTGAAGTACATGGCGCCCGAACAGGTGCAGGGCCAGAAGATCGACTCGCGCGCGGACCTGTTCTCCGCCGGCGTCGTGCTGTACCAGCTGCTCACCGACAAGCGCCCGTTCGACGGCGACAACGACTTCTCGATCATCCACCAGATCATCGGCCACAACCCGCCGACGCCGACCTCGATCAACCCGAAGCTGCCGCCCGCGATCGATGCGGTGGTGGCGCGCGCCCTGGCCAAGACGCGCGAGGAGCGCTTCGCCACCGCGCGCGATTTCGCCGTGGCGCTGCAGGCCGCGATCCGGCGCGCGGAAGACCAGACGGTGGTGCCGCCGCAGAACCCGAACAAGAAGGTGGAGCCCGCCGCCTCGCGTCCGCTGACGACCCCGGGCTCGGTACCTCCGGGTGGCACCACGCCTTCGATCGGCAGCTCCACATCCGTCACGCAGGAACTCGAGCTGGTGTACTGGAAGGACGTGAAGGACTCCAGCGATGCCGAGGAACTGCAGGGCTTCCTGGAGAAGTTCCCGGCCGGCATCTACGCGGACCTCGCGCGCCGGCGCCTGCGCAAGCTGTCGGGTGGTGACCAGACCGTCCTGAGCCAGCCCGGCATGGGCACCTCCAGCGTGTTCGCCGCCACGCAGTTCCCGGACAGCGAAGCCACGCGCATGCGCACCGACGTGTCGCGCCCCGCCGCCCCCATGGCCGCCCCGTCCGGCCCGGTGGGCGAGAACGGCACCGACCTGCGGCCCGCGAACTGGGTCGACGAGGAATACACCAAGACGATCATCCAGCCCGCCGGTGCCGGCATGCCGCTGGCGAGCCCCGCCGCGCCCGCGATCGCTCCGGCCGCGCCCGTGGCAGCTGGCGCGGCCGCGATCGCTCCTCCGGTGGCCGCGAGTACCGGCACGGCGGTGCCCACCGTGACGCAGCCCGCCGCGCCGGCCGTGCAGCCGGTTCCGGTGCCCCCGCCGATGCAGCCCCCGCCGGCTCCCGTGGCGCGGGCCACGGCCACGCCCGTGGACGACGACGACGCAAGCGTGCCGCCTCCGGCGAAGAAGAAGCTTCCCGTGGCGGCACTGGCCACCGTGGGCGCGCTCGCCGTCGCGGGCCTGCTGGCCCTGGTGATGGGCCGCAGCACGCCTCCGGAGAGCGCTCCGGTGCCCGTCGCAGCCACCGCGCCACCCGCGGCCGCTCCGCGCGCGGCCCCGGCTCCCGCAGCGCCTCCTCCGGCTCCGCCCGACCTGGCAGCGCCCGCCGTCGTGAGTGCGCCGGCGCCCGCCGCCGCCCCGCCGGTCGCGGCCGCGACGCCCGCGGCCAGCGCCCCTTCACCGAAGGCCGCCGCGGCCGCGAAGAAGGCGGCCAGCCAGCCCACCCGGACCGCGAAGGCCGGCGTCGCGCCCCCGCCGGAACCGGCGCCGCGGCCCGCGGTGGCCACCGTGCCCGCCCGTGTCGATCCCGAGCCGCCGCCGCCGCGCACGCTGCCGCCGCCCGTGAGCGCCAGTGCGTCCGCGCTCCAGGCCGTGGACCAGTGCAAGGACAAGGTGTTCATCATGCGCGAGCTGTGCCTGGCGGAGAACTGCGCCAAGCCGGGG
>NZ_DASUDO010000015.1:0-108081 GCF_036275555.1 Arenimonas sp.
GATCGAATCGACCGCCGGCGCCGTGAACGGGTGGTGCAGCGCCACGTAGCGGCCGCCTTCGTCGTCCCACTCGAACAGCGGGAAGTCGGTCACCCACAGCGGCGCCCAGCGGTCCTCGACCAGGCCGAAGTCCTTGCCGGCCTTGAGCCGCAGCGCGCCCATGAAGTCGCTGGCGGTCTTGTAGGCGCCGGCGCCGAAGAACGCGATGTCGCCGTTGCGCAGGCCGATCGCCTCGAGCAGGGCCTTGAACGCGTCCTCGGCGAAGAACTTCGCGATCGGCGAATTGACCGCGCCGGCCTCGTCGAGCTTCACGTACGCCAGCCCCTTGGCGCCGTACTTGGCGGCGTGCGCGGCGTACTCGTCGATCTGCTTGCGGCTGAGCGCGGCGCCGCCGGGGATGCGCAGCGCGGCGACGCGGCCGTCGGGATCGTTCGCGGCGTCGGTGAAGGCCTTGAACTCGCAGGACTTCACGAGCTCCGCCACGTCCACCAGCTCCAGCGGGTTGCGCAGGTCGGGCTTGTCGGAGCCGTAGCGGCGCATGGCCTCGGCCCAGGTCATGCGCGGGAAGGCAGCGTCGAGCTCGACCCCGATCACTTCCTTGAACACCTCGCGGATCATGCCTTCGACGGCATCCTGCACGTCGCGCTCGCGCACCCACGCGAACTCCATGTCGAGCTGGGTGAACTCGAGCTGGCGGTCGGCGCGCAACGCCTCGTCGCGGAAGCAGCGCGCGATCTGGTAGTAGCGGTCGAAGCCGGCCACCATCAGGATCTGCTTGAACAGCTGCGGCGACTGCGGCAGCGCGTAGAACTCGCCCGGGTGCATGCGCGCCGGCACCAGGAAGTCGCGCGCGCCTTCCGGCGTGGCCTTCGTCAGGATCGGCGTCTCGATGTCCTGGAAGCCGCGCGCGTCCAGCCAGCGGCGCAGCGCCTGCACCAGCCGGATGCGGGTGCGCATCATCTTCTGCATCTCGGGGCGGCGCAGGTCGAGGTAGCGGTACTTCAGGCGCACGTCCTCGCCCGCGTTCTCGTGGGCGTGGAAGGGCAGCGGCTCGGCCTTGTTGAGCAGCTCGATCTGCGTGGCCAGCACTTCGACCTTGCCGGTGCGGATCTTCTCGTTCACCGAATGGCGGGCGCGCACGACGCCGGTGATGCGCAGGCAGTCCTCGTAGCCCACCTTCGCGGCGGCGGCGACCACCGCGGCGTTGCCGGCGTCGGCGGAGGGCTCGGCCACGATCTGGACGATGCCCTCGTGGTCGCGCAGGTCGATGAAGCACAGCCCGCCCATGTCACGGGCGACGTCGGCCCAGCCGCAGAGGGTGACGGTCTGGCCGATCATGGACTCGTCCACGAGGCCGCAGAAATGGCTGCGCATGCTTGCTCCGAAGGGAATTCGCCGGGCCCGGACGGGCGGCGGAGGACCCGGGATTTTAGGGCCGGCGGGCCTGCCCCGGCAAACGCCGGGGCGTCCGGCGGCGGGCCGCTTACTCCGGCGCCAGCTCGCTGCCCCAGGGTGCCGGCGGGGCCGGCACGGGCCGGCTGAGGTCGAACTCGACCTGGAACAGGCGGCCGTTCGGGCGCGAGAGCTCGTAGACGAAGACCTGGCCGGGCTCGATTTCCATCGCCCAGGTGTTCTCCAGCGAGGCCATCAGTCCCTCGCGGCGGAAGGTGGCGATCGACTCCGCATCCACCGGGAAGGCCTGGCGGCGCGCGCTGCCGGGCGTGGCGGTGTCGCCGCCGTACATCGTGACGGCGTCGGAACTGCCGTCCTCGTGGCGGTGGTCGTGCTTGAGGCGCAGGCCGGTGGCGGTGCGGGTCAGCACCCAGGTGCGCGAGCGGTCTTCGCCGACATGGAAGGGAATGCGCAGTTCGTCGGCGTCGCAGCCACGTACGTGCATCACCAGCTTCTTGCCGGCGAAGGCATTGTCGGGCTGCGCCGGGGTGTCCACCCGTACCCTTCCCTCGAAAGCCTGGCCACAGTGGGTGGCGAGGCGCGCCAGGAAGGCGTCGACCGGCGCCACCTGCACCGCCGGATCACCCATTCCGGGCGGCGGCAGCGGCTCGGGCAGGCCGAACTGCGCGCCGGCATCGGGGCGGGCGGCGTCGGCACGGGTGGTCTCGGAGCCGGCGCAGGCGGCCAGCAGGACGGCGGTGGCGAGCAGGCTCGCGGCGTAGGTCGGGGTTTTCATGCCCCGACCCTACCCCGCCGCGGGCGCGGGCGGCAATCAGTCGGCCGCGGGCGTCGGCTTCGATTCGGCCGGCTTGGCGGCGGGCTCGGGCTTGGCCGCGGACTCGGACTTGGCGCCACCCTCGGCGAGGTTGCGCTTCTTGTCGCCGTCCTTCTTGAAATCGGTCTCGTACCAGCCCGAACCGGCCAGGCGGAAGCTCGGCGCGGTCAGCTGGCGCCGGACCTGGGGCTGGCCGCACTCGGGGCAGTCGGTCGGGTCGGGGTCGGAGAGCTTCTGGAGGCGGTCGAAGGCGTGTCCGCAGTGGGCGCACTCGAAGGCATAGATGGGCATGGTCGCGGGAGCTCGTGCGGCCGGTGGCCGGGTGGGTGGGTGGATTAGTGGGGTTTGGCCCCGGTCATTCAAGCCCCGCCCCCTGTGGGAGGGACTTCAGTCCCGATGCTGTTGGGTGAAAGGCATCGGGACTGAAGTCCCTCCCACAGGGGTGCGGGCCTCAGGCGTCGGTCGCTTCGAGGAGCTGGAGCCACTCGGCCTCGAGGGTTTCCTTCTCGCGGGCCAGCTTTTCCTGGCGCTGGGCCAGCTGCGCGACCTCGACGCCGCCGTCGTTGCCGTAGATCGCCGGATCGGCCAGCTGGCCCTCGACCTCGGCCAGCGCGGCCTCGAGTTCGGCGACGCGGGCCTCGACCTGGCGCAGGCGGCGGCCGGCGACCTCGATCTCGTGCTTGCTGCGCGCCGGCTTGGGCGCGGGCGCCGGCTTGGCCACAGGCACGGACGAAGGCTTGGCGGCGCGCGGCTCGTTGTTGCGGCTGCGCAGCCAGGCGGCGTACTCGTCGAGGTCGCCATTGAACTCCTCGACCTTGCCGTCGGCGACGCGCCAGAAGCTCTCGCAGACCAGGCCGATCAGGTGGCGGTCGTGCGAGACCAGCACGATGGCGCCGGGGAAATCGCTCAGCGCCTCGGCCAGGGCCTCGCGCATGTCGAGGTCGAGGTGGTTGGTGGGTTCGTCGAGCAGCAGCACGTTCGGCTCGAGGTAGGCGATCAGGGCCAGCGCCAGGCGCGCGCGCTCGCCGCCCGAGAAGCCGTCGATGTTCTCGAAGGCGCGGTCGCCGACGAAGTTCCAGCGGCCCAGGTAATTGCGCAGCACCTGTTCGCCGGCGTTGGGCGCCAGCTCCTTGAGGTGCCAGAGCGGGCTCTGCCCTTCGTGCAGGCTCTCGACGGTGTGCTGGGCGAAGTAGCCGATGCGCAGGTCGGGATGCGCCACGCGCTCGCCGGCCAGCGGGCGCAGCTCGCCGACCAGGGTCTTCACCAGCGTGGATTTGCCGGCGCCGTTCGGGCCCAGCAGGCCGACGCGATCGCCCGCCTCCAGCCCGAAGCCGACGTCGGCCAGGATTTTCGTGGCGCCCGTGGGAGCGGCGTAGCCGGCGTCGACGTGGTTGAGGCGGATCAGCGAGTGCGGCAGGCGCGCCGGCTCGGCGAAGACGATGCGGAACGAACGCTCGGCGCGCACGGCCTCGGTGCCGGCCAGCTTGGCCAGGCGCTTCATGCGGCTCTGGGCCTGGCGGGCCTTGCTGGCCTTGGCCTTGAAGCGGTCGATGAAGCTCTGCAGGTGGGCGCGCTCCGCCTGTTCCTTGTCGTGCGCGATCTGCTGCTGGCGCAGGTGCTCGGCGCGCTGGCGCTCGAAGCTGGTGTAGTCGCCGGCGTAGAGCTTGGCGCGGCCTTCGTGCAGGTGCAGCGTGTGCGTGCTGACGCCGTCGAGGAACTCGCGGTCGTGCGAGATCATCAGCAGGGTGCCCGGGTACTTGAGCAGCCAGGCCTCGAGCCACAGCACCGCGTCCAGGTCGAGGTGGTTGGTGGGCTCGTCGAGCAGCAGCAGGTCGGAGGGCATCATCAGCGCCCGCGCGAGGTTCAGGCGCACGCGCCAGCCGCCGGAGAACGAGGACACCGCGCGCGCGTGGGTGTCGGCCGGGAAGCCCAGGCCGTGCAGCAGCTTGCCGGCGCGCGCGGTGGCGTCGTAGCCGTTGATCTCGGCGAGGCGCTGGTGCGCGTTGGCCACGGCGTCCCAGTCCTCGGCGGCCATCGCGGCGGCCTCGGCCTGCAGGATGGCGTGCACCTCGGTGTCGCCCGAGAGCACGAAGTCGATGGCGGCGTCGGGCAGCGACGGGGTTTCCTGCGCCACGCTGGCGATGCGCACCTTGCCGGGCAGGTCGATGTCGCCCTGGTCGGCCTCGACCTCGCCCATGATCGCCGCGAACAGGCTGGACTTGCCGCAGCCGTTGCGGCCGATGACGCCGATGCGCCAGCCGGCGTGCAGGCTGAGGTCCACTTGGGAGAGCAGGAGGCGTTCGCCCCGGCGGAGGGCGAAATTGCGGAAGGCGATCATGACGTGGGCTGGAGCAAGGGTCGGGTAGTCTAACAGGCGGTCCGGCGCCCCCCTGCCCCGGACGCCCCCACGCCCGAGGACCGCCGATGCCCCATGACACCCCCCTGATCGCCCTGCTCGCCGTCGGCCTGGTGCTGGCGTTCGTCCTGGGAAGCCTGGCGCACCGGCTGCGCCTGTCGCCGATCGTGGGCTACCTGGTGGCGGGCATCCTGGTGGGGCCGTTCACGCCGGGCTTCGTGGCCGATCCCGCGCTGGCGATGGAGCTGTCCGAGATCGGCGTGATCCTGCTGATGTTCGGCGTCGGCCTGCACTTCTCGGTCGAGGACCTGATGGAGGTGAAGGCGATCGCCATCCCCGGCGCCATCGTCCAGATCAGCGTGGCCACGGTGCTGGGCTGGGGCCTGGCCTGGTTCCTGGGCTGGCCGACGCTGCAGGGCATCGTGTTCGGGCTGGCGCTGTCGGTGGCCAGCACGGTGGTGCTGCTTCGCGCGATGGAAGACCGGCGCCTGCTGGAAACCCGGCGCGGCCGCATCGCGGTGGGCTGGCTGATCGTCGAGGACCTGGTGATGGTGGTGGCGCTGGTGCTGCTGCCGGCGCTGGCCGAATCGATGGGCGAAGGCGCGAAGGACGGCACGCTCGCGCTGGGCCCGGTGATGGCGTCGTTGGGCTGGACCCTGCTCAAGGTCGGCGCCTTCGTGGCGCTGATGCTGCTGGTGGGGAAGCGCGCGATCCCGTGGTTGCTGGAGCGGGTGGCGGGCTTCGGCTCGCGCGAGCTGTTCACGCTGAGCGTGCTGGCGATCGCGCTGGGCGTGGCCTTCGGTTCGGCCAAGCTGTTCGGGGTGTCGTTCGCGCTGGGCGCGTTCTTCGCCGGCATGTTGCTCAACGGCGACCTGAGCCACAAGGCGGCCTCGGATTCGCTGCCGCTGCGCGACGCGTTCGCGGTGCTGTTCTTCGTGTCGGTGGGCATGCTGTTCGATCCGATGATCCTGGTGTCGCAGCCGCTGCCGGTGCTTGGCACCTTCCTGATCATCACGGTGGGCAAGTCGCTGGCGGCCTACCTGATCGTGCGCGCCTTCGGCCATCCCAACGGCACCGCGCTGACGATCTCGGCCAGCCTGGCGCAGATCGGCGAGTTCTCCTTCATCCTGGCCGGGCTGGGCGTGTCGCTGGCGATCCTGCCGGAGATGGGCCGCGACCTGGTGCTCGCGGGCGCGCTGCTGTCGATCATCGCCAACCCGCTGATCTTCGCGGCGCTGGACAAGCTCGAGGCGCGACGGGCCGCCGCGGACGCGGAGCGTGGCGTTCCCGCCGAGCCGGCGTCGGCCGGGAACCCGGGCCCGGCGCTGCCGACCGAAGGCCACGCCATCCTGATCGGCTACGGCCGCGTCGGCAGCGAGATCGCCAAGCTGCTGCGCGATCGCGACGTGCCGCTGGTGGTGATCGATGACGATGCCGACCTGGTGCAGAAGGCGCGCGACGCCGGCTTCCCGGCCATCCGCGGCAACGCCGCGACCCATCGCGTGCTGGACGAAGCCTCGCCAGCCGCCGCCCTGCTGGTGGTGCTGGCGATCCCGCAGGCCCTGGAGGCCGGCGAAGTGGTGGCCCGCCTGCGCGCGCTGAATCCCGGCCTGACCATCCTGGCCCGCGCGCACAGCGATGCCGAGGTCAAGCACCTGCTCCGGCACGGCGCCGACGGCGCCGTGCTGGCCGAAAAGGAGCTCGCCCACAGCATGGCCGAGATGGCCCTCTCCGCCCCGCCCTTCCGCCACCAGCGCGCCTGACGCCAAATCCTGTGGTAGGGACTTCAGTCCCGATGCCTGGCGCCCAGAAGCATCGGGACTGAAGTCCCTCCCACAAGGTCGTGGCTAGAACAGGTCGCCCTGCTCCGACGGCAGCGGCGCAACGGACACCGCCTGCTTCGCCCGCCCGCGCGCCGGCTGGCGCTTGCGGCTGCCGTGTTTCTCGAACACGCGCTGGCTTTCCTCGCGCGCGACGTAGGCGCGCTTCCAGGCGGTGAGCTTCGCGCGCGCCTCGCGGGCGGCCTGTTCGTGGTCGCGCACGGGCAGCGGATAGGTTTCGCCCAGCCGCAGTCCGGCGGCGCGCTGCTGCGCCGCGCCCATCTGCCAGGGCGTATGGATCCAGGCGTCCGGCACGGCCTCGAGCTCGGGCAGCCAGCGGCGGATGAAGGCGCCGTCCGGGTCTTGGTCCTGCGACTGCTTCACCGGGTTGTACATGCGCGGGATGTTGATGCCGGTGACGCCGGCCTGCATCTGCACCTGCGGGTAGTGGATGCCGGGCTCGTAGTCGGTGAACCAGCGCGCGAGCTGGCGCGCCGGCTCCGGCCAGTGCAGCCAGAGGTGGTAGCTGCTGATCGAGACCAGCATCGCCCGCGCCCGGAAGTTGATCCAGCCGGTCTGCTGCAGCGAACGCAGGCAGGCATCCACGAAGGGCCAGCCGGTTTCCGCGCGCTGCCAGGCGCCGAACCATTCGCGGTGGAAGTCGTCCTCGCGCAATCCGTCGAAGCCCCGGTGGACATTGCGGAACTCGATCTCCGGCTCGCTCTCGAGCTTTTGGATGAAGTGGCAGTGCCAGTGCAGGCGCTTCTCGAGCGAGGCCAGGTCGCGCGCGGGGACCGGGCTGCCCTCGCTGCGGGCGCCGCGGACCGCGTGCACCACTTCGCGCAGCGACAGCGCGCCGGTGGCCAGCGCCAGCGAAAACCGCGAACAGCGGGTCTCGGCGCTGAGCGGGCTGCTCATGCCGCGCATGTAGCCCGTGCCGCGGCCCGAAAGGAAGGTGTGCAGCGCCCGCTCGCCGCGCCGGCGGCCGCCGCGCTGGCGACCCGGACAGGGATCCGGCGCGAGGCCGAGGGCATCCGCCGAAGGGATGTCGCCCGGCGCGACATCCGGGACCGGCGCGATCGTCGGCTCGGCCAGCGGTGCCGGCGCCATGCGGCGCTCCCACTCCGCCGCCCAGCCGTTGCGGCTGCGGAGCCGGCGCTGCACGCCGCCATTCGGGGCTTCATTCCACGCGATCCCGTTCGCACGCGCCCAGGCCGCGACCCGGCGGTCGCGGGCGAAGGTCCAGTCGTTGCCGGTTTCCTCGTGCGACCACAGGCCGGCCAGGCCGTGACGACGGTGCAGCTGGTCCAGCACGTCCACCACGTCGCCGGTGCGCACGACCAGCGGCTGGCCGAGGCGGGCGAGGTCATCACGCAGTTCTTGCAGCGCCTCGGCCGTGGCCGCCCATTGCCGCCCGCTGGCGTCGGGCAGCGCCCAGTAGCCCGGCTCCGCCACGTACAGCGGCAGCACCGGCCCGCGCGCCGCCGCGGCGCACAGGGGCGCATGGTCCTGCGTGCGCAGGTCGCGCTTGAACCAGACGAGTTGGACGGGCATGGCGACAGCCTGCCCGGAGGGCCGTGAACCCCTTGTGGCAGGGATGGCATGAGGACATGCCGGAAGCTTGGGTGCCCGGCGGCCGGCATCGTGGTATCAAAGGCCGTCCCCAGCCCCGCAGGAGAGACCCGATGCGCCGCAACCCGCTGACCCTCGCGCTGCTGGCGGCCCTCGCCGCCAGCCCCGTTTTCGCCCAGACCGCGCCGGAGGAAACCCCCGACGAAACCGCCCTGCTCGACGCGGTCATCGTCACCGGCACCCGCGTCGCCGACCGCACCGTGGCCGAGTCCACGGCGCCGATCGACATCCTCACGCCCGAAGCCCTCACCGCCACCGGCACGCCCGAACTGGCCACCGCGCTGTCGCGCGCCCTGCCCTCGCTGAACTTCCCGCGCCCGGCCATCAACGACGGCACCGACACCGTGCGTCCGGCCCAGCTGCGCGGCCTCTCGCCCGACCACGTGCTGGTGCTGGTGAACGGCAAGCGCTACCACCCCGGGTCCCTCGTGAACGTCAACGGCTCGCAAGGCCGCAGTTCGTCGCCGGTCGACCTCAACACCATCCCGATCTCCGCCATCTCGCGCGTGGAAGTGCTGCGCGACGGCGCCTCGGCGCAGTACGGCTCGGACGCCATCGCCGGCGTCATCAACATCGTGCTCAAGGGCAGCGATTCGGGCGGCAGCGTCAACGCGCGCTACGGCCAGTACAGCGCCGGCGACGGCGAGATCGCCCAGGTCGGCGCCGACGCCGGCTTCGCGCTGGGCGCCGACGGCTTCCTGCATCTCTCGGCCCAGGTCGGCCAGCAGAACCAGACCGACCGCGCCCGCCCCTTCATCGGCACGCCCGGCCCGACCACCCCGCCGCTGGGCGTGGTGGTGCAGCGCCAGGGCGACCCGGAAGTCGACTACGGCTCGCTCACCTTCAACGGCGAGGTCGCGCTCGGCGAAGTCTTCTCGTTCTACGGCACCGGCATTTACACCGAGCGCGACGCCCTCTCGAACGGGTTCTTCCGCCCGGCCGGCGACGCCCGCAACATCCCGGCCATCTATCCGAACGGCTTCCTGCCGCAGATCAACAACGTCTCCACCGACACCCACCTGGGCTTCGGCGTGCGCGGCACGCTGGCCAACGGCACCTCGGTGGACGTGAGCTACACCTACGGCACCAACGAACTGACCTTCGACATCCTCAACACGCTCAACCGCAGCCTCGGCCCGACCTCGCCCACCGAGTTCTACGCCGGCGCGCTGGAGGTCGAGCAGGACGTGTTCAACCTCGACTTCAGCAACCAGCTCGACTGGGGCCTGGCCTACCCGGTGACGCTGTCGTACGGCGCCGAGTGGCGCCAGGACAGCTTCACGCAGAGCCCGGGCGAGCCCCTGTCGTACGCGCTGGGCACGTTCGCGAACATCCCGGGCGCGCAGGTCTTCCCCGGCTTCCGTCCCAGCGACGGCGGCAGCTTCGACCGCCGCAACGTCTCGGTGTACGCCGGCGTGGAGGGCGAGGTCACCGAGCGCCTGTCGCTAGGCGTGGCCGCGCGCTACGAGGATTACACGGATTTCGGAACCACCTCGAACTGGAAGCTGTCCTCGCGCTACGAATTCAACCGCGCGGTCGCGGTGCGCGCCACGGTTTCCACCGGCTTCCGGGCGCCGTCGCTGCAGCAGCAGTACTTCCAGTCCACCGCCACCAACTTCATCGGTGGCGTGCCGTTCGACATCGCCACGCTGCGGGTCAACAACCCGGCCGCGATCGCCCTCGGCGCCGAGCCGCTGCGCGCCGAGGAATCCACCAACGCCAGCATCGGCCTCGTGCTGCAGCCGGCCGAAGGCCTGTACGTGACGATCGACGCCTACCAGATCGAGGTCGACGACCGCATCACGCTGTCGGAGAACCTCACCAGCACCGCGGTGCGCAACTACCTCAACGCCAACGGCTTCCCGGGCCTGGGCGGCGGCCGCTACTTCACCAACGCCATCGACACCACCACGCGCGGCGTGGACATCGTGGGCACCTACGCCTGGCAGCTGCAGGACAGCACGCTCGACCTGACGCTGGGCTACAACTACAACAAGACCGACATCGACCGCGTGGCGGCCAACCCGGCCGCGCTCACCGCGATCGACCCGACCGCGCTGCGCTTCGGCCGCGTCGAGCTGGCCCGCTTCGAAGTGGGCGCCCCGCGCGACAAGCTGGTGGCGGGCGGCGTGTGGAAGACCGGGGCCTTCGAGTTCGCGGCCACGGCGACGCGCTACGGCGAGTTCACCGTTCTGTTCGGCAACAACCCGGCCGACACCTCGCGCGACCAGACCTACGGCGCGGAGTGGACGCTGGACCTGTCGGCCAGCTATACGCATGAGCGCTGGCGCTTCACTCTGGGCGCGGACAACGTGCTCGACAGCTACCCGGACGAAGTGCTGTTCGCCAACTCCACCTCCGGGCAGCTGCCCTACAGCGGCAGCTCGCCGTTCGGCTTCAACGGCGCCTACCTGTACGCCAACGCCAGCTACACCTGGTAAAAGCCCGCCGCGAAAAAGGGGTCAGAGTGATTATTTGCTTCAAGCAAATAATCACTCTGACCCCTTTTTCCGTCAGGCGCGGAGGAAGGCCAGGGTGCCGCCTTCGGCGGTGACCTTCACCGTGTCGCCCTGGCCGAATTCGCCGGCCAGGATCTTCTGGGCCAGCGGGTTTTCCAGCTGCTGCTGGATGGCGCGCTTGAGCGGCCGGGCGCCGTACACCGGGTCGAAGCCGACGTTGCCCAGCAGGGCCAGCGCGGCGTCGTCGATTTCCAGCTTGATCTGGCGTTCGGCCAGGCGCTTGGACAGGTACGCCGTCTGGATGCGGGCGATGGACTGGATCTGCTCGCGGCCCAGCGGGTGGAAGACCACGATCTCGTCGAGCCGGTTGATGAACTCCGGGCGGAAGTGCGACTGCACCACGCCCATCACCGCCGCCTTCATCTGGATGTAGGCCGCGTCGCCCTCGCCGCTCAGCTCCTGGATGTGCTGGCTGCCGAGGTTGGAGGTCATCACGATCACGGTGTTGCGGAAATCCACGGTGCGGCCCTGGCCGTCGGTGAGGCGGCCGTCGTCGAGCACCTGCAGCAGGATGTTGAACACGTCAGGATGCGCCTTCTCGACCTCGTCGAGCAGCAGCACGCTGTAGGGCCGGCGCCGCACCGCCTCGGTGAGGTAGCCGCCCTCCTCGTAGCCCACGTAGCCCGGGGGCGCGCCGATCAGGCGGGCCACGGAGTGCTTCTCCATGAACTCGCTCATGTCGATGCGCACCATCGCGTCCTCGGTGTCGAACAGGAAGCCGGCCAGCGCCTTGCACAGCTCGGTCTTGCCCACGCCGGTGGGGCCGAGGAACAGGAACGAGCCGTTGGGCCGGTTCGGATCGGACAGGCCCGCGCGCGAGCGGCGGATCGCGTCGGACACCGCCTTCACCGCCTCGTGCTGGCCGACCACGCGGTGGTGCAGCGCGTCCTCCATCTTGAGCAGCTTCTCACGCTCGCCCTCGAGCATCTTGCTGACCGGGATGCCGGTCCAGCGCGACACCACCTCGGCGATTTCCTCGGCGGTGACCTTGTCCTGCAGCAGCTGGAAGCCCTTGGTCTCGACCGCCTGGGCCGATTCGAGCTGCTTCTCGAGCTCGGGGATGCGGCCGTACTGCAGCTCGCTGGCCTTGGCGAAGTCCTGCTGGCGGTGCGCGGCGTCCAGCGCCAGGCGCGCCTGCTCCAGCTGCTCCTTGACCCGGGTGGCGCCGGTGAGCGTGGCTTTCTCGGCCTTCCAGATTTCCTCGAGGTCGTTGAACTCGCGCTCGAGCGTGGCGATCTCGGCTTCCAGGTCGGCCAGGCGCTGCTGCGACTCCTTGTCCTTCTCCTTCTTCAGCGCCTCGCGCTGGATCTTGAGCTGGATCAGGCGGCGCTCCTTGCGGTCCATTTCCTCGGGCTTGGAGTCGATCTCCATGCGGATGCGCGAGGCGGCCTCGTCCATCAGGTCGATGGCCTTGTCGGGCAGCTGGCGGTCGGCGATGTAGCGATGCGACAGCGTGGCCGCGGCGACGATCGCCGGATCGGTGATCTCGACGCCGTGGTGCACGGCGTAGCGCTCCTTCAGGCCGCGCAGGATGGCGATGGTGTCCTCGACGCTGGGCTCGCCCACGAACACCTTCTGGAAGCGGCGCTCGAGCGCGGCGTCCTTCTCCACGTACTTGCGGTACTCGTCCAGCGTGGTGGCGCCGATGCAGTGCAGCTCGCCGCGGGCCAGCGCCGGCTTGAGCATGTTGCCGGCGTCCATCGAGCCCTCGGCCTTGCCCGCGCCGACCATGGTGTGCAGCTCGTCGATGAAAAGGATCACCTGCCCCTCCTGCTTGGACAGGTCGCTGAGCACGCCCTTGAGCCGCTCCTCGAACTCGCCGCGGAACTTGGCGCCGGCGATCAGCGCGCCCATGTCCAGCGACAGCACGCGGCGGTTGCGCAGGCCCTCGGGCACTTCACCGTGGATGATGCGCTGGGCCAGGCCTTCGACGATCGCGGTCTTGCCGACGCCGGGCTCGCCGATCAGCACCGGGTTGTTCTTGGTGCGCCGCTGCAGCACCTGGATGGTGCGGCGGATCTCCTCGTCGCGGCCGATCACCGGGTCGAGCTTGCCGGCCTCGGCGCGGGCGGTGAGGTCGATGCAGTACTTCTCCAGCGCCTGGCGGTTTTCCTCGGCGTTGGCGTCCTGCACCTTCTCGCCGCCGCGCAGGGCCTCGATGGCCTGCTCCAGCGAAGCCTTCTGCGCGCCGCTGGCCTTGAGCGCCTGGCCCAGCGCGCCCTTGTCCTCCAGCGCCGCCAGCACGAACAGCTCGCTGGCGATGAAGCCATCGCCGCGCTGCTGCGCCAGCTTGTCGCAGACGTTCAGCAGCCGCGCCAGGTCGTTGCCCAGCGACACCTCGCCGGCCTGGCCGCTGACCTTGGGCAGCTTGTCCAGCGCTTCGCCCAGCCGCTGGCGCAGCGCGGCGGCGTTGACGCCGGCCTGGGCCAGCATCGGGCGCGTGCTGCCGCCCTGCTGGTCGAGCAGGGCAACCATCAGGTGCAGCGGTTCGATCAAGTTGTGGTCGCGGCCCACGGCCAGCGACTGCGCGTCGCTCAACGCCTGCTGGAAACGCGAGGTGAGTTTGTCCATGCGCATCGGGGAACCCCTTGGGAATCCGGGGCGGCGGGTTGCCGCCCGTATGCCCAGCAAATGGCGCCCCGGCGCGGGCCTTTCAAGCGAAGCCCCGGCCGCCGGTTCAGAGCGCGGACAGCGCGGCCTCGAAGTCGTCGTTGCCGGGCTCGCCCTTGAGCGCGTTCTGGAAGGAAACGCGCGCGGCGTCCTTCTTGCCCGCGTGGGCCTGCACCTGCCCCAGCCGGTACCATGCGTGGTGGTGCGGCGGCTGGCCCGGCGCCAGCGGCAGCGCGAGGTAGCGGCGCAGCGCGGCCTCGCCCTCGGGCAGGAACCGGCCGGACAGCGCCGCGGTGCGGCCCAGCTGGTACTGGGCGCCGGCGGCCGCGGGGTCTTCCTTGGTCCAGGCCTGGTAGAGCGCGAAGGCCTCGTCCCACTGCTGCGCGGCCTGCCAGGCGGTGCCGGCGGCCATGCGGAAATTGGTGTTGTCGGGCCGGGCACGGTAGGCGGCGCCGTAGGCCTTGGCGGCCGCGGGCAGGTCCTCGGCGTGCTGCGCCAGGCGGCCCGCCGCGTAGTGGCCCCGCGGCGGATCCCGGCGCACCAGCTCGGCGGCGTGGGCCCGCGCCTTGTCGACGCTGCCGCCGGCGAAGGATGGCGCCTGCAGGTAGAACTCGATCAGGTTTAGGCGCGCCTCGTGGATCGCCGGGTCCAGTTCGAGCGCGCGCTCGAAGGCTTCGCGCAGCTTCGGCGCCATCGAGGCCTGCCGCAGCATGTTCACCTGGCCGATGCGCTGGCCCAGCGCGTTGCCCAGCCAGTAGTGCGCCTGGGCGTTGACCGGGCCCAGCGCCACCGCGCGCTCGGCCGCCTCGATCGCGTCCTCCGGCTCGCGCTGCTGCAGCAGCAGGCGCGCGTGCAGCACGTGCACGTCGGCACTGCGCGGCTGGGCCTTGAGCAGGGCGGTGATGGCGGGCGCGGCGCGCGCATCCTTGGCCACCAGCCAGGCCGTGGCTTCGGCGACGGTGGCGGCGCTGGCCGCGAAGGGCAGCGCCAGCAGCAGGGTCAGGGCAAGGAGGGATGCTCGCATGCGGAGGTCTCGGGCCGGGGAGGCGCGACCATGACACGGGCGCCGCGCGGCGTCAGCCTGCCAGAAGGCAGGAAATCGCCATCGGTTCAGCCTTGGCGCCAGGCCAGGGTCGCCAGCCGCCCGCTGCGCCCGTCCCGGCGATGCGAGAAATAGCGCGCCGCATCGCTGATGGTGCACTCGCCGCCGCCATGGACGTCCCGCACGCCGACGGCCGCCAGCCGCTGGCGCGCCAACGCGTAAAGGTCCACGCGCCAGTGGCCCGGGCGCGTGTCGGTGAAGGCTTCGGCCGCCGTCGGATCGTGGGCCAAGAAGGCCTCGCGCACCTCCGCGCCGATCTCGTAGGCCCGGGGTCCGGCCGCCGGCCCCAGCCACGCGATGATCTCGCCCGCCGGTGCGTGCATCGCGCGCACGGTGGCCTCGAGCACCCCGGCGGCCAGGCCGCGCCAGCCGGCGTGGGCGGCGCCGATCTCGCGGCCGTCGCGGGCCGCGAACAGCACCGGCAGGCAATCGGCGGTCAGGATCGCCAGCACCACGCCGGGCGCGGAGGTGACGGCGGCATCAGCCACCGGCTCGGGCCCGCCCGCGGGCGGCACATCGACGCGGACCACGGTGGTGCCGTGCACCTGGTCCAGCCAGTGCGGCGCCGAGGGCAGGCCCAGCCAGCCGGCCAGGCGGTCGCGGTTGGCGCGGGCCAGCGCGGGGTCGTCGCCGCAGCGCAGCCCGAGGTTGAGGCGATCGAACGGCGGCGGCGACAGGCCGTCGCCCCCGCGCAGGCTGGTGCCGCCACGGACGCCGGGCGGCGCCGGCCAGTTGGCCTCGGTCCAGGCGCCGGTGGCGCTCATCCCGCCTTCTTGGCGGCCGCGGTGTCGTTGCGCAGGTCGAGCACGAGGCCCTGCATGTCCTCGGGCATCGGCGACTCCACCGTCACCAACTCGCCGCTGGCCGGGTGCTTGAAGCTGAGCTTCTCCGCGTGCAGCGCCTGGCGCTTGAAGCCCTGCAGCCGCGCGACCAGGTCCTCGGTGGCCGCCTTGGGCAGCCGGAACGACCCGCCGTACAGCGGGTCGCCGACGATCGGATGGCGGACGTAGGCCATGTGCACGCGGATCTGGTGGGTGCGGCCCGTCTCGAGGCGGCACTCGACCAGGGTGTGGGCGCGGAACTTCTCGCGGACCCGGTAATGGGTGATGGCGTCGCGGCCGGGCGCGCCTTCCTTGGCCACGGCCATGCGCACCCGGTCGGTGGGATGGCGGCCGATGGGCGCGTTGATGGTGGTGCCGGCGACCATCGTGCCCTGCACCACCGCGAGGTACTGGCGGTGCACCTCGCGGCCGGAGAGTTGCTCCACCAGCGAGGTGTGCGCGCGCAGGTTGCGGGCGACCACCATCAGGCCCGAGGTGTCCTTGTCGAGGCGGTGGACGATGCCCGCGCGCGGCAGGCCGGCCAGGCGCGGGTCGAAATGCAGCAGCGCGTTCACCAGCGTGCCGCGCGGGTTGCCGGCGCCGGGGTGCACGACCAGGCCGGCCGGCTTGTTGACCACCAGGACGTCGTCGTCCTGGTGGAGGATGTCCAGCGGGATGTCCTCGGGCAGGGCCTCGCCGGTCTCCACCTCGATCCGTACCGACAGCGTGACCGGCTCGCCGCCGCGCACGGCCTCCTTGGGCTTGACCAGGCGGCCGTCGAGCAGGGCATCCCCGGCCTTGATCCACTCGGTGAGCCGGGAGCGGGAGAAGTCGGGGAACAGCTCGGCCAGGACCTGGTCGAAACGCCGTCCCGCCGAGGCCTGGGGGATGCTGGACTCGAGCAGTTCACGCTCGTTGTCGTCGTTTTCTGGCGGATTGGGCTGGGACATGGGGGTCTCGTGGGGCCGGGGCGGGCCCGGGGCCGCATTCATGGAGGCGACAGCGGGCTTTCCGGTATTATCCCTGAACTCGCTGCCTCCAGCGCCCTGACCTGCCGAACCTGATGACCCGACTGCACGGAATGACGCGTTTCCTCCTGATCCTGATGCTGGCCACCGGCCTGGCGGGGTGCTCGACCATCGGCGGCTGGTTCGGCGACAAGCGCGACGAAACCGAGATCCTGCCGGTCGAGGAAATGTACGCCACCGGCAAGGAGGCGCTGGAGAACCGCAACTACGCCCGCGCCGGCCGCTACTACCAGCGCCTGGTCGCGCGCTTCCCGTTCGGCGAGTACAGCGAGCAGGCCCAGCTGGAGCTGGCCTACGTGCAGTACAAGCTGGCGATGACCGAGGAGGCCACCTCCACGATCAACCGCTTCATCCGCACCTACCCGACCCACCCGCACATCGATTACGCCTATTACCTCAAGGCGCTGATCAACTTCGACCGCAGCTCGAGCGCGCTGCTGCGCCTGACCCGCCAGGACCTGGCCACCCGCGACCTCGGCGCGCCGACCCAGAGCCTGAACGACTTCGCCGACGTGGTGCGCCGCTACCCCAACAGCCGCTACGCCCCGGACGCCCGGCAGCGCATGGTGTACCTGCGCAACCTGTTGGCCCGCCACGAGGCCGGCGTCGGCCAGTACTACCTGCGCCGCGGCGCCTACGTGGCCGCCGCCAACCGCGGCAAGTACCTGCTGCAGACCTATCCGCAGAGCGAGCACGACGGCGACGCCCTGGCCCTGATGGCCGCGTCCTACGCCGCCCTCGGCCAGGACGACCTGGCCGCCGACGCCCGCAAGGTGCTGGAAGCCAACCACCCGGACCACGCCTACCTGTCGCAGGGCGACAAGTGGCCGCAGGGCACCGGCATCATCAGCCGCATCAACCCCTTCGACTGACCGGGCACGCCCGCCGGCCCGACGCGACGCCGCCCACCGGGCGGCGTTTTCGTTTCAGTCGCGCCAGCCCGAAGTGATGGGGTAGCGGCGTTCGCGGCCGAAGGCGCGCTTGGACAGCTTCGGGCCCGGCGCGGACTGGCGCCGCTTCCACTCGCTGATGCGCACCAGCCGCAGCACGCGCTCGACGGTGTCGCGGTCGTAGCCCTCGCCGACGATCTCGCCCAGCGACATCTCCTGGTCGACGTGGCGGAACAGGATGGCGTCGAGCATCTCGTAGGGCGGCAGCGAGTCCTGGTCGGTCTGGTTCTCGCGCAGCTCGGCCGAGGGCGGGCGCGTGATGACCTGCCCCGGGATCGCCGGCGAGCGCGCGTTGCGCCAGCGGCACAGGGCCTGCACCTCGGTCTTGTACAGGTCCTTGATCGGGCCGAAGCCGCCGCACATGTCGCCGTAGATGGTGGCGTAGCCGACCGCATATTCGCTCTTGTTGCCGGTGGTGAGCAGCAGGCCGCCGAACTTGTTCGACAGCGCCATCATCAGCGCGCCGCGGCAGCGCGACTGCAGGTTCTCCTCCGCGATGCCCGGCTCGAGCCCGTTGAACAGCGGCGACAGCGCCTCGAGGAAGCCGGTGAACGGCGCCTCGATGGCCACGGTTTCCAGCCGCACGCCCAGCAGGCGCGCCTGCTCCTCGGCCAGGTCGTTGCTCAGGTCGGAGGTGTAGCGCGAAGGCAACCGCACGGCGGCGACGTTGCGGGCGCCGAGCGCATCCACCGCCAGCGCCAGCACCAGCCCGGAGTCGATGCCGCCGGACAAGCCGAGCCAGACGCGGTCGAAGCCGTTCTTGCCGCAGTAGTCGCGGATGCCGCGCACGATGGCGCGGTAGGCCAGCGACTCACGGGTCTCGTCGTCCTCTTCCGGCCAGCGCAGGCGGGTGAAGCGGCGCGCATCGGCGTCGAAGTCGGCCACCAGCCAGTGGTCCTCGAAGGCGCGCGCGGCCGGGTGCACCCCGCCGTCGCCGTCCGCCAGCACCGAGGCGCCGTCGAACACCAGTTCGTCCTGGCCACCGACCAGGTTGAGGTAGGCCAGCGCCGCGCCGGACTCCTGCACGCGCTGGGCCAGCAGCGCGTCGCGCTGCGCGGTCTTGTCGCTCTCGAAGGGCGAGGCATTCGGCACCAGCACCAGCTCGGCGCCCAGCGCCGCCGTCTCGGCCATGGGCTCGGCGAACCAGAGGTCCTCGCAGACCACCAGCCCGACCTTCACGCCCTGGACCTCGAAGCAGCAGGCCTCGCCGTCCGGATCCACCGCGAAGTAGCGGCGCTCGTCGAACACGGCGTAGTTGGGCAGCTCGCGTTTGCGGTAGGTCAGGTCGATGCGGCCGTCGCGCATCACGCTGGCCGCGTTGTAGACCACCGAACCGGCGGCCTGCGGCCAGCCCACCACCGCGGTGATGCCGCGGCAGCTGGCCGCGACTTCGTGGATCGCACGCTCGCAGGCGGCCAGGAAAGCGGGCCGCATCAGCAGGTCCTCGGGCGGGTAGCCCGACAGCGCCAGCTCCGGGAAAAGCACCAGGTCGGCGCCGTGCACGTCGCGCGCCTCCGCCAGCATCGCCTTGATCCGCTGCGTGTTCGAGGCCACGGCGCCCACGGGGAAATCGAACTGGGCGAGCGCGATGCGTAGGGTGCGGGGCATTCTCTACTCCGTGGCTCCGGGGCCAGGCGGGTCAGGCGGATGGGTCGGGGCGGGGGCCAGAGTGTAGCGCGACGGATGCGCGAGGAAGTCCTCGCCCAAGGCGCGCGCCGCGGTCGAGGACACGTGGTCGTCGTCCCAGAACAGCGCATAGCCGTCCCGGGTCGCCGGGCATTCGACATCGCCGCAAAAGAAAGCCGTCGGATCCACCACGCGCAGGTTGGGGTGGCGAGCCGATAGTGCGCGCAGGATTCGCCGAAGCGGTTCGGCGCGGGCCTCGAAGGCGTCGCGCGGCAGCGCGCAATCCGCGACGCGCCCGGCGGCGATGCAAACCGGCGCCGGCTGCCGGAGCGCCGGCACCGACGCCACCAGCACCACTTCGCGCACGTCGGCCAGGCGCGAAACCGTCCGGTCGAGTTCGGACGACAGCCAGGCCAGGTCCCAGGGTCCGGACAGATGGCTGCTGAACAGGCCACCCAGCACCACCGTGTCGTAGGCCCCCGGTGCCGTGATGGCTTCCAGCGCGAGCCGGTTGCGTGCCTCGCAGCGCGGCTTGCGCAGCGGATCGCGCGGGTGCGGTGGAATCGGTCCGGCCAGCGGCGGGCAGGAATCCATCGTCATCGGCCGGACCCGGGTGCCGCGCGCGCGCGCGAAGACTTCGGCGAACGGCCGCAAGGCGAAAGCATGCGAATCGCCCCACACCACGAGCCGGGCGCCGTCGACGGTCGGGCACGCCGGCGGCGTTGGCCCGACTACGATGGCGGTGGCGTGGTAGTGGCAAGTGGCCATGTCCTGGGGGCGATCGGCGCGCGTGCGCTCCACCATCGCCCGGCGTTCGGGGGGCACCAGGTCCAGCCGCCCGAGGCCCAGCGCCAGCACCAGCACCGCGGTGCCGAACGCGCCGCCCGCCAGCAGCACGCGGCGCGGCGGCGCGCGCCAGCCGCGCCGGATCGGCTGCTCCACGTAGCGATGGGTCAGGGCCGCCAGTCCCAGGGCCAGCAGGCAAAGCCCAGCCCGCCAGGCCAGTGATGACGGCCCCGGCGAGGTGGCGCGATCCAGCGCCAGCAGCGGCCAATGCCACAGGTAAAGCGAATAGGACCACAGCCCCAGCCAAACCATCGGCGCCGTCGACAAGCCGCGCCCCACCCAGCCCAGGTCCGGGGAGACGTGAACGGCGCGCAGCACCATGGCCGTGCCCAGCACGGGCAGAAGCGCGCCGAGCCCCGGGAAGTGGTCCTGCCACGCCCCCGCCGCCAACGCCACCAGCACCAGCGTCAATCCCGCCGTCGCGAGCCAGGCCACGCCGCGCGGCGACGGCCGCGCCACGGCCGGCGACAGCGCCACCAGCGCACCGGCAGCCAACTCCCAGAAGCGCGAGGGCATGCGGAAGAAAGCCTGCTGCGGCGCGAACTGCAGCCAATGCTCGGCGAGCAGCAGCGACGCCAGCGACAGCACCAGCAACCACGCCCTCGCAGCGCGCAAGCCGCGCGCGAGGAGCAGGCCAAGCAACAGCGGGAACACGAGGTAGAACTGCTCCTCCACCGCCAGCGACCACAGGTGCAGCAAGGGCAGTTGGTCGGTCGGGCCGGCGAAGTAATCGCCCGCCGTGGCCAGGAAATACTCGTTGGCCACGAACAACACGGAGGCCAGCGCCGACTCGGTCAGCGGGCGGAAGGGCGCCCCCAGCGGTCCCAGCCGCCAAACCGACAGCAGCAGCACGGCCGCCACCACCAGCAGCAGCGCAGGCAGCAGCCGGCGCACGCGACGGGCATAGAAGTCCGGCAGGTCGATGCGACCCTTGGCCTGCCATTCCCTCGCCAGCAGCAAGGTGATCAGGTAGCCCGACAGCACGAAGAAGACGTCCACGCCCGCGAAGCCGCCCGGCAGGATCGCGGCGTCAAGGTGGTAGACCACCACCGCGACGATGGCGATCGCACGCAGGCCGTCGATCTCGCGACGGTAGGCCAGTGGGCTCATCGCTAGCAGTTCATCCGTGCGATCCGTGGTGGGCCCGGAACGACGAAGGGCCGCACGCGGCGGCCCTTCGGGTCGGTCGATGGCGCGAGTTTACTTCTTCAGGCGGGCCGCGATGGCCTTGCCCAGGTCGCCGGGCGACTTGACCGTGGTGACGCCGGCCTTCTCGAGCGCGGCGAACTTGCCCGCCGCGGTGCCCTGGCCGCCGGAGGCGATCGCGCCGGCGTGGCCCATGCGCTTGCCGGCCGGGGCCGAGGCGCCGGCGATGAAGCCGACCACCGGCTTGGTGACGTACTCGGCGATGAACTCGGCCGCTTCTTCCTCGGCGCTGCCGCCGATCTCGCCGACCATGATGATGCCCTCGGTCTGCGGGTCTTCCTGGAAGAGCTTGAGCGCGTCGATGAAGTTGGTGCCGTTGATCGGGTCGCCGCCGATGCCGATGCAGGTCGACTGGCCGAGGCCGGCGTCGGTGGTCTGCTTCACGGCTTCATAGGTCAGGGTGCCCGAGCGCGAGACGATGCCGATCTTGCCCGGCATGTGGATGTGGCCCGGCATGATGCCGATCTTGCACTCGCCCGGGGTGATCACGCCGGGGCAGTTCGGGCCGATCAGCACGACGTCGTCGTAGCCCATCAGGGTGTTCTTGACGCGCAGCATGTCCAGCACCGGGATGCCCTCGGTGATGCAGACGATGACCCGGATGCCGGCGTCGGCCGCTTCCAGGATCGCGTCGGCCGCGAACGGCGGCGGCACGTAGATCACGGACGCGTCGGCGCCGGTTTCCTCGACCGCTTCACGCACGGTGTTGAACACCGGCAGGCCGATGTGGGTGGTGCCGCCCTTGCCCGGGGTGACGCCGCCGACGACCTTGGTGCCGTAATCGAGCATCTGCTCGGCATGGAAGGTGCCCTGCTGGCCGGTGAAGCCCTGGACGATGACCTTGGTGTTCTTGTTGACCAAAACGCTCATGGAATTCTGTCCTCAGGCTGCAGCGGCGACGGCGAGCTTGGCGCCGTCGTTGATGTCGTTGGCGGCCTGGATGGCCAGGCCGGAGTTCTTGAGGATCTCCTTGCCCTTCTCGACGTTGGTGCCCTCGAGGCGCACGATCACCGGCACCTTGACGTCCACTTCCTTCACCGCGGCGATGATGCCCTCGGCGATCATGTCGCAGCGGACGATGCCGCCGAAGATGTTGACGAAGATGGCCTTGACCTTGTCCGAGGACAGGATGAGCTTGAAGGCCTCGGTGACACGCTCCTTGGTGGCGCCGCCGCCGACGTCGAGGAAGTTGGCCGGCGAGCCGCCGTTGAGCGAGATCACGTCCATCGTGGCCATGGCCAGGCCGGCGCCGTTGACCATGCAGCCGATGTTGCCGTCCATGGTGACGTAGTTGAGGTCGTGCTGGCTGGCCAGCACCTCGGTCTCGTCTTCCTGGCGGATGTCGCGCATCGCGGCCAGCTCCGGGTGGCGGAAGGTGGCGTTGTCGTCGGAGTTGATCTTGCCGTCGAGCACCGCCAGGTCGCCGTTGGTGAGGATGGCCAGCGGGTTGAGTTCGACCAGCGCCAGGTCCTTCTCGTTGAACAGCTTGTACAGGCCCAGCATGATCTTGCTGAGCTGGCCCACCTGCTTGGCGTTCAGGCCAAGGGCGAAGCCCATCTCGCGGCACTGGTAGGGCTGCAGGCCCTGCACGAAGTTAACGTTGAGGGTCTTGATCGCGTCCGGGTTCTCGGCGGCGACCTGTTCGATCTCCATGCCGCCTTCGGCCGACGCGATGAAGGTGATCGAGCGCGTGCCGCGGTCGACCAGCACCGAGAGGTAGAGTTCCTTGGCGATGTCGGTGGCCTGGGTCACCAGCACCGTGTCGACCGGCAGGGCGATGCCCGCGGTCTGGTAGGTGGCCATCTTGGTGCCGAGCATGCCCTTGGCGTACTCGCGGACCTGGTCCAGGGTCTTGGCCAGCTTGACGCCGCCGGCCTTGCCGCGGCCGCCGGCATGGATCTGGGCCTTGACCACCCAGAAGTCGCCGCCGATGGCCTTGGCCGCATCCACGGCCTCTTCAGGGGTACGGGCGACGCGACCGGCCGGGACGGCGATGCCGTAGTCGGCGAACAGTTGCTTGGCCTGGTATTCGTGGAAGTTCATGCGGCTACCTGTGCTTGGGGAGGGCTCGCGAGCGAGGGGCGGTATTGTCGCCGACCCCTCCGGCAAAGGCAAAAGGCCCGGCCCGTCGGCCCCGGGGCCTGCCCCGCGGGCCTGGCAGCGCGGGTTCGCAGGCATAATCGGGCCATGGCGCCCCCCAACCACCGCAACGCCCACGCCGCCTCGCCGCAGCGGCGCGAGCTGTATTTCTTCACGCTCTACCGGTTGCTGGAGGTGGCGCTGCTGGCCCTGGTGGCCTTCAGCCCGCTGGGCGAGCTGATGCTGGAGATCCGGCAGCCAGTCGTCCTTCAGGTGCTGGTGATGGTGTACCTCGCGGCGGCGCTCGGCATGGTCTACGCCAGCTTCCGCAGCCAGATGCCGCCGCGGCGGCAGGCCGCGCTGGGCCTGGGCCTGGACCTGCTGGTGGCGGGCGGCGTGCTGGCCACCACCAGCGGCAGCCAGGGCGGGATCGCCCTGCTGCTGCTGTTCAATGTCGGCGCGGGCGCCCTGATCCTGCCCCAGCGCGCGGGCCTCGGCTTCGCCACCGCGGCCGCGCTGCTGGTGCTGGCCGACAGCCTGCTCAACCGCACCTTCGACCCGCTCAACGCCCGCCCGCTGGCCGAGTCGGTGATGTTCAGCGTGACCTACCTGGCCACGGCGGTGCTGTGCGAGCTGCTCAGCCGCCAGGTCTCCGAGTCCCAGGCCCTGGCCGAGAAGCGCGGCGAGGAGCTGGCCAACCAGGCCGAGATCAACGAGCTGGTCATCCGGCGCATGCGCACCGGCATCCTGGTCGTGGACGGCGAGCACCGGGTCAAGGTTTGCAACGAGGCGGCCTGGGGCCTGCTCGGCAAACCTTCGCCCGACCGCCAGCAGCTGGCCGACATCGCCATGGACCTGCACCGCGCCCTGCTGCTGTGGCGCCAGGGCCGGGGCGACATCCCGCGG
This sequence comes from Arenimonas sp., assembly GCF_036275555.1. Taxonomy (GTDB): domain Bacteria; phylum Pseudomonadota; class Gammaproteobacteria; order Xanthomonadales; family Xanthomonadaceae; genus Arenimonas. The sequence continues at coordinate 23,729 of NZ_DASUDO010000015.1, forward strand.
GCCATGACCCTGGCCGAGGGTGCCCCCGAGGTGCTGCCCCGCTTCGTGTCGCTGAGCCTGACCGACAACCTGTTCCTGATCTTCCTCGACGACAGCCGCATCTACTCCGACCGCGCCGAGGAGCTGACCCTGGCCACCCTGGGCCGGCTGTCCGCCAGCATCGCCCACGAGATCCGCAACCCGCTGGCCGCCATCAATTATTCGGTGCAGCTGCTGGAGGAAACCGCGGTGCTGCCCGAAGCCGACCGCCGGCTGCTGGAAATCATCCACACCCAGTGCCAGCGCATGAACGGCATCGTCCAGGACATCCTGGGCCTGGCCCGGCGCGAGCGCTCGCAGCCCGAGACAGTGGACATCAGCCAGTTCGCCCGGCGCTTCGTGGACGAGTACCGGGCCAGCCACCCGCTGGAGACCGACATCCTGCAGGCGATCAGCCACCGCAGCACGCTGGCCATGGCCGATCCCCGCCACCTGCACCAGGTGCTGACGATCCTGGTGCAGAACGCGCTGACCTACGGCCGCATGCCGGGCGAGCCGGCCAAGGTGACCGTGTCGGTGCCCAGCGCGCCGCCCGGAGCACCGCCGGAGTTGAACGTGCTCGACCGGGGCCCGGGCATCCCGGCGGCGGTCGCCGAGCAGATCTTCACCCCGTTCTACACGACCAGCGAGCACGGCACCGGCCTGGGCCTCTACATCGCCAAGCAGCTCTGCGAGGCCAACCAGTGCACCCTGAGCTACCAGCCGGTGCCGGGCGGCGGCAGCTGCTTCCGCATCATCCTGCCGCCGGGCATGACCCTGATGCAGGACGACAGCCCGACGGGTCGGCTCAATCTGGCTTGAGACCCACGCCTTCAGCTAATGTGTAGGGGTTCCCGCCCCGACCGGTAAGTGATGACGACCCCCCGCAGCGCCCTCGTGGTCGATGATGAACGCGACATCCGGGAGCTGCTGGTCCTGACCCTGGGCCGGATGGGCCTGCGGGTGGACACGGCGGCCGATTTGTCGAGCGCGCGCGCCCAGCTCGCCCAGGGCAGCTACGACCTGTGCCTGACCGACATGCGCCTGCCCGACGGCTCGGGCCAGGACCTGATCGAGCACATCGCCCAGCGTTACCCCGACACGCCGGTGGCCATGATCACCGCCTTTGGCAACGTCGAGGCCGCGGTGCAGGCGCTCAAGGCCGGCGCGTTTGATTTCGTCACCAAGCCGGTGGACCTCTCGGTGCTGCGCCGGCTGGTGCAGCACGCCCTCGACCTCAACGAACAGCGCCGCAGCACCACGCCCGCCAGCAACCGCCTGATCGGCGACTCGCCGCGCATGCAGCAGCTGCGCCAGACCATCGGGCGCGTGGCCCGCAGCCAGGCGCCGGTCTACATCAGCGGCGAGTCGGGCGTGGGCAAGGAGCTGGTGGCGCGGCTGATCCACGAACAGGGCTCGCGCGCCGGCGGCAACTTCGTGCCGGTGAACTGCGGCGCGATCCCGTCCGAGCTGATGGAAAGCGAACTGTTCGGACACAAGAAGGGCAGCTTCACCGGTGCCCACGCCGACAAGGAAGGCCTGTTCCAGACCGCGAACGGCGGCACCCTGTTCCTGGACGAAGTGGCCGAGCTGCCCCTGCACATGCAGGTGAAGCTGCTGCGCGTCATCCAGGAAAAGTGCGTCCGCCCCGTGGGCGCGCCGGCCGAGCTGCCGGTGGACGTGCGCATCCTCTCGGCCACGCACAAGAACCTGGCGAAGCTGGTGGAGGAAGGCAAGTTCCGCCAGGACCTCTACTACCGCATCAACGTGATCGAACTCGCCGTGCCGCCGCTGCGCCAGCGCCGCGAGGACATCCCGGTGATCTCGGCCGCGATCCTCAAGCGCCTCGCCGGCGAGCAGGCCGACGCCCTGCCCGCACTGTCGGAGGAAGCCGAGGCGGCGCTGGCCGCCTACCCCTTCCCGGGCAACGTGCGCGAACTGGAGAACGTGCTCGAGCGTGCCGTGGCGCTGTGCGAAGGCCACCGCATCGAGGTCGCCGACCTCTACCTGCCGCAGGTGGACAGCCTGATCGGCCAGGAGGCCGACGCCCCGCTGCGCACGATCGCCCCGCCCTCGCCCACCGCCTTCGGACCCGACGGCACGCCGCTGCCGGACGCCATCGAGCAGATGGAGCGCGAGACCATCCAGAAGGCGCTGGAGGCGAACCGCTACAACAAGACCAAGACTGCGGCGGCGCTCGGCATTACCTTCCGGGCGCTGCGTTACAAGCTCAAGAAGCTGGGGATGGAGTAAGGCGCGCGCGCCTTACTTCCCCGCCACCACGTCCGACCACGCCATCAGGTAGGCGCGTCCCAGGCCGTAGACGGCGCCGGGTGAGACGTCAGCACCGTGCGCCCGCTCGATCGCGACGGCGTCAGCCGGACGGCCATCGGCGATGGCGCCCAGCATGGCGATGACCAGCATCTGCTCGCGGATGCCTGCCGGACGCGAACTGGGCAGCGCCGCGAGTGCGGCGAGTCCCGCCTGCTCCATGGCATCCCCGTCGCGGGCGGCGGCGGCGGCGAACGCCGTCATCACCTCCCGGACCGGCGCCGGCTGTGCGGCCACGTCGATCCAGACGGGCGCGATCCAGATGCCCTGCTGGTCTGCCGCAGGCAGGTAGCCGATGGAATAGTCCGCCACCACCGCCGCCGACATCAGCCATTCATCGACCTGGCCAGGCTCCAGCGGTTGGGCCGAAAGGCGGCGCAACGATTCCACGTGCTTGGCGACGGAGACCTCGCTCTGCCGGATCGGCTCGAGGTTGCCGGTGCTCATGGCCTCGTGCACTGATCGCGCGATCCAGTGGTCGCTCGCGCCGGCGCCGTTCGTCGTTCGATCGACCTGGGCATCCAGACCCACGGGTTCACGGCCACCCGTGAGCTCCAGCAAAGGCATGCCTGCCCGGGCGAGCAGGTTGAAGAACTGCACGCTTGAGCCCACGAAGCGGGTCCGCGGCGCCTCCAGCGCCACCACCGGATGGTAATCCGAGTGCGGCACCCCGTCGTAAAGCGCCACCAGTGACTGCAGGGTGGCGAGCGTGCCCACTTGGCGAACCTTGAAATCGCTTACGCTCGTCAGGCCTAGCCGCACCAACTCGGACTGCAGTGAAGGACTCTCCAGACGGGAGTAGTCCAAGGGCGGGATCGGCTTGTCCGCCAACACGAAAAGCAGGTCAGCGCCATTGGTGGTGTAGACATCCACGTGCTTGAACTCCGCCACCAGCGCCGCGACCATCGTTGCGAGCAGCCGTTCGTCGAGTTCGTAGGATTGGAGCCACTGGATGGCGATTCCGTCGTCCTTGAGATGGCTGCGCAGGAACCCATAGAACTCGCGGGTGAACAGACTGGAAACGCCGCTCACCCAGGGGTTGGACGGTTCCGAAATGATGATGTCGTACTGGCGCTGGCCGGTGGAGAAATAAGTACGGGCGTCGTCGATGTGGACCTGCGAACGCTCGTCCTGGTAAGCGCGGACCACGCGGCTGCCGAAATTCCGGGCACCATCGACCATGGCTTGTTCAATCTCGATCGAGTCGATGCGCTTGGGGGCAGGCGACCCGAGCAAGGTGTGGGTGGTGAGGCCCGAACCCCAGCCGATGACCGCGATCTCGTCCGGCGACGGATGCAAGGCGAGCGGCAGCGCCGCCGCCATCGCCATCGTGATCTCGTCGGCAGTCGGCTGGCCGCCTCGCTGCATCTCGATGGAGGCGTCGGGCTTGCCGTTGGTGGCGATAATGCCGATGGTGCCGCGGCTGACGAAGGAGACACTGGCGGTCTTGCCGTCGCGCAGATAGTGCACCTCGTCGTCCTGGTCCAGCGAGGCGTTACCGTGGCGGAACACGCCCGAGGCAAGCGATCGCGGATCGAGCTGCCCCATGCCCAGGCTCAGCACCACCACGACCATGCCGGCCGCCGTGACCGAAAGCATGCGTCGGGCCGGGACGCCTTCGGCGAACTTCCTCAGCAAGACCAGGCCCAGGAGAATGTCGGCCACCGCCGCCAGCGTCACCGCCAGCCGCAGGCCCAGCACTGGTATCAGAACGTGCACGGCCAGCACCACACCGAGGATTGCGCCAAGCGTGTTGGCGGCGTAGATCCGGCCGATGCTGGCTTCGCCAGCTCCGCGCCGCAGCAGGGCCATGGTGAACAACGGCAGCGTCATGCCGGCGAAGAAGGCCGCGGGGAACATCACCAGCAGGGCGATGCCGCCGCTGCCGAGGCTGAAGAGGGCGTAGCCCGCTTCGGTCTTGGGCAGCGCGCCGATCATCGCGCCAACCCAGCGGAAGCTCTGGCTGAAGACAGGAATCGAGACCAGCGCCGCGATGCCCATCCAGACCTGAGCGTAGCCGGCGTAGGCGACGGCATCACGGATAGCCTGGCTGCGCTTTCGGATCCAGAGGCCGCCGAATGCCAGGCCAAGGATGAACGCGGCCAGCATCAGCTCGAACGAATGCACGGTCGTGCCCAAGGCCTGGTTGAGCAGGCGTACCCAGCCGATCTCATAGACGAACGAACTGGCGCCAGTGATCGCTGCCGCCGCCAGCATCATGGTGTAGAAACCGCGCCCGACGCCCGGTGCGGCCACCGCACCGGGCTTCGGGACCACGGCTTCGACAGCGACTGGCTGGGCATCGGCCCGCCGCGAAACCACCCAAGCCAACACGCCGACGGCAAGGTTGACCAGGCCGGCCACGACCACTGCGCCGGGCATGCCCACCCAGGGCAGCAGCACGAACGTCGCGAACAGGGCGCCGAAGGCCGCACCGATGCTGTTTGTGAAATACAGTCCGCCAAGGATCTCGCCATCGGCCTTGGGAGCCACCCGGAGGTAACCACCACTCATCAGCGGGAAGGTCATGCCCAACAGGATGCTCTGCGGCGCGATCAGCATCGCCGCGCTACCCCACTGCCAGGCGCGTACGGCGGCCACCGACTCCAACGCCGGGTAGACGCTGTCCTGAGAGAACACCGTGTAGCCAAGGAAAAGCGGGTGGAAGGCCAGGCCGGCGAGGCCCACCACGATCTCCACCACGGCGTAGGCGAAGATCAGCCGCGGCCAGCGGACGCTGCGCTTGCTGACGATCCAGGCGCCCAGCGCCATGCCGCCCATGAAGATCGCAAGCACCAAGGTTTGGGCGTACGCCGCATGGCCCAGGCTGAGGCCCAGGTAGTGCGACCAGATCGCTTGGTAGATGAGCCCGGCGAAGCCGGAAGCCACGAAAAGCGCGAGCAGCGCCCGCTCCAAACCGCCGAACCTGGATGCCATGCCGCCGTTTCCCCTGATGTGCTGTGCCGCCGGCGGAGCATAGCCCAATCCCCGCCCCCGCCGGCATCGGAACCGTTCTGAGAACCGCATCACACATCGTTGCGTCAGTTTTGGACGCAAAGCGTCACAATATGACCCGGGTCAAAAATAATGGGCCCTGTGTCCCGGATTTGTCTGGCCTTGCGTTCATCGCTATGCCTATATTCCGGCCTGTGACCACCCTATGAGGGGCTGGCACAGTTGGTGCATCATCGTTAAGCACGTTCTTCGATCCAGCCACCCACGGAAGGGGAGTTGGTCGGGTTCGTGACAATCACAATCCACCCTAGGGGATTTACCCATGAAGAACATCCAGAAAGGCTTCACCCTGATCGAGCTGATGATCGTGGTCGCGATCATCGCCATCCTGGCCGCGATCGCGCTGCCGGCGTATCAGGACTACATCGCCCGTTCGCAGGTCGCTGCTGGCCTGGCCGACATCCGTGGCGGCGTGACCGCGTTCGAAGAGAAGATCAACCGCGGTTCGACCACCTTCAACCTGACGGCGAGCATTGGCCTCCAGGACACCACCACCCGTTGCTCGCAGATCAAGGTGGCCGGCGCTGCTGGCGGCACCATCACCTGCACCCTGCTGGGCAACCCGGTCGTGGTCGGCAAGGTCGTCACCCTGACCCGCAGCGCCACCACCGGCGCGTTTGCGTGCAGCGTGACCGGCGGCCTGCAGCCGAAGTACGCCCCGACGGGCTGCACCACCCCGTAATTTCGGCGGCGGGCATTGGCTCGCCACCCAAGTTACGAGACAACGTGGCACAGGGAGGGGCGGTCTCCGCCCCTCCCCCCCCCTTCGCAACAAGCCATACTGCCCCGCCCCCTCCGAAAGCTGCGCTCCATCCACTCCGGGCACCCCTTAGGCGGCATCGCCATGCGCAAGGCACAGGGCTTCACTCTTATCGAATTGATGATCGTCGTGGCCATCATCGCCATCCTGGCGGCGATAGGCATCGTGGCGTATCAGGACTACAACGCCCGCGCCCAGGCAGCCGCCGGGCTCGCCGAGATCGCCCCCGGCAAAAGCGCGTTCGAATCCAAGCTGATTGCGGAGGGCCAGACCCTCTTCGATCCCGTCGAGTTGGGCTTGCGCACCCCCACGACCCGCTGCACCGTCGATCTTGATCCCGCACCTACGGGCTTCATCCGCTGCACCCTCAATGGCAGTCCCCTGATCGCCAGCAAAGCCATCACGCTCCGCCGCGGCCCCACGGGCACTTGGTCCTGCGAGACCGACATCGCAGCTGCCAAGCACCGCCCCGAGGGCTGCAACGCTCCCTGATCGCCGACGCTTCGTCGCGGCGAAGGCCTCTGAACCGGATACCGGCCTCCCGGCGCTGCCAGCCGCTACACTCCACCGTCGTCTCCCCGGTGGCCCTCGTTGATGAATCCAACACTGCCCCCCCGATGGCTGGCTCTCGCGCTGGTGCTGGTCACCGCCGCGCTCTTCTGGCCAGGCCTGTCGGGCGACTTCCTGTTCGACGACTTCCCCAATATCGTCGCCAACACCCGCGTGCAGCCGCAGCAGCTGGACCTGGACAGCCTGGCCACCGCCGCGGGCGGCTACTCGGGAATGATCGGCCGGCCGCTGGCGACCATCAGCTTTGCGCTGGACTATTTGTCGAGCGGCCGGGATCCGTGGGGCTACAAGCTCACCAGCCTGGGCGTGCATCTGGTCAATGCGCTGCTGGTGTTCTGGCTGGTGCGGCGCCTGCTGGCCGTGGCCGCTGGCCGAACGCCCTTGCCCGCCAGCGACCTCGCCGCGGCCCTGGTCGCGCTGGCGTGGGCAGTCCATCCCATCCAGGTCTCCAGCGTGCTTTACATCGTGCAGCGCATGGAGACGCTGGCGGTCACCTTCCTGTTGCTGGGCTTCCTGGCCTACCTGCGTGGTCGCCTGTTGCAGATCGCCGGCGGCACCGGCTGGCCGTGGCTGGTGGGCAGCGCCCTGCTGGCGGGTGTCGCCCTGCTCAGCAAAGAGACGGCAGTGCTGTTCCCGGCCTTCACGCTGGCGCTTGAGCTGACCTTGCTTGGTTTTGGCGCGGCCGAGGCCCGCACACGGCGCTTCCTGGGCTGGGCCTATGGCCTGTTGGTCGCGGCGGTCGTGCTGGTGTTCGTTTTCTGGGCACTGCCGATGAATCTGCAGGACGGCGCCTTCTTCAGGCGCGACTTCACCGCCGTGGAACGGGTGCTGACCCAGCTGCGGGTGCTGCCGATGTACCTGGGCTGGATGCTGCTGCCGCTGCCGGATTTCCTCGTGTTCTATCGCGATGATTTCGAGGTCTCGCGCTCGCTGCTGCAGCCGGCCACCACCCTGTGGGGCGGCTTGCTGCTGGTCGCGCTGGCGGCGCTGGCGCTGGCCATTCGCCGCCTGCGCCCGCTGCTGGCGCTGGGCCTGATGTGGTTCTTCGTGGCACACCTGATCACCAGCAACATCTTCAATCTCGAGCTGGTGTTCGAACACCGCAACTACCTGGCCCTGCTCGGCGTGCTGCTGGCGGTGGCGGACCTGCTGGCGCCGGCGCTGCGGCGGGCGATGCCGACGCGCGCCGTACTCGCGGCGGCGCTGTTGCTGCTGTCGGCCCTGACCCTGATGCGTACCGCCACCTGGGGTGACCCGTTCCAGCTGGCGATGGACCTGGCGGAACGCAATCCGAAGTCCCAGCGCGCCAGCAACGACCTGGCCACGCTGTACGCCGGCCTCGCCGACGGCGACGCCAGCTCGCCCTGGTATGCCAAGGCCATGGCCGAATACGCCCGCGGCGCGGCCCTGCCCCGTTCGTCGCCGCTTTCCGAACAAGGCCTGATCCTGCTCGCCGCCTCCTCCGGGCAACCCGTGCAGGACGCTTGGTGGGACAGCCTGGTGGCCAAGCTCCGGGACAACCCGGTGGGCGCGCAGGAACGCAGCGCGCTGTCGAACCTGGTCCGACAGCGGGATGCCGGGCTGGTGCTGGACGACAAGCGCCTGGCCGAGGCGTACGGCGCGCTGATCGAGCGCCAGGGACTGCCCCCGGACATGTACGTCCAGTTCGCCAACCACGCGCTCAACAAGCTGGGCGATCCGGAGCTGGCCGACCGCGGCTACGACATGGCCATCCGCCAGAGCGGCCGCGACCCGGAATACCTCGCCAGCCTGATCACCGGCATGGTGACCCGGGGCGAGCTGGCCCAGGCCCAGCGACTGCTGGCCCGGGCCGAACACTTGGGCGCACTGGACGTGGGCAGCATCGTCATCAGCGTCGGCGACGCACCCGGGAAACCATTGGATCCTTGACAGTCAGATACGCAGACCCAGCCCATGGGAGTCCAGGTACACGGAACCGAGGCCTCCCGAAGCCGCCCATCGACTTGGAGCCCGTTACACAGGCGCTGAAACAGCGGCCTCGAGAACCTGCTTGAGTCGCAAGGAAACCGAGTCCCATCCATCTGGCGACAACGACGGGCATCTTCCGGCACCATCCAGATGCGACCTGACAGCAGAGGCCAAGGTCACGGCATCACCGGGCATGTAAAGGCTGTCAGGGCAGGACGAAAGGTAGGCAGCCACGTCTCCGACAGCGGCGGCCACCACGGGAATTCCCGACGCCTGCATCTCATGCAGCTTCAGTGGAAAACAGTAGCGACCGAATGAACTGTCAAGATTGCAGATCACGCCAACATCCAGCGCACGAAACAAGGTGCCTACCTTCTGGTGGGGCAGGATCCCCAAATCTATGACCCGATCCCCGGAAAAAGCCGAGATGGAATCATCGCGCGGACCGGCCAGCACCAGATGCAAATTGGCATCTGTCTCAGCCAAAAGCCCATAGGCCTTCAACAGGTCACCGATGCCTCGCCCACGCACCAAGGCGCCCGCGGTGCCTATCAGGCGAGCGCCGTCAGGCAACCCCAATTCTCGCCTAGCAGATGCACGATCACCGGCGTAAAAAATATCGGCACGCACACCATTCCCCAAGACATCGATCCCGGCAGTGGAACCGTAGCTCTCTCTGATGTAATCGCGGAGGGTGTGACTGACCACAGTAATCCGATCTGCGCGCCTGCAAGCCCAGCGGAGCGCAGGAACAGCGCCGGGCAAGCGACTCAAGCCGAAGCTTTCATAGTTATCGTAAAGATCCGCCACGAATGGCACGCCGTACTTTTTGGCGATCCATGCGCCAGCGCAAAGCATCGGGACATCGGAACTCGCCCAAATCACGTCGGGCTTGAACTCATGCATTGCCCGGCGAATTGTCGCGTGTAGACGAATCAACCCCGACGCCAAATTGACTGATTGCAAACTGAGGTTTGGCAGTTCAGCGAATCGAAACTCGCCCTCCTTCCTCCTCCGATAACTTGCACAGATGCCATGCACAGCCACGCCCGCGCGAGCCAGGCCGGCAGGAAGTTCAAACAGACGTCCATACCGATCGTCCAAGAGATCCTTGCCGGTGTACTGCCGCTTGCTGATCACTAGCACCCGCATCACCGGGCCCTTCTCAAGCGAACCACGTCGGAGAGCATTTCCAGATTGTGGCGGGCAACCTCCGAAATAGCGTGATGGTCTTCGACGATTCGCCTGGCACGCCGTCCTTTGGCCAACAGCGCCTCGTCGGATTCCGCGAACAATTCCTTCAATGCCCCCAGGAGTGCATCCTCGCTGTCCGGGGCGCACACCCAGCCAGCCCCGGAGGCCACGGCCACGTCAATGCCTCCGCACTTCGTGCACAACACCGGCATACCCGCCTCCATGGCCTCCAAGGCGGCATTGGACATCCCTTCATAGCGAGAGGGCAGCAGGAATACATCGCAGTCGCGCAAAGCCGAACGAACCATGCTTTCTTCAACCGGGCCCATGAATCGAACCATGCCACCGAGCCCCAAACCATTGGCTTGTTGCTCTAGCGAGTATCGAAGCGGCCCACTGCCATACAGTCGAAGTTCGAACTGCGCCCCGGCCCCGACACAAGCAGCCAACGCAGGCAGGAGAAGGTCCAATCCCTTTTGGCGCTCGAACCTTCCGGTCCAAACCAACCGGCGCTTCCTGGCGACGCCAACCCTGACGATGGCCGGATGGAGCACGACACCATTTGGAATCCGACGGCGCGGCGGCCGGGTTATCCCCAGCGCATCCAGATCGCAGGCAATGTCGGCATTGATGAGATTGACGACGTCCAGGTGCCGATTCAACAGCAAGGCAAGGTATCGCCACCCGGGAATGGACCTCAGGAAGTGGGCGTCTCCGGTGCCACGCGCGTTGATGGGGACGCCGACCAGGCCCCATCTGCACAACCCAACAGCAGACAAGACCGCAAGCGAAACAGCCCCGTCTCCCAACCCGCGGCAATAAACAACCGAGAAATCTGAACGCCGTCTCAGACAGAGCATGGTCAACGACAGGAAGTAACTGATCGCCTTACCCACCCTTCCAGCGAAAGACCAGCTCCAGAGCCTGTGGGTTCGAACATCGAACCGCCCGAGTGTCTGCCGCCCATCAGGAATCCGATGTCCTGCCACCTCCACGTGCGCGCCCATCGCACACCATTCGGCCACAAGCCGGGCCACCTGGTTCTCAGCACCGCCGAGAACATGCGGTGGAAGGTTGCCAATGACCAGTATTCGGAGCTGCTCATCCATGGCGTACCGCCCATACACGATAGACCAGGACGGCCCACAACGCGTGGGCATGGTCCGCCCTTCGCGCAAGATGGTCCTCCAGCATTCGGCGAATCCGGGTTGGATCCAAGAACGGGTCTTCCTTTAGTGCGGGAATCGACAGCAAATCACTCGCCCAATCGCGCAGAGGGCCCCTTAACCATTCTGCAATCGGGACATCAAAACCCTGCTTTCTAAGGGTTGATATCTGAGGCGGCGCCTGGGTCCTGGCGAGACTGCGCAATATGCACTTACCCACCCCACCGGTTGCGAGCCAGGATTCAGGCAGCCTCCATGCAAGCGAAAACAAGGGAACATCCAAGTAGGGGGCCCTCAACTCAATCCCAGTGGACATGCTTGCTCTGTCAAGCTTGGTGTTGATCCCCTCTGGCAGCGAGAACGATTGGTCGAGCCAGCGCAAGCACGGCCCCGGCGAGGTGTTGGATAGCACCTTTGGAATACCTGGCCATGCGTTGCCGTCAGGCGAAAAGCCGGCTGAGGCGCCCACAAAGGTCATGAGCGAAAGGCCGTAGCTCTCCAAGTCCCGCGCGCCGATCCGCTCGGACTGACGCAGCATCCGCTCCGCAAAGGCGCCTCGGATCGATATGCCTGATACGGCCCGGACAGCAGCTGCGAGTGAAGGCCGCAATGATGCTGGCACGAGCCGCAACATCCTCCAGTTCCTGTCCGCATCCAAATAGCGCTGGTAGCCCTGAAACAGCTCGTCGCCACCATCTCCCGTCAGGGCAACCTTCACCTTGCCGTTCAATGCCTGGCTGACCAGGATGGCGGGAAGCTGAGCCGCGTCGGCAAACGGCTCGTCATACACATCTGCCAAGCGATCAACCATATTCAAGGCAGAGTCCGCAGGCAAGAGGACAGTTTGGTGATCAGTTCCCCAATAACTTGCCGTTTGGCTTGCCGGCTCCGACTCATCCGACGCACCAACCTCGAAGCCAACGGTAAAGGTTTTGACCTGACCGACCGATTGTCGAGCCATGCTCGCTACGACAAGCGTGGAGTCGATACCCCCAGACAACAACGCTCCGATCGGCACGTCCGCCAACATCTTGGACCGGACCGAGGCGTCCAACACCCCCTGGACGGCCTCCATTGCTTCGGAGTAACTCCCTTCCCAAGGATCGGACAAGGATGCAGAAACAGCCTCCTCGACACTCCAATAGCGCCGTAGCCGCGAACGGAAACCACCAACACCTGGTGCAGCGCCGGTGTCACCTGGACCCAAACTGATGAGTGTTGCCGCGGGCACCTTGTAAACTCCAGGATGAATGCTCCATGGCGCAGGTACGTAGCCAACACGGAAATACCAATCGAGCGCCCGGGGCTCGACGGCATGTCGCCAACCAGGGTGCTCTCGCAAGGCCCGAAGCTCGGACCCGAACACGATGTCGCCTCCAATCCAACCGACATAGAGCGGCTTCTCTCCGAAGCGGTCGCGAGCAAGGTGCAGAACTTGAAGCCGGGCATCCCAGACTGCCAGCGCGAACATCCCCTCGCACCGCTGCAGCGCACCCTCGACTCCGAATTCCGCGATAGCCTCTACCAGCACCTCGGTATCCGAACGGCCGCGCCAGCTTCGCTGCCTGATGGCCTCAAGCTCACGCTTCAAGAGAGCGTGGTTATAGATCTCGCCATTGAATGAAAGCGTCCAACGCGCGTCACGGGAATGCATGGGCTGATGCCCCGCCTCCGTGAGCTCGAGTATCGACAACCTTCGATGCACCAGGCCGATCGTGCAACCATCTGTCCAAACACCAGCACCATCAGGCCCCCGGTGCCTCAGGGCCTCACCCATGGCGAGAAGCAGTTCAGCAGCCCCGCTGGCGCCACTGCCGAGCAATCCGGCTATCCCGCACATTTTGGCCAAAGCCTTCGCATCATTGATCCTCAGACCTTGAGAAACTGCCGGCCGGTGTAGTCGATACGATTCATGAGGACCTTGATGCCGTGCTTGGCCAAATACTCATCGGTGGCCATCCGGGCACCCTGCCAATGTCCGTAGTCATCGACTGCAATGACGCCCAATCGAGTCACGCGCGGATAGAGATGCAGGAACTCATGCGCCGTGGACGCGTACCAATCCGTGTCAAGCCGAAGGTAGGAAATAGCGTCCGGGGCGAACTCGGGGATTGTGGATTCGACATCCCCCTCGATGAAATGAATTCGGCTGGATGGATAGCCGGTCGAAAGCAGGTTCGTTCTAACATCAGGCAACGTGGCTTCGCACCAACGCCCACCAGGCTCCCGGGACAGCGACTTCTCATACACTGGCTGAGCAGCTTCGCCTGCAAAGTCCAAATCGACCGCTGCCGGCGCGGTCATGCCGGAAAAGGTGTCGTAAAGTCGAATGTCGCGCTCAACGCCAAAATGCTTGAGCGTCAGCGCAGCAGCCATCATCTGACCGCCGCGCCAAACACCACATTCCACGATATCCCCGTCGACGCCGGCGGTAACGACGTACTCCACCGCCGCAATGGTCGCAAGTACACGCTCAAGAGTGGTCATGGTGAATGGCGCAACTTGCTTGACCACATCACGTTGCCACTCGGGCACGTCCCGCAACCGGGCAATCTGCCGCGCATCACGCATCTTCTTTATCAATCGAAGCATTTCATGCATTCCTGGTTTGATGCGGGAACCGTGCCGAGATTACTTCACGGCATTCAGACTGGCTTCCGGCAAGAAGCTTCAATCCCATTACCGCCGTGCCAGACGTCAATCTCCTCCGCACCCAACGACGCCAGAAGGCGTCTTATTTGGCCACGCGTTCGCCTGTGCTTGTACACGTCGGTCATCGCATCGTGAGTATCAAGCAGCATCCACTCGTAATACATTTCCCTATCACGCAAGCGGAAATGCGGGTAGTAATTGACGATGGGATTCAAGCGACTGAGCAGAAACTGAGCCAAAGCAGAATGACGATACTTCCAGACCAACGGAAACCACCGGTCAAACGTCTTCTTCACGGAATCAAACTGGCGCTCTTTGGGCAGCGATAGAAAATACCAACGGTAGAACATGCCTGCGACACCAAACGGCGGCGGCAGGAAATTCCGAATTTTCGCGCGATAGTGATCGATCACCAAACGCCCCCCAGGCTTCACCCGGGACCAGAGCGAGCGGATGGTTTCCTCCGGATCCGGCGTGTGCTGTATCACTCCGAGACATACAACCAAATCGTAGGAGTTTGGCGGAAATGGAATCTTTCGAATATCAGCCTGGACCAGCCTCAGTTGGTCGTTATGGCCGTTGTTCGCCGAATTAGCGGCGACAGCGCTGGAGTAATCGAACGAATCAACGATCGCCCCGTTCTTGAGCAGCAATTCAGTGAATCGCCCTGCCCCGGACCCGGCCTCCAGCACCAGCTTGCCCTGAAGCGACGAAAGAGGACCGCCAAGGCACCTCGCCAAGCGTTCGGTGGAGTTTGGGACACCAGTCGCCGAGTCCAGCTGGGTCCTGGGGAACCGCTGCCATTGGTCGCCGAACGCCGACGCGTAATTATCGTCAGGCACGAACCTCGGGATCCCGTCAACGATCGGGTAATGCTCATTGGCGTCGCCAACCCACCGACCACTCTCCAGCCTCAGCGGCGATCCTGTTGCTGGGCTGACCAATGGAGGCTGCCGATCAAATTTCATCCGTTACGACTCACTGTTCGCGCTTGAGCTGAGGTTTTTCGCAGGCCCCGCGGGCCGCAATACGTATATTCTGCAGGATGAACCCAAGAATCTGGAAACCCACTGCCTGAAATCGGTCCTTAGCCGGGGTCCGAACAGGAGGCTGCCTGTATAGAAGATCCCGGCCGGACGTGTGGCCAGGACTACGAAGCCCGCTCGCGCAAAAGCCTTGCTCCACCACCTGCTTGAGAAATACCAAGCCTCGGTGATTGCGTTTCCGCGCTCACCATGGCGCCTCGGAAAAAGATCTGCCCAGAAGCCACCGCGCGAGTACTCCGCCGGGCCGGTAGCCGAAGTGCGGCGAAGTCCAAGAACAGTGCTTATCGAGCGCTTCACCAGCCAAGGAAAATGGGTCAGCGTGGTCCATATTCGCCAGGCAGGAGTAGGAAGCACATGTACTGCAACTCCGTTACGCGAGAGCACCCTTCTCGTCTCCGCCAGAAGGACGTCCAAATCAGCAACGTGCTCCAACACGTTTGAACTGAAAACCACATCCAACGCCTGGGCCTCGACGGGTATGTTTTTGCCATCGTAGTCTTGCACAGGGAATATCCGGGCGTTGGCGTAGGCACTGCTCGGCATATCCACCGCGATTACAGAGTAACCGTACTGCTGCAGCCTGGCGGCCTGACGTCCGGTTCCGGCGCCGAGATCCAGAACACGCACCTCTTTCCCGCCCGTGGCCTGGGAAGGGAAATCTCTTATGGCAACATCCAACTCGAAATCCCGGATGCCGTGCAGATAGTCGATGCTCATTGGGTACCGGTTCGAAGTTTCCAAAACAATGGAAGAACTCTGGCCCACATTGCCAACATCAGGACCATTTCGGTCATCAGCAATGCCTTTGCAGGTGCCACGCCCCCGCCAGCGGGAGCCCACGACGCAACCAGAACGAGCAAGACCAGCAAGGCACCCATCTCCGACGAGAAGCGCCACGCCTTCTGCTGGAATGCGAGCAGAATATTCGCCGCCAAAGACCTCAGGCAGAAGACCGGCAAGTACCACGCCAGGACACGGGCGGCCTCTACCGATTCATTGAAGGCGGATCCGAGTATCCATGGCAACGCCGTCGCAAGCCACCACAAAGCCACCCCTGCAAGTAGGCCGTAGCCGGTCGTTGCCAAAAGCAGCTTCACTATCACGCCCCAGCCGTTTTCCGGCTCGAAGCGTGCCTTGAACAAGTGCGGCAGAGCGGTCATGAGCAAAGCCTCGACAGGCAGCGCCAACAGGCTGGCGAAGCGATGGGAGGCGGTATAGGCGCCGGCACTCACCGCACCGCCCCAATGAAGCGCTGCCGCCTTGTCAAATGATCCCAAAGCCGCGCCACTGAACCAAATTGATGTGAAACCCATGCCGATGGCTATGTCCCCGGAGTCAACCGCCGAACTGGCGGAACCGATCGGAACCGTGCGCCGGAACTGCCAGGTCAATAGCAGCACTGCCAGCGCCGTTGCCGCGACATGCAGAACAGCATAGCTAGACAAGGTTGCGCCAACCGGTGCAAGCAGGAAGACGCCTGCCGCGACCATTCTGGCCAGCGAAAGGAGCGCCGGCGCCATCGCGGAGTCCGCCATCCTGCCTTTCGCTGCGTAGCCGAAGGCAATCAGGGTGACTGCCGGAGCCATTACCAGCTCAGAAATGGCCACCGCGACAAACAGCACTATCGTCGCGTCGGGCAAAAAATCCCACACGGCAGCCGCGGCCACGAAGGCGCTGCCAAGGAACAAGCCGCTCCACGCCAGGGCACGCTTGGCTTGCGCCCATCGCCGATCAAAGACGGCGGGGTTCGTAACGGCGTCCTGATACATTCGCAGGCCCAGTCCAGCGCCCACCAATCCGCTCAATCCGACAGCCAGACCGGCAACCCCGGAGAAAATTCCGTAGCCCTCGGCACCCAATGTCCGGGCAAGCGCAATCGCCCAGACGAGCTGGAATCCGAGGCGCAGAGCATTCCATGCAAGCACCTTGCTGGCTCTGACTGCCACCGCGCCAGTGGTAGACGCCAGCAAACCTGCCAAGCGATTGCCGACGATCGACTTCATTTCTGCAACCGGTAGATTAGCGTCGGCAACAACCTGGCGAAGAGGTCCAAAGGCCAGTCCGGCACATGCCGCAAAATGCGATCACCTGCGGAGCCGGGCCGCTCGATCTCCAGCAGTACGCGCAACGCCAGCGTGCCCATGTTCTTGAAGCGAAGCCCGGACGAAGCGAGCAACCCCTCCAGCTCCGGAAGCTGCAAAGGCTCGCAATCGTAACAGGCGCCGCGCCCCCTTAGCCTTACATAGGAGCTGCGCCACGAGCGCGGAAGCCAACTCAGCAGGGCCAATTGGAAGTGTGGCTCGACCAGGATCCAACGATTTGGAACCGCCAGGTATCCCAACCCACCGTTAGCCATTACACGACGAATTTCCGACAGATGCCGTAGCTGCTCGGAGCGACCCCCGACATGTTCGATCACATGGTTTGTCAGGATCACGTCGAAATAGTCTTCCGGGAAGGGCAGTTCGACACCCTCGACCGTTTGGTATTCATAGCCCTCCCGCACCACTCGACTGTCAAAGACATCCACGGCGTGGACCTCGAACCGACCACTGGCATGGGTTCCAAAGTAGTGCGCTATCCCACCACTACCCGTTCCAACCTCCAGGATTCGAACGGGAACGCTTATCTCGTCGAGCCGCAGCAATTTCTCAATTTTCAGGGCTTTCGAACGCCTCGAAGGCAGATCGAGGACGGCATGAGGCTGGCGGACAGGAATTGAGTTCACTGTGTCCCCGACTTCAATGAAAAACCGCACGCTTCACGCGCGCCACCCGGGCAAGGCGGCGCAACCAATTCCATCCGAAATCCGGGGCCCGGACCGATCAAAGGGAACGCCCCCTGGCACCGACAAGCTGGCCCAGCAAGTCGACGTACCCGTTCGCCACCACTGACCAATCGAACCTATGAAGCAGGCTTTTCCTGAGGCTCTCCGTCCCTGGAGGGCTGGAGAGGACCGCAGATACCGCCCTCGCCAGTTCCAAAGGTGAGCCCGACTTGACCAGCGCCGCCGGCGACTCATTGGCAAATACATCCCGAACGGCTGGTAAATCGCTGACGACGACCGGGCAGCCGCAGCCAACAGCTTCGACTACGACCAATCCGAGCCCTTCTTGGTCTCCATCACTCGCCTGGACAAATGGGGCCACGAATACAGCCGCACGCCGATACAGTTCAGGCAACGCTGTCTGCGAGACTCCTCCGACGAATCGCACGTGGTCGTCAATTGACAGCTCCCGGACCCGACCCCTGCAGGCCGCCTCTTCCGGTCCAAATCCAACAACGGTCAGGAATGCGGACGGGTGTTCAGCGAGGATTGCGGGCATTGCGTCGATCAGGTGAATTAGCCCCTTCTTCGCCACAATCCGACCAACGAACAATATTTCCACGGGCGAACGCGGCACATTGGCGATGGGAGTGAATCTTTCGCTAAGGTCGACCCCCATGGGCTGGACGCTCACGCGGGATGGAGGCACCCCGATCGCGGCCAGTTCCCTCCGCATGGCGGTGCTCACCACCGTTATTCCCGCCGCGCCCTTCGCGACCCAACGCTTCAGTCGCTGGAAAATGCCCGATCTCAGTGCAAAAAGATCGGCGCCGTGAGATGTCACCAAATAAGGCGTTCGCGCACCCGACGACATCCTGAGCAACGCGGCAACCGCTCCTGCCGGCAGCAGCCAGTGGGCATGGACGATGTCAACTTGTTCCCGGCGAAGGCATCTGCCTGCGGTAACCAACTGGGAAATGGCGAAGCCGGGAAGGAGGAGGTATTTCATCCCTGATCGCTTTAGGTTCGCCAATATCCCCCCGTCGTTGACCAAAGTCTCCCAACGACGTGGGGCGTATCGAAATCGGACAACCTCAACCCCGTCCAATACTTCTCGCCCAGCCGCGCCAGGCGCACTCGGCACTATGGCAATGACCCGGAATGTTCCGACCATCCGTTTTGCCAATTCGTGTACGAATCCGGGTTCCCGGTCGTCGGCCCAACGGGGATACGTCGACGCGAGAACCATCAGCACCGGTCGCGGGTCACGATCCAGGTCAGGCATCCCGGCGATAGGTGAGGGAGGTGATCTGCTCGGAAACCAGGCCGATCAGGAAAATGATCACGGCCGCACTCAACAACAGCGCACTCATGTTCGTGAACCGCCCCTGCGTCACGAAGGTATAGCTGTAGTAGCCCACCCCCAGCAGGAAGAAGGCCGCGCTGGTGGGCAGGAACAGCTTCAACGGCGAGTACAGGGTGGCGATCTTGAAGATGATCAGCAGGAACCGGACCCCATCCTTCAGGGGCCGGATGTGGCTGGCCGTGCCCACCCGCTTGTCCACGCGTACCGACACGTAGTCCACCGGGTAGGCGCTGCGGAAGAAGGCCATCGTGCTGGTGGTGGGATAGCTGAAGCCGTTCGGCAGCAGGTGGAGGAATTCGCGGAACTTATCGGCGCGCACCGCCCGGAAGCCGGACGTCAGGTCCCTCACGTCGTGGCCGGTCATCCAGCTGGCGAGCCGGTTGTAGAACCGGTTGGCCAGCGAGCGCCCGACGCTGGCCTGGCCGCTGCCATCACGGGCCCCCACGACCATGTCGTGGCCGGCCTCGAGGCGGGCCAGCAGCTGGGGGATCAGGGCCGGGTCGTGCTGGCCATCGGCATCCATGAACACGATGACCTCGCCGGTGGCCAGGCGCGCGCCCCGCTTGATGGCGGCGCCGTTGCCCATCGAATACGGGGCCGACAGCACCCGGGCGCCCAGCGCGGCGGCCACGGCGGCGGTGTCGTCGGTGGAGCCGTCGTCGACCACGATCACCTCGGCCCCGGGCAGGGTCGCGGCCAGGGCCGGCAGTGTCCGCCGCAGCCCCTCGGCCTCGTTCTTGGCAGGCAACACCACGCTGACCTTCATGGCCACCCCTGAATGGACCCGACCCCAAGCTTACTTGATCCCACCCCCCTCCTGACTATAAGAAGGTGTTGCAAGAGGCTGGCCAGCGGCCTGTTTTCGGGTACAGTTGGGGCATCCGTGCGTCTCTGGGGAGCAGAGTGAACGCCAACGCGACCGCCAACCTGGTGGGTATCACCGGCATCGCCCGGCGCCTGGTGCTGGACGGCGTCCTGGGCGAGGCCGATGCGCGCAAGGCCCTGGACGAGGCCAGCAAGCAGAAGCGGCCCATCCACCTCTACCTGCTCGAGAAGAAGCTGGTCACCAGCGCGCACATCGCCGGGGCCAACGCGGTCGAGTTCGGCATGCCGCTGTTCGACAGCGCCGCGCTCGACCTCAACCAGGCCGCCACCAAGCTCGTCAGCGAAGAGCTGATCACCAAGCACCAGGCGCTGCCGCTGTTCAAGCGTGGCAACCGCCTGTTCGTGGGCATCGCCGACCCCACCAACACCCGGGCGCTGGACGAGATCAAGTTCGCCGCCAACCTCACCGTCGAGCCGATCCTGGTCGACGAGGAGAAGCTCCGCCGCAGCATCGAGCAGGCCCTGACCGCCAGCGACAGCATGGGCGACAGCATGGGCGACGACGAGGGCCTCGAGAACCTCGAGTCCACCGGCGGCGACGACGACGGCAACGACAACATCGCCGACGCCAAGGGCGGCGACGACACCCCCGTGGTGCGCTTCGTCAACAAGGTGCTGCTCGACTCGATCAAGCGCGGCGCATCGGACATCCACTTCGAGCCCTACGAGACCGAGTTCCGGGTGCGCCTGCGCATGGACGGCATCCTGCGCAGCGTGGCCAAGGCCCCGGTAAAGCTGCACCCGCGCATCACCGCGCGCCTGAAGGTCATGGCCCAGCTCGACATCGCCGAGCGCCGCCTTCCGCAGGACGGCCGCATCAAGCTCAACATCTCCAAGACCAAGCAGATGGACTTCCGCGTGTCCACCTGCCCCACGCTCTTCGGCGAAAAGGTGGTGCTCCGCCTGCTCGACGGCAGCGCGGCCAAGCTGGGCATCGACAAGCTGGGCTACGAGGAAGACCAGAAGCAGCTCTACCTCGACGCCCTGGCCAAGCCCTACGGCATGATCCTGGTCACCGGCCCCACCGGCTCGGGCAAGACCGTCTCGCTGTACACCGGCCTGAACATCCTCAACACCGAGGAGCGCAACATCTCCACCGCCGAGGACCCGGTCGAAATCCGCGTCCCGGGCATCAACCAGGTGCAGATGAACGTCAAGAAGGGCATGACCTTCGCCGCGGCCCTGCGCAGCTTCCTGCGACAGGACCCGGACGTGATCATGGTCGGCGAGATCCGCGACCTCGAGACCGCCGAGATCGCGGTCAAGGCGGCCCAGACCGGCCACCTGGTGCTGTCCACCCTGCACACCAACGACGCCCCCCAGACCGTCTCGCGCCTGATGAACATGGGCATCGCGCCCTACAACATCACCTCGTCGGTCACCATCATCATCGCCCAGCGCCTGGCGCGCCGGCTGCACGATGCCTGCAAGAAGCCGATCAGCCTGCCCGAGAACGCCCTGCTGGCCGAAGGCTTCACGCACGAGGACATCAAGGCCGGCATCACCCTGTTCGAGCCCGGTGGCTGCGAGGATTGCAACGACGGCTACAAGGGCCGCGTCGGCATCTACCAGGTGATGCCGATGGCCGAGAACATCCAGGCCATCATCCTCGAGGGCGGCAATGCCCTGCAGATCGCCCAGGCGGCGCAGCAAGCCGGCGTCCGCGACCTGCGGCAGTCCGCCCTCTTCAAGGCCAGGCAGGGCGTCACCAGCCTGGCCGAAATCAACCGCGTCACGAAGGACTAAGCCATGGCGACGACCGCTGCCAAAACTCCCCCCCAGCGCACCAACGCGATGGAGCAGTTCATCTGGGAGGGCACCGACAAGCGCGGTGTCAAGATGAAGGGCGAGACCACGTCCAGGAATGCCAACCTGCTCAAGGCCGAGCTGCGCAAGCAGGGCATCAACCCGACGGTAGTCCGCACCAAGGCCAAACCCCTGTTCGGCTCGGCCGGCAAGGCCATCACCGCCCAGGACATCTCGGTCTTCAGCCGCCAGATCGCCACCATGCTGCAGGCCGGCGTGCCGATGGTGCAGAGCTTCGAGATCCTGGCCGGCGGCCAGAAGAACCCGCGCATGCGCGACATGCTGCTCGACATCCGCGACTCCATCGCCGGCGGCAGCTCGCTGAGCGAGGCCATGGCGCGGCACCCGGTGCAGTTCGACTCGCTCTACCGCAACCTCACCCGCGCCGGCGAAGGCGCCGGCGTGCTCGACACCGTGCTCGACACGGTCGCCACCTACAAGGAACGCACCGAGGCCCTGAAGGGCAAGATCAAGAAGGCCCTGTTCTACCCGGCGGCCGTCATCGCGGTAGCGATCCTGGTCAGCGCCATCCTGCTGATCTACGTGGTGCCGCAGTTCGAGGACGTCTTCAAGGGCTTTGGCGCCGACCTGCCCGCCTTCACCCAGATGATCGTCAACGCCTCGCGCTTCCTGACGGCCTGGTGGTGGGCGGTGCTGGGCATCATCCTCGGCACCATCTTCGGCTTCCTGTTCATCTACAAGCGCTCGCCGGCACTGGAGCGCAACGTCGACCGGATGATGCTGAAGCTGCCGGTGATCGGCATGATCCTGCACCAGTCGGCCATCGCCCGCTTCGCCCGCACCTTGGCCCTGACCTTCAAGGCCGGCGTGCCGCTGGTCGAGGCGCTGGAGACCGTCGGCGGCGCCACCGGCTCGATCGTCTACAACGAGGCCGTCATGCGCATCCGCGACGACGTCTCGGTTGGCTACCAGCTCAACGTCGCCATGAAGCAGGTCAACGTGTTCCCGCACATGGTGGTGCAGATGACCGCCATCGGCGAAGAGGCCGGCGCGCTCGATACCATGCTGCTCAAGGTGGCCGAGTTCTACGAGCAGGAAGTGAACAACTCCGTGGATGCGCTGGCCAGCCTGATCGAGCCCTTCATCATGGTGGTCATCGGCGTGCTGGTCGGCGGCATGGTCATCGGCATGTACCTGCCGATCTTCAAGCTGGCCGCGACCGTCGGCTGACCCGATGCTCGAGCTGATCCAGGCCACGCCGGGCTTCGCGCTCGGCCTGGCCCTTGTCTTCGGCCTGCTGGTCGGCAGCTTCCTCAACGTCGTCATCCTGCGCCTGCCGCCCTGGCTGGAGTGGGAGTGGCGCAAGACCAGCCGCGAAATGCTGGAGCTGCCCGAGCCTTACGAGCCGGCCCCGCCCGGCATCGTCGTGCAGGGCTCGGCCTGCCCGAAATGCGGCCACAAGCTGGCGCCCTGGGAAAACATCCCGGTGCTGAGCTGGATCGCCCTTCGCGGCCGCTGCCGGGGCTGCGGCGGCGCCATCTCGATCCAGTACCCGGTGGTCGAGCTGGTCACGGGCCTGCTGTTCGCGGCCTGCGTCTGGCGCTTTGGCGCCAGCCCCGAGGCGCTGGCCGCGATGGTGTTCACCGGCTTCCTGGTCGCGCTGGCCGGCATCGACCTGCGCACCACCCTGCTTCCGGACCAGCTCACGCTGAGCCTGCTGTGGATCGGCCTGGGCCTATCCACCGTCACGCTGTTCACCTCCCCCAGCCAGGCCATCTTCGGCGCCATGGCGGGCTACCTCAGCCTCTGGACGGTGTACAAGCTGTTCAAGTGGCTGACCGGCAAGGAGGGCATGGGCTACGGCGACTTCAAGTTGCTGGCCGCGCTGGGCGCCTGGTGCGGCGCCACCGCCATCCTTCCGATCGTGCTGATCTCGTCGCTGATCGGCGCAGTCGTCGGCACGCTCTGGATCACCTGGCGCGGCGCCGACCGCGCCACGCCGATCCCCTTCGGCCCCTACCTCGCGGCCGCCGGCTGGGTGCAGTTGCTTTGGGGCGCCCAGCTGATCCAAGCCTACCGCGACATCTCCGGCCTGGACTGAGCCCATGGCCGCGACCCTGGTCGCCGTGACCGGCGGCGTGGCTTCCGGCAAGTCCGAGGCCACGCGTGCCTTCGAGGGCCTGGGCGTAGCGGTGGTGGATGCCGACATCGCCGCGCGCGACATCGTGGCCGCGGGCCAGCCGGCCCTGCAGGACATCGTCGCGCGCTTCGGCGCCGACAGCCTGCTGCCCGACGGCCAGCTCGACCGAGTCGCGATGCGCCGCCGCGTCTTCGCCGACCCAGCCGCCAAGCGCGACCTCGAGGCCCTCCTCCATCCCCGCATCCGCGCCTGGCTCAAGGCCGCCTGCGCCGCCGCGCCCGGGGCCTACGCCGTGGTGGCCATCCCCCTGCTGGCCGAGGGCGGCGGTCGCGCCA
The DNA here is from genome assembly GCF_036275555.1 of Arenimonas sp. Taxonomy (GTDB): domain Bacteria; phylum Pseudomonadota; class Gammaproteobacteria; order Xanthomonadales; family Xanthomonadaceae; genus Arenimonas. The sequence continues at coordinate 47,691 of NZ_DASUDO010000015.1, forward strand.
GCTACCCGTGGCTGGACCGCATCCTGGTGGTCGACGTGCCCCGCGCGGTCCAGCAGGCCCGGCTGATGCAGCGCGACCAGCTGGAGGCGGAGCTGGCAGCACGCATGGTCGCGGCACAGGCCAGCCGCGAACAGCGGCTGGCGATCGCGGACGATGTGATCGTGAACGATGGTTCGGTGCAGGACCTGGTGGCGGCGGTGCGAAAGCTGCATCCGCGGTACCGGTCCCTGGCACAGAAGCTTCGGGACTGAAGTCCCTCCTGCACGAGGCGCTGTAGGAGGGACTTCAGTCCCGAAGCTTTACTTGGGCCAAAGGCCCCGGATCCCCGCCACGCCTTGTCCGCCATGCCGGCGCGCCACGGCCACGTCGGCAGGCTTCATGCCGCCCAGCGCATAGATCGGCAGCGAGACGCCTTCGCGCAGCGCGGCGAATTTGTCCCAGCCCATGGGCTCGACCCCGGGATGGGAGTCCGTGGCGCGCACCGGCCCCAGCACCACGAAATCCAGGCCCAGGCGCTCGGCCTGCGCCAGCTCTTCGGCATCGTGGCAGGAGGCCGCCACGGGCTGGCCCTCGGCCAGCGCCGGGCGCGAGGACAGGGCCATCAGCTGGGCCGAGCGCAGGTGCAGCCCCAGGCCCAACCCGGCCGCCAGCCCGGGCTCGCCGTTGAGCAGCAGCTGGGCACCCTTGGCGCGGCAGCGGATCTGGGCGTCGCGGGCCAGGATGGCGAGGTCGGCCGGGGCCATCGCCTTGGCCCGGAGCTGGATGCGGCGCGCCCCGGCGGCCAGGGCTTTGTCCAGTTTCGAAAGGAAGCCGGCGCGATCGGCGGGCTCGGGGGTGATCAGGTAGCGATCGGCGGCGGTCAGCGCGGCCACCACCGGGCGATCGGCGGGCGGCATCGGGTAGCTGGCCAGCTTCTCCGGCGGCGACCAGGCCAGGGCCTGGCGCTCCAGGCCGCGGGCGGTGCCCTCGAACTGGTCCACTTCGTAGACGTCGAGCACGATGCGCTTGCCCGGATAGGCCTGCGGCACCGACACCAGTGGACGCGCCGGGCCGATGCGGATGCCCAGCTCTTCGCGAAGCTCGCGCTCGAGCGCCTCCAGCGCGGTTTCACCGGGTTCGACCTTGCCGCCCGGGAACTCCCAGGCGCCTGCCAGGTCGCGGCCGGCGGTACGGCGGGCCAGCAGGATCCGGCCGCGGGCGTCCCGGAGGACGGCCGCGACCACGTGCACCGGGGGTTTAGGTCGGTCGCCGGGCATGCGCCGGGGTCACTCCAGGCGCCCGTGGCACTGCTTGTACTTCTTGCCGCTGCCGCAGGGGCAGGGATCGTTGCGGCCGACCTTGGGCTCGTCGCGGAGGACCGGGGTGGCCAGCACGCCTTCGCCGCGGGCCGCCTGGGCCTGGGCCTCGGCGGCTTCCTCGTCCGCGCCATAGCCGCCGGTCTCGGGATGCTGGAACTGCATCTGCTGCGACTTGGCGGCCAGGCGCTGGCGCTCGGCGGCTTCCATGGCCGCCACTTCTTCCTCGTTGCGGACGCGGACGCGGGCCAGCAGCGACACCACTTCCAGCTTCACCTTGGCCAGCATGTCGCCGAACAGCTCGAAGCTCTCGCGCTTGTACTCCTGCTTGGGCTGCTTCTGCGCGAAGCCGCGCAGGTGGATGCCCTGGCGCAGGTAGTCCATGCGCGCCAGGTGCTCCTTCCAGTTCTGGTCGAGCACGTTGAGCATCAGGTGCTTCTCGAGGCTGCGCATCATCTCGGGACCCAGCTGGGCCTGCTTGGCCTCGAACAGGCGGGTCGCCGCCTGCTGGGCCAGGTCGAGGATGCGCTCGTCGTCGATCTCCGACTCGGTGCGGGCCGGGCCCTGCAGGTCGACCTCGAGGCCGAACTCGTCGGCCAGCGCGCGCTCGAGGCCCGGCAGGTCCCACTGCTCGTCGATCGATTCGGCCGGCACGTGGCGGCGCACGATCTCGGTGACCACGTCCTCGCGGATCGCGAGGATGGCGTCCTCGACCGAGTCGGACTCGAGCAGCTCGTTGCGCTGCTGGTAGATGACCTTGCGCTGGTCGTTGGCGACGTCGTCGAAGTCGAGCAAGTTCTTGCGGATGTCGAAGTTGTGGGCCTCGACCTTGCGCTGGGCGTTCTGGATCTGCTTGGTCACCAGGCCCGACTCGATGACGTCGTTTTCCTTCATGCCCATGCCGCGCATGGCGCGCTGCACCCAGTCGGCGGCGAAGATGCGCATCAGGTTGTCTTCGAGCGACAGGTAGAAGCGGGACGAGCCCGGGTCGCCCTGGCGGCCGGCGCGGCCGCGCAGCTGGTTGTCGATGCGGCGGCTCTCGTGGCGCTCGGTGCCGATGATGTGCAGGCCGCCGAGGGCCTTCACTTCGTCGTGGCGCTTCTGCCACTCGGCCTTGGCGCGGGCCTTGTCGGCGTCGGTCGCCTCTTCGCCGAGCTTGTGCAGCTCGGACTCTAGCGAACCGCCGAGCACGATGTCGGTGCCGCGGCCGGCCATGTTGGTGGCGATGGTGACGGCCTTGGGCTTGCCGGCGTCGGCGACGATCTGCGCCTCGCGCTCGTGCTGCTTGGCGTTGAGCACCTCGTGCGGGATGCCGACCTTCTTGAGCTGGTTCGACAGCAGCTCGGAGGTCTCGATGGACGTGGTGCCCACCAGCACGGGCTGGCCGCGGCCGTAGCAGTCCTTGATGTCCTCGATGACCGCGTCGTACTTCGCCGGACGCGCCAGGTAGACGAGGTCGGCGTGGTCCTTGCGCACCATCGGCCGGTGGGTCGGGATCACCACCACTTCCAGGCCGTAGATGGTCTGGAACTCATAGGCCTCGGTGTCGGCCGTGCCGGTCATGCCGGCCAGCTTGCCGTACATGCGGAAGTAATTCTGGAAGGTGATCGAGGCGAGGGTCTGGTTCTCGCGCTGGATCGGCACGCCTTCCTTGGCCTCGATGGCCTGGTGCAGGCCGTCCGACCAGCGGCGGCCCGCCAGCGTGCGGCCGGTGAACTCGTCGACGATGATGACCTCGCCGTCGCGCACGATGTAGTCCACGTCGCGCTGGAACAGCGCATGCGCGCGCAGCGCGGCGTTGAGGTGGTGAACCACCGCCAGGTTGTTGCCCGAGTACAGCGTGTCGTCCTCGCCGATGATGCCGGCCTTGCGCAGCAGTTCCTCGGCCCGGACCATGCCCTGCTCCGAGAGGTGGGCCTGCTTGCCCTTCTCGTCCACGAAGTAGTCGCCCTCGCCGTCTTCCTTCTCCTGGCGCACCAGGTGCGGGACGATGCGGTTGGTCTTGACGTACAGCTCCGGGGAATCGTCGGCCGGGCCGGAGATGATCAGCGGGGTGCGGGCCTCGTCGATCAGGATCGAGTCGACCTCGTCGACGATGGCGAAGAACTGGCCGCGCTGGAAGCGGTCGTCCTTGGACAGCGCCATGTTGTCGCGCAGGTAGTCGAAGCCATATTCGTTGTTGGTGCCGTAGGTGATGTCGGCGGCGTAGGCGCCCTTCTTGTCCGAATGCGGCATGCCCGGGTAGACCACGCCCACGGTCAGGCCGAGGAAGTTGTAGAGCTTGCCCATCCAGGCCGAGTCGCGCTTGGCCAGGTAGTCGTTGACGGTGACCACGTGCACGCCCTTGCCGGCCAGCGCGTTGAGGTAGACCGCCAGGGTGGCGACCAGGGTCTTGCCCTCGCCGGTGCGCATCTCGGCGATGCGGCCCGAGTGCAGCACCATGCCGCCGATCAGCTGCACGTCGTAGTGGCGCAGGCCGAGGGCGCGGCGCGAGGCCTCGCGGCAGACGGCGAAGGCTTCCACCAGCAGCGAATCGAGGCTGGCGCCGTTGGCGACCCGCTCCCGGAATTCCTCGGTCTTGCGCTTGAGGGCGGCGTCGTTGAGACGCTCCAGCTCGGGCTCCAGGGCGTTGATCGCGGCGACGTTCTTCTGGAACTGGCGCAGCAGTCGATCGTTGCGGCTGCCGAAGATGCGGGTGAGCAAGCTGTTGAGCATGGGGAAAACCGGTAAGGGAAAGGACCGCGCAGGGCGCGAAACGAAACGGCCGCGGCAGCCCTCGGGGGGCGTCGCGGCCGTCTAGTCTAACTTGGGGACGGGGGCGGGACTATCAAGCCCGCCCGGGGTGCTCAGCCGCGGACCCGGTCCAGGTACTGGCGCGGGTTGACCTGGCGACCGTCGAGCATGATCTCGAAGTGCAGGTGCGAACCGGTGGAGCGACCGGTGGAACCGACCTTGCCGATCAGCTGGCCGGCGCGCACGACGTCGCCCGCCTTGACCAGGTTCGCCGCGTTGTGGGCATACAGGGTCTTGAAGCCGTTGCCGTGGTCGATCTCAATGGTGTTGCCGTAGCCGTTGCGCCAGCCGGAGTAGCTGACCACGCCGTCGGCGGCGGAGGTGATCGGGTCGCCGCCGTTGGCATCGATGTCGATGCCCATGTGGTGGGCGCGGCCGCGGCCGAAGGGATCGTTGCGGCTGCCGTAGCCCGAGACGATGTAGCCCGGGGCCGGCATGCCGGACGGCGTGCGCTTGGCGTCCACGTCCTGGTCGAACAACAGGGCCTCGAGCACGTCGAGCTGGCGGCCGGAATGGTCGAACTGCGACTGTAGCTGGTCGAGGCTGGCGAGCAGGTCCCCGGCGGCGATGTCGCCGGCGGTCTCGCCACCGCCCTGTCCGGGCAGCTCGCCGAAATTGAACTCGCCGTCCTTGAGCTTGCCGACGCGGGTCAGGCGGTCGCCGAGGGCGTTGAGGCGGTTGGCCTGGGCCTGGAGCTCACCGACGCGGGCGGCGATGGCGTTGACTTCGCGCTGGGCCTCTTCGCGGGCCTGGGCGAGCTCGACCGCCTGGGCGTCGAGCTGGGACTGCATGCGGGCGATTTCCTGGAGGGCCGCGCCGTTGGCGCCGCGGGCCAGGTAGCCCAGCCCGAAGGCGGTGGCCAGCACCAGCGCGATGGCGCCCAGTGCAATCCCCGCGACCTTCGGTTGGTCGAACGCCAGTTTTTTTGGCGCCCGGAGGAATTTTGCTGCGATGATGACATTCATCATGTCTGAACCACCTAAAACCCGCGTCCGCGGCGCCGCATCGCTGCCTGCCCTGCCCCCGCTGGCGCTTGAAGCGCTGGCTGGTTCCGGGCTCGCCAACGTGGTCGAGCGCGCCAAATGGCTGGCTGCGCTTGACCCTTTGCTGCGCCAGAGTCTCCCCGCCACCTTGGCCGGCCAGTGCAAGCTGGCCAACGTGGATGACAAGCACTTGGTATTCCTGGTGAGCGCGCCGGTCTGGAAGGCCAAGCTGCGGCTGCATGCCGACGCCCTGCTGGACGCGGCGGCCGCGGCTGGCCTCAGGGGCCGGTCGCTCGTGGTGAAAGTGTCCGCTCCGGTGTTGCCCGTCCCCACGGGGACCGGTACCGCCCGTCCACTCTCCGAGGCAGTCCGCGATTCACTGCGGGCCACCGCCCAATCGGTTTCCGATCCGGAGCTCCGGGCTCAGCTTCTGCGGCTGGCCTCGTCGTCCCGGTCAGGCACCGACGGGGCATGATGCCCCGGCCTCGGGGTCGAGTCGTTAAGCAGGCGTTAAATGGGGGTCAAACTTTGTGACCCCTGTCTCATTCCGCTACCGCGGGATGACAGCCGCCTTACACCGCCTGGGCGGGGTGGGCGTAGGAAATCGGCGCCAGGGCCGGATCTTCGAAGGTGACCTCTTCCCAGGCCGAGGTGTCGGCCAGGAGGGTGCGGAGCAGCTGGTTGTTGAGCGCGTGGCCGGACTTGTAGCCGTAGAAGGCGCCGATCAGGCTGTGGCCCAGCAGGTACAGGTCGCCGATGGCGTCGAGGATCTTGTGCTTCACGAACTCGTCCTCGTAGCGCAGGCCGTCCTCGTTGAGCACGCGGTAATCGTCCAGGACGATGGCGTTGTCCATCGAGCCGCCCAGCGCCAGGTTGCGCTCGCGCAGGAACTCGATGTCCTTCATGAAGCCGAAGGTACGGGCCCGGCTCACTTCCTTGACGAAGGAGGTGGTCGAGAAGTCGATCTCGGTGCTGGAGGTCGACTTGTTGAAGATGGGGTGCTGGAAATCGATGGTGAAGCCGACCTTGAAGCCCTCGAAGGGCTCGAAGCGGGCCCACTTGTCGCCGTCCTCGACCTTGATCGGCTTGAGGATGCGGATGAAGCGCTTGGCCTTGGCCTGCTCCTCGATGCCCGCGGACTGCAGCAGGAACACGAAGGGACCGGCGGAGCCGTCCATGATCGGCACTTCGGCCGTGGACAGGTCCACGTAGGCGTTGTCGATGCCCAGGCCGGCCATGGCCGACAGCAGGTGCTCGATCGTCATGACGCGGGTATTGCCCTCGACCAGCGCGGTGCACAGGCTGGTGTCGCCGACCTTTTCGGCCTTGGCGTGGATCTCGACCGGCGATTCGAAGTCAACGCGCCGGAAGACGATGCCGGTATCGGGCGCAGCCGGACGCAAGGTCATGTAGACCTTTTCGCCGCTGTGCAGGCCGACGCCGGTGGCGCGGATGACGTTCTTGAGGGTTCTTTGTCTGATCATTTTTGTGGCGTTCTCCGGGAGGAGCGCGCAAAACCGCTCGAACCATAGCACAGGGCGCAATGAACGAAAACCTAACATTATTCCCAGCGTCCCATTTCAGCAACAAATGTGCGCTGGATCACACTTTTAAGCCCGTCTTTGGACCCCTCGGCCGGAAAAGGACCCGCCGGCAGGGCCGGCGGGCCAAGGTTTCCTGACCCCCTGGGGACAGCAGGCCTAACCCCGCAAGCGGGACCAGACCCTATCCGGACGCGACCTTCCTGGCCGGCCGGCTGCGAACCGCACCGCCACGCCTGGTCGGGCGCGGGCGGCCGGCCGCCTTTCGACTCAGTCGGCCTGGCGACGCAGGAAGGCCGGGATGTCCAGGTAGCTGTGGTCGGTCGGGAAGTCCGACAGGGCACTGGTCGCGGCCGACGCCGGCTCGGCCGAGCGGCTGGCGCGCAGGCCCATGTGGCCGTGGGCCTGCGGCGGGGCCGCGGTCACGTTGGCCATGGCGTCGTAGTCCACCTGGCCGGTGCTGGCGTTGCGCACCAGCTTGACCGGGGCGCGGTAGGCCTCCCTCTCCGGGGCGCGCGGGGCGGCCTGGCGGACGACGCCGCGGTTGAGGCCGGTGGCCACCACGGTGACGCGCACTTCGTCCTGCATGTCCGGGTCCAGCGAGGTGCCGATGACGACGGTGGCGTCCTCGGAGGCGAAGTCCTCGATGGTGCGGCCGATCTCGTCGAACTCGGCCATGGTGAAGTCCGGGCCGGCGGTGATGTTGACCAGCACGCCATTGGCGCCGGACAGGTTCACCTCGTCGAGCAGCGGGTTGGAGATCGCGGCCTCGGCGGCGGCCTGGGCGCGGTCATCGCCGCGGGCCACGCCGGTGCCCATCATCGCCAGGCCCATCTCGGACATGACGGTGCGGACGTCGGCGAAGTCGACGTTGATCAGGCCCGGGCTGACGATCAGGTCGGCGATGCCCTTCACGGCGCCCAGCAGCACGTCGTTGGCCGCGCGGAAGGCCTGCACCATGGTGGCCTGGCGGCCCAGCACGGTGATGAGCTTTTCATTCGGGATGGTGATGAGCGAGTCGCAGTGGTGGCTCAGCTCCTCGATGCCCTTGAGCGCCACCTGCATGCGGCGGCGGCCCTCGAACGGGAACGGCTTGGTGATGACCGCGACGGTCAGGATGCCCAGCTCCTTGGCCAGCTGCGCCACGACCGGGGCGGCGCCCGTGCCGGTGCCGCCGCCCATGCCGGCGGTGATGAACACCATGTCGGCGCCTTCGAGCGCCTCGACGATGCGCTCGCGGTCCTCAAGCGCGGCCTGGCGGCCCACTTCCGGATTGGCGCCGGCGCCCAGGCCCTTGGTGACGTTGCCGCCGAGCTGCAGCTGCAGCTTGGCGCCGCACTGCTTGATCGCCTGCGCGTCCGTGTTGGCGGTGATGAATTCCACGCCCTCGACGCCCGCGTTCACCATGTGCGCGACGGCGTTGCCACCGCCACCGCCAACGCCGATGACCTTGATTACCGCATTGGGTGCCAACTTCTCGATCAGTTCAAAATGTGCCATGTCCGCGTCCTCCGTGATTCGAATCCAGGGGTTTGTGTTTTCTTGTTCGCTGCGTTTGCCGCTACCTCAGTGACGCCGTTCAGAACTCACCGCGATACCAGTTCTTGAACTTCGTCCAAACCGTGCCCGCCTTGCCCGCCGACAGCGTCGGGCGGCGCGGGTGTTCCAACTGGCTGCCCCACAGCAGCAGGCCGACGCCGGTGGCGTGCACCGGGTTGCCCACCACTTCGCCCAGGCCGGAGACGTGCTGGGGAATCCCCACCCGCACCGGCATGTGCAGCATTTCCTCGGCGAGCTCGACCACGCCCTCCATCCGCGACGCGCCGCCGGTCAGTACCAGGCCCGCGCGCACCAGCTCCTCGAAGCCGGAGCGGCGCAGTTCGGCCTGCACCATCTCGAAGATTTCCTCGTAGCGGTTCTGCACCGCCTCGGCCAGGGCCTGGCGGGCCAGGCGGCGCGGCGGGCGGTCGCCCACGCTCGGCACCTGGATCGATTCCTCGGCGGTGGCCAGCTGCGCCAGCGCGCAGGCGTAGCGGACCTTGATCTGCTCGGCCTCCGGCGTCGGCGTGCGCAGCAGGTGGGCGATGTCGTTGGTGACCTGGTCGCCGGCGATCGGCAGCGAAGCCGAATGGCGGATCGCGCCCTGCACGAACACCGCGATGTCGGTGGTGCCGGCGCCGATGTCCACCAGCACCACGCCCAGCTCCTTCTCGTCGGTGGTCAGCACCGCGGTGCTGGACGCCAGCGAGCTCAGGATCAGGTCGTCCACCTGCAGGCCGCAGCGCTGCACGCACTTCATCACGTTGCTGGCCGCCGACTGGGCGCCGGTGACCAGGTGCGCGCGCACCTCAAGCCGCACGCCGCTCATGCCCACCGGGTTGCGGATGCCTTCCTGCGAGTTGTCGACGATGTATTCCTGGGCGATGGCGTGCAGGATCTTCTGGTCGGCCGGCACCGCGACCGCCTTCGCGGCCTCGAGCACGCGGTCGAGGTCGGCGTAGGTCACTTCGCCCCCGGCCACAGGCACGATGCCCGGCGAGTTGCGGCACTGGGTGTGGCTGCCGGTGATCGAGGCGTAGACCGAGCGGATCTCGCAGCCGGCCATCAGCTCGGCCTCTTCCACGGCGCGCTGGATCGACTGGACGGTGGACTCGATGTCCACCACCACGCCGCGCTTCATGCCGCGCGATTCGTGCGAGCCGATGCCGATCACCTCGATCTCGTGGCCGGGCGAGTACTCACCCACCAGGGCGGTGACCTTGGAGGTGCCGATGTCGAGGCCGACGATCAGCGACTTGTCGCCTTTGCGGTTCATGCGTTTCCTTCCTGCGTGCCGGCGGGGGCGTCGCCGGGCGATGCCTCGGGTTCGTTCGGGATGGCCGGCGGCGGATCGCCCCAGACCAGGGTGAAGCCGTTGGTGTAGCGGAGGTCGGCGCGCACCAGCACGCGCGGCTCGTTGTCGCGCAGCTTGGGCAGCAGGCGCGCGAAGCGGGCGAGGCGGGCCTGTGGGTCGCCGCGGCCGGCTTCGACCGCGGTGCCGTCGTCGAGCTTCAGGCTCCAGCTGCCGCGCGCGCTGAGCTGCACCGACTCGACCTTGGCGCCGACGGTCAGGAACAGCGGACGCGCCAGGCTGTGGAAGGACATCAGCTCGCTGGCGCGACCTTCCGGACCCTCGAACAGCGGCAGGCCGGCACCGGCACCCTCGGGCGCCGCGAACAGCTTGCCGTCCTCGGACAGCAGGCGGCCGTCGGGCCAGCGCGCCACCGGCGTGTGCTCGGTCAGGCTCACCTCGAGGCGGTCGGGCCAGCGCTTGCGCACTTCCACCCGCTCCACCCACGGCAGGCCGGCGACGGCGTCGCGCACCTGGTCCAGGTCGACCGCGAAGAAGCCGCGCTGCACCAGCGGCAGCACCGCCTCGCGCACCGCCGCCTCGTCCACCTGCGCGAACTCACCGGTCACCGCGAGCTTGCGCATCGGCCAGCGCTCGCCGGCGATCCAGCCGTTGAGCACGGCGACCACGGGCAGCGCCACCAGGGCGATGGCGAAGGTCCAGGCGATGATGCGCAGCAGGGCGTTCACGGCGTGGCGTCCCCCGGCGGCAGGCTGGTCTCGAGCACGCGCCAGCACAGCTCCTCGAAGCCGATGCCGACCTGGCCCGCGGCCTTGGGCACCAACGAGTGGCTGGTCATGCCGGGCGCGGTGTTCACTTCGAGCAGGTAGTTGTTGCCGGCCGCATCGCGCATCACGTCGACGCGGCCCCAGCCGGTGCAACCGGCGGCGCGGAAGGCGGCCAGCGCCAGCGCGCGGATCGCGGCCTCGGCCTCGCCGTCCAGGCCCGGGCACAGGTACTGCGTGTCCTCGGCCACGTACTTGGCGTGGTAGTCGTAGTACTCGCCGGCCGGCACGATGCGGATGCTCGGCAAGGCCACGTCGCCGAGGATGCCGACCGTGAACTCGCCGCCGACGATCATCTGCTCCATCAGCAGCTCGCCCGGGTAGCGCGCGGCGAGGTCGACCGCGGCGGCCAGGCCGGCCTCGTCGAACACGCGCGAGACGCCGACGCTCGAGCCTTCGCAGGACGGCTTGACGATCACCGGCAGGCCCAGCGCGCGCGCGGCGTCGACCACGTTGGCGCCCGGCGCCAGGCGCGCATAGCGCGGCGTCGGCAGGCCCAGCGACAGCCAGACCTGCTTGGTGCGGATCTTGTCCATGCCCAGCGCCGAGCCCAGCACGCCCGAGCCGGTGTAAGGCACGCGCAGCGCTTCGAGCAGGCCCTGCAGGGTGCCGTCTTCACCGCCGCCCTTGTTGCCGTGCAGGATGTTGAACACGCGGTCGAAGCGCTTGGCCAGCAGCGCCTCGAGCAGGGCCGGGATGCCGTCCACCGGCTGCGCGTCGATGCCGCGGGCGCGCAGGGCCTCGAGCACGTTGCGGCCGGATTCGAGCGACACCTCGCGCTCGGCGCTGGTGCCGCCCATCAGGACGGCGACGCGGCCGAAGGCCTTCGGATCAGTCACGCGCGCGGCGGGGATCGGCGTCATGCCTTGGGTTCTCCATTCAGTCCGTGCAGGGCCAGGTCGGCGGCGACGTGGCCGATGTCGCCCGCGCCCATCACCAGCAGCAGGTCGCCGTCGTGCAGCACGTCGGCGAGCACGGCCGGCAGTTCGCGCGCGGCGCCGGCCAGCACCGGGTCGATGCGGCCGCGGGCGCGGATCGCGCGCGCCAGCGACTTGGCGTCGGCGCCGGCGATGGGCGATTCGCCGGCCGGGTATACGTCGGTGAGCAGCACGGCGTCGGCGCTCGACAGCACCGCGGCGAAGTCGTCGAACAGGTCGCGGGTGCGGCTGTAGCGGTGCGGCTGGAAGGCCACCACCAGGCGACGCTGCGGCCAGCCGCCGCGCGCGGCGGCGAACACCGCTTCCAACTCCTTGGGGTGGTGGCCGTAGTCGTCCACCAGCAGCGCCTTGCCGCGGCCGAAGTCGAGCTCGCCCTTGAGGTTGAAGCGGCGGCCGATGCCCTGGAACTTCTCCAGCGCCGACGCGATCGCGGCGGGCTCGACGCCCAGCTGCCAGCCGATGGCGGCGGCGGCCAGCGCGTTGAGCACGTTGTGGCGGCCCGGCAGGTTCAGGGTCACGGCCTGCGGCGCGCTTTCCGGCAGGTGCAGGGTGAAGCGCATGCAGGCGCCGTCCTGGCGCACGTCGCGGGCGTACACGTCGGCCGGCTGGTCGATGCCGTAGCTGACCAGGTGGCGCGGCGTTTCCGCGGCCAGCGCGGCCACCTCCGCGTCGTCCACGCACAGCACGGCCAGGCCGTAGAACGGCAGGCGGTGCAGGAATTCGTTGAACGCCGCCTTGACGCGCTCGAAGTCGCCGCCGTAGTTCTCGAGGTGGTCGGCGTCGATGTTGGTGACCACGGCCACCAGCGGGTTCAGGCGCAGGAAGCTGCCGTCGCTCTCGTCCGCCTCGGCCACCAGCCACTGGCCGCCGCCGAGGCGCGCGTTGGCGCCGGCCGACAGCAGCTGGCCGCCGATCACGAAGGTCGGGTCGAGGCCACCCTCGCTCAGCACGCTGGCGACCAGCGAGGTGGTGGTGGTCTTGCCATGGGTGCCGGCGATGGCGATGCCGCGCTTGAAGCGCATCAGCTCGGCCAGCATCTCCGCGCGCGGGACCACCGGGATGCGCTCGGCGCGCGCGGCGACCAGCTCCGGGTTGTCGGCGCGGATCGCGCTCGACACCACCACCACGTCGGCGCCGGCGATGTTCCCGGCGGCGTGGCCGCGGTGGATGGCGGCGCCCATCGCCAGCAGGCGGCGGGTGGCGGCGGAATCATTCTGGTCCGAGCCCGAGACCTGGTAACCCAGCGTCACCAGCACCTCGGCGATGCCGCTCATGCCGACGCCCCCGATGCCGATGAAGTGCACGCGCGGGAAGGCGCGGGCCAGGTCGCCGGTGTCCTGCAGTCGACGGCGGATCATGCGCGGGCCTCCTTCAGCACGAGGTCGGCGACGCGCTCGGCGGCGTCAGGGCGGGCGGCGGCGCGCGCGGACATGGCCATCGCCAGCCGCGCGGGCGCATCGGCGAGCAGCGCGGACAGCGCTTCGAGCAGGCGCACGTCGAAGCCCTCGCCTTCCGGCAACAAGCGGGCGGCGCCGCGCTCGACCAGGTACTCGGCATTGCGGGTCTGGTGGTCGTCCACCGCGTTCGGGAACGGCACCAGCAGCGAGCCGACGCCGGCCGCGCACAGCTCCGCCAGCGTCAGCGCACCGGCGCGGCACACAACAAGGTCGGCCCAGGCGTAGGCCTCGGCCATGTCGGCGATGAACGGCTCCACGCTGGCGGCCACGCCGGCCTGCGCATACACCTGGCGCGAGGCCTCGGCATGGCGCTCGCCGCACTGGTGGCGCACGGTCGGCCGCTGCGCTTCCGGCAGCTTCGCCAGCAAGGCCGGGAGCGCGGTGTTCAGCGCATAGGCGCCCTGGCTGCCGCCAAGCACCAGCAGGCGCACCGGGCCGTCGCGGTGGGCGAAGCGCTCGGCCGGCGGCGGCACGGCGGCGATCGCCGGGCGAACGGGGTTGCCAACGTCGATGGTGTCGCGGCCGGGGAAGCTGCCCGGGAAGCCGCACAGCACCTTGCCCGCGACCCGCGCCAGCAGGCGGTTGGTCAGGCCCGGCGCGCGGTTCTGCTCGTGCACCAGCAGCGGGCGGCGCAGCAGCCAGGCGCACAGCCCGCCCGGTCCCGCGGCATAGCCCCCGAAGCTGAGCACGGCGCGCGGCTTCGCGGCGCGCACCACGGCCAGCGCCTGCAGGCACGCCCGCAGCAGCACGAACGGCGCCTTGAGCAGCGTCGCCACGCCCTTGCCGCGCAGGCCGCGGATGGCGATGGTCTCCAGCGGCACGCCGGCCTGCGGGACCAGCCGCGTTTCCATGCCGCCGGCGGCGCCGAGCCAGAGCACCGGCACGTCGCGCGCGCGCAGCGCCTGGGCCACGGCCAGGCCGGGGAAGATGTGGCCGCCGGTGCCGCCGGCGAGGATCAGCACGGGGCCGCTCATGCGACGGCTCCGAACTTCGGTTCGATGCGGTGGCGCGAGCCGCGCGGGCCCACGGCCGGTGCCAGCGCGGCCGGCGACTGCGTCGGCGGCGCGGCGTCGATCGAAGCCTCGCCCGGCTCGGGCAGGCCATCGCCGCTGCGCAGGCGCGCCACCTGCCGCTCGGCGCGGTCGAGCTCGTAGCTCACGCGCAGCAGCAGGCCGATCGCCATGCAGGTGGTCAGCACGCTCGAGCCGCCGGACGAAATCAGCGGCAGCGTGAGGCCCTTGGTCGGCAGCAGGCCCAGGTTCACGCCGATCGAGACGAAGGACTGCAGGCTCACCCACAGGCCGACGCCGAAGGCGCAAAAGCCGGCGAAGTGGCGGCGCATGTTCACCGCGCGGAAGCCGATGTCGAAGGCGCGCCAGGTGAAGGCGGCGAACAGCGCGATGATGCCGAAGGAACCGACGAAGCCCAGCTCCTCGGCGGTCACCGAGAAAATGAAGTCGGTGTGCGCCTCGGGCAGGTAGAAGAGCTTCTGCACGCTGCCGCCCAGGCCGACGCCGAACCACTCGCCGCGGCCGATCGCGATCAGCGCCTGCGTGAGCTGGAAGCCGTCGTTGAACGGATCCGCCCACGGATCGCGGAACGAGGTGAGGCGGCGCACGCGATAGGGTTCGGCGATCGCCACCAGCGCCAGCAGCGGCAGCGCCACCAGCGCCGGGATCACCAGGTTGCGGATGCGCGCGCCGCCCAGCCAGACCATGCCGCCGGTGATCGCCAGCATCAGCGCCGCCGAACCGAAGTCCGGCTGCAGGAGCAGCAGCACCACGATGATGCCGGCCATGGCCAGCGGCTTGATCAGCGCCATCCACTGCTGGGCGATCTCGTCGCGGTAGCGCACCAGGTAGCTGGCCAGCCAGATGATGAACATCAGCTTCACCGCCTCGACCGCCTGGAACTTCGAGATGCCGAGGTTCAGCCAGCGCTGGGCGCCGTTCACCGTGTGGCCGATGCCCGGCAGGAACACCATTAGCAGCAGCACGAAGCACATCGCCAGCAGCAGGTGGCTGTACTTCTCGACCAGCTTGAGTTCGACCCGCATCAGCGCCCAGGCCAGGCCACCGCCGATGACCAGGAACACGACGTGGCGGACGAGGAAATAGAACGGGCCGACGTCGAGGCCCTCGGCGATCGCGATCGAGCTCGAGGCCACCATCACCACGCCGAGGCCGACCAGGGCCAGCGTCAACAGCAGCAGCACCGGGTCGTAGCGCCCGGTGATGGCGTCGAGGCGGGTGGCCTGGTGGCTGCGGTCGGTCGGGATCATCTCAGCGCACCTTCAGGGTCGCGAGACCGACGAGGACGAGCATCACCGAGATGATCCAGAAGCGCACGATCACGCGCGGCTCCGGCCAGCCCTTGAGCTCGAAGTGGTGGTGGATGGGCGCCATGCGGAACACGCGCTTGCCGGTGAGCTTGAAGCTGGCGACCTGGATCATCACCGACAGCGTCTCGACCACGAAGATGCCGCCCATCAGCACCAGGATCGCTTCCTGGCGCACGATCACCGCGATGGTGCCGAGCACCGCGCCCAGCGCCAGCGCGCCGATGTCGCCCATGAACACCATCGCCGGGTAGGTGTTGAACCAGAGGAAGCCCAGGCCCGCGCCGGCGATCGCCGCGCAGACGATGGTGATCTCGCCCGCGCCCGGGATCGCCGGGATCTGCAGGTACTGCGAGAACACCGCGTTGCCCGAGGCGTAGGCGAAGATGCCCAGCGCGGCCGCGACCAGCACGGTCGGCATGATCGCCAGGCCGTCGAGGCCGTCGGTCAGGTTCACCGCGTTCGAGAAGCCGACGATCCAGAAATAGGCGATGACCACGAACATCGCGCCCAGCGGGATCGCGAAGTCCTTGAGCAGCGGCAGGAACAGCGTGGTCGCGTTGGCGTTGTCGGCGGTGAAGTACAGGTACAGCGCCGCCGCCAGGCCGAAGATCGACTGCAGCGCGTACTTGTGCCGCGACTTCAGGCCGTTCGGGTCGCGCCTGACGATCTTGATCCAGTCGTCGAGCCAGCCGATGGCGCCGAAGGCCAGCATCACCGCCAGCAGCACCCACACGTACTTGTTGCGCAGGTCCGCCCACATCAGCGTGGACAGCGAGACCGTGAGCAGGATCAGGGTGCCGCCCATGGTCGGCGTGCCGGCCTTGGAGAAGTGGCTCTGCGGGCCGTCGGTGCGGATCGGCTGGCCACCCTTGAGCTGGGCCAGGCGCGCGATCACGTGCGGGCCCAGCCACAGCGACAGCAGCAGCGCGGTCAGCGCGCCGAGGATGCCGCGGAACGTGATGTAGCCGAACAGCGGCGGCATCCAGCCCATTTCGTGCAGCCAGCGGGCGAGTTCAAGCAGCATGGTCGGCGTCTCCCTGCCGGTCGGCGGCCAGCAGCGCGGCCATTACCTTGTCCATCGCGCTCGAGCGCGACCCCTTGACCACGCAGCGCAGGCCGGCACCGGCCGCGCGCAGCGCCGGCGACAGCGCCGCGACCAGCGCGGCCTGGTCGGCGAAATGGCGGGCGCCATCGCCGAACGCACGGCTGGCGTGGGCGCTGAGTTCGCCAACCGTCCACAACCGCGCGATGCCGGCGCGACGCGCCTGGGCACCGATGTCGGCGTGCAGCAGTTCGGCGCCCTCGCCCAGCTCCTTCA
Organism: Arenimonas sp.; assembly: GCF_036275555.1. GTDB lineage: Bacteria > Pseudomonadota > Gammaproteobacteria > Xanthomonadales > Xanthomonadaceae > Arenimonas. Next base: position 64,032 of record NZ_DASUDO010000015.1, read on the forward strand.
TGTCGCCCAGCACCAGCCAGGCTTCGCCGCCTGCGCCCGCCAGCGCGGCGATGGCCGCGGCCACCGAGCCCGGGTTGGCGTTGTAGCTGTCATCCACCAGCACGGCGCCGCTGGCCAGTCGGTGCGGGATCTGCCGGCCCGGCACCGGCGCGGCCTGCGCCAGGCCGGTGGCGATGTCGTCGAGCGACGCGCCCGCGCCCAGCGCCAGCGCCGCGGCGGCGAGCGCGTTCATCACGTTGTGGCGGCCCGCCAGCGGCAGCGCGACGTCCACGTCGCCGGCCGGCGTGTGCAGGCGGAAGCGGCTGCCGTCGGCATCGCCGGAGAGCGCGGTGGCGCGCACGTCGGCGTCGTTCTCCAGGCCAAAGCGCAGCACCCGGCGCGCGCCGATGCGCTGCATGAAGAAGGGCGCGAAGGCGTCGTCGGCGTTCACCACGGCGATGCCGTCGTCGGGCAGCGCCTCGTAGATCGCGCCCTTGGTCTCGGCGATGCCCAGCAGGCTGCCCATGCGCTCGAGGTGGGCCGGCATGATGTTGTTCACCAGCGACACCTGCGGCGGCGCGATCGAGGCCAGGTAGGCGATGTCGCCCGGCTGGCCGGCGCCCATCTCGTAGATGGCGAAGCGCGCGTCTTCCGGGGCCTCGAGCACCGCCAGCGGCAGGCCGATCTCGTTGTTGAAGTTGCCCGGGTTGGCGAAGGCCTTGCCGGCACGCGACAGGATGGACAGCACCAGGGTCTTGACCGAGGTCTTGCCGTTGCTGCCGGTGAGCGCGACCACTACGGCCGGACGGCCCTGCTGCACGCCGGCGGCCAGTTCGCCCAGCGCGTCCTGGGTGTCGGCGCACAGCACCTGCGGCAGCGGGCAATCGACTTCGCGCTGGACCAGCAGCGCCGCGGCGCCGCGCTCGAGCGCCTGCTGTACGTGGTCGTGGCCGTCGTGGCGCTCGCCGCGCAGCGCGACGAACAGGCTTCCCGGCGCCAGGGTGCGGGTATCGGTGCCGACCGAAGTCACTTCGACGTCGGCGCCGAGGTGCCGGCCTTCGACCCAGCGCGCGACCTGCGACAACAGCACCGGCCTCATGCGCGGGCCTCCAGCGCGGCGCGCGCGACCCTGAGGTCGTCGAAGGGGTGCTTCACGCCCTGCACTTCCTGGTAGGGCTCGTGGCCCTTGCCGGCCACCAGCACCACGTCGCCGGCACCGGCGCCGGCGAGTGCGGCGGCGATGGCGCGGGCGCGGTCGCGCTCCACCTGCACGCTGGCGCGGTCGCGGAACCCCGCGAGGATCTGCGCCACGATGGCATCGCCATCCTCGCGGCGCGGGTTGTCGTCGGTGACGATCACGCGGTCGGCGCCGGACTCGGCGATGGCGGCCATCTGCGGGCGCTTGCCGGCGTCGCGCTCGCCTCCGCAGCCGAACACGCAGGTCAGGCGGCCCGGCGTGTGCGCGCGCAGGCTGGCCAGCGCCTGCTCGAGCGCATCGGGCGTGTGCGCGTAGTCGACCACCACCAGCGGCTGGCCGTCGCGGCCACCGACGCGGCTCATGCGGCCGTCCACCGGCGCCAGCCGCGGCAGCATCGCGGCGACCGCCGCCAGCGGCCAGTCGAGCGCGCGCAGCGCGCCGGCCACGGCCAGCAGGTTGTCGACGTTGAAGCGGCCGAGCAGCGCCGAGGCCACCGGCAGGCGGGCGTCGCCTTCCACGAGGTCGAAGCGCAGGCCTTCCGGCGCCAGCGCCACGTGCTCGGCGCGCAGCGTCGCGCCGGCGTGGCCGCGCGAGCTCAGGCCGATGCGGCGGGCCGCCGCGGGTGCGCGCGCGAGCAGGCCGGCCCCGAAGGCGTCGTCGAGGTTCACCACCACCGCCTGCAGCGTCGGCCAGTCGAACAGGCGCGCCTTGGCGGCGCCGTAGGCCTCCATGCTGCCGTGGAAATCGAGGTGGTCGCGGGTGAGGTTGGTGAACACGGCGATGCGGAACGCCACCGCATCCACCCGGCCCTGCTCGAGCGCGTGCGAGGACACTTCCATCGCCACGTGGGTCGCGCCGGCGTCGCGCATCTCGGCCAGCAGGCGGTGCACGGCGATCACGTCGGGCGTGGTGCGCTCGCCGGCGACCAGCTGGCCGTGCAGGCCGGCGCCGAGGGTGCCGATGCTGCCGGCGACGCCGCCGCCGAGGGTCAGCGCCTGCGCCAGCAGCTGCACGGTCGAGGTCTTGCCGTTGGTGCCGGTGACGCCGGCCACGGCCAGGGCGCGCGAGGGCGCGCCGTAGAAGCGGTCGGCCAGTTCACCCTGGCGCGCGCGCAGGCCCGGCACGGCCACGGCGTCGTCGCCGGCCGGCTCGCCCGCGGGCGCCGGCGGCTCGAACAGGATGACGCTGGCGCCGGCCGCGCGCGCCTGGCCGGCATGGCGCAGGCCGTGGGTGGTGCCACCGGCCAGGGCGATGAAGGCGTCGCCCGCGCGCAGCGCGCGGCTGTCGGCGGTGAGGCCGCGCAGCACGGGATTGAACAACGCCGGCAGCGCCGGCTCGCCCTGCAGCAAGTCGTGCAGCGGCATGGCGCGGCTCATCGCAGCGCCCCCGCGTCATCGCCGCCGACCGGCAGCGCGGCCGGCGGAGGCACCGGTGCGGCCGCCACCGCGGCGCGCGGCGCGGTCTTGCGCGCCTGCTCGGCGAACCACTGCTCGATGTTGTCCGGCGGCACGTCCATCAGGCGCAGCGCGCCGTCCATCACGTTGTGGAAGATGGGCGCCGACACCGCGCCGCCGCCGTACTCCTCGCCCTGCGGGTCGTGGATCACCACGGCCATCGCGAAGCGCGGGTTGCTGGCCGGCACCAGGCCGACGAACACGGCCGCGTAGCGCTTGGCGGCGTAACCACCGCCGCTGGCCTTGCGCGAGGTCCCGGTCTTGCCGGCGACGCGGTAGCCCAGCACCGCGGCGCGGCGCGCCGTGCCTTCCGGGCCGGTCACGGTTTCCATCATCTGCATCAGCTGCGCCGCGATGGCCGGGTCGACCACCTGCTCGCTCTCGGCGTTGGCGCCCTTGACGAAAGTGGCCTGGTTGATGCGGCCGCCGTTGCCGATCGCGGCGTAGGCGCGCGCCAGCTGCAGCGGCGTCACCGACAGGCCGTAGCCGTAGCTGATGGTCGCCTTCTCCGCCGGGCCCCAGACGTTCGGCCCGCGCAGCACGCCCGCGGACTCGCCCGGGAAGCCGCTGCCGGTGGGCTGGCCGAGGCCGAAGCGGTGGTAGATGTCGAACTGGTGCTCGTTGCTCAGCTGCTGCGCCACCAGGGTGGCGCCGAGGTTGGAGCTCTTGGTCAGCACGCCGGTGAGGGTCAGCGTGCCGTAGTTGCGGAAGTCGCGGATCTGGTGGCCGCCGGCCAGGGTCATGTAGCCCGGCGCGGTTTCGATCGGGGTTTCCGGGGTGAACTTGCCGCTCTCGAGCGCCGCCGCGAAGGTCAGCGTCTTCATCACCGAACCCGGCTCGACCACGTCGGTGACCGCGCGGTTGCGCTGGGCGTCGGTGGTGGCCGATTCGCGCGCATTCGGGTTGTAGGAAGGCTGGTTGACCATGGCGAGGATCTCGCCGGTCGGCACGTCCAGCACCACGATAGAACCGGCGCTGGCGCCATGCTCGATCAGCGCCGCCTTCAGTTCGCGGTAGGCCAGGTACTGGATGCGGCGGTCGATCGACAGCATCAGGTCGCGGCCGGGCTCCGCGGCCTTGATCAGGTCCACGTTCTCGACCACGCGGCCGCGGCGGTCGCGGATCACCTGCTGGGCGCCCTCGGTGCCGGTCAGCCAGTCCTCGAAGGCCAGCTCCAGGCCTTCCTGGCCGTGGTCGTCGATGTTGGTGAAGCCCAGCACGTGCGCCATCACCTCGCCGTGCGGGTAGAAGCGGCGGAACTCGCGCTGCGAGTACACGCCCGGGATGCCAAGGTCGGTGACTTCCGCGGCCAGGTCCGGGTTCATGTGCCGGCGCAGGTACAGGAATTCCTTGTGCGCGCGCTGGGTCACGCGCTGCAGCAGCACCTCGCGCGGGATGCCCAGCGCATCGGCCAGCGCCGGCAGGCGTTCCGGGTGCTGCAGCAGCTCCTGCGGATTCACCCACACCGACTCGACCGGCGACGACACCGCCAGCGGCTCGCCGTTGCGGTCGGTGATCATGCCGCGCGAGGTCGGGATCGGCACTTCGCGCAGGAAGCGGGCGTCGCCCTGCTGCTGGTAGAACTCGGGGTTGATCAGCTGCAGGTGCGCCGCGCGCGCCACCAGGACCGCGCCGAACAGGCCCATCACGACGCCGACCGCCACCAGGCGGTGGCGCAGGCTGTAGCTGCTGCGCTGGATCTTCATGGCTGCAGCACCACGATGTCGGCCTCGGTCGGGTACTTCATGCCGATGCGGGTGCCGGCGACCTGCTCGATGCGGTTGGCTTCGGACCAGGTGGCCTGCTCGAGCTGCAGGCGGCCGAACTCGATGTTGAGCTCGTCGCGCTCGTGCTCGAGCGTGGACAGCGCGATGTAGGCCTGGCGATGCAGGTGGCGCGAGTACACCACCGCGACTGCGCTCGAGAGCACCGCGACCACCATCAGCAGCAGGGCGAACAGGCGCGGGCTCATGCACTCGCCCCCGCGGCCGGCAGCTTCTCGGCCACGCGCATCACCGCGCTGCGGGCACGCGGGTTGGTGGCGGTCTCATCGGATCCGGCGCGCAGGGCGCCGCTCACGTCGCGCAGCACCGGGGTGAAATCCTGCTCCACCGGCATGCGGCGGTTGCCCGGGGGCGCCTTGGCGTGGCGGGCGATGAACTGCTTGACGATGCGGTCTTCCAGCGAGTGGAAGCTGATCACGACCAGGCGACCGCCGGGCTGGAGGCGCTCCAGCGCCGCGTCCAGCCCGCGCTCGAGGTCCTCGAGCTCGCGGTTGATGAAGATGCGGATGGCCTGGAAGCTGCGGGTGGCGGGATGGATCTTGCTGTCGCCGCGACCGACCACCGAAGCGATCAGCTCGGCCAGCTGGGCGGTGCGCAGCAGCGGCGTCTCGTCGCGGCGGGCCACGATGGTGCGGGCGATCTTGCGGCTGAGCTTTTCCTCGCCGTAGGTCCAGAGCACGTCGGCGATCTCGCGCTCGTCGGCGCGGGCCAGCCAGTTCGCGGCGTTCTCGCCCGACTCCGGGTCCATGCGCATGTCCAGCGGGCCGTCCTTGGAAAAGCTGAAGCCGCGCTCGGCGACGTCGAGCTGCGGCGAGGACACGCCCAGGTCCATGAACACGCCGTCGAGGCCTTCGGCCGTTTCATCCCAGTGGGCCAGGCCGGCGAAGGAGCCGCGGCGCACGCGGACGCGCGCGTCCGCGCTGGCAAGCGCGTGGGCGGTGGCGATCGCTTCCGGGTCCTTGTCCATCACCAACAGCCGTCCATCCGGCCCCAGCCGGTCGAGCACGCCGCGTGCGTGGCCACCACGCCCGAACGTGCCATCCAGATACCTGCCATCCCTGCGCACCTGCAGCCCGTCCAGGGCCTGCCCGAACATCACCGGGAGATGGCTGGGCTGCGTGCCTTCCCGCATCCCGGCCATGTCCGTCACAGCCTGAGGTCGAGCATGTCCTCGCTGATCTCGTCTTCCCCGATGGTTTGACGGATCTGCGCGAGGTGCGCCTGCTCGCTCCACAATTCGAACTTGCCGCCCATGCCCAGCAGCACCGCTTTCTTCTCGATGCCCGCCGCGTTGCGGTGGCTGGCCGGCAGCAGCACGCGGCCGCTGCCGTCGGGCTCGACCACGGTGGCGGCGCCGACCAGCTTCAGCTGCAGGTTGCGGTGCACGCGCTTGGCGTTGGGCAGGGCGTTGACCTGGTCGCGGACCTTTTCCCAGGCCGCCTCCGGGTACAGCCACAGGCAGCCGGCTTCGTAGGGGTTGTAGGTGACCACCAGGCGATTGGCGCAAGCGCGCGCGACCAGGTCCCGGTAGGCGGTGGGAATCGCCAGACGGCCCTTGTCGTCGATCGTGATTGCGGTTTCGCCCTGGAACATCAGTTCGGATCAGCCCTTATCCACCGAAACCCACTAAAAACCCGGATTTCCCTCGGAAGCCCACGTTAGTCCTGCCCCCGGGGGCTGTCAAGGACAAAAACAGGGGAAATTCGCTAGGCGGATCAAGACTTTGCGCGAAACTTGAGAGTCTTGTTTAAGAACCGTTGGGCAAGTGTTGTTTCACATGGATTTGATCCAAACCTGTGAGCCGATCCACGAAACCGGCCCCGGCGCCCGGCAGGCGCCATGACCGCCCGCCCCAGGGCCGGGCCCGGGGGGAATCTGCGCAAACGGGGGTGGAACGGGGGAGGAAGTGGCGGAGCCGGCCATTAAGCCGGGTTCTGTCGTGGACAGTCATTCCTCTGGGACCTGCGTCGCCGCAGGCCTCAAGCAACCAACCCGGGTGCGGCACGAGCCATGCCATAGCACCCCTATTTGGTCTTGCTCCGGGTGGGGTTTGCCGTGCCCCGGGGCGTTGTCCCCCCGGGCGGTGGGCTCTTACCCCACCGTTTCGCCCTTACCACGCACCCTTGCGGGCCGTTCGGCGGTTTGTTTTCTGTTGCACTTTCCGTCGGCTCACGCCGCCCAGGCGTTACCTGGCACCCTGCTCTGTGGAGCCCGGACTTTCCTCGGCGCATTGCTGCGACGCGACTGCCTCGGCCGACTCCGCCGGGCGGGATTGTCTCACGATGCGGGCGGGGCCGGGGGATTGGCGGCGTGGAAACCAGAGCCGGGAAAGAGTGAAAAGGAAATAGTGAAAAGGAGATAGGAGATAGTGAAAGCAGGGGCTCGCGAGCTTTTGCCTTCACTATTTCCTATCTCCTCTTCACTATTTTCTAGCTCCCCGCCTCCCCGCCTCCGCCATAAAGCTCCTTCCGCGGCGCACCGCTGATATCCGCCGCCAACTTCGCCGCCACTGACGGCTTGAGGTGCTCGGCGAGCTTGGCGTACAGGCGCTGGCCCTCGAGCAGCCGCGCGGCGGTGTCGTCCTCGCAGCCGCGGACGACGAGCACGAATTCGCCCTTGCGCTGGTTGTCGTCGGCCGCGACTTTCGCAGCGATGGTTTCGAGCGTGTCGCCCAGCACCGTCTCGAACAATTTCGTCAGTTCGCGTGCGAGGACGGCTTCGCGATCGCCGCCGAACGCCGCGACGAGATCCACGAGGCTTTCCTCGATGCGGTGTGAGCTTTCGTAGAAGACGAGGGTGCGCGTTTCCCGCGCCAGCGCCGCCAGGCGCTCGCGCCGCGCCGAGGCTTTCGCCGGCAGGAAACCCTCGAAGCAGAAGCGGTCGCTGGGGATGCCGGCCACCGACAGCGCGGCGATCGCGGCGCAGGCGCCGGGCACCGGGCTGACCGCCAGGCCCGCGGCGCGCACCTCGCGCACGAGCCGATAGCCCGGGTCGCTGACCAGCGGCGTGCCGGCGTCGGAGACCAGCGCCAGGCACTCGCCGCCGCGCAGGCGCTCGACCAGCTTCCAGGCGATTTCGCCCTCGTTGTGCTCGTGCAGGGCCAGCAGCGGGCGCTCGATGCCCAGCGCCACCAGCAGCTGCCGGGTGTGGCGGGTGTCCTCGGCGCAGATCGCATCCACGGCGCCCAGCACCTCGCGCGCCCGCGCGCCCAGGTCGCCGAGGTTGCCGATCGGCGTCGCCACCACGTAAAGCGTCCCCGCCCGGGTCGTTGCCATGACCGCGCCCTCCTTGTGCACCGGGGTATCATCTTAGCGGCTTCATCCACCCGGACCCCCGACCATGCTGCGATCCGCTTTCCTGCTGTTGGCCCTTGCCCTGGTTTCCGGCTGCGCCAGCGTGGCCGTCACGCCCTCCACGCCGATGGGTGAGCCCGCCGCGGCCACCCCGGCGGCGCGCCTGGCCGAGGAAGGCCGGCACCTCGAGGCCGCCCGCGCCTACGCCGCCGAAGCCGGCGCCGCGCGCGGCAGCGCCCGCAATCGCAGCTGGCTGCGCGCCGCCGACCAGTACTGGCTGGCGGGCGACCCGGGCGCCGCGGCGCAGTCGCTGGCGCAGTCCAACCGGCGCCGGCTCGAAGGCCGCGACGCCTTCCTGCACGACCTGCTGGCCTCCGAGCTCGACGTTGCCGCCGGCCGCCACGCCCCGGCGCTGGCGCGGCTGGCGCAGTCGCGCGATTCGGTGCCGTCGCCCATGCAGGCACGCTGGCACGCCGCGCGCGCGGCCTCGCTCGAGGCCGCCGGGCGCGGCTTCGAGGCCGCCGGCGAGCGCGCCTGGATGAACGAGTCGCTGGACCGCACCGCGCGCACCGAGAACCTTCGCCGCATCGACGAACTGCTGCGCGCCCTGCCCGACGACACGCTTGCCGCCGGCAGCGCGGCGCTGCCCGTCGGGCACCCGCTTTACCTCTACGCGGGGCGCGCGCTGACCCAGCGTGGCCTGCCGCTGCCGCGCCCCTACGACCGCAGCGCCTCGGCCCCGGGCATGGACGCGCTGCCGCCGGCCGATCGCGATGGCTACCGTCCGCCCGAGCGCCTCGCCGCGCTGCTGCCGCTCAGCGGCCCGCTGGCGGCCGCCGGCCAGAGCGTGCGCGATGGCCTGCTGGCCGGGTACTACGGCGAGAACCGCCGGCGCCCGGAGCTTCGCTTCTACGACACCGCCGGCCCCGAGGGCGTGCGCGGTGCGCTGCTGCAGGCCCAGGCGGACGGTGCGCAGATGATCGTGGGGCCGCTGGGCCGCGACCAGGTCGACGCGCTGTTCTCGCTGCCGGAGCTCGCGCTGCCGGTGGTCGCCCTCAACCGCGGCAGCATCGCGCCGCCGCCGGGCAGCACCACCTTCGCGCTCGCGCCCGAGGACGAAGGCGTGGCCGCGGCCGAGCGCCTGCTCGAACGCGGCATGCGCCGCATCCTGGTGGTGACCCAGGCCGATGAAAGCGCGAACCGCGCCCTGGCCAGCTTCCGCGAACGGCTGCGCGCCGGCGGGGGCGAGGTGATCGCCGAGGTGGTCGTGAGCGACGCCAACCCCGACTACGTGCCGGCGCTGCAGCAGGCGCTGGCCGGTGGCCGCCCCGACGGCGTGTTCCAGCCGCTGCGCGCGGCGCAGGCGCGGCTGCTCGCCAGCCAGATGGATTCCGCCGGGATGATCGGCGTGGCGCGCGTCGCCACCTCGCTGATCCTCTCGGGCGCCAACCTGCGCATGGACGTGGAGCTCGACGGCATCGAGTATCCCGAGCTGCCGTGGCTGCTCGGCCTGCGCGGCGGGCTGCCGGACGCGGAGTCGCTGGGCCGCTCGCTGCCGAGTGCACAGGGCGGCGGCGCGCGTCTGTTCGCGTTCGGCCTGGATGCGTGGAAGCTCTCGGCCTACGCCGACATGCTCGCGCGCGATCCGGCCGCGCAGCTGCGCGGCGCCACCGGCGAGCTGCAGGTCGATGGCTTCGGCCTGGTGCAGCGCCGTCCGGCCTGGGCGGTGTTCAGCGGCGGCCGTTCGCGTCCCGCGCTGGACGGCGCGCTGCTGCCCGATGCCGGCGCGCCCTGACCGGCAAGCCCTCGGCGCCGCGGCGGAAGCCGCGGCCCTGCGCCACCTCGAAGCCGCCGGCCTGCAGCTGCTGGCGCGCAACGCCCGCTTCAAGGTCGGCGAACTCGACCTGGTGATGCGCGACGGCGAAACCATCGTGTTCGTCGAGGTGCGACTGCGCCGGAACGGGCGCTACGGCGACGGCTTCGCTTCGGTCGATCGGCGCAAGCGGCAGCGCATGGTGCGCGCGGCCCTCGCCTGGCTGGCCGCCCGGCCCGCGCTGGCGCTGACGCCCTGCCGGCTAGACGTGGTTTCGGCGGGCGACGGGCCCGATCAGCTCGCCCTGGACTGGCAGCGCGGTGCCTTCACGCTGGACGATGTGTAGCCGCCAGGCAACCGACGACCTTCGGCATTCCGTGGCCGGGCACCGAACGGACGCGATCCGCCGCCGCGGATCGGCGCACCGGCCGGGCTAGAATCCGCCCATGCCGCGCGAACTCGCCCCGGGAACCGTCGACGCCCTTCGCCAGCTGTTGGGTCCGGGCGGCCTGATGCTCGACGCCGCCGAGCGCCTGGCCTACGGCTACGACAACTCCCGCCGGCAGGGTTTGCCGCTGGCGGTGGCCTTGCCCACCACGACGGCGCAAGTGCAGGCGATCGTGCGGCGGTGTCGCGAGTTGAAGATGCCGATCGTGGCGCGCGGGCGCGGCACCAACACCACCGGCGCCAGCGTGCCGGGCGAGGATGCGCTGGTGCTGTCGTTCGAGCGCATGAACCGCGTGCTCGACATCCGCCCGGGCGATCGCGTGGCGGTGGTCGAACCGGGCCTGCTCAACGGCGACCTGCAGGCGGCGCTGGCGCCGCACGGCCTGTTCTGGCCGCCGGACCCGACCAGCGCTGGCTTCTGCAGCGTCGGCGGCAACCTGGCCTGCAACGCCGGCGGGCCGCGCGCGGTGAAGTACGGCGCGACCCGCGACAACGTGCTGGCGCTGGTGGCGGTGACCGGCACCGGCGAGCTCGTGCGCTTCGGCGCCGGCACCACCAAGGGCGCCAGCGGCTACGACCTGTCGCGCCTGCTGATCGGGTCGGAGGGCACGTTGGCATTGATCGTCGAGGCGACGCTGAAGCTCACGCCGATCGCGCCCCGGCGGCGTGCACTGCGCGCGCTGTACGCCGACGTGGAAAGCGCCGCCGCCGCGGTGGCGCGCCTGATGGCGCAGCCGGTCACGCCCTCCATGCTTGAGTTCATGGACGGCGACTGCGTGCGCCTCGCGCGCGAGGTCGGCGGCGCCGACCTGCCGCCCGCCGGGGCGCTGCTGATGATCGAAGCCGACGGCGACGAGGCCGTGCTCGACGCCGCCGTGGCCGCGCTGTCGGCGGCCGCGGCCGGGCCCGGTTGCCTCGAGGTCGCCAGCGCCCCCGACGAGGCCGCGCGCGAAAAGCTCTGGGCCGCGCGCAAGGCGCTGTCCCCGGCCCTGCGTACGCTGGCGCCCGGCAAGATCAACGAGGACGTGGTGGTGCCGGTGTCGCGCATCCCCGACCTGGTGGCCGCCGTGCGCCGCGCCGCCGCCGGGCACCGGCTGGCCATCGTCAGTTTCGGCCACGCCGGCAACGGCAACCTGCACGTGAACATCCTCTACGACCCCGCCAATGCCGACCAATCCGCGCGTGCCGAGGCCGCGCTGGAAGCGGTGTTCGACGCGGTGATCGCGCTGGGCGGCCAGGTATCGGGCGAACACGGCATCGGGCTGGCGAAGCGCGACCTGCTGGTGCGCTCGCTGACGCCGGAAACCGTGGCGATGATGCGTGCGATCAAGTCGCAGTTCGACCCGGACGGGATCCTCAACCCCGGCAAGGTACTGCCGCCCGCCTGACGCGGGATGCGCGGCGGCCCGCTGCGCGCTGCCCGCGGCGCGCACCGCAGCGCGAGCGGATGCCGCGGCCGCTCAGGGCTGGCGACACTCCGCCGCCAAGCGCGTCATTTCCACCGACGCGGCCTGCGCGACCTGCCAGAGCGAACCCCGGCCCAGCCAGCCCAGCACCAGCAGGGCGACGACGATGCCGGCCAGCAGCGCGGGCCGGCGAGAGGGTTGCGTGGTCTCGTCCATGTCTGTCTCCGGTATTGGACGCCGGCCGGATCCGGCGACCGCGTGGCGGGCCGCCGGACCGCGGGCCACGTCAGTGGTTGTTGTTGAAGTGGATGATGGCGCCGATGATCGCGCCGACCGGCGAGATCAGGCCGCCGATGGCGCCTTCCTTCGAGCCCAGGCCGTGCAGGGCCTTGCCGATGGCGCTGCCGGCCGCACTTTCGGCGCTGCCGCCTTCACCGCCGGCGACAAGCGCGCATTGCTGCAGTTCGAGTGTCTTCATGGCGCGCTCCTCAGGGCTTGCCGCATTCGGCGTCGAGGTCGGCCATTTCCAGGGCCGCTTCGGACGCGATGTTGGAGAGGGTCTCGCGGTGGCTCCACAGGAAGGCCGCCACCTTGAGCAGGGTTTCGGCGTTGCCGCCGCCGACGTGTTGCATCTGCGAAAGGGAGATCGTGTTCATGGGTGACTCCAGTCATGCCTGCGTGCTGCAGGCAACCCCATCACACCCGAGGCGGGGCGCGGCGAATGCCCGCCAACGACGCGTCGCAACGTGGTCCGACGCCGCACCCGCGGGTGCTGGCTTCCCGCCTGCCTGCGTTGACTGCCCCGACGCACGGTCCGCATTGCCTTATCAGCCGAAAGGAACAAGGCCACGTTGTCCCACGACCGCCCGTGCCGCGGGCATCAGCCGCGACACCTTCGACAGGTGGGATTTTTCCTACGCGCGTGGTCAGCGCAGGAGGAAGGCCGCCAGCTGCAGCAGGCCCAGCGCCCACAGCCCGGCCAGCGCATCGTCGAGCATGGCGCCGAAGCCGCCGTGCAGCTTCCGGTCGGCCCAGCCCACGGGCCAGGGCTTGGCGATGTCGAAGGCGCGGAACAGCACGAACGCCGCCAGCACCCACGCCCAGCCCGCGGGCAGCATCAGCAGTGCGATCCACATGCCGACGTACTCATCCCACACCACCAGCGACGGGTCTTCGATCTTCGTCTCGCGGATCGCCCAGTGCGACGCCCACACGCCGATGCCGAAGCCGGCGAGCAGCACCGCAAGGTAGGCCGGCAGCGGCAGGTCGCGCAGGAAGAACCACCACGGCAGCAGCGCCGCCAGGCTGCCGACGGTGCCCGGTGCGCGCGGCGCGAAGCCGGCGCCGAAGCCCGCCGCGACCCAGCCCAGCGGATGCTTCATCAGGCGCCGGCGGGTGCCGACGGGCAGCACGGCCATCAGTGCACTCCCTGGAAATGCTGGAAGCCGGCCTGCGCCGGCGCGTAGTCCTCGCCCTCCGGCGTCACGCAGGCAAGGCCCGCGCCCGCCTGCACCTGGCCAACCACGGTGGCCGTCACGCCGCACGCCGCCAGCGCCTGTTCGATCGCGAACGCCGCCGAGGCCGGCGCGGTGAAGCACAGCTCGTAGTCGTCGCCGCCGCAGAGCTGCAGCGGCCAGCGCTGCGCTTCGTCGAAATGATCGGCCAGCGTGCGCGAGGTGGGCAGGCGGCCGAGGTCGATGCGCGCGCCCACGCCGCTGGCGCGCAGCACGTGGCCCAGGTCGGCGGCGAGGCCGTCGCTGAGGTCGATGCCGGCCGTGGCCAGGCCACGCAGCGCCAGCCCGGCCGCGACGCGCGGCGTCGGCCGGTCGAGGCGATACCGCAACTTGGCCGAGAACGGCCCGCCAGCGCGCCACTGCGCCAAGGCGCCGGCCGCATCGCCTAGCGTGCCGGTGACCCAGACCTCGTCGCCGGCGCGCGCGCCGTCGCGGCGCAGCGCTTCACCCGCCGGCACCAGCCCGTGCGCGGTGACGGTGATCGACAGCGGGCCGCCGGTGGTGTCGCCGCCGACCAGGCTGACGCCATGTTCGTCGGCCAGTTCAAGGAAGCCATCGAGGAAAGCATCGACGAAGCCAGCGTCGGCGTCGGGCAGCGTCAGCGCCAGCGTGCACCAGGCCGGCGCGGCGGCCATCGCCGCGAGGTCGCTCAGGTTCACCGCCAGCGCCTTCCAGCCGAGGTCGGCGGCGCCGGTTTCGGCGGGGAAATGCACGCCGGCCACCAGGGTGTCGCTGGTCACCACCAGGTCGTGCCCGGGCGGCACGCGCAGCACCGCGGCATCGTCACCGATGCCCAGCACCACGTCGGGCCGGCGCCCCGCGCGGGCGCGGATGCGGTCGATCAGGTCGAATTCGCCCGGCATCAGCCGCGACGCGGGGCCTGCGCCTCGGCCGGGCGCCAGGCGGCGGCGGCATGGTCGAGCACGCCGTTGACGAAGGTGTGGCCGTGCTCGGAGCCGAAGCGCTTGGTGGTCTCGATGGCTTCGTTGATCACCACGCGATAGGGCACGTCGATGCGATGGCGCAGTTCGTAGGCGGCGATGCGCAGCACCGCGCGCTCGATCGGATCGACCTGGGCGATGTCGCGGTCGAGGTAGGCGGACAGCGCCTGGTCGAGCGTACCGAGGTTGGCCTCGACGCCGCGCACCAGGTCCTCGAAGTACTCGGTATCGGCCACTTCCATGTCCTGCTCGTTCTGGAACTGGTCGATGACCTTGTTGATGGCGGTGTGCGACATCTGCCAGGCATAGATCGCCTGCAGCGCGCGGCGGCGGGCGCGCGAGCGCGCGTGCGGGTCGACGCCGTCGGGGCGGGAATGTTTCATGCGAGTTTTCCGATCAGGTTCGCCATCTCGATGATGACCAGGGCGGCTTCCTCGCCCTTGTTGCCGTGGTTGCCGCCGGCGCGGGCCTCGGCGTGGGCGTAGTCGTCCACGGCCAGCACGCCGTTGGCCACCGGCACGCCGGTGTCGAGGGCGACGCGCATCAGGCCGCGGGCGCACTCGTCGGACACCTGCTCGAAGTGGCGGGTGTCGCCGCGCACCACGCAGCCGAGCGCGACGATGCCGGCATAGCCCAGTCGGTCGATGGCGTTGGCGGCGGCGACCGGCAGCTCCCAGGCGCCGGGCACGCGGATCACGTCCACGCTGGACTCCGGCACGCCGTTGGCGGCGAAGGCCTTGCGCGCGCCATCGACCAGGGCATCGGTGATGCGCGGGTTCCAGCGGCTGGCGAGGATCGCGTAGCGAGCCGCGCCAGGGCTCTGGACGTCGCCTTCGTAGTGGCTCATCGAGGGGTGCTTGCCGGGAAAAGGGGGCTAGTTTACCCCGCGGGCCGGGGCGCCGGGGCGCGGGCCAGGCCCCGGCCGCCGGGGCGGTTCAGGCCTCGGCCACCGCCGCCGGCGCGGGCGGTGTGGGCTTAGCGGCTCCAGGCGCGGGGCGCCGGGGCCGGAATTCCCGGACGATCCGCCCGCCGTCCATGACCAGCACGCGGTCGGCGGAGGCGATGGTCTCGGGCCGGTGGGCGATGATCACGCGCGTCAGCTTCAGGCCCCGGATCGCCGCGTTCACCCGGCGCTCGCGATCGACGTCGAGGTGGCTGGTGGCCTCGTCCAGGAACAGGATCCTCGGCTTCCGGTACAGCGCGCGCGCCAGCAGCACCCGCTGCTTCTGGCCGCCGGAGAGCGTGCTGCCGAGGTCGCCGATGAGGCTGTGGTAGCCCATCGGCATCGCGACGATCTCGTCGTGGACCGCGGCGAGGCGCGCGGCGGCCTCGACCCGCGCGGCGTCGATCGCGTCGTCGCCGAAAGCGATGTTCTCCGCGACGGAACCGGCGAACAGCTGGTCGTCCTGCATCACCGCGCCGACCATGGCCCGGTAGTTGCGCATCCCCAGGCGCCCAAGGCCGAGGCCACCGACGCGGATGCCGCCTTCGGTGGGCGCCAGCAGGCCCAGCAGCAATTTCACCAGCGTGGTCTTGCCGCTGCCCGAGGCGCCGATGATCGCCACCGACTCCCCGGGCGCGATCGTGAAGTGGCAGTCCCGGAGCACCCACGGCTCGCCCTCCGCGTAACGGAACCCGAGTCCCCGGACGTCGAGCCGGGCCTCCGCGGGCGGCGCGGCCTCGAAGGCGTCCGCCAGCCCCGGTTCGGGCGCGGCCAGCACGATGTCCGCGAGGCGCTCGCCGTGCAGGCGCAGCATGCGGAACGCGATCCACTGGTCGACCAGGCCCGACACGCGCATCGCGAACTGGTCCTTGTAGGCCAGGTAGGCGATCAACATGCCGGCCGAGAAGACGCTGTCCATCGCCAGCCGGGCCCCGAGCCAGACCACCGCGATGCGCTCGATGCCGAAGATGGCCTGGCTGGCGGTGCTGAAGCCCAGGCCCAGCCGCGCCAGACGCAGCTCCTGGTTCACCGTGTCCACCCGCAGGTCGGTTTGGCGCGCCTGGCAACGGGCCTCCTGCCCGGCCACCTTGAGGCTCTGCATGCCGCGCAGCGATTCGAGCAGGTGCGAGTGTTGCCGCGCCGCCGCCACCAGCTGCTTCTCGGTGGCGTTGCGCAGCGGTCCGTACGACAGGGCGCGCAGGGCCAGGTACAGCAGCACCGCGCCCAGCGTGACCAGCGCGAGTTCCGGGCTGTAGACCAGCATCATCGCCAGCGTCGCCGCGGCCATCAGGCCATCCACCAGCGTCTCGATGAAGCCGGCGGTCAGCGTGCGCTGGATGGCCTGCACCGAACCCATGCGGGACACGACGTCGCCCAGATGGCGCGTCTCGAAGTACTCCAGCGGCAGGCGCAGCGCGTGCGCGAACACGTTGCCGGTCCACTGCAGCCCCACGCGGCTCGACAGGCTGGCCACCGCCCAGCCGCGCACCAGGCCGATGGCCACCTGCAGCAGCAAGGCCAGCCCGAAGCCGAGGGCCAGCACGGCCAGCAGGTCGCGGTCGCCCGCGACCAGGGCCTGGTCCACCACCCACTGCATGAAGAACGGCGCCAGCAGCACGAACACCTGCAGCGCCACCGACAGCAGCAATAGCTGCGCCAGCGCCGGCCACAGACCCTGCACGGGACCGGCCAGCGCCGACAGCGGCACCGAAGCGGGCCGCGGGCGGGTCTCGAAGCCGGCGCCGGGCACGAGCTCCAGCGCCACGCCGGTGAAGTGGCGGGAGACTTCCTCCAAGGCCAGCACGCGCGCGCCGAAAGCCGGGTCGCACACGCGCACCCGGCGCCTGCCCGCTTTCTCCAGCACGACGAAATGATCGAGGTCCCAGTGCAGGATGCACGGCAAGCCCAGCTTGCCGAGCTCGTCCAGCTCGAGGCGCAGCGCCCGCGCCTGGAAGCCCAGCGCCTGCGCGATTTCGACCAGGCGCGCCAGCGTCGCGCCCTTGAGCGACAGCGGGAAGCGCTGCCGCAGCGCGCGAAGGTCGGTGCCGTGGCCGTGGTGGGCCGCGATCATCGCCAGGCAGGCCAGCCCGCACTCGGCCGCCTGCGATTGCCGGACCGGCCTCACGGGGTCGCCCCGCGACCGAGGCGGCCATCGAGCGCGAACAGCGGCGCGAGGGCCCACTCCCACAGCGCGCGCTGCTCGCCGAGGATGTCGGCGTCCAGCAGCATGCCCGGCTTCAGCGCCTCGTCACGGCCGAAGGCCCGCACCGTCGGTCGCTGCAGCGCCACGACGACGCGATAGACCGGCTCCGCGGGCTGGCCGCCGCCCAGCGCCACCAGCTCCGAGGCGCCGAGCGCGCTGCGCGAAACGCGCAGCACGTGGCCCGCCTGGTGGCCGAACTTCTGGTACGGGAATGCCTGGTAGCGCAGCAGCACCGCGTCACCGGGCGCGATGAAGCCGACGGCGCGACTGGGGACGAGCAGGTGCGCCTCCAGCGCGCCGCCCACCGGCATCAGGCCCAGCACGGGCTGCCCCGCCTGCACCGACTGCCCGGGCTGCCCCAGCCGCGCGGTGACCACGCCGTCGATCGGGGCATGGAGCACCGACTGCGCGCGCGACTGCGCTTCCAGCGCCTCCTGCGACAGCGCCGCGTCATCGTGCGCACCGGCTGCCTCGAGCTGGGCCAGGCGCGCCGGGATCTCCGCGAGTTCCTGGTCCAGCCGCGCGATCTGGCGGCGCAGGGCCAGGGCCTCGCGCTCGAGCGACTGCACCGCCGCCGCCTGCTCCAGCGCGGCCGACGCCTGCTGCTGGACCTGCAGTTCGGTGACGAACTGGCGGTCACGCAGCTGCCGGAAGCGCGCCAGCGCCTGGGTGCCCAGTTCGAGCTGCGCGCGCCGCGTCGCCAGCGCGGCCGCCAGCGTCGCCGATTCGGCGTCAAGCAGGGCCTTCTGCCCGAGCAGCCCGTCCCGCTGCGCGACCAGCAGGGCGCGCTGCGAGGCGTTGCCCAGGGCGATGCCCCGCTGGCGTCGCGCCATGGCCGCCTGCACCGCCCGCGCCGTGTCGCCGCCGGCGAGCGTGGCGCGGGGCGCGGCCACGACCGCCAGCACGTCGCCCGCGGCAACGTGCTCGCCTTCCGCCACGCGCACGTCCGAAAGGACACCATCCACCGGCGCCAGCACGGTGGCCAGCCCCCGGCTGGGCACGAGTTGCCCGCTCACGCGCGTGCGCCGCGTGTAGTCCGCCAGCGCCAGGAACAGGACCACGGCCAGGGCACAGGCCGCGGCCAGCGCCGTCATCAGCCACAGCGGAACCGACTGCGCGAGCACGATGCCGCCGCGTCCGCGGGACTGCCGTGCTTGCAGGACTTCCTCGCGGAACAGGCGCTGGTCCATGCGTTCCCCCGGGCGTTGGCGAGGAGTCTCGCCGGGGGTGGCCGTCGGGCGCGCACGCATCCGACCCGACGCCGCGTCGGGAAAATCCGCGATTGCGGCTCAGCCTTCGCGGACCGTCATCGCTGCATCGCGAGGCGGCCCGGGCATGCCGCGATCAGGGCGCGACGTACTCGACGACTTCGAGGCCGTAGCCGGCCAGGCCCACCTGCCGCCGCGGCGTGCCCAGCACGCGCAGCTTGCCCAGGCCCAGGTCGGCCAGGATCTGCGCGCCCGCGCCGTTGCGGCGCCATTCGCGGGTCTTGGGCGTATCGGCGGCGTCGGCTTCGGTGATGCGCGCCAGCAGGTCGTCGGGCGACACCGGCTCGGCCAGCACCACCACCACGCCCTCGCCCGCCTTCGCCACCGCCGCCAAGGCATCGTTGACGCTGACGCCGAAGTCCGCGCGCCGCCACTGCAGCACGTCCGACAGCGGGTTCTTGACGTGCACGCGCACCAGGGTCGGCGTCGCGGCCTTCGGCTGGCCGTGCACCAGGGCGAAGTGCAGGTCGTGCGTGACGCGGTCGCGGTAGGTGAGCAGCTGGAACGGGCCGTGCGCGGTCTCGATCGCGCGCTCGTCGACGCGCTCGACCGTGTGCTCGGTTTCGAGGCGATGGCGGATCAGCTCCTCGATCGAGCCGATCTTCAGCCCGTGCTCCTTCGCGAACGCCTCGAGCTCGGGGCGGCGTGCCATCGAGCCATCGGGGTTGAGGATCTCGACCAGCACGCCGGCCGGCTCCAGGCCCGCCAGCAGGGCCAGGTCGCTCGCCGCCTCGGTGTGGCCGCTGCGCGTGAGCACGCCGCCGGGCTGGGCCATCAGCGGGAAGATGTGGCCGGGCTGGGTGAGGTGCTCGGCCTTCGCGTCCGGGCGCACCGCGGTGCGGATGGTGTGCGCGCGGTCGTAGGCGCTGATGCCGGTGGTGACGCCTTCCGCCGCCTCGATGCTGACGGTGAAATTGGTGTGGTAGGGCGAGTTGTTGTCGCGCACCATCGGGCCCAGGCCCAGCTGGCGGCAGCGTTCGCGCGTGAGCGAGAGGCAGACCAGGCCGCGCGCGTGCGTGACCATGAAGTTGATGTCGCTGGGCTTCACCAGCTCGGCGGCCATGATCAGGTCGCCTTCGTTCTCGCGGTCCTCGTCGTCGACGATCACGACCATGCGGCCCTGGCGGATTTCCTCGAGCAGCTCGGGGACGGTGGCGAAGCTCATTTCGATTCCTCGCGAGTCGCCAGCAGGCGCTCGACGTAGCGGGCCACGGTATCGACCTCGAGGTTGACGGCGGCGCCGACGGCGGTTTCGCCGAAGGCGGTGTGGGCGACGGTGTGTGGCACCAGGTTCACTTCGAAGCCGGCGTCATCGACGGCATTGACGGTCAGGCTGGTGCCGTCCACGGCGATCGAGCCCTTGTTGGCGACATAGCGCAGCACGGACTTCGGCGCGGCGAAGCGCCAGCGCTGGCTGCGGCCGTCGTCCCAGACTTTCTCCACGGTGCCAACGGCATCGACGTGGCCCGAGACCAGGTGGCCGCCGAGCCGGTCGGTGGGCAGCAGCGAGCGCTCGAGGTTCACCGCGGCGCCGACGGGCAGCGCGCCCAGCGTAGTCAGCGCCAACGTCTCGTTCGACACGTCGGCGTACCAACCCTCGGCGTCCCATTCGACGACCGTGAGGCAGCAGCCACTGACGGCGATGGACTCGCCCAGCGCGATGTCACCGGACGGCAGGCCGCCCCAGCCGATGCGCAGGCGCTGGTCGCCGCCGCGGACCTCGCGGGCCAGCAGGCGGCCGACGGATTGGATCAAGCCAGTGAACATGGCGAAAAACCCGGAAAAGGGCCGCCATTGTAAGGCCCGGGGGCGAAAACGGCGTCAGCGGGCGGCGGTCCACCGGGAACGCTGGGTTGCGCCCCGACAAGCGCATGGGACGGGCCCAGGTTCACCTGCGGGCCCGGAAAGTGAGCCTGGCCACGTGCCTCAGGGTGCGAGCAACAGCCGGAGGTCGGGGCCGACCTGGCGGGTTTCGACCAGCCTCAGGCCGATGCGCTCGGCCATCGTGGCCGGATCGATGCCGGCGAAGAGCGGGCGGGCGCGTTCGCCGAGCAGCACGGGCGCCACGTACAGCAGCAGTTCGTCGACCAGGCCGGCCTTGAGCAACGCGCCGCTCAGGGTGGCGCCGGCTTCGACCTGCAGTTCGTTGACGCCGCGCTGGGCCAGCTGGGACAGCACGGCCGACAGATCGAGTCCGCCGTTGACGCGGCGCACGGCGAAGGCGCGCACCTCGTCGTCGTAGTCGGGCACCACGTCGTCGCCGTGCACCACCAGGGTCGGCGCGAGCCCGTCGGTGAGCACCTGCGACAGCGCGGGCAGCCGGCCGCGCTCGTCCAGCACCACGCGCAGCGGCGGCACGAAGTCGTCGCCTTCGGGCAGCCGCACGGTCAGGCGGGGATCGTCGGCCAGCACGGTGGCGATGCCGGTCATCAGCGCGCCGGCGCGCGCGCGCCAGCGCATCACGTCGGCGCGCGCGGCCTCGGAGGTGATCCACTTCGATTCGCCGCTGGCCAGCGCGGTGCGGCCGTCCAGGCTCATCCCCAGCTTCACCCGCACCCACGGGCGGCCGCGCTCCATCCGCGAGAAGAAGCCGCGGTTGAGGTGGCGGGCAGCGGCTTCCATCAGGCCGTACTCGACCGTGATGCCCGCGGCCTGCAACTTGGCGAAGCCCTGGCCGGACACCTGGTGGTAGGGATCGCGGCAGGCGGCGACGACGCGGGTGACGCCGGCCGCCACCAGCGCGTCGGCGCAGGGCGGCGTGCGGCCGTGGTGGGCGCAGGGCTCGAGCGTGACGTAGGCGGTGGCGCCGCGGGCGCGGCCGGCGGCTGCGCGCAGCGCGTGCACTTCGGCGTGCGGCTCGCCCGCGCGCACGTGCCAGCCCTCGCCCAGCACCGCGTCGCCATCCGCGATGACGCAGCCGACCATCGGATTGGGCTGGGTGGTGAAGGCGGCGCGTCCGGCCAGCTGCAGGGCGCGGGCCATGTGGGCGTGGTCGCGGGCGGAGAATTCGGTCATTCGGGAAGGATATCCATCAATTGCACGCGCGTGCCGCGCAGCATCGCCTGGCCCTGCGGGCGCCAGCCGAGGCGTTCGTAGAAGCCGGCGTGGTCGGGCGTGAACAGCCAGAGCCGCTCGACGCCCTGCCCCGCCGCGAAACCCACCAGCGCCCGGACCAACTGCTTGCCGAGACCGGTGCCGCGCGCTTCAGGCACCACGTAGAGACTCGCCAGCCAGGCATCGCCCTGGTCGCGCAGTTCGGGGGCGTCCTCATCCACCAGGCTCACCGAACCCAGCAGCCTCTCGCCCTCGAGCGCCACCAGCGTGGTCGGCCGCGCGCGGCGGGTGGCGTGGTCGCGCAGCTCCGCCTGCGTCTGCTCCAGCGTCCAGTCATCGTAAAGAGGCGACCACTGCGCGTGGTGCCAGGCCGCGAGCGTGTCGGCGTGGCCGGGCACGTCGGCGAGGAAGCGGATGGCCACGGCCGTCAACGCTTGGCCTTGCCCACCACCGCGTCCAGCAGGGGCAGCTGCAGGCCCTCGAGGCCCGGCAGGTCGCGCTCGAGTCGCTCGATTTCCTCGCGGAAGGCCTGCACGTCCTCGAACTTCCGGTACACCGAGGCGAAGCGCACGTAGGCCACCTGGTCGAGCGGCTTGAGCTCGGCCATCACGAACTCACCGACGCGCAGCGAGGGCAGCTCGCGCTCGCCGGTCAGCCGCAGCGCATGCATGACGTTGCGCACGGCGGCGTCGATCTGCTCGGACGATACCGGGCGCTTCTGCAGCGCGCGGTCGAAGCTGGTGCGCAGCTTGCGTTCGTCGAAGGCCTCGCGGCGGCCGTCGCTCTTGACGATCGCCGGCAGCTTCAGCTCGGCCACTTCGAAGGTGTTGAAGCGCTCGTTGCACTGCTCGCACTCGCGCCGCCGCCGGATGGTGGACCCATCCTCGGACACGCGCGAGTCGATCACGCGGGTGTCTTCGTGCTGGCAGAAGGGGCAGTGCATGGGCGGTAGCCGGGTTTGTCCTGGGGAACTTTTCTGAGGAGGTAGTGATTAGAAGTCAGGAGTTAGTAACGCAGTGACCGGGGCTAGCATGCTTTCACTAACTCCTGCCTCCTGCTCACTACCTCCTGGCTTTCAGCCGTAAACCGGGAAGGCGCGGCACTGCGCCGTCACGGCGTCCCGCACGCGCGCAATCACCGAGGCGTCCGCCGGCGCGTCGAGCACGTCGCAGATCCAGTTCGCCAGCGCCACGCACTCGGCCTCGCGGTAGCCGCGCGTGGTGACCGCGGGCGTACCGATGCGCAGGCCCGAGGTGACGAAGGGCGAGCGCGGGTCGTTCGGCACCGAGTTCTTGTTCACGGTGATGTGGGCGGCGCCCAGCGCGGCCTCGGCGTCCTTGCCGCTGACGTCGCGGCCGATCAGGTCGATCAGCATGAGGTGGTTCTCGGTGCCGCCGGAAACAACCTTGTAGCCGCGGCCCATGATCGTCTTCGCCATCGCCTGGGCGTTCTTGATCACCTGCGCCTGGTAGTCCTTGAAGCCGGGCTCCAGCGCTTCCTTGAAGGCCACCGCCTTGGCGGCGATCACGTGCATCAGCGGGCCGCCCTGGGTGCCGGGGAACACCAGCGACTGGAACTTCTTCTCCAGCTCCTCGTTGGCCCGGGCCAGGATGATGCCGCCGCGCGGGCCGCGCAGGGTCTTGTGGGTGGTGGAGGTGACGACGTCGGCATGCGGCACCGGGTTCGGGTACAGGCCGGCGGCGACCAGGCCGGCGACGTGCGCCATGTCCACGAAGAAGTAGGCGCCGACGGACTTCGCGATTTCAGCCATGCGCGCCCATTCGACGACCTGCGAATACGCGCTGAAGCCCGCGACCACCATCTTCGGTTTGTGCTCGGTGGCCAGGCGCTGCACTTCGTCGTAATCGATCAGGCCGTTCTCGTCCACGCCGTACTGCACGGCGTGGTAGGTCTTGCCGGAGAAGTTGACCTTGGCGCCGTGGGTGAGGTGGCCGCCGTGGGCCAGGCTCATGCCCAGCACGGTGTCGCCCGGCTGCAGCAGGGCCATGTAGACGGCGATGTTGGCCGAGGAGCCCGAGTGCGGCTGGACGTTGGCGTAGTCGGCGCCGAAGAGCTGCTTCACGCGCTCGATCGCCAGCTTCTCGGCGATGTCCACGTACTCGCAGCCGCCGTAGTAACGCTTGCCCGGGTAGCCCTCGGCGTACTTGTTGGTCAGCACGCTGCCCTGGGCCTCGAGCACGCGCGGGCTGGCGTAGTTCTCGGAGGCGATCAGCTCGACGTGGTCCTCCTGCCGCTGGCGCTCCTGGGCGATGGCCTGGTCCAGGGCGTCGTCATAACCAGCGATCTGCATATCCTTGGCGAACATTCGGGGCATTCCAGGCGGCGGGGTCGCGAAATTGTAGCCCCGGCAGGCACTTGCCGCAAAAAAATGAACCAGGTTCTTTTGGCCCGCCCGCCCCCCGCAAACAAATGAACCAGGTTCATTTGGCCGCGCCCGGGCCTCGCAGGGTCCGGGGCGGCCTGACCGGGGCCAAATGAACCTGGTTCATTTGTTTGGCCTATAATTCGCGGTCCTCCGAAACCCGGACCGGCTGCGCGGGACCCGCGCGCCCCCACCCCTGCCCGGCCGGCGCGTCCCCGCGCCGCCGCGGCCTGTGCCAGAGAGAGCGAGCCATGTCGCAGTACATCTACACCATGATCGGCGTCAGCAAGACGGTGCCGCCGAAGCGCCAGATCATCAAGGACATCTCGCTGTCGTTCTACCCGGGCGCGAAGATAGGCCTGCTGGGCCTCAACGGCGCCGGCAAGTCCACCGTGCTCCGCATCATGGCCGGCGTGGACACCGATTTCACCGGCGAGGCGCGGCCGCAGCCCGGCATCAAGGTCGGCTACCTCGAGCAGGAGCCGCGCCTGAACCCGGAGCACACCGTGCGCCAGGCCGTGGAGGAAGGCGTGGGTGACCTGCTGCACGCGCAGGAGCTGCTGGACAAGGTCTACGCCGCCTACGCCGAAGAAGACGCCGACTTCGACAAGCTGGCCGCCGAGCAGCAGCGCCTGGAGGCCATCCTGGCCACCGGCGACGCCGCCACGCTGGAGCTGCAGCTGGAAATCGCCGCCGACGCCCTGCGCCTGCCGCCCTGGGACGCCATCTGCGGCCAGCTCTCCGGCGGTGAGAAGCGCCGCGTCGCGCTTTGCCGCCTGCTGCTGTCCAAGCCGGACATGCTGCTGCTCGACGAACCCACCAACCACCTCGACGCCGAGTCGGTCGAGTGGCTGGAGCAGTTCCTCACCCGCTTCCCCGGCACCGTGGTGGCCGTCACCCACGACCGCTACTTCCTCGACAACGCCGCCGAGTGGATCCTCGAGCTCGACCGCGGCCGCGGCATTCCGTGGAAGGGCAACTACAGCGAGTGGCTGACCCAGAAGACCGAGCGCCTGAAGCAGGAAGAGTCGGCCGAGAAGGGCCGCCAGAAGGCGCTGCAGAAGGAGCTGGAGTGGTCGCGCCAGAACGCCAAGGGCGGCCGCAGCAAGGGCAAGGCCCGCCTGCAGCGCCTGGAAGACCTGCAGTCGGTCGAGTACCAGAAGCGCAACGAGACCAACGAGATCTTCATCCCGCCGGGCGAGCGCCTGGGCGACAAGGTGATCGAGTTCAAGAACGTCTCGAAGAGCTTCGGCGACCGCCTGCTGATCGACGACCTCAACATCACCATCCCGCCGGGCGCGATTGTTGGAATCATCGGTCCCAACGGCGCGGGCAAGTCGACCCTGTTCCGCATGATCACGGGCCAGGAAAAGCCGGACAAGGGCGAGGTCAACGTCGGCCACACCGTCAAGATCGCCTACGTCGACCAGAGCCGCGATTCGCTCGAGGCCGACAAGAACGTCTGGCAGGCGGTGTCCGGCGGCAGCGACATCATCACCATCGGCAAGGTCGAGATCCAGTCGCGCGCCTACATCGGCCGCTTCAACTTCAAGGGCAGCGACCAGCAGAAGCTCGTCGGCACGCTGTCCGGCGGTGAGCGCGGCCGCCTGCACATGGCCAAGACCCTGCTGCAGGGCGGCAACGTGCTGCTGCTCGACGAACCGTCCAACGACCTCGACATCGAAACCCTGCGCGCGCTGGAAGACGCCCTGCTCGAGTTCCCGGGCTGCGCCCTGGTCATCTCGCATGACCGCTGGTTCCTCGACCGCATCGCCACCCACATCCTCGCCTTCGAGGGCGACTCGCACGTCGAGTTCTACCAGGGCAACTACCGCGAGTACGAGGAAGACAAGAAGCGCCGCCTGGGCGAGGAAGGCGCGAAGCCGCACCGCCTGCGCTACAAGGCGCTCAAGTAACCGGGCGCGCGCGCCAGGGCACCCCGGACGGGCCGCGCAAGCGGCCCGCGCCGTTTCAGGGGCCCATCGAATCGCGCAGGTCGTAGAGCGACTGGGTGGCGTCGAGCCGGATGAAGCCGCGCTTCTGCCGGTCGAAGTCGAAGGTGATGAAGACCACCAGCGCCACCAGCACCGCGAACACCGGCCAGCCCAGACGGTAGCGCCGCCCCATCCAGCCCTGCGCGTGCCCGGTGAAGGCCGCCCAGGCCAGGCACAGCCCCAGCAGCATCAGGATCACCTCGTCGGGCACGTGCCGGCGGTAGGCGGCGATGCGTTCGCCGTGGCGATCGATGACGTCGTTCATCGCCTGCACCGCCAGCGAACCGTTGGGCGAAGGCGCGGCCACCGCCTGTTCGGCCACGACCCGCCAGAGCGCGTCGAGGCTGCGCTGGCTGCGGCCCACCAGATCGGCGAGCACGGCCGGATCGTCGGGCGCTTCGTAGATCGCGAGGCGGAGGTCGGTGTACTCGCGCAGGCCGCGGCGGCAGGCCTGCCCGGCGTCCGGCGCCAGCAGGTCGCAGCGCAGCCAGGCGGTACCGATGGCGTTGGCCTCGGCGATCACCAGGTCCTGCCGCTGCTCGTAACGGCCGGCCGCCATCGAGAAGGAAAAGGCCAGCAGCAGGCCCAGCAGCAGCGAGACCGCGGACTCGAGGCCGGTGCTGGGCTCGTCTTCGTCGCCGGCGGATTCACGACGCACCCGTCCGGCCCGCCGGAACGAGATCTCGTGCGCGACCAGCATGGCCGCCAACAGGCCCAGCGCGATCCAGATCGCGTCCACGTTCCCCAGCAGTCCCACGGCCCTGGCCCCTCCCCCTGACAGCGGCCATGCTACCGCCGCCGCGCGCAGCCCGGATAGCCGTCAGCCGGCCCGGCGCGACCGCCACCAGGCCCGCGGGGCCGCCAGCGCGAAGTGGCCGCAAACCGCCAGCCACAGCGCCACCTGCAGCCAGCCCGGCGTGTCGGCGGCCTCGAACTTGCGGAAGTAGCGCCACAGCCCGCGGTGCTTGTGCCACTCCACCCACACCGGATTGCTGCGGCTGGACACGCCGCGGACGTGGGTGACGCGCAGGTCGTTGGCCACCACCACCTCGTAGCCGGCCTCGCGCACGCGGCGGCACAGGTCCAGGTCCTCGGCGTGCAGGCGGTAGCCCTCGTCGAAGCCGTCCAGGCGCACGAACAGGCCGAGCGGCATCAGCATCAGCGCGCCCGACACCGCGTCCACCGGCTGCACCACCTGGGCCGGATCGTGGCCGAGGTAGAGCGCATCGCGGCGGCCGAGGCTGCCCACCTGCTCGCGCAGCGAGGGATCGGCCCGGCGCGAGGCCAGGTCCACCTCGCCCTCCTCGCTCACCAGCTCGACGCCGAGCAGGCCGGCGCCCGGGCGCGCGGTCGCGTGCGCGACCAGCCGCGACAGCGTGTCGCGCTCGACGTAGGCATCGGGGTTCACGAACGCCACCCATGGCTGCGAGATCGCCGTCGCGCCCTGGTTGCAGGCCTCGGCGAAACCGCGGTTCTCCGGGTTGCGGACCAGGCCCAGGCGGGCGTCGCGGCGCGCCAGGCGCTCGACGATGGCCGCGGTGTCGTCCGGCGAGGCATTGTCGATCACCACCACCCGCGCCACGTCGCGGCTGGCCAGCAGCCGGAACAGGCAGGCCTCGATGGTGGACGCGCTGGCGTAGGTGACCACCACCACGCCGATGTCGCGCGCGCTGAAATCACGCAGCCCGGTGGTGCCCAGCGCCGGCCATTCGCGCGAGGTGTTCACGCCGGCGACTTCAGGCGCTGGATCTCCGCCTCCAGGTGGGCGATATGGGCCATCGCGCGGCGGTAGTTGGCCACTTCGCGCCGGTATTCCTCGTACACGCCCTCCGCCTGGTCGCCCAGCACGGACAGCGCGGGCAGCGCATCCAGCGTCGACGGCTCGCGGGCGCAGGCGGCGACGTAATACATCGGCGCATTGGTGATGCCGGGACGGATCGCCTGGCCGTCGAGGCTGGCCAGCTGCGGCGGCGACACGCGGTCGTCCAGCGCCCACATCAGCGACGTGAACAGCAGCTTCTGGCCGAACAGCCGGCGCGCCGGGAAGCGCGCGGCCACCATCGCCTCGAACTCCGGCCGGTACAGTTCGCGCACGTGGTGCGGATTCTCGACGCCGGTGAGGTCGGTGTAGGTGTGGCGGTCGGGCGTGGACACCAGCAGCAGGCCGCCGGGCGCCAGCAGGCGCGCGAAGCCGTCGAGCATGCGCTCCTGTTCGTGCACGTGCTCGAGGGTTTCGAAGCTGAGCACCAGGTCGAAGCTGGCGTCGGGCAGGTGGTCGAGCGCGGTCACGTCGGCCTGTTCGAAGGCCACGCCCGGCACCGCGGCGTAGCGCGCCCGCGCGTGCGCCACCACGTCCGCGCCGATGTCGATGCCGAGCACCGAGGCGCCGGCCGCGGCCATCATCGCGCTGCCGTAGCCCTCGCCGCAGGCGGCATCCAGCACCCGGCGCCCGGACGCCAGCGGCCGGGCGAAGGCGTAGCGGTGCCAGTGCTCCTGCGCGATCTCGCGGTCGCGCTCGGGCGTGTAGCGCTCGCCGGTGAATTCGAGGACGGGGACGTGGGCCATGGCCAAATGCTATCCGAACAGGTCGCGTTGCGGGCCCGCGGCCGCCAGCGACTGCAGCCGCTGCTCCAGCGCGATTCGCCGCGGCGCCAGCGGGTCGGCCATGATGAAGCGGGCCACGCGCTCGTTGTAGTCGGGCCAGCGCGCCAGCAGCCGGGCCAGGTTGTCGCCGCCCGGCGCCAGGTCCAGCGGCGCGAACGAGGCGCCGCCGTGGTGCACCACGTAGGCGGTGTCGCACAGCACGTTGCGCCAGCCCATCGCCGCCGCGCGCAGGCAGAAGTCATTCTCCTCGCCGTAGCCGCGGCCGAAGGTCTGCGCGTCGAAGTCGCCGATCTGGCGCAGCGCCGCCCGCCGCACGTACATGCAGAAGCCCACCGCCGTCGGCAGCTCCGGGTAGGTCGGCGCCAGGCCGGCGGCGGCCTCGGCGATGGCGTCCGGGAACTCGGGCGCCGGGTTGTCCTCGCAGAACCGCGGCCAGGAGCAGATCTCGGCGTTGTTGGACCACGGCGTGATGGTGGCGATCCGCGGGTCGCTGGCGGCGCAGCGCACCAGCTGGTCGCGCCAGCCGGTCGTCACCACCGTGTCGGAGTTGAGCAGCACGACGTCGGCATCGCCGGTCTCGGCGAAGGCCGCGTTGCAGTTCGCCGGGAAGCCCAGGTTGTGCGCGCGCCGCACGTAGCGGGCCGCCAGCGCGCTGCGCTCGCACCAGCCGCGCGCCATCGGTTCGATGCGCGGGTCGGTGGAGGCATCATCGGCCAGCAGCACCGGGCTGCCGGGCGGCAGCGTGCGGTCGAGCGAAGCCAGGCAGGCGTCGAGGGCCTCGAGCGCGTTGTGGATCGGCACCACCACCACCGGCACGGCATTCATCCGCCCTCCCCGCGCCAGGCGTGCGGCAGCCGCGCCAGCCCGTACTCGCGGGCGGCGCCGGTGACCGTGACCTCGCGATCGACGGTGTCGAACAGCCGCAGCCCCTCGCCATCGAGGGCGCTCGTGCGCAGGCGGTAGCTGCCGGGCAGCAGGGTCAGCGGGTCGAACACCAGGCGGAAGCGGAACTGCCCGTCGCCCAGCGGCTGCGCCGGCACCGCGTCCATTTCCGAACTCACGCCGTAGACCGGCGTGCCGTCGGCGCGGACCCAGCCGTTGAGCATCACCGGCGGCAGGCCGTCGCGGCTGTGGATCACCACGTCCTGCTCCAGCGCGTCGCCCATCGCCACGGCCACCGCGCCGGTGCCGGGCACGCCGTTGATGGCCACCGATTCCACCCGGTACTCGGGGAGGCCGGCCGCGGGCGCCCCGACCGCCTGCTCGCCGGCGCGGCGCGCCTCCTGCGCGGCCAGGTAGCGCTGGCTGACCTCGAACACGTCGCCCTGCGCGGCGATCCGCCCGCCGTCGAGCCAGATCGCGCGGCGGCAGAGCTTCTGCACGTGGTAGA
Source organism: Arenimonas sp. (assembly GCF_036275555.1). Classification (GTDB taxonomy): domain Bacteria; phylum Pseudomonadota; class Gammaproteobacteria; order Xanthomonadales; family Xanthomonadaceae; genus Arenimonas. The sequence continues at coordinate 93,700 of NZ_DASUDO010000015.1, forward strand.
TGCTGTGCGACACCAGCAGCAGCGTGCCGCCGCCGGCCAGGTAGTCATCGAGCCAGCGGATGCACTTGCGCTGGAAGTTCTCGTCGCCCACCGCCAGCACTTCGTCGGTAATCAGCAGCGCCGGCCGCACCGCGGCGATCACGGCGAAACCCAGCCGCACCACCATGCCGGACGAATAGTGCTTCACCGGCTCATCGAGGTAGCGGCCGATGTCGGCGAAGGCCTCGATCTCCGGCAGTTTCTCCGCCAGCGTGGCGGCATCGATGCCGTGCAGCGCGGCCGCGAGGCGGACGTTGTCGCGGCCGCTGAGCTCGGGATGGAAACCGGCGCCGAGCTCGAGCAGCGCACCGATGCTGCCGCGCGTCTCGACCGTGCCCGCGCTCGGCGTGAGCACGCCGGTGACGAGCTTGAGCAGGGTGGACTTGCCGGCGCCGTTCTCGCCGATGATGGCCAGCGACTGGCCGGGCATCACCTCGAAGCTGATGTCCTGCAGCACCTGGGCGACGCGGCGGGGCGGACGCCCGCGCAGCACGTCCCAGAGCGCGGCGAGCCGGTCGCCGCGATGGCCCAGCACCGGGTAGCGCTTGGCCAGGCCGTCCGCCCGCACCAGCGGCGCGACGCTCACAGGAAATCCTCCAGGTGGCTGCGCGCGCGGCGGAACATCGCATTGGCCAGCCACAGCAGCGCCAGCGCCACCGCCAGCGAGCCGCCCAGGGCCAGCCAGTCCGGGGCCTGCCCCGTGAGCGCGCGGCGCACGGTCTCCACCGGCGCGGCCATCGGGTTCAGGCCCAGCCAGAAGGCCGCGTCCGCCGGCAGCAGGCTGCGGTCGTAGAGGATCGGCGTCAGGAAGAAGCCCAGCGTCAGCACCTGGCCGGTCACCGCGGCGATGTCGCGCAGGAAGACCTGCAGCACCGCCAGCAGCCGCGCCGCCGCCAGCGCATGCACGCCGATCACCGCCAGCGCGGCCAGCGCCGCCGGCAGCCCGGCCAGCGTGATGCCGACGCCGAAGGCGAGCAGCACCGCGAGCACCAGCACCAGCCCGGCCAGGTCGACGAGGGCGCAGGCGACCACGCGCACGTCCACGTAGAGCCGGTGCGGCACCGCGACCTTGCCGATCAGCGCGGCGTTGTCCGTGAGCGCGGTGACGCCGCGGTTGGCGGCGTTGGCGAACAGGTTCCAGGGCCACATCCCCAGCGCCAGGAAGGCCACGAACGGCAGGTCGCCGGTCTGCGCGCGCGCCGGCAGCAGGTGGCCGAAGACCCAGGCCAGCACCGCCAGCTGCAGCACGGGCAGCAGCAGCAGCCAGGCGGTGCCCAGCACGCTGCCGCGGTAGCGCTCCTCGAGCTCGCGGCGCAGCAGCTCGCGGAAGACGGCGGAAACGACCGGGCCCATCACGAACTCACTGGGCGTCGCGCGGCTTGCCCAGCGGCTCCAGGGCGCGGAAGCGCTCGCCGTACTCGTCCGTCAGCTTGCGGGCCTCGGCCGGGTCGCGGATCACCCGCGGCGTGACCAGGATGATCACTTCCGACCGGTTCGAATCGCGGGTCTTGGTGCCGAACAGGCCACCGATCACCGGCAGCCGGCTCAGGCCGGGCATGCCGCTGCTGCCGTCGGTGGTGCCTTCGGTGATCAGGCCCGCCAGCATCACCGTCTCGCCGCTCTTGATCGCGGCTTCGGTGATCAGGCTGCGTTTGTTGATGGGCACGTTGCCGGTCGGGTCATCGGGACGCGCGGCGCCGGGCGAGCTGACTTCCTGCTCGATCTCCATGAACACGGTGCCGTCCCGGCTGATGCGCGGTGTCACGGTCAGGATCACGCCGGTGTCGAGGTACTGCACCTGGGTGAAGGTGCCGTTGCCCACGCCCGGATCGCCGGTGATCGGATTGAAGCTGGTGCTGTTGACCGGGATCTTGGTGCCGACGTCGAGCTTGGCCTCGGCGTTGTTGCGCACCACCACCGACGGCGTGGACAGCAGGCGCACGTTCGAGACGGTGTCGAGCGCGGTGATGACCGCGGCGGCGTTGCGGCCCAGGAAGGTCCAGCCCACGCCGTCGGCGCCGACGCTGCCGGCGATGTCGCCCCAGATGCCGCGGCCCAGCGCGCTGGGCAGGTCGGCGTCCTCGACCGCGTTCTCGAAGAACCAGTTGACGCCGTAGCTCAGCTCGCCCGTGAGCTGCACTTCGACCACCTGCGCCTCGATGTGCACCTGCAGCGGCATGGTGTCCAGCCGCTCGATGGCGCGGCGGATCGATTCCCACTGGCCGGGCGTGGCCCGCACCAGCAGGGCGTTGGATTCCTCGACGGCGCTGATGGAGACGTCGGCGTCGCTGCCGAGCGCGATGCCGTCGCCGCCGCCGGAGGCCCCGGACGCACCGGCGCTGCCGCCCGCGCTGGCGCCGGCGCTGGCGGCGCGCTCGCCTTCCGCGCGCGCCTTCGGATCGGCGGCGTCGGTGGCAGGCGTGTCGATCGAGCGGATGCGCACCGGCTCCAGGCCCGGCATCACCGACGGCGAACCGCCGCGGTCGGCGCCGGCACTACCACCGCCCTGGCCACCGAACACCTGGGACAGCTGGTCGGCCAGGTCCTCGGCCTTCATGTAAAGCACTTCGTAGGTGTAGAGCCGCGCGCCTTCGCCGCCGCCGGCGTCGAGCCGCTCGATCCAGACCTGCGCCTCGCGCAGGTAGCGCGCCTGCGGGGTGATCACCATCACCGCGTTCTGTCCTTCCAGCGGCATGAAGCGGAACATGCCCGAAACCGGGGTGCTGCCACCCTCGCCGAACACCGCGTTGAGCTCGTCCACCATCCGCGTCGCCTCGGCCGACTGCAGCGGGAACACGCCCACCGACATGCCGGCCAGCCAGTCGACGTCGAAGATCTCGATCGTGCGCAGGTAGTTCTGCAGCTCGCCGCGGGTACCGGCGACGACGATCATGTTGCGCGCGGCGTCCACGTTCACCACGGCGTTCGGGCGGGCGTAGGGCTCGAGCACCTTCTTCATCTCGGCGGCCGAGATGTACTGCAGCGGCACCGCGCGCACCTCGTAGCCGCGGGCGTCGGCGACGCCGCCGGTGCGCGGCGACAGGTTGCCGGCCAGCGCCTGGTCGGCGGGCACCACGTTGTAGCGTCCGTCGGTCCAGATCAGCCGTGCGTTGTTCCAGCCCAGCACCATCTCGAGCAGGCCCAGCGCCTGCGCGGCGTTCACCGGCCGCGGCGTGGCCAGCGTCACCTGGCCCTGCACGCCGGGCGCGATCACGTAGTTCTGCTGCAGCAGGTCGCCGAGGATGGCCTTGACCACCGCGTGCACCGACTCGCCTTCGAAGTTGAAGGTGGCTTCACCCGTCGCTTCGATCGCCGGCGGCGGCGCGGACGCGACGCGCTGGTTGATGACCTGGCCGGTGCCGGGGGTGATGCTCGCGCCGCTGCCGGACGCGGCATCGCCGCCCGCCGCGGCGTCCGGGGCGGCCTCGGCCTGCGCGGGGCCGTTGGCCAGTGGGTCGGCGCCGCGCTGGATCACCGGCGCGCCGGCGGTGGCGCAGCCAGCGAGGAAAACAATCAGGGCGAGGCCCAGGGCGGGGGCCAGGGACGGGGTTTTCTTCATCGGGTCACTCTACCTGTTTGGTCCCGTCCTGCGCCGCCTGCTCGGCGGCGGCCTCGGCGGCGCGCTGGGCGCGACGGGCTTCGATGCGTCGGCGGATGGCCTCCACCTGCTGTTCCGGCGTCACCGGTGCGGTTTGCGCGGGCTCGGCGACCGGCGCGGGGCCCGGCGCCGCGGCCACGGCGCCGCCCGGAGCGGCGGCAACCGGCGCGGGCGCGCCGGAGGCCGGGGCCGCGGCCGGCGGTCGTCCCGGCACCACGGGCGCGGCGACCTGGGTGACGGGCTCGCCGCCCACGCCGCTGTAGACGCGCAGCGCGAGTTCACGGCGCCCCTCGGGACCCTCGAAGACGGCGCGGCGCGGCTCGAGTTCGACCAGGCGCCAGGCCGTGCCTTCGACGACGTCGCCGACGCGCACGCGCCGGCTGGTGTTGGTGTCGCGCGCCAGCAGGATCGCCAGCCGGACGTCGCCGGCGATCAGGACGCTGGTGAGCTCGGCGTCCAGCGGTGCGTCGCCGCTGCCCTCGCCGGTCGCGATCGCCGGCGGGCGCCGCTCGGGACTCAGCAGCGGACGGTTGCCCACTTCCAGGTAGTCCGGCGCCGGCCCGAGCCGCGAACCGACGGCCTCCAGGCGCACCTGCGGCACCGGCGGCGCCAGCGCGGCGTTGCCCGGATGCAGGCCGACGCGACCCCCCAGGCCGGCCAGGGCGAGCAGCAGCAGGCCGACGGCCCAGGCCGCCACCGCCGCCAGCAACGCGCCGGCCGGGCGCAGGCGCGCGATCACGGCGCACCCCCGGCGGGCGTGGTCAGGTAACCGTAGAGATCGAAGCTGACGTCGATGCCGCCGCCGTCCGGACCCGCGGCCAGGTAGCTGCGGCGCGACAGCAGGTCGAGGTTGTCGACGAACAGCTGCGGGCTGCCGCTCTCGAGCGCGTGCAGCACGGCGCCCAGTTCGGCCATGCCGCAGCGCAGGCGCACCTGCACGGTGGCGCGCACGAACGGTTCCTCGACGCGGGAATCGGTCGGCGTGCGCGCGGTGATCTGGCAGCGGCCGGGCTGCGGGCTGGCCTCGGCGATCACCGCCTCGAGCCGCTGCACGAGCGCGGCGGTGGCCAGCTGGCGGTTGGTCTCGGGCAGGAAGCCCGGGTTGCCCTGCTCGAACTCGCGCACGCGCGCCAGCTCGCTCTCGAGCACCGGCCGCTGGGCGATTTCCTCGCGCAGCGCCAGCTCCTGGTCGCGCAGCTCGGCGATCTCGTCGCCCATCGCGAGCATCGGCGCCGTCCACCACCAGTGCAGCAGCACGAAATAGGCGAGCACCGCGGCCAGCGCGGCGCCACCCAGCAGCTTCAGGCGCTCAGCGGCCGGCATCGTCGCCCTCCTCGCCGGCGCTGGCGTTCACCACGCGCGCGGTCAGCGTGAAGCGGTCGCGGCCGGTGCGCGGGTCCGACTGCACCACGCCCGAGAGCGCGGGGTCGGTGACCAGCGGCGAGGCCTGCAGCAGCGCCACCAGCGCGGGCGCGGCGCGGCTCTGTCCCACCATCACCAGCTGGTCGCCGTTGATCGCGAGCTTGTCGAGCGAGGTGTCGTCGGGGATGCGCTTGGTCAGCTCGTCCATCACCTCGAGCATGGTCGGGCGGCTGGCGCGGGTGGCGGCCAGGAAGTTCGCGGCCTGCGCGGACGAGACCAGCTGGTTGCGCAGCAGGCGCGCCTCGCGGGCCTGGTCGTTGGCGGTGGCGACCAGGGCGCGCAGTTCGTCGCGGCGCTCGCTGCGGTTGTGCAGCGTGAGCAACAGCGTGCCCAGCAGGCCGACCACGGCCACCGCGGCCAGTACCAGGTGCAGGCGGCGCACCGGGTCGCGGCCCCGCGCGCGGGCGGCGTCGGGCAGAAGGTTCAGGCCGAGGCGGCGGCCATCGGCCTCGACCACGTCGACGCCGGCCAGGCCTTGCGCCAGCGGGCCAATGGCCGCGAGTTCGGCGTCGAGCCGGGCGCGCGGCAGCACCAGCAGTTCGACCCGCAGCTGCTGCGCGGCCAGGTCGCGCGACAACACGCGGCCCTCGAAGCTGACCTGGTCGGCGGAGAACGGCGTCTGCCGGTCGAGCTCGAAGGCCAGCACTTCGCGCAGGCGCGGTTCGGCGGCGGCCGGCAGGGTGAGCACGCGGCGCAGCACGCCGGCGGCGGGCAACAGCAGCCAGCGCGGCGTGCCGCTGGCGTCGGCGCGCGCGCGCAGCTCGTCCAGCAGCGACGGCTCCAGCGGCACCTCGCCCAGGCGGGTGTCGCCGCGGTGGCCGGCGGCCAGCAGGGCGAGTTCATCGCCGTGGCGCGCCAGGCACAGGCGCTGCGCCTCGTCGGCGATCCGGTCGCGCCAGGACGCCGGCAGCGTCGACAGCGCGGCCTCGCGCAGCCGGGCCGGGAGCGTGCTCCGCGCCAGCCGCAACTTGAGGGGATCGATGAGGGTGGACAGGCGATCGGCGGCGGGCATCAGTAAGGTTCTCCCGTCCGCCAGGCCAGCGGGGCATACAGTTGTCCGAAGCCCGACCCCGCGCCGATTCTCAGCGTGGCGTGGACCTCGACGAGGGTGCCGTCCGGACGGGTGGCGCGGCTGGCCACACTATACGTTCCCGACCCCGCCACGGCGAGGGTGCTGCCGTCGGGCAAGCGCGGCAGCGGCAGGCCCGGGCGCCAGGCCTCGCGCAGGGCCACCAGCTCGGCCGCCTGGGCCGGGCTCAGGCCCATCGCCTGCAGCACCGGCCGCTGGGCGAAGCCGGGCTCGGGCCGCGGCATCGCGGTGTGGATGGTGACGTGCGGCACCAGCAGCCGGTAGGTGGCGGTGTCCATGCCGAGCAGTTGCTGGAGTTCGCCCAGCGTGGTGAAAGGTTGGTCCTTGGCGCCGTACTCGAGCCCGGCCGCCGCATAGTCGCGGTCCTCGGCGCCGCCGGACACGGCCAGCAGGCTGTCGGCATCGCGCCAGTCCTGGATCACGCCGGCCAGCCGCTCGGCGCGCTCGGGCTCGACGCCCAGCCAGCCCATCAGCGCCGCCAGCTGGCCGGCATCGGTGGCGTTGAGGTCCATCTTGGCGGCCTCGTCCTGCACCAGCACCTCGACCTGGTGGTCGTCGAAGCTGAATTTCTGCGCGCGGCCATCGGGCACCCAGCGCGCCGCCGGGTCGGGCTCGACCAGACGCATCGCCGCCAGCTCGATGCCGGCCTCGGCGGCGAGGCGCGCCGCGGCGATCTGGCGCAGGGCGCTGCCCTGCAGCGCCTCGGTGCGGGTGCCGAGCGCGAACACCGCGATCAGCCCCGCCATCAGCAGCAGCATCCACAGCACCAGCAGCAGCGCGGCCCCCCGGCTGGCGCGGCTCATTGCGTTTCCCCGGGCTGCGGGTAGCCGTCGATCGGCGCGCCGCCCCAGCCCGCCACCAGCGAGGCGGCCTGGCGCGGCGCCGCGACCAGGGTCGGGAAGCGCGCGCGTTCGTCGGCCATGCGCAGCTCGAGCCGCACCAGGCGCGGCATCGATTGCGGCGTGTCCCAGCGCGGGGTCCAGGCGCCGGGCTTGCCGTCGTCGTCCAGCGTGCGGAAGGCGAAACCGCCCTCGGCGATGCCGTCGAGCAGCACTTCCGGCTCGCGCTCGCTCTCCAGCGGGCCGTCGGGCGTGAGCTGCTGGTGCTGGAACTCCAGCCGCAGCCCGCCCGATTCGCGCACCAGGCGGAACGTCTGCAGGTGCGGGCCGCCGCGCGAGAGGTAGCCCGGCATCGGCGCCACCAGCTTGAGCTCGTCCTCCGCGGCTTCGAAAAAGGCCGGCGTGCCGGTGCCGTCGTCGGGTTCGATCGGCAGCGGCAGCGCGTCCTCGACCTGGCGCCGCAGGAAGGCCTGCACCGCGCGCAGGCGCTCGTTGCGTTGGGCCATGTCCTCGGCGCGGCTGGTGGCGACGGTGGCGTTGCGCAGGGTGGCGAAGGCCAGGCCGACGCCGACGGCCAGCAGCGTGGTGGCCAGCAGTACTTCGATCAGGCTGAAGCCGCGCGCGCGGATCATGGCGAGCCTCCGGGCGGCGCCGGGTAGCGCGCGCGCAGCGTGCTGAAGCGCAGGGTGCGCGGCACGTCGTCCTCGCCCCAGCTCACGTCGAGCTGGACGCGGTAGAGCACGGGCGCGCCGGCCGGCTGCAGGCCCACCGATTCGATCGGCGCGACGCCCTCGGGCGATTCGGTGCGCGGCGCCGGATCCTCGGCCTCGGTGATCTCCAGGTCCCAGCGGTAGCGGCCGCGGTCGAAGTCGCCCTGCTCCCGGCCGGGCTCGATCGGTTCGAGCACGCCCAGCTGCTCGATCAGCGACTGCGCGTGCAGCGTCGCCTCGGTGGCGTCGCCGGCGGTGCGCACCTGGGCCAGCCCGCCGCTCAGGATGGCGACCAGGATGCCGAGCCCCACCGACATCAGTGCGAACGCCAGGATCACTTCGAGCAGGGTGAAGCCGCGCTGGCGCCTCATGGCTCGCCCTCGCCGCGGCGCAGGCGCACTTCGCCGGTGAGCCAGGCCACGTCCACGCGCCAGGCGGCCTCGCCGTTGCGCAGCACGAGCCGGCCGCCGGTGGCGGCGCCTTCAGGGAAGAAACGAATCGCGACCACCTGCGGCGTTTCCAGCTCCTCGCGGGCGCCGGTGACCTCCAGCGCGATCTCGCCGGGGAGTTCGCCGCTGCGCTCGCCCGCGCCCTGCCAGCGCTTCTCGCCGACATCAATGCGGAAGACCTGCTCGCGCCCGGTGGCGATCGCCTGCGCGCGGGTGAATCGCAGCTCCGCGGCAAGCTCGCGCGCGGCCCCGCGCAGCTGCTGGCCCGGCAGGCCGGTGCCGATGGCGGCCAGGCCGAGCGCGGCCAGGGCGGCGATGAGCACCATCACCACCACCAGCTCCACCAGCGAGAAACCGCGCGGGCGCATCATCGGCGGCGCCAGGGGCCGGCGCTCAGGGCCGGCGGATGTCCTGGTTGACGCTCTCGCCGCCGGCCTGGGCATCGGCGCCCAGGCTCACCAGCTCGAACGGGCCGTTGGCGCCCGGGCGCTTGAACTCGATCGGCGTGCCCCAGGGGTCGTTCAGCTCTTCGGCGCGCGCGTAGGGGCCGAGCCAGTTGGTGGCGCCGGTGGAGGTGACGAGCTGGTCGAGCGAGTCGGGCAGCTTGCCGGTGTCCATGCGGAACTGGTCGATCTTGCCGGCCAGCGTCACCAGCTGGGTCTCGGCGATGCGCACGTTGGCGCGGTCCTGGCCGCCCATGACGCGGCTGGCGATCAGCGCGAGCACCGAGCCGATCAGGACGATCACGATCATCAGCTCGATCAGGCTCATGCCGCGGGCGTGTCGGGGGGAAGCGGGTTGGCGTCGCATCGTCGGTTCCTGGTCAGATGGAATTGGTGAGGTCGTAGATCGGCAGCAGCACCGACAGCATGACCGCGCCGACCACGAGGGTCATCAGCACGGTCAGCGCCGGCACCAGCGCGGCGAGCAGGCGGTCGAGCGCGTTGGCGGTCTCCTGGTCGAAGGTGTCGGCGGCCTTGAGCAGCATCGCGTCGAGTTCGCCCGACTCCTCGCCGACCTGGATCATGTGCACGGCGAGGCGCGGGAACACCTTCTGGCGGCCCAGCGCGTAGCCCAGACCGCTGCCGGTCTTCACGTCCTCGGCCGCGGCTTCCACCGCCTCGGCCAGCACCCGGTTGGACAGCACCGGGCGCGAGAGGTTCAGCGCGCCCAGCAGCGGCACGCCGTTGCGCACCAGCGTGCCCAGCGTGCGCGCCAGCCGCGCGGTGTCGAGCTTGGCGACCAGGTCGCCGGGGAACTTGTGGCGCAGCACGCGCGCATCGATCGCGCGGCGCACGGCCGGGTCGCCGAACTTGATCGCGCCCCAGCCCGCCGCGCCCAGCGCGACCAGCAGCAGGGCCCACCACCAGGCGCGGATGAACAGGCTGGTCTTGAGCACCGCCAGCGAGTACCAGGGCAGGTCGGCGTTCATGCTTTCGAACAGGGCCTGGAACTGCGGCACCACGAAGGCCATCAGGAAGGCGATGGAGGCGAACACCAGCACCGTGAGGATGGCCGGGTAGATCATCGCGTTGAGCACGCGCGCGCGCAGCGCGGCGCTCCGCTCGAGGTAGTCGGCGAGGCGGCGCAGGCTTTCGTGCAGGTTGCCGCCGGCCTCGCCGGCACGCACCAGGTTCACGTACAGGCGCGAGAAGATGCCGTGCTGCTGCTCGAGCGCGGTGGACAGCGGCGCACCGCCGCGCACCGCCTCGCGCACGCGCTCGACCACGCGGCGCGCCTCGGGCGAATCGGGCAGCTCGAGCAGGATGCCGAGCGCGCGGTCGAGCGGCTGGCCGGCACCCAGCAGCGTCGCCAGCTGCTGGGTGAACTGCAGCACCTGCGGCTCGCCGAATTCCTTGCGCTTGAACAGCGCGTCCAGGCCCTCGCCGCCGCCGGCGTCGGCGCGGCGCGCCTCCACCGGCAGGTGGCCCTGGTCCTGCAGGCGCACGATCACTTCCTCGGCGCTGGCCGCCTCCATCTGGCCGTCGAGCGATTCGCCGGCGGCCGACAGGGCCTTGTAGCGGAACAGCGCCATCGCCCTAGCCCTCCTGCGTGACGCGCAGGACCTCTTCGATCGTGGTCAGGCCCTGCATCGCCTTCACCAGGCCGTCCTCGTACATGGTGCGCATGCCGCGCTCGCGCGCCGCGTCCTCCAGCTCGCCCATGCCGGCGTGCTTCATCACCAGCCGGCGCAGGGTGTCGTCCATCACCAGGAATTCCATGATGGTGGTGCGGCCGAGGTAGCCGGTGGGCGTGAGCGCCGAAGGCTTCGGGCGGTAGAGGTAGATCGTGCCCTCGGGCTGGAACCGACGCAGGCCGAACTCCTCCACCACTTCCGGCAGCGCTTCGTATTTCTCGGCGTGGGTGGGCTCGATACGGCGCACCAGGCGCTGGGCCAGGATGCCGTTCACGGTGGAGGTGAGCAGGTAGTCCTCGACGCCCATGTCCATCATGCGGGTGATGCCGCCGGCGGCGTTGTTGGTGTGCAGCGTGCTCAGCACCAGGTGGCCGGTGAGCGCCGACTGGATCGCGATGCGCGAGGTTTCCAGGTCGCGCATCTCGCCGATCATGATGATGTCGGGGTCCTGGCGGACGATGCTGCGCAGCGCGTGGGCGAAGTCGAGGCCGATCTGCGGCTTGGCCTGGATCTGGTTGATGCCCTCGATCTGGTATTCGACCGGGTCCTCGACGGTGATGATCTTCACGTCGGGCGTGTTGAGCTGGCTGAGCGCCGCGTACAGCGTTGTGGTCTTGCCCGAGCCGGTGGGGCCGGTGACCAGCAGGATGCCGTGCGGCTGCTCGAGCACCTTCATGAACTGGCCGAGGAATTCGTCGGTGAAGCCCAGCGCCTTGAAGTCGAGCACCACGGATTCGCGGTCGAGCAGGCGCATCACCACCGACTCGCCGTGCGCGGTGGGCACCGTGCTCACGCGCAGGTCGAGCTCCTTGCCCTGCACGCGCACCATGATGCGGCCGTCCTGCGGCAGCCGGCGCTCGGCGATGTTGAGCTTGGCCATGATCTTGATGCGCGAGATCACCGCGGCGGTGAGGTTGGCCGGCGGCGATTCGGACTCCTCGAGCACGCCGTCGACGCGGTAGCGCACCTTCAGGCGGTTCTCGAAGGGCTCGATGTGGATGTCGGAGGCGCGCAGTTCCACCGCACGCTGGATCACCAGGTTGACGAGCCGGATGACGGGCGCTTCGGAGGCCAGGTCGCGCAGCTGCTCGACGTCGGCTTCGTCGCCGCCCGATTCATCGCCGAGGTTCTCGACGATCGTGCCCATGGCCGAGCGGCCGGAGCCGTAGTAGCGCTCGACCAGGTCGGCGATCTCGGCGCGCAGGCCGACCTTCACCCGCACCGCGCGGCCGGTGGCGAGCGCCACGGCCTCGGCGGCGTAGGGATCCTGCGGGTCGGCGACCAGCAGCTCGACGTAGTCCTCGCCCTCGCCCACCGGGCACACCGCCAGCTGCTTGAGGAAGCGCAGCGACAGCGCCACGCCCGGGGGCGGCGCGTCGGGGCAATCCTTGGCGGCCAGCAGCGGCAGGCCCATCACCTCGGCGGCGGCTTCCGCCATGTCGCGCTCGGACACCATGCCCAGGCGCACCAGCAGCGCGGCCAGCGAACCGCCGGCCTCGGCCTGCAGGCGCTGGGCGCGGGCGAGGTCGGCTTCCTTCAGCCGGCCGCGGGCGGACAGGGCCGCGGCGATGCGGGTGTCGGCGGTTTCCGTCGTTTCGTTGATGACCGATGCCACGGCGCCTCCATGCAGGACTGCCCCCGGAATTTAGCAGGTCGGGGCGCCCCGGCGCGCCCCTCACGCGGGCCGGCGTATCGTGAACGACCCTGTCCCTCCCGAGGATCCGCCATGACCCTGATCCGTGCCTGGGCCGCGCCCACCGCCGGCGCCCCGCTGCAGCCCCTCGAGTACGATCCCGGCCCGCTCGGGCCCGAGGACGTCGAGATCGCCGTGGAGCACTGCGGCATCTGCCACTCCGACCTGTCCCTGCTGGACAACGCGTGGGGCTTCACCCAGTACCCGTTCGTGCCCGGCCACGAGGCCGTGGGCCGCGTGGTGGCGATGGGCCCGCAGGCGAAGGGCGTGGCGATCGGCCAGCGCGTCGGCCTTGGCTGGAACGCCCGCAGCTGCCTGCACTGCCCGCAGTGCCTGGCCGGGCGCCACAACCTGTGCGTGTCGGTGCAGCCGACCCTGGCCGGCCGGCACGGCGCCTTCGCCGACCGAGTGCGCGCCCATTGGGTCTGGGTGATGCCGCTGCCGGCCGGGCTGGACCCGCGCGAGGCCGGCCCGCTGCTGTGCGGCGGCATCACGGTCTTCGCGCCGCTGCACGAACTGAAGATCGCGCCGACGGCGCGGGTCGGCGTGGTCGGCATCGGCGGGCTGGGCCACCTGGCGCTGAAGTTCTGCAAGGCCTGGGGCTGCGAGGTCACGGCCTTCACCACCAGCGCCTCCAAGGCCGAGGAAGCGCGCGCGTTCGGCGCGCACCGGGTGGTGTCCACCGGCGATGCCGACGCGCTGGCAAAGCTGGCCGGCCAGTTCGATCTGATCATCGACACCGTGAACGCGTCGCTGGACTGGAACGGCCTGCTGGCGGCGCTGGCCCCCGAGGGGCGGCTGCATGTGGTTGGTGCCGTGCTGGAGCCGATCCCGGTGCCGGCCTTCTCGCTGATCATGGGGCAGAAATCGGTGTCGGGCTCGCCCACCGGCTCGCGCGCGGCGATCGACACGATGCTCCGCTTCGCCGACCTGCACGGCGTGCTGCCCAAGACCGAGCACTTCCCGATGCGTCGCGTGAACGAGGCGCTGGACCACCTGCGCGCTGGGAAGGCGCGCTACCGGATCGTGCTGGACGCCGACTTCAGCTGATCGCGGCACGGGGTGCGCGCAAGGCGCACCCCGTTCCGGCTCAGGCCACCCAGGCCCGGGCGTTGCGGAAGATCCGCATCCACGGCGAATCCTCGCCCCAGCCGGCCGGATGCCAGCTCATCTGCAGGCTGCGGAACACGCGCTCGGGGTGCGGCATCATCAGGGTGGCGCGGCCGTCGCGGCTGGTCAGGCCGGTGATGCCGGCGGGCGAGCCGTTCGGGTTGGCCGGGTAGGCTTCGGTCGGCTGGCCATGGCCATCGACGAAGCGCAGCGCGACCTGGGCCAGGCCGGCGTGCTCCGGCGCGTCGAAGCGCGCCTGGCCTTCGCCGTGCGCCACCACCACCGGGATCCGCGAGCCGGCCATGCCGGCGAACAGGATCGAGGGCGAGTCCTGCACCTCGACCTGGGCCAGGCGGGCTTCGTACTGCTCGCTGCGGTTGCGCAGGAAGCGCGGCCAGTGCTCGGCGCCGGGCACCAGGCCCTTGAGCTGCGCCAGCATCTGGCAGCCGTTGCAGACGCCGAGGCTGAAGCTGTCGCTGCGCTCGAAGAAGCGCGCGAACTGCTCGCGCAGGTCCGGCCGCTCGAGGATGGACGTGGCCCAGCCGCGGCCCGCGCCCAGCACGTCGCCGTAGCTGAAGCCACCGCAGGCCGCCAGGCCCTTGAAGCCGTCCAGCCGCACGCGGCCAGCGATGAGGTCGGACATGTGCACGTCCACCGCGGTGAAGCCGGCGCGGTCGAAGGCCGCCGCCATTTCCACCTGGCCGTTGACGCCCTGCTCCCGCAGGATGGCGACGCGTGGTCGCGCGCCTTTTCCAATAAGAACAGATGAGGGGGAAAAGGAGAGCGACACCGACAATCCAGGATCCTTGACGTCGAGGATGCGGTCGTATTCCTGCTGCGCGCTCTCGGGGTTGTCGCGCAGCGACTGCATGCGCCAGGTCGTCTCGCTCCACGCCCGCTGCAGCTCGACCCTCGGCTTGGCGTACACGGCCCGCGCATTGCGCACGAGCCGGATCTCGTCGCTCGCGTTGACGCTGCCGATGACATGCGAATGGTCGCCCAGCCCGGCCCCCCGCAGGAGCGCCATCGCCTTGTCCCGGTCGGCGGCGCGGACCTGCAGCAGCGCGCCGAGCTCCTCGGAGAACAGCGCCCCGAGCGCGAGGTCCTTCATGCGGCCCGCGAGCTGCTCGTCGGAATTGCGCTTGAACGCGTCCACGTCGTCCGCCGCGGCGTCGAAGGCGATTGCGTCGAGGTTCAGCGTGACCCCGCAACGGCCGGCAAAGGCCATCTCGCACGCCGCCGCGAACAGGCCCCCGTCGGAGCGGTCGTGGTAGGCGAGCAGCAGCGGATTGAGC